>CAZEEP010000001.1:0-16241 GCA_964511295.1 uncultured Prevotella sp.
AATCTGAGATTTGGGACATTGAGTTTCTTATGTTCGTTATTTATTGTCGTTGTCATTTTTAATCATTAATTTTAGTTGCCAATCGTATCTCAGTTACATGGTAGTTATATACTCTTTCCCTTTATTATTAGGAACTTATGGCAGACTTTGATACATTTAGAGCCTTTCAGTTACATGCCAGTTACATGGTAGTCACATGATCTATCAATCCTTCGTCTCCTTTATATCAGAAAGGGTTGCTTCAATATCTTCAATTGTAGGCAACTGGCTCTGTATGTTTTCAGGCATGAGCTTAGATAACTGATATTCGGAGATACCTATTGGTTGATTGGTCGATTCAAGAGCATATTGAGCCATCACATTATTCTTGGTCTTGCAGATAAGCAAACCAATCGTAGGGTTGTCAGAAGGCTTCTTCTTGATATGATTGACGGTGCTCACATACATTCCCAACTGCCCCAGATGTTCTGCTTTGAATTTTGTAATCTTCAACTCTACGACCACATAGCAGCGCAGTTCCAAATGATAGAAAAGCAAATCAGGATATACAGTGTCTTCCCCTACTTGTAGTGGAACTTGACTCCCAACAAAAGCAAAACCTGTACCCAATTCAAGCAAGAAGCGTGTGACATTTTGAGTAAGTCCTTGTTCCAACTCTCGCTCCCGATACTCACCATCGAGTGTGAGGAAATCGAAATTATAAGGGTCTTTCAACGTTTGTGTTGCTAATTCACTTTGAGGGTCAGTCAGCAACCTGTTGAAATTATTTACGGCCTTTCCCTGCCGCTCGTATAGATTGGTGTCAAGGAAATTAAGCAGGACAGCACGGCTCCAACCGTTTTCTACGGTCTTTTGCAGATAGAACACAGCGCGGTCAACATCCTTGCATTGCGATATGATGTATAAATGATGTCCCCAAGGAACGGAGAAGAATATGTCCTCGCTTATTTGGACAACAGGTTGTTGCCTCTCATCATTGTCTAATTTGGCAACAGCTTGTTGCCAAATTATATTTCGCTGATTATAAAAATCATACCATTGGCGAATATACCTTAGATTGCGATACGAAAATCCTTTCATATTAGGAAACTCCGCCATAAGTTCACGGCTCAATTCTTTGAGCCAGCCATCGCCCCAAGATGCAGATTTCTGCTTTTCACAAATGTCCGCACCCATGCGCCAATAAAGGCGAAGCAATTCTATGTTCACCTTGATTGCCGCCTTGACTTGTGCGCTGCGTATATCTTTCTTCAACTGCGAGACCCAACTTTTGAACTCGCTGTTGCCTGCCAATGTCATATTTCCTGCCATGTCAGTATAATTTTAGCTTAAATACTTATTCTTTAATGGGTTCGAGCAACATCACCAATTCAGACTCGGCAATGTCGCACTTGTCAAACAAGTAGCGCAAACAACGGAGTTTATTCCGATTATCCATAGATGTCCATAGATATTTCTCGGGCGCGATCTGTGTGCAATATCTTGTGTCTGCTTGTTTTGAAGACCAGAAATAGCCCTCTGCATCATACAGACCATCGACAATATCAGTATATCGTTCAGCAACAAGTTTAACGACACGCAAAAGCATGTCTTTCCACGTTGTTTCTACATATTCGTTATCAAACAAGCGGAAGCCCTTTAGTTGTCTGTTGGTCGGAGAGAAAGTTTCTTCGTCCAAAGTAACTTCCTCTACAGGTTTTTGCATGGGCTTGAATGCTGTTGTTGGCAGTGGATACAGGCGCAAGAATGTACTTATAATCTCTGCGCCTCTATTTTGCAATTCTGTTTCTGTCCACTTCTCGCATGAGGTGACACTCCTTGTCAAACGATATTTAGAATTTTTGTAGCCAGGATATACATCATCGCCTATTGTCTTGCCATCACGCTTTATCTCAAAGGCCTTGTTACTTAGCTCGCTGTTTATGCCTGTCAAAGTAAGGTTGGCAAAGGTATGAAGATACTTCTCTTGTATCTCTTCATAGTTGTCGCCAAGCATAGCCTTCCATTCGCCATTCAATGTTTGGGGCATAATATGCTCAATGGTGGCATCTTTCTTCCTCATATCGGTTGCAACATCGTTGTATTCACCATGCACTGAGTTTTCCAAACGTTCAAAGAGGAATATCTGGAAAGGTTTGAGCATGTGGTAAGCATCACGCATCTTGATGGCTTCAACAAACTGAGCATCATGTGGCAACTGATAGTTTCCATCTCGACGCATAATGTGATAAGCCAATATGTCGGAATAAGAATCTTCTATCGTAATCTTTGCTGCGTTATATTCTTCTATGCTTTTCAGCACATCTTTGTGCAGAGCGCAGAATACTTGGGTAAGCGCGTTGCCAGGCATATTGCATACGATACGCCTTGCCAGATAATTCTCAACCAAGTCAATCACCTTGTAGATTTCTTCCTCCGGAAAATTATTGACGGATGCATATTTCAGAAACTGTATGAAAAACACGTTGGCAACATCCGTCTCTATATTGCAGATATGGCGCATTTTCTCTGACAACTTGTCTGTAGGTAACTTGGCCTCCGTTATCTGCTGATAATAATGCGCATACTCCAACATCTCAACCAATTCTTCCTTACGGTCGTGTCCATCCATATACTTTTTCCACTCAAAGTATATATTGGATATACGTACAGGACGCTGTAGTTGCTGCTTGATAGTCAAGTAGTCACGCAAGAATTTAGTTGGTTGATTTTCTGTTGCCGATTCAATCTTTTGCCAATAGTTTTTAAAGCACATTTGTTGGTCTTCTGGTGTCAATGACATCAGAAGATAGTTGCGTATTTTATCAGCTTCGGTAAGTGCCAAGCCTGTAGAGTTCAGACTCTCAAAGATGAGTTGAGCATCATCATCTGAATCCAACTCTATTGAGATAATCTGCAATCTCTCTATGGCATCAAGCAGTTGGTCGAACGAGAGCGACTGTGGCTTCCTTGTCAATTTCTCATAGAAATGGCGATAGTTGCGAGTTATTTTAGAGCCTTCATCGAAAATGTCTTCATCTTTGAAAATCTTATCGTATGCTATGCGGTCGTTTTCAATAGGAACTAGCTTTATCTTTCGTTCTGAGTTACAGAATTTAGCCTTTAAGAAGACTTCGTATGCTTCTTCTATTCTAGAAGCTTCACTTATTTCAATGGCATTATCTTTCACCGCCTTTATTCCTGCCAAGAGAAGAAGTGATATGGTGGTCAAACGTTGCTGACCATCAATCACCAATCTGTTATAGCCGCTATCGGCAGATGAGGTAACAATAGAGCCAAAGAAATGGCTCTGCCTGTTAGATTGGCTTAGTTTCACCAAGTCTGCAAACAACTGGTCGCAATTGTCAATCAGCCAATCATAATTGCGCTGATAGACAGGTATGACAAATTGTATCTTATGACCTTCTATAAATTCGTGTAGTGGCTTTGCGTAACCTTTCATACTTAGTCCCTTTCTTATTACTCTACCAATCCCAGTTCTTTCAGATACCCCTCAATCTCCTTGTCGAGGTCGGCGCGCTTGGCTTCCAGTTCCTTGATCTCCTTCATCACGGCATGGATGTCGATAGGCTCTTCCTCTTCGAAAGTGTCTACATAGCGAGGGATGTTGAGGTTGTAATCGTTGTCGGCAATCTCCTGCAACGTGGCGAGGTGACTGTATTTCTCTATTTCCGTGCGATTGCGATAGGTGTCGACTATTTTCTTGATGTGTTGCGGACGCAGCTTGTTCTGGGTTTTCACCTTTTCAAACTCCTTGCTGGCATCAATGAAAAGGATGTTGTCGCCCTCCTTGCGGCATTTCTTGAACACGAGGATGCAGGTAGGGATGCTCGTGCCATAGAATATGTTGGCTGGCAGACCGATGACGGCATCCACATAGTTCTTCTTCTCAATGAGGAAACGGCGGATGACACCCTCGGCGTTGCCACGGAACAGCACGCCATGAGGAGCGACACAAGCCATTGTACCGCCATCATTGAGGTGATAAATCATGTGCAGGATGAAGGCATAGTCGGCAGTCTTACGAGGAGCCAGTCGGCCAGCCTTGCTAAATCGATCGTCGTTGTTGAACTTGTCGGCTGCACTCCACTCGGCAGAAAATGGCGGATTGGCCACGACCGCGTCAAACTGGGTGTCGCCAAAAGCGTCCGCCTCCAGCGTGTCGCCATTCTCAATGCGGAAGTTGCTGAACTTGATGCCATGCAGAAGCATGTTCATTCGAGCAAGGTTGTATGTCGTGGGGTTCTTCTCCTGGCCGAATATTTCGTTGGCGTTGCCTATGCTTGCGGCACGCAAAAGCAAAGAGCCTGAGCCACAAGTAGGGTCATAGACATTACGAAGACGGGCATGCCCTATGGTCACAATCTCTGCCAAGATACGGCTCACCTCCTGTGGCGTGTAGAACTCGCCAGCCTTCTTGCCCGCTCCAGCGGCAAACTGCGAAATCATATATTCGTAGGCATCGCCAAGAATGTCTATCTCTTGCGATGCTTCCACTCCGAAGTCTATGTCGTCGAGCGCAAGCAGCACGTTGCTTACAAGCGTGTTCTTGTCGTCAGCCGTTTTCCCAAGTTTAGGCGAAGCGAGGTCAATATCCGAGAAAAGGCCGCCAAAGTCTTCTTCACTGTCGTGCCCGAGCGTACTGTCTTCAATTCGCTTCAACGAGCGTTCAAGCATCGGCAGGATGTTCTCCTTCTTCTTGATGCTCTCAATGACAGACGAAAAGAGAAAGTTAGGCTCGATGAAATAGCCGATGTTCTCCAAACACTCAGCCTTAACCACCTCCTGCAACTCCTCTACGTCAGCGTCTTTCTCCATTGTCCAAAGCTCCTTGAAGGTCACTTCGTCATCTGCCAATGCTTCGTTGGCATGCTTCTCAATCTTCTCCGACAAGTATTTGTAGAAAATGAAGCCAAGGGTGAAATACATGAAGTCGCTTGCCGACATGTTGCCACGCAACTTGTTTGCCACTTCCCAAAGTTGGTCACGGAGTTTCTGTTGTAATTCTTCGCTCATATCGTTATTTTCTTTTGTTCACTTTTGTGCACCATTTCTCGCCAAGCCAAAGTAAAGCAAGCTTTCTTTGGTCTTCTGGCTTAATGAAATGGTTCGTTTTGATTATTCCCAACTGAATGTTCTAATGATAGAACGCAGTTTGCCGAGTATTCTTGTTAATGCCTTGCGTCTTTTTATCAATCCAAGATGTTTGCCTTTCAGAGCCTCCTGTATGATTTCGGGCTGTTCTTTTTGCAGATAGTCGTACTCGGAAAGATAATGGTTGAGCACGTCGGCGGCAATACCTTCTTCCTCTGCCAATATGTTGACTGCATTGCTGCGCTCAGTCACAATGTAGTTGTTCAACCGTTCTTCAAGGTCGCTTGTGCCATCGGCTTTCCGCTTGTAGGCCATGAAGTTGTCGCGATCTTCATCCACGTTCTTCTGTATGAAGCCGTCGATGAGCCTTGCCTTGCCACGCAGTTCGGCATCCTTTATCATCGTGTCAATGATGCACTGCCGCCTGTCGGGATAGTCTTCACTGTAAGGGTCAAGGTCGGCAATGAGTTCAAGTATATAAGCCACATTGATGATGTCGCTATGAAGCAGTTCAAGGCAGAAGTCGATGCCGTCAATGCCCGTATCATCATCCGCCGGATCTGGTTCGGCAACCATGCCGCCATCGTCTTCAGGCACGTTATCGTCTTGCCGCGCAGTGCCGTTGCCGCCTCCGCCAAAAGTATCGTAAATATCAAGATACTTGCTGCGGAAGTCCATGAACTGCTGTTCGGTCATGCCCAGTTCGGGGGCGTCCTCCTCAAATTCGTCATAGACCTGAATCTCAGCGTGCTTCCTGATGATGTCACGGAAAGCGAGGATAAAGCGTTTCTTGTCGTTCTCGCTTTGCAGATAATCAATGAAGTGAGGCTCCGGATAACGTTCAAGAAAAGCAGTCGTGAGCTCCCGGTATTCTTTTCTCACTTCGTCAAAAGGCGGGCGCACGATGTCGTCAATGTTGTCGCCATTGCTGAAAAGCTTGATGGCCTCGTCCACCTTGCCTTTCAAGTCGCGGAAGCAGACAATCTTGCCAAAGCGTTTCTTCTCGTTCAGCACACGGTTGGTACGGCTGAAAGCCTGCAACAATCCGTGATACTCCATATTTTTGTCCACATAGAGCGTGTTGAGTTTCTTGCTGTCAAAGCCCGTGAGGAACATGCCGACGACGAGACAGAGGTCGAGCGGTTTCATGCCCTCCTTCTTTTTCTTCATGCGAAGGTTGATGTCGTCATAGTAGGCACGGAAATTTTCGGTGGTGAAACTCGTGCCGTACATATTGTTATAGTCGTCCATGATGGCTTGCAGCTCGTCAGCCCCTCCCGTGTTCTCGCTCACATAGCCGCCTGTGTTCATGCCCGTCATGGCATCGTCCTGGCTACTGTTGGCGGCGTATGTGAACACAGCCCCAATCCGTATCTGCGGATTGAGGCTCTTGAATATCTTGTAATAACGTATGAGCATGGGCACAGACTGCACGGCAAACAGTGCGTCAAACTCACCGTCGAATGTTGACTTGTTGAAATTGTTAAGGATAAATCTGGCAATCTCCGTCATGCGGCCTTGGTCGGCATTGTCCACATCGGCATTGCCGTGATAGTATTCCACGAGGAAGCCCAGCACATTCTCGTCCGCAATTGCATCCTTTATGAGATACTTGTGCAGACAGTTGCCGAATATCTCTTTTGTAGTATGTCCGTCAACGGCATTCTCGGCAAAGATGGGCGTGCCGGTGAAACCGAACACCTGCGTGTTGTCGAAGAACCTGACGATGTTCTTGTGGCAATCGCCGAAATGGCTTCGGTGACATTCATCGAAAATCATCACTATGCGCGAGTGGCGCACCTCCTCAATGCGCCCGCTGTACCAATGGCGGCTGACGGCGGCGTTGAGCTTCTGTATTGTGGTGATGATAATCTTCGAATTGTCCAGAAGACACCTCACAAGCTCGTCCGTATTGTCGGTGCCGTCAACACTCCCCGGCTCAAATGCCTCATATTCGGCTTGCGTCTGGGTGTCGAGGTCGTGGCGGTCGACCACGAACATCACCTTGTCCACTTCGTCCAGCTCCGCCACCAGCTGTGCCGCCTTGAATGAAGTGAGGGTCTTTCCCGCGCCCGTGGTATGCCAAACATATCCGTTGTCGTTGGAGTTTTCCACACGGTCGAGAATTTTCTCCACGGCATAGAACTGGTAAGGACGAAGCACCATGAGGCACTTGTCGCCCTCGTGCAGCACGATGTATTTGCCAATGATTTTGCCCAACGTACACTTGTCGAAGAAAACGGTGGCAAACTTCTGCAAGTCGTTGAACGGCACGTTGGCAGCATCCGTCCAGTTGAACGTGAACTTGTAGCCGCTGTTCGGATTGTTGGCGAAATAGCGAGTGTTCACCCCGTTGGAGATGACGAACAGCTGTATGTAGTCGAAAAGCCCGTGGAACGAGGTTTTGTGGTAACGCTGTATCTGGTTGTATGCCTGCTTCAGCTCCACGCCCCTGCGCTTCAGTTCTACCTGTACCAAGGGCAAGCCGTTGACAAGTATCGTCACGTCATAGCGGCACTTCCTTCTCCCCTCAAACGTAATCTGGCTGGAAACCTGAAACTCGTTACGGCACCAGTGCGTGCAGTTCAGGAACTCCACCCACAGGCGTTCACCGCTTTCCAGCTCAAGCGGATAGAGGTCACGCAGTTTCCTTGCCTTTTCAAAGCGGGTGCCGCCTTCAAGATAAATCAGGATTTTGTCGAACTCAGCTTCCGTGAACTCCCTGCGTCCAAATTCCTCCAGCTTCTCCTGGTTGTGTTTCTCCAACTGACGCTTGAAATTGGCATACAGGTTTTTCTCCTCCTCAATGCGGACATACTCGTAGTTCATCTGTCGAAGAGTGGCTATGAGTCCGTTTTCGAGAGCTGCTTCGCTTTGTATAGGCATGTCTTGATTCTATTTTGTTAGTTAAAACTCGGCACCAATGGCTAATTGTCAAATTGCAGAGTGTCATCATTAGACGTGTTTCGCCTGTTGCCTACTTCAATTATGGCTTACGCCATAGTTACCCACAAAGATAATGTTTTTTATTGAAAAAGAACAACTAAGAGGTCGTTTTCTGCGTTATTTGTCAATTTCATTTGATTTTAATGCGAGTTGTACCTTTTTTGTTCTTCAAAATCAACCCACATAAACAGTTTCATTGTTCTTTCACCCAACATGCTCTTTCAGCACTTAGCCTCGCCCCATTTCTTATAGCCTACTTAAAAAAACTGGCAAGTCAGACAGGGTTTCAGAATATATTACAAAAACACCCCCTGGAAATTAAAAAAATATCTGTACTTGCATTCAATGGCATCCCCTACCCGGTCAAATGTAGTATTCCGCAGCGTCTACAAGCCCGGAACGTAAAGCATACTTGATTGCCTCGTAGACGTTGTTCACTTGCAGCTTTCTGAAAATGTTCTTCCTGTGCGTGTTCACGGTGTGAAAGCTCGAATTGCGCCTTGCCGCAATCTCCTTTGTAGTGAGCCCCAGGGCGATGTCTTTCAAAATGTCTTTCTCCGTGGCGGTGAGCGTTGTCTGAATGTCGGAAGCCGTTTCCACAGGCGAAAGAAGGGCTTCCATCACGTGTGGCGAAACGAACCGCCTGCCTCGCAAAGCCTGCCTCAGACACTCCACGATGTCTCCCTCTGCCGAATCCTTGGGCAGAATGCTTATGCGCGAAGCCGTAGTCATGATCGTGCGAATGAACTCGTGCGAAAGCTCCTCGCTGAACAGAATCCAGAACGAAGCCGCAAAACGGCTTTCAAGAATGGCAAGCTCCTCCACGCTGTTGATTTCAAAAAGCGTATAATCGATTATGACCACGGCATCCTCATGGCGTTCGAGCGCGGCTATCAAGGTTGCCTTGTCAGAGACTCTGACAACGTCAGTCTGCCCCATACGCCGCACCACGGAAGCCATTCCTATGCGCGTGATGTCCTGCCTGTCCGCCAAAATAATAGCCATAGTCTGTACATTTTGAACGCAAAGTTAAACTTTTTCTATCTATAACGTATCAAACAAGCGTTTTTATGTATCAAAAACTTTGTTAAATGCATATTTCCCATTACCTTTGCAACGTTTAATGAAACGTTATGAGCGAAAAAGAACGCAGCGAAGTGCTGCAAGAAACCATCGGCAAGTTGTCGCGTCCCGAAACCATTGACGGTCTTTGCCATAATCGCTACGGGGTCAGTCCGTTGCCCTCGGAAGTCTCCCTGCGCGAGATTATCAGCCTTTCGCGCTCCATTTTGTTCCCTGGCTACTATGGCGCATCCATCATAAACGCCAACAGCATAGGCTATCACATCGGCGTTGAGGTGGAAAGGATGGCAAGCCTTTTGACCGACCAGGTCTTCGCCGGGCTGTGTTTCCAGCAGTGCGACGCGGCGCCCTCGCGCCACGAAGCAGCCGCGTGGGCAGCCGACATTGCCCTGCGAGTGATAGAAAAACTGCCACATATCCGCAAGGTGCTTGCCACCGACGTGCGTGCCGCCTACGACGGCGACCCTGCCGCTACCAGCTATGGCGAAATCATAGCGTGCTATCCGGTCATCAAGGCACTCACATGCTATCGGCTGGCACACGAGCTGGTAGAACAGAACGTGCCGCTCATCCCGCGCATCATAACCGAGATGGCGCATTCGGAAACGGGCATAGACATACATCCCGCCGCACACATAGGCAACTATTTCACCATCGATCATGGCACGGGCGTGGTGATCGGAGCTACATGCGTCATCGGCAACAACGTGAAGCTCTACCAGGGCGTGACGCTCGGCGCGCGCAGTTTCCCACTCGACGAGGACGGCAACCCCATAAAAGGCATCCCGCGCCACCCGATATTGGAAGACAACGTAATAGTCTATTCCAATGCCACCATCCTCGGGCGCATAACCATTGGCCATGATGCCGTCATCGGCGCCAACATGTGGATTACGGGTGACGTGGAGCCTGGCATAAAGGTTTTCAAGAAATAGCGTCCCCTTAAAGCGGATACTCGTCAAAGGCGAAGAGCACGGTAGAAAGGTATCTCTCGCCGGTGTCAGGCAGCAGGGCGACAATGCGCTTGCCCTTGTTCTCCGGACGCTTTGCCAACACGGCTGCGCCAAAGGCTGCCGCTCCAGAGGAAATGCCTACGAGGAGGCCTTCCTGCTGCGCGAGTTGGCGCCCCGTGCGAATGGCATCGTCGTTTTCTATGTCAAGCACCTCGTCAACCACCGTTGCGTCATAGGTCCCGGGGATGAAGCCTGCCCCGATGCCTTGAATCTTGTGCGGCCCGCTCGGCTTGCCGTTAAGCACTGCCGAAGACGCCGGCTCCACAGCCACAATCCTTATGTCCTGGTTCAGCTCCTTCAGGCGTTTGCCCACTCCGGAAACCGTTCCGCCCGTGCCCACGCCAGCCACGAAGATGTCTATCTTGCCGTCGGTCTGACTCCAAATTTCATTGGCAGTAGTATTATAGTGTACTTTCGGATTGGCAGGATTGGTGAACTGCTGGAGGATTATGCTGCCCGGAATGGAGTCGCGCAGTTCCTCGGCAGCCTTTATCGCGCCGTTCATGCCAGCCTTTCCGTCGGTCAGCTTCACCTGTGCCCCATATGCCTTCACGAGGTTGCGGCGCTCCACGCTCATGGTTTCGGGCATCGTGAGTATGAGCTTGTACCCCTTCACCGCCGACACCCACGCCAGCCCCACGCCCGTGTTGCCGCTCGTAGGCTCTATGATGGTAGCCCCCGGCTTCAGCAGCCCCTGTCGCTCTGCGTCTTCAACCATTGCCAGCGCAATGCGGTCCTTCACGCTTCCGCCAGGGTTGAAATATTCTACCTTGGCTATTATTGGGGTGTCAAGTCCCTTCTCCTGCGAAAACCTGTTCAGTTCCAAAAGAGGCGTGTTGCCAATTAACTCTGTGAGTTGTTTTGCGATTTTTGCCATAACTTTGTTCCTTTCTTAATTATGCGTTATGTATATGTTTGTTTTCTGAGTGCAAAGTTACGACGAATCGACGAATCCCACAATACCACGAAAAATGTATTTTGCATACCACGATTATGTTACAAGCACCAAGTAGATTTGTAAAAAAAATATCATTGCAACCCCTCTCAGGAGCAGCGTTTTTTCGTTCAAGCCTACACTTTTCTCCAAATAAGCCAATGGTAGCAAGTTTTGTAACCTTTTGACTATCAGCCTAATACAAAACCAGCCATTCCCAGCAATCATAAGCCCTTCATCTTTACGCCGTAAAGGCATGAGGATTACGGCGTAAACGTGAGACCTTTACGCCGTACAAGCGAGTCAGTTACGCCGTAAATAACAGACAAAAGCACCGTGCAAGCATAGTACAGGCGGCGCACGTGGGGCGTTCGTCAGCCGTCTGAGCGTCGGAAGTGCTGTTCCGAACTTCTGGAACACCACTTTCCCGTTGTCCATATTTTTTACTTTTTGTTAATTTATTTCATGTGGAAATATTAAATCGCAAACAATCCTTGACTAATATCGGCTATGCCATCAAAAATCATCGTAGCAGAGAAGTCTACAACTATTCTCAAAATTGTGCTGTTGCACGAGTAAGTTGCAATGTTGCCAATAAAATACATCCTAATCAAAATGGAGAGAAAATCTATTGGTTAATAAATGATGAAATACAAGTAGAGCCTATAAAGGTGATGGACCCCCTGTGTACAAAAATACACCTATGGGTAGTGTATTGAGTACATACCACTCAGGTATTCGAAATTTTGACACTCGTACAACCTATGCTCTGAGGAATGCTGTTACAGTGAACATACATAACAGGGCAACATATTCCCTAACTAATCAATCGGCTAAGGAGATTACCGTCAATTTTGACAGTGAGACCAAATCGTACCATTTTCAGAGACTTTCTGATCTTATCAATAAAAAGAAAGAACTGGAAAAGAAACTGGCAGACATGCGCCTTAAACAAGAAAAGGAGCGCAAAGAACGTGAGGAAGCTGCCCGTAAAGCTGAAAAGCACCTTGAAACAGAAGAGGCTGAACGCAAAAGAAGAGAAGAAAAAGCTCGAAGACGAAAAGAGCAAGAGGAACTTGCTGAAATGGAACGTAAGGTGGCAGAAGCGTCAGAAGCTGTTGAAAAGACACAGAGTTTTATCCGACAGGGTGATGAAATGCGTTCCCAGCATATTCTTGATGAATTTCAAGAGAACGCTAAACGCTCTCATCTTTATGATGGAGTTCCTATTGTCATAGAAGGTGGTCCTGAAACAGGCAAGACTACAACCATGATACAACGCCTGAAATTCTTAATTTCAGCACAAGCGTTGGATGGTTACAATGCTCCACTAAGCAAACAGCAAATCAGTACGTTGACTGACCCTGCAACAAGAGATAATAATTGGCTATTTTTCTCTCCTACAACACAACTTCTGTCCTTTCTTCGACAAAATATGGTTGACGAAGGATTGAAGGTGAATTCTCAGAACTCAACTGAACTCATCAGCGATAACATGTGTGGGAATATATGGGTTCAAAACAAAAGAGGAAGACTATCTATTTACGATGTCAGCTATTCAACAGATGGAATAAATCCGATAGCTTTTGGGCATCTTGCTGAGAGTTCTTCCAAGAAAACATTAACATACCGAGATTTGAAAACGGGGGAGTCCTTCACTTTGAATCTCAAGACGGGAAAGAGGAAATGACGAATTTATATTTGTACATTAACTCATTTTTTCTCAATTAAAACTCGTGTCCTTTACATTACCAGTTGTATTGATTCCTGACCTTATCAGTAGAAGATAGTTTACCCTTTCATGGTATTTATATGAGAATATTATATAGCTTGATTATCAATAAGTTACAAGCTAAACGGTACAAATATTTACAAGCGTAAAAATGCTCCTTACGGCAATAAAGTCAGATATTGCACTAGAAGGAATTGTATTTAATTTTTAACAACTAAGCTCACTTATTTTTCTTTAAATTCTTGCAAATTTAAATATAAAATATATTTTTGCTCTTAAATAAAGAGGGCAAATGATAATAGCCAATAAATATTGCTCGATGAATTTGGGCATTTGTACAATATAGAAAACCATACAAATAGAGCGATGATGAAAACTAAGTTTTTTTGTGGTCTGTTCGTGACCTTGCTTGCGGCAGTTGGACTGGTGGCTTGCAGCGATGACAAGGAACCAGAAACGGTTGCGTTTGTTGAAAATGCCAGGCTCCTGGAAGACGGGAAGGTTCTTTCCCCAGGGACAATCGTTCATCTGGAAGGCAAGGGCTACCTTGGAAGCGACGACGTAATATTGAATTTCTTTTGGGAAACCGGGGACAAACTCATCCCGGAAGGATCCATCAAGGGATATTATGCAAAGGTGGTTTCCAAATCATCCGATGGAATGACAATCCAAATGCCGTACAGGAAACCTGCCTCACGCGTTGAGGTGAACCTCATGCGTAGTGGCAGGATGATGAAAATAGGCAACGTAAATCTCACCGACGGCCTTACCCCAAAGGAACTTAACCTATATGGCATACGTAACGCAACCAAAATCAGCACATCCCTTGAAAGACAGATAACAAGGTGGCTTGCCGGTGACAACAGCGCAAGTGACATGAAATCATGGGCATTGGACATGTATCCCGATTTCCATTCTGCCGTGGGCGTATCTCGGGCATACGGCATTTGCGGTTTGGCAAAAGAAGGTGATAACCTGTATCCGTTTTTCCTTGACTTGTGTACTCAAGACTGTAGCAAGCTTAGCAATCTCAATACGATTGCATTGTTCAGCAACGGGAATGCAGTAGGGGCAATACAAAGCAACGACGGAAAGAAGTATGGTGCCAACATTGTTTCGGCTAATCTGGAACTGTCAGACTATTATTCAAGCTCAAGAGCCTCATCGCCACAATCTAACATGCGTTTCACGCTGCCCGACGGAATGGCAGCCGGGCAGTTCGGTGAGTATCCGGGCGCATACACGCCCCAATGCGTGCTGCTGTCGGCAAATAAAGGAAACGGAAAATGGGTTCCCGTATTATTCCCCCAAAATTATGGCTTTGCCACATTGGACGAGATTGACGCGGACAGGCTTATACCGTTTTCTGTTCCTTCTGCAGCAAAAGACGAAGGTGGAAAAACGCAATGTATAGCGGGCTTCATCGTGGTAAGGGGAAAAAGTGGAAACGGCAACATGAGCCTTTTCTATGCGTTGGATGAAAACCTTTCCCTTGCGAAAGAGCCAATGACCTCATACCCCGGCAAAGCCTTGTCGGCAACGGCGAACTACGACCGCCCAGGCACACTGACCGTTCATTTTGAAGCTTCTCAAGGCGGCAATCAGACATCCGAATATTCATTTGGGGAACAAGAATGGACACCAATAAATGTGCCCGGCTCCTTTGATGAAATCGTATGGATTAATTAATACCATTTTTAAGTAATCGCATCTAAAAAAATATACCTCCCAGGTAAATTTCAGCAATAAGCAGGGCGCGGTCTTTGTGGCCGTCCGCAATCGCAATAACGTGATTGTCGCATTTTTGAAATCACAAGCAGGGAACAGATTGTTAAATTTTTGCACACCCTCACATAGGGCGTTGCCGACAAAGAAACAAAGCCATTAAAATAAATCATGCCAAGGCTTGCGGTTTCTGAAAGCTTTTTATTAACTTTGCAACGCATATTAATGTTTCCCGAGATACGCATTCAAGAAAATAACGATATTTTTTGACATAGAAATCAATAATGGAACAAGAATTTGAACTCATTGCCAAGACCTTCATGGGTTTGGAATCCGTCTTGGCAGAAGAGCTCACAGGGTTAGGCGCCAACAACGTACAGATAGGCCGCCGCATGGTGTCGTTCACAGGCAATAAGGAGATGATGTACCGTGCTAACTTTCAGTTGCACACCGCCATTCGAGTGCTCAAGACCATAAAGCACTTCAAAGCGCGCTCCGCCGAAGACGTATATAACAATGTAAAGGAAATTGACTGGAGTCAGTATATACTTGAGGGCAAGACGTTTGCCGTAGACTCGGTGGTATACTCGGACGAATTCCGCAACAGCCACTTCGTCAGCTACAAGGTGAAGGATGCCATTGTTGACCAATTCCGCGAAAAGACGGGCAAGCGGCCAAACATATCGGTCAGCGACCCTGACATACGCTTGCACATACACATAGCCGAGGACGACGCAACGCTTTGCCTGGACAGCAGCGGCGAGAGCCTGCACCGACGCGGGTACAGGCAGGAGAGCGTGGAGGCACCGCTCAACGAGGTGCTCGCCGCCGGAATGATACTGCTGACGGGATGGCGAGGCGAATGCAACCTCATTGACCCGATGTGCGGTTCAGGCACCATCGCCATAGAGGCTGCCCTTATAGCCCGCAACATATCGCCGGGCGTGTTCCGCAAGGGCTTCGCCTTTGAGAAATGGCCTGATTTTGACCAAGAAATGTTCTCGAACATATACAACGACGACTCTGGCGAACGCCAGTTTGACCACCACATATATGCCTACGACATTGACATGAAAGCCGTGAATACAGCAAGGCTGAACGTAAAGGCTGCCGGAATGTCACAGGACATAAACGTGGTGCAGCAAGACTTCAAGGACTTCAAGAAGCCGGAGGAGAAAAGCATCATCGTCACCAATCCGCCTTATGGCGAGCGCATCACCACGCCCGACCTGCTGGGCACATACCGCATGATAGGCGAGCGGCTGAAGCATGAGTTCGGAGGCAACGAGGCATGGATCTTGTCCTACCGCGAGGAGTGCTTCGAACAGATTGGACTGAAACCGTCGATAAAGATACCTCTTTATAACGGCTCGCTTGAATGCGAGTTCCGCAAATACACACTTTTCGACGGCAAGATGGCAGACTTCCGCTCTGAGGGTGGCATCGTGAAGACGGAGGAGGAGAAGCGCGAGATGGCGCAGAAACACAGGTTCAAGAAAAACCGTGAGTTCAAGGAACGTCTGGAGCAGCAGGAAGAAAACGAAACTGGCGACATAAGATCGTTCAAATTCCACAGCCTTGAACCAAAACGGCGCGAACACTTCAAGCGTGACGACGAGCGAGAGGGACGCTGGCAAGGCGGCAACGACCGCAGACGCGGAGACTCTAAACGTGGAGGCGATTTCAAGCGTGGTGGTGACTTCAAACGTGGTGG
>CAZEEP010000001.1:16341-139414 GCA_964511295.1 uncultured Prevotella sp.
GAGACTCTAAACGTGGAGGCGATTTCAAGCGTGGTGGTGACTTCAAACGTGGTGGTGACTTCAAACGTGGTGGAGGCGATTTCAAGCGTGGTGGAGGCGATTTCAAGCGTGGTGGAGGCGATTTCAAGCGTGGCAACAAATTCGGTGGCAACCGCCGATTCAACGAAGAAGACTGACCACTCAAGGCGCAATCAGCTGTTTACAGTGCAATTAGTGGCCAAAATTTACTCGTTATGAAAAAGTTATTTATATTGATTTCTTTGTGCGTCATGACCATTAGTGGTTTTGCAACTACTCCTCCGCCAGCTTCAGGCAAACAGTTTACGCTGGAGGATCTCAATTTCGGCGGCACCAACTATCACAGCATGGTGCCGGAAAACCGATGGACAACATGGTGGGGCGACAATCTCGTGCGCATCGATGCCGAAAAGTGCTACCTTGTAGACAAGAACACCGGAAAGGAGACATTGCTGCTGGACATTGACGACTTCAAGAAAATAGACTATAACGTCAACAGCCTCATGTCGGCTACGTTTCCAGAGTCAAGCAAACCCATCGTGATAGTGCGCATGGGCAAGCAGTTCATGGCATACAACTGGCAGACGAAGCGCAACCTCTGGACACTGAACATAGAATCTGGCATACAGGCATCTAAACTGTGCTACGCCTCGAAGTCGTTGGCATTCGTGAAAGGCGACCAGCTGTTCGTAGAGCACATCAAGGAAAATGACAACACTCGCACACGCGTGACCAACGCCATAACCAACGACGGATCACGCAACATCGTTTATGGCCAAAGCGTGCACCGTGACGAGTTCGGCATAAGGGAAGGTCTTTTCTGGAGTCCCGACGGACAGAGACTTGCCTTCTACCGCATGGATCAGTCGATGGTGACCGACTTCCCGATGATTGACATTCCAGATCCAAACGTGGAGCCAAAGAGCGGCTCGCGCATTGCCACCGCCGCGCCTGAGAAATACCCAATGGCAGGCGAGACAAGCCACAAGGTCACCGTGGGAGTCTATGACCTAAACACCGAAAAGGTCGTTTACCTGAAAGCAGGCGACCCTACCGACCGCTATTTTACAAACATAACATGGAGTCCGGACTCAAAGACCATCTACATGTTTGAGCTCAACCGTGACCAAAACGACTGCCGCCTCGTGAGCTACGACGCAGCTACAGGCAACAAACAGAAAGATCTTTACCGCGAAACCGACAGCAAGTACGTTGAGCCACAGAATCCGATAATGTTCTTACCGTGGGATTCTTCCAAGTTCATAATGCAAAGCCAGAAAGACGGTTACAATCATTTCTACCTGTTCGACACAAACGGCAAGCAGCTCAAGCAAATCACTTCGGGCAAATGGGTGGTAATGGACTTCCTCGGCTTTAACAAAAAGCACCATTCTATCGTATACGCAAGCAATGAGATTCACCCCACGCAGCGTAATCTCTGGATTGTAGACATTGAGACGGGCAAGCGCACTCTCATGGACGACAACGGGAAAGGCTGGCACAACGGTTCCGTTAGCAGTAGCGGCCAGTTTATCTACGACAACTACCAAGAGCCTGCCGTACCCCGCAAGATTGCTATTGTCAATACTGAGAACGGAAAGCGCGTGCCTTATTTCACAGCCGCTGACCCTTGGAAAGGCTATAATGTGCCCGAATACCGCATGGGCAGCATCAAAGCCGCCGACGGCGTTACCGACCTCTATTACCGCATGGTAATGCCTGTTGGCTTTGACCCGGCAAAGAAATACCCGACAATCATCTACGTATATGGCGGCCCTCACGCCCACAATGTAGACGCACGCTGGCACTGGTCAAGCCGTGGGTGGGAAACATACATGGCACAGAAAGGCTACCTGCTGTTCATACTCGACAACCGCGGAAGCGAAAACCGTGGTAAGGACTTTGAACAGGCTACGTTCCGCCACCTAGGCGACCATGAGGTAGAAGACCAGATGAAAGGCGTTGACTATCTTAAGAGCCTGCCCTATGTAGATGCCAACCGTATGGGCGTGCATGGATGGAGCTTCGGAGGTTTCATGACTATCAACATGATGACCACACACCCTGAAGTGTTCAAGGTGGGCGTATCAGGCGGTCCGGTCATCGACTGGAAATGGTATGAGGTGATGTACGGCGAACGCTACATGGACACTCCGCAAACCAATCCTGACGGCTTTCATCAGTCGTCACTCATCCCCAAGGCAAAGAACCTTAAGGGAAAACTACAGATTATCATAGGCTTAAACGACGTGACCTGCGTGCCACAGCACTCGTTCTCGTTCCTAAAGCAGTGCATTCAGGACGGTGTGCAATGCGATTACTTCGTGTATCCTGGCGAGCCACATAACATGCGTGGGCATCAGTCTGTGCACCTGCACGAGAGAATAAGCCAATATTTCGACGATTGGCTGAAGTAAAGCAATTCCACTTAATTTGGATATACAGTAAAGAATAACAAGGATTATTTATCCATTAAAAGCAATGAAAATATTACTCTTAGGCTCCGGTGGGCGTGAACATGCGCTTGCATGGAAGATAGCGCAGAGCACAAAGTGCGAAAAACTATACATTGCCCCGGGCAATCCAGGCATGGCTGAGATGGGCGAATGTGTTGCCATCGGTGTCAACGACTTTGAGGCACAGAAGCAGTTTGTCGTCAAGAATGGCATTGACATGGTTGTCGTAGGCCCAGAGGATCCACTGGTCAATGGAGTTTATGACAGTTTCAAGGGAGACGAACGCACAAGCCATGTAGCAGTGATAGCCCCGTCCAAAACAGGGGCACAGCTTGAAGGCAGCAAGGATTTTGCAAAAGGCTTCATGAAACGCCACGGCATACCAACGGCAGCCTACGAAACTTTCGATGGCACTACCGTTGAAGAAGGACTTAAATTCCTTGAAACACTACAACCGCCATACGTACTTAAAGCTGACGGGCTTGCCGCAGGAAAGGGAGTGCTGATTGTGCCTACGTTGGACGCAGCCAAGGAAGAACTCAAGGAAATGCTTGGAGGAATGTTTGGCAAAGCCTCGACAAAAGTAGTAATTGAGGAATTCCTTTCCGGCATAGAGTGCTCCGTGTTTGTCCTCACCGATGGAAAGAACTATAAGATTCTGCCAGAAGCAAAGGATTACAAACGCATTGGCGAGCATGACACAGGACTGAATACAGGCGGCATGGGTTCTGTTTCTCCAGTTCCTTTTGCAACAAAAGAATGGATGCAAAAAGTGGAGGAAAACATCATAAAGCCAACTATCAACGGCCTTGCCGAGGAGGGGCTTGAATACAAGGGCTTCATATTCTTCGGACTAATCAATGTAAACGGCAACCCGATGGTCATAGAATATAACTGCCGTATGGGCGACCCGGAGACAGAGGTAGTGATGCCACGCCTGAAAAGCGACATCGTCGACTTGTTCGAAGGCGTTGCCAATGGCGACCTTGACACCAAGACCATAGAGTTCGACTCGCGCGCAGCCGTGTGCGTGATGCTTGTCAGCGGTGGCTATCCCGAAAGCTACAAGAAAGGCTTCGCCATAAGCGGTGTTGACAGCATTGACGGGAGCATAGTATTCCATTCGGGCACTGCCGTGAAAGATGGACAGTTGGTGACCAATGGCGGCCGCGTGATAGCAGTCACGTCGTATGGCGCAGATAAGGCTGAAGCTTTGGCGAAAAGCATGGGCGAGAGCCTGAAAATCAACTTCGAAGGCAAATATTTCAGGAAGGATATTGGCCAGGACTTGTAATTAGGTAAAGACAAGTAAAAACATTCACAATGTCCCTTTGCCTCGTGCATGTCATAGTGCGAGGTGGGGAGGCTGCGTATGAAAAGACTTCAGAACAGGATAGCGCAATCGAGATGGGCATTGCCCATGACGGTGATATACGGATTGGTGGTTTGCGTGGCGGGTGGACTCGTCACGGAAGCCTTATGGTTGGAATTTACATTACTACTCGTTTCCACCATACTTATGGCAGAACTCAACAACGCCTATTCCCTAATCCGTATCTTCTCGCGCATGGTGTCATGCTCATTCCTCGTATTGACAACAATGTCCTTGTTCCTGTTCAAGGACATTGGCGTTGACGTAGTACAGCTTTCAACTATCGTATTCCTGCTTCTGTTGCTCCGTTCTTACCAAGATAACACGGCTACAGGCTGGGTGTTCTATGCCTTTTGTGCTTTGGGAGTGGGAAGTATCGAGTTCTCGCAACTGTTGCTTTTCGTGCCGATTTTGTGGATTATAATGGCAATCTACGTACAATGCTTCAGTGCGCGCACTCTCTTTGCCTCAGTACTGGGCCTGCTAATGCCCTATTGGTTTGTGGCTGCATGGCTTTTCTACACAAACAGCTTAGAGTTCCTAAGCACCCATTTCCTCAGCATCATTCAATTTCAGACAGCGTTCGATTTCACCATCATCAGCTTCCATCAGCTGCTTACATTGGTTTTTGTCTTCGTTCTTGCCCTTATAGGAGCCGTGCATTTCCTCACTTACAGTTACCAAGACCGCATACGCACGCGCATGCACTATGAGGCGTTCATGGTGCTCGATGCCTGTTGCTTCATATTCGCAATCGTACAAACACAACATTTCAACGTGCTGCTGGGCATGACAATAGTGTTCACGTCACCGCTCATCGGCCATTATCTTGCACTCTCGCATTCCAAAGTATCCAACATCTCTTTCTTTGTGTTGGCAGCGGCAGCAGTGGCTATAACCATATTCAACTTATAAACTTTCATGATCGACTTTCTCATCAACTATGGCTATTGGGGCATGCTGTTGGCCGCCTTTTTAGCCGGAAGCTTTTTCCCGTTCAGCAGTGAGGCGGTCATGCTCGGGCTGCTTGCCGCAGGACTAAAGCCTGAACCACTCGTCATATATGGCACCATAGGCAATGTACTTGGTTCTATGTTCAACTATTGCGTAGGACGGCTCGGCAGACTCGACTGGGTAGAGAAATACCTGCATGTCAAGAAAGAAAATCTTGACAAGGCACAACGCTTCATGGCAGGACACGGGGCATGGATCGGTTTTTTTGCCTTTCTGCCAGTCATTGGCTCTGCCATCACTATATGCCTTGGATTCATGCGAGCCAACCTGCTCATATCCCTCGCTTCAATAACCATAGGCAAATTCTTGCGTTACGTCATACTTATGTATAGCGCAAGCCTGATATTCTAATCACGACACCGACACACCCTTTCTTAACCGACACTTTACACAAAAATATAAAAAAAAACATCTCCAAGCCGTAAACATCAAAAAAAAGAACTAACTTTGCATTATTATTGCAATAACACAATTATTTATTTCCGCAAGAGATGAAACAATACCGTTTAGTGGACACTATGCTGGGCTGGGTGGCATTTGCCATTGCTGCTTTTACTTATGTGTCTACCATTGAGCCGACGGCCTCATTCTGGGACTGTCCGGAATTTATCACCACAGGATACAAGCTTGAGATTGGCCATCCGCCAGGGGCACCGTTCTTCATGCTCACAGCAAACCTCTTTAGTCATTTTGCAAGCGACCCTTCACAGGTGGCACGCATGGTAAACATCATGTCGGCACTATTGTCGGCAACAACCATCCTGTTCCTTTTTTGGACAATTACGCACCTTACGCGCAAGCTCATCCTGAAGGACTGGGACTCGCTCACCCTCGGCAAGCTTATAGCCATCGAAGCAAGCGGCATGGTAGGCGCACTCATCTATACATGGTCGGACACCTTCTGGTTCTCTGCCGTAGAGGGTGAGGTATACGCTTATTCATCAGCGTTTACGGCAATCGTTTTCTGGCTAATACTAAAATGGGAAGACCATGCCGACGAACCTCATAGCGACCGTTGGCTTGTACTCATATTCTATATGACAGGCCTTGCCATCGGCGTGCACCTGCTCAACCTGCTCTGCCTGCCGGCTATCGTTTTGGTATATTGCTACCGCCGTTTCCCGAACGTGGAGACCAAAGGCTCGCTCATTGCGTTGCTCATATCTTTTGTCATCGTGGCGGCAGTACTTTACGGAGTCATGCCCGGCATCGTCACCGTGGGAGGATGGTTCGAATTGTTCTTCGTCAACACCCTTGGCTTACCGTTCAACACCGGCCTCATCATTTATATAGCATGTCTTGTAGGAACCACCATTTGGGCTATCTATGAAAGCTATATCGGAAAAAGCAAGAAGCGTGAAAACATATCTTTCTTGCTCGCCTTCACCCTCATTGGCATACCTTTCTACGGCTACGGCTGGTCAGCTGTTGCCATTGGCATCATCGTCCTTGCTATAGCAGCCTTCCTACTCAACCGCAAGGTCGGTGGCGCAAAGGCTAAGGTGCAAGGCTCAAAGAGCCCTGTCTATATAGTCACTTCCCGTTTCAAGAACACAGTACTCCTGTGTATGCTCATGCTGATGATAGGCTATTCAAGTTATGCCCTCATCGTCATCCGCTCCGTTGCCAACCCTCCGATGGATCAAAACTCACCAGAGGACATCTTCACACTCGGCTCTTACCTCAGCCGTGACCAATACGGAGACCGTCCATTGTTCTACGGACAAGCATACACATCGCAAGTGGCACTGAAAACCGACGGCAACATGTGCCGCCCTGTAATGAAAGAAGGTGCACCTGTGTACAGCCGTAAGGAAAAGGCATCAAAGGACGAGAAAGACTCCTACTTCGTAGTAACCCACAAGAATAAATATGCATATGCGCAGAACATGATATTCCCACGCATGTACGATGCCGGTCACACACAGGACTACGAGGCATGGATGGGAGGCGTCGAAGGGCATGAAGTGCCTTATGACCGCTGCGGCGAACAGATAACCGTAAAGGTGCCCAACCAGTTGGAGAACATCAAGTTCTTCCTCTCATACCAGTGCAACTTCATGTACTGGCGCTATTTCATGTGGAATTTCTGCGGCCGCCAAAACGACATACAAGGTCATGGCGAACTGGAGCACGGCAACTGGATAACGGGCATTCCATTCATTGACAATGCCATGCTCGGCGACCAAAGCAAATTGCCCAATGACTTGAAAGCATACGACGCTACCACCAACCCCACGGGAAACAAGGGACACAACGCCTTCTTCGGGCTTCCGCTTATCCTTGGATTAATCGGACTTTTCTGGCAGGCTTTCCGCGGCCGCCGCGGCATACGCCAGTTCTGGGTGGTATTCTTCCTGTTCTTCATGACAGGCATCGCTATTGTGCTTTATCTTAACCAGACCCCAGTGCAGCCACGTGAGCGTGACTATGCTTTCGCCGGCTCATTCTACGCTTTCGCCATTTGGTGCGGCATGGGCGTGGCTGCTATCATTGACCTACTGAAGAAACGTCTCAAGGTAAACAGCGTAGCAGTAACTGCAATCGTTTCTTTGCTGTGCCTGCTTGTACCCATACAAATGGTATCACAGACATGGGACGACCACGACCGTTCCGGTCGCTACACCTGCCGCGACTTCGGTCAGAACTACCTCATGACGCTTCAGGACAAGGGCGCACCGATAATCTTTACCAATGGCGACAACGACACTTTCCCGCTTTGGTACAACCAGGATACGGAAGGAGTTCGCACGGACGCTCGTGTCTGCAACCTTTCTTACTTGCAGACCGACTGGTACATCGACCAGATGAAGCGTCCTGCCTACAATTCGCCTGCAGTGCCAATATCATGGCCGCGCCTCGACTATTGTTCCGGAACAAATGAATATATAGAAATCCAGCCATCGCTAAAGAGCCAGATCCGTGATTTCTATAAACAAGATCCAGAACAGGCAAAGGCAACGTTTGGTGCAGATCCGTTCGAGCTTAAGAATATAATGAAATACTGGGTTCGTTCAAAGGATCAAAATCTACATACTATTCCTACCGACACCGTTTACGTCACCATCGATAAGGAAGCCGTAAAGAAGAGTGGTATGTTGATTGCAGCCGACTCTATACCCGACAAGATGGCTATCTCGTTCCGTGACGGAAACGGCAATTGCAAAAATGCGCTGTACAAGAGCGACCTTATGATGCTTGAGATGATTTCCCAGTGCAACTGGACACGTCCTTTGTACGTTGCCATCACCGTAGGTGAGGAAAACTTCATGAACCTTGGTGACAACTTTGTGCAGGAAGGCCTTGCCAACCGCATCACTCCATTCAATACAAAAGCCCAGGAATCAAAGAACTTCGACACAGAGAAGACTTACCGCAATATGATGACACGCTACAAGTATGGCGGCCTCTCGACTCAAGGCCTATACCTTGACGAGACCATAATGCGAATGTGCTACACTCATCGTCGCCTCTTCGCCCAGCTTGCGAATCATCTCATAAACGAGAAGAAGAACGACAAGGCTCGCAAGGTTCTTGCCAAGGCGATGAAGGAAATACCAACCTACACCGTACCCTTGAATTACATGTCGGGTGGCATAGACTTAGCCAAGGCTTACGCAAAACTTGGCGACAAGGCCAATGCGCTCAAGTGCATCAACGACGTGTGGCAGAACGCCGAGCAATACGCCAACTATTACCTGTCGCTCAAAGGCATGCGTTTTGCCCAGTCGGCTCGTGACATAATGATTCAGTTCAGCATCATGCAGCAGGTTGCGGAGACCACGAAGCTTGTTGACACAAAACTTGCCAACAAGCAAACCAACACGGTAAACAACCTTTACCGCGCCTATCTCGGCAAGGGCGGTCAGGCTTTGGAGCAGTAATGCTCCATCGTCCTTGCGCATAAAACATGTTTTTTAGGAACAAATAAAAATATTGCACATTTCCCTTTCTGCCCCCTTTCCCTCCTCCATTTGCGGAGGGAAAGGGTATGGGGGAGAACCAAATATGTTAATAGAACAACCGGCAAAGTTTCTGCGTTGGATTTATCCAAAGGCTACTTGGCGCATGGACAAGCACGACCATTCCGTGTACTTGACCTTCGACGACGGTCCGATACCCGAGTCGACACCATTCATCCTTGACACGTTAAGGGAGTTTGGCGTCAAGGCAACTTTCTTCATGGTTGGTGAGAACGTCATGCGATACCATGACCTCTACAACCGTATCGTTGCCGAAGGCCACCAAGTAGGCAACCACACGTTCCACCACCTTGGCTCGCTCAGACACATGGCTATAACCTATGGACAAGACGTGGCTATGGCAAACGAACTCATCAAGGCACACCTCTTTCGTCCGCCACACGGATGGATGAAGTTCGACGTTTACTGGTGGGTCAACCGATATTATAAAATAATAATGTGGGACCTGGTCACGCGTGATTATTCCAAATGGATGACGGCACAGGGTGTCATAAACAACGTGAAACGATATGCCCGAAACGGCTCTATTATCACATTCCACGACTCTCTGAAAGCCATTGACAAACTACGGACGGCTTTGCCCGAAAGCTTGAGATGGCTCAAAGAGCAGGGCTACGAGTTTAAGACTTTCCCATAAACGTACATTGACATTAAGCTCCGAGCCCATCCCACGGAAATATGCCAAGCCAAAACACATTAGAAGATAAACTACCCACAGCAGGAATCATCGCCCTCGGCGAAGACATGCGGCGCTATGCCCTCGACACGCTCGGCTTCTCTGCCATTGGCTTTGCCAAGGCGGCGCACGTCAGCGACGACCAGGCACGCCACTTGCGCCAATGGCTCGATGAGGGCGGCAACGCCGACATGGCTTATATGAAAAACTGGTATGACAAGCGTGTCGACCCACGACTCCTCATGCCGGGACTGAAAACCATCGTCTCCGTAGCCTTAAACTACGCGCCTGCCCACACTCTGCCCAAGGACGAGCCCCAAATTTCAGCCTACGCCCTTGGCAAGGATTACCACGACATTGTAAAAGGCAAACTTTTCAAGCTCGCCGAATGGCTCAAACAACATGTCGATTCTGAAGACAAAGATGACAAAACATACAACGCTCCACTGTCTTATCGCGTCTTCGTCGACACAGGCCCTGTCCTGGAACGCTACTGGGCTGTACAAGCCGGTCTGGGCTGGATAGGCAGAAACCACCAGCTCATAATTCCCCACGCCGGCAGCATGTTCTTCCTTGGAGAGCTGTTTCTCAACATTGAACTCCCCTTCGACGCCCCCATGCCAAACCGTTGCGGCTCGTGCCACCGTTGCATTGATGCTTGTCCCACTGGAGCTCTCGGAACCATTCCCCTACCCGATGTCAAACCTGCCGATAACGAAGTGGCAGGCTTCTTCTCTGCATCGCTTTGCCTTTCCTACCAAACGATAGAAAACCGAGGCAAGCTTTCTGAAACTGCAAAGCAAAAAATGGGCGACATGTTCTACGGCTGTGACAGGTGTCAACAAGCCTGCCCCTGGAACCGATTTGCCAAACCAAATGACACACCGGAGCTACAGCCTTCTGACGAACTGCTTCACATGACGCGTGAAAAGTGGCACGAGCTGTCTGTTGAAGACTATCGCCGCCTGTTCAAGGGCTCGGCTGTCAAACGTGCAAAGTATGAGGGACTTAAGCGCAATATCGACAATCTGAAGTAAGTAACTATGGCATTTGCAGCACATCTCGCTACTGTTAAAGAATATTTTTTTCGCCGCATATATTTGTCAGTATAAAACATTTTTACTACTTTTGCACTCGCTTTCAGAAAGAGATAACTGAAACAAGGGTGGTTACCAGAGTGGCCAAATGGGGCAGACTGTAAATCTGCTGGCTCTTGCCTTCGGTGGTTCGAATCCATCACCACCCACCTTAATAAAAAAGCAAAATTAAGAGCATATTCAAGCCACTGCAACCTTTCGGTTACGGTGGCTTGAACGTTAAAGACACTTTTCATTTGTAAACGTAAGACAATTTCTCTTTGTGCTCGCACACAAAGTGTTGATTTAAATCAAAATTATATTCTTTTCAAAACATTTCATGCTAAAAGATTTGCCTATTTCTCAGAAAATCACTACCTTTGCACACGTAAACAAGAAAAGATTAGTTAGTAGATTTTTCATATAGGTTTTTAGTTTTTAGGTTTTGATAGATTGTTTTTTAGGTATTTGATGCAAGAGCGATGGCCACGCCGGGAGGCGGAACTTTCGGTCAAGCTCAAAATTAGATTGAGAATTTTTATAAAATTCGAAATAAAGAAGGTGGTATCTGTTGAAGATGCTGCCTTTTTTAGTGTTGTTTTTTTTGCTACAAAAAAAAGCTTTTGACAAGATAAATCAGTAAATTTGCAAGCGGAATCTCCCATTGAGATCTAACGAGTAATGCACGCTTTAACGACTTGCATGTAAGTCCGGTTATGAACTAAGGGAGAACTTATCTGTGTTCATAACAAAACAAATGACAAACGTTTCAAGGAAAGTGACATCGACGATACTCTCGATGTCACTTCTCACGTTATGGCAGGCGCGGCAAGGCTTTTGAGTCACGCCCCTGCTCAAATTCCATCCTTCAGTCACGCCTTTGCTCTCGGTAGCACTTTACATGGGTCAGTTCATTTCGCCTGTCGTGGCCACCCCACTTTCACACGCATTATTCGGCGACGACCTCACGGCGACCTATAAAGTGGGACTTATACTATGCATAGTCTTCCTGTACCAAGTCTGGGCTACACGTCACTTCCAAAGCTTGCCGCCGACAGAAGCCAGCCGTTAGTTTTCCTATTAGAACAATACCGTGGAGGCTTTCTAAGAATTTCTCTGATTAAACAATTATTGTGCAATTAGAGAAATTTGTTGAAAGCCTTCTCTGTGTAGCAACAGGAAGGATAACGAATATTAATCAAGATTAATGGCATTTCAACCACGCCAAAGTTCCTAAACAAATATAAAAGTAGGTGTTTTTCTTTGCAATATCCTCCCGTTTGCCTACCTTTGCATTGAGCTTATAAAGAAAACTAAAAATCAAGACCTCCAGAAAAGAAGGAACATAAACCACGTTAAAAAACCAAAAGGAAGCATTATGAAGAAACTTTTGTTAGGTGACGAAGCCATTGCTCAAGGCGCACTCGATGCCGGACTTAGCGGTGTATACGCTTATCCAGGCACACCGTCGACCGAAATCACCGAGTACATCCAGGAGTCGCCCATAGCCAAGGCACGCAACATCCACCGCCGTTGGCTGACCAATGAGAAGACTGCCATGGAGCAAGCCCTCGGCATGTCGTTTATGGGCAAACGAGCATTGGTATGCATGAAGCACGTGGGACTGAACGTCTGTGCCGACCCGTTTGTCAATTCTGCCATCACCGGCACCAACGGCGGTCTTGTAGTGCTCGTTGCCGACGACCCGTCGATGCACTCGTCGCAAGACGAACAAGACAGCCGCTTCTATGCTCATTTCGCCATGATTCCCTGCTTCGAGCCAAGCAACCAGCAGGAGGCTTACGACATGACACAAGAGGCATTCGACTATAGCGAGCGCATCCACTTGCCAGTGCTGCTGCGCGTCACCACTCGCATGGCACACTCTCGCGCCGTGGTCAACGTCAAGGAACAGCCACGTGAGGAAAACGAGCTCAATTATAACTCAGAGGCAAAGAGCTGGGTGCTCCTGCCTGCCAACGCACGCCGACGCAACGCCATCGTCTGCGAGCAGCAGAAAAGCCTTGAGCAAGACTCTGCCAACTCGACCCACAACCCTTACAAAGACGCCCCCGACCATTCTTTGGGCATCATTGCCAGCGGCATAGCCTATAACTACCTCATGGAATGCTATCCCGACGGCTGCCCGTATCCCGTACTTAAGATTTCGCAATATCCCCTGCCTAAGGAGCTCATCCGCCGCCTTACCGACGAATGCGACAGCGTACTGGTCATTGAGGAAGGCCAGCCACTCATTGAGGAACGGCTACGGGGCATCATGCCAGGCAACGCCACCATCAGGGGAAAGTTCACAGGCGAACTGCCACGCACGGGCGAGCTCACTCCCGATGCCGTGAAACGAGCTCTCGGACTGCCTTCCGACGAGGCTTTCGCGCCATGCGAAGACATCGTACCACGCCCGCCGGCACTGTGCCAGGGCTGCGGCCACCGCGATGTGTACAAGGCATTGAACCAAGTGCTTGAAGACTATCCACAGGCGCGCGTCTTCGGCGACATCGGCTGCTACACGCTCGGCTTCATGCCTCCTTTCAAGGCTATACACAGTTGTGTAGACATGGGCGCAAGCATAGGCATGGCAAAAGGAGCTGCCGACGCGGGGCAATGGCCTGCCGTAGCTATCATCGGCGACTCCACGTTCACCCACAGCGGCATGACAGGACTGCTTGACGCTATCAACGCCAATGCCGACATCACGGTCATCATAAGCGACAACCTCACCACTGCCATGACCGGTGGACAAGACTCCGCAGGCACCCACAAGTTTGAGGGAATATGCCGTGGACTCGGCATCCCCGAGGAGCACCTGCGTGGCTTCGTGCCACTGGCAAAGAACATGCCCGAGATTTTGAAGATCATACGTGAGGAAATAGAATACCACGGCACCAGCGTCATCATACCGCGGCGCGAATGCGTACAGACCCTCACGCGCCACATGAAGCAGAAGAAGCTAAAGGAAGATCAACTTAAAAAGGAAAAGGAGGACAAGGAATGAAAACCGACATCATACTGTGCGGCGTGGGAGGACAAGGAATCCTCTCTATCGCCACCATCATCGGCGAGGCTGCCATGAGGGAGAACCTATACATCAAGCAGGCTGAAGTCCACGGCATGTCACAGCGCGGCGGCGAGGTGCAAAGCAATCTGCGCCTTAGCGACCGTCCCATCAGCAGCGACATCATTGCCCTTGGCGATGCCGATGTCATAATCTCAATGGAGCCGATGGAGGCATTGCGCTACCTGCCTTACCTCAGCAAGGACGGATGGGTGATAACGTCGAGCACACCATTCAAGAACATACCCAACTACCCTGACATGGAGAAACTGCAAGCCGACTTGGACAAGCTGAAGAACGTCATCGTGCTCGACATAGACAAGCTTGCCAAAGAGAACGGTACACCACGCTCGGCAAACGTCATACTGCTCGGCGCAGCGCAGAAAGCCCTCGGCATCGGCTACACCAAGCTTGAAGATTCCATACGCCGCGTGTTCGCGCGGAAGGGCGAAGCCGTGGTAGAGGCAAACATAAAGGCTCTTGCCATCGGAAGGGAGGCGCAGAAATGAAGCCGACACCAATACCAAAGCATATCATAGACGATGCCATACGCGACTATGGCATACAAGACTTCGCCCACGCCACCATACGTGAGGTGAAAGGCATTGCCGCCAACGCCGAAAAGGAGTCGGGCGTGGAGTTCATAAAGATGGAAATGGGCATACCCGGCCTGTCGGCATCTAAGATTGGCGTGGAGGCGCAAATAAAGGCGTTGCAGGATGGCATAGCCAACAGCTATCCTGACATACAGGGGCTGCCAGAGCTAAAGCGGCAGGCATCGCGCTTCGTCAAGGCGTTCATAGGCGTAGACATCAGTCCAGAAGGCTGCGTGCCGGTATGCGGAAGCATGCAAGGCACCTTCGCCTCTTTCCTCACGTGCTCACAGGCTGACCACCGTAAGGACACCGTACTGTTCATAGACCCCGGCTTCCCCGTGCAGAAGATGCAGCTGCAAGTGGCGGGCGTGAAGTACGAAACCTTCGACGTATACGACTTCCGGGGCGAAAAGCTCGCGCCAAAGATTGAGAGCTATCTGAAGGAGGGCAACATCTGCGCCATCATCTACAGCAACCCCAACAACCCGTCATGGATATGCCTTACCGAGCAGGAGCTGCACGACATAGGCTCTCTTGCAACTAAATACGACTGCATCGTCATGGAAGACCTCGCCTATTTCGCTATGGACTTCCGAAAGAACATCGTCCCACATACTTCTGAATCTTCGCCCTCTCCCCAAGATTCTTCTCTCTATCAGCCCACCGTAGCCCGCTACACTGACAACTATATCCTCCTCATCAGCGGCAGCAAGGCGTTCAGCTACGCAGGCGAGCGCATCGGCGTGACGTGCATCGGAGACAAGCTTTTCCACCGCCACTTCCCCGACCTCTCGACACGTTACGAGGGACTTGCCTTCGGGCCTGTATTCTCTACGCGCATGCTCTACGCCCTCTCGTCGGGCACGAGCCACAGCGCGCAGTACGCTATGGCTGCAATGCTGAAGGCTGCCACCGACGGCACCTACGACTTCCGCAGCGAGATAAAGGTATATGGCGAGCGAGCACACAGGCTGAAAGACATCTTCTGCCGCCACGGCTTCTACATCGTCTATGACAAAGATCTTGACCAGCCCATTGCCGACGGCTTCTACTTCACCATCGGCTATCCCGGCATGACAAGCGGACAACTCGCCCACGAGCTTATGTACTACGGTGTCTCCGCCATCTGTCTCGTCACCACTGGCAGCCATCAGGAAGGATTGCGTGTGTGCACCTCCTTCATCCGTGACAATCAGTACGACCTGCTCGAAGAACGCATGAAGGTTTGGGAAGAGAACCACAAGGATCAAGCCGCCGTCAGGACCTGAAGCCGTAGAAGACCCCGAGGCCTTATTATAAGAGGTGTCCACGTTCGCCTTAAGAAATCGTGAGGTCAGCAGCGAGTCGCCCCCTGTGTAGCCGCTTGTCGTATCTATACAGCCGCTTCCTCAGCCTTTCATATTTTGCCTTGCACATGGCGCCTTGCGGGTGCAGACGGTTCCTAACCCTACCTTGCCGCACCCTGCAACAGCGTAGCAGATATTTATTTTTATTCAATAAAAACCTATAAAACCTTTTTAAAACAATAATGATGGTTTATAGCTTTTGGTAAAATCAGAAAATAAGCCAAGCTACGAACAGCTTCAATTTGTGAGAAATTTATGGCAAATTCATGGACATTCGTGTTAAGAATAAAACATAAGTCTTCGTGTTAAACAGAGATTCCCATGAATGTTAGAAACAAACCTCATTTTCCCGTCTCAAACTTTTTTAGTACCTTTGCAAAAACAACAGCCAATGGCAGGCAGAAGCAAGCCGCCGCGCCAACCGTTAATCCCCTGCGTAAGGTTACAATTCACCCTGCGTAGGGGATTAACTTTTTCTATAGCGTGGCAAGATTGTTTACGGCGGCAACGCTCCGTCAATACACAGCGCAGGTACAAACTTGGCGGCGCAAAGGTACAATCAACACACCTTTAAACACCCAATCTGGCAAAACAATTCACCAATCCCGACAAAAACAAACACCCTCAGCGGCATAACGAATATCATCGTCAGAAAAGCCGATTCCACACTCTAACACCTTTATTTAGAAATAATAACGAAAGATATTTAAACAACCAAAAAACGAGCAAAGCGTCATGACAAATAACTTTTTCATGATTTCTACTAAAATTTTCTTGCACTTTTTATCAAAATTAGAAAATAATATTTAACTTTGCAACCGAAGTTCTCTTAAAAGTAACAAACAGACAACAGTAGCAAGAGAGAACGCATGGACTGTAAACAAATAAAGAGAGATAATACTTTTTTTTAAATTAACCAAAATCCAGACTAATGAGTAAAAGATTAAGCTTACTCCTGGCCTGCCTGTTTATGTCAATAGGCATGGCCCTGGCTCAGACGAAGGTCACCGGTACTGTCAACGATGACAGTGGCGAACCCATCATCGGAGCTTCCGTAGTAGTTCAAGGCTCTAAGGTGGGTGCCGTGACCAATACCGATGGTCAGTTCACACTTACGGTGCCTAAAGGCAAGAAGATTGTCGTGAGCTATCTCGGCATGCAGTCCCAAATCGTTACCCCCCCCGGTAAAGGGAAGTTAACCATAACCCTACACGCCGACAACCAAACACTCAGCGAGGTTGTCGTAACAGGTATGACAAGCGTCGACCGACGCATGTTTACCGGTGCAACCGACCAAATCAAGGCAGACGATGCCATGATAGGCGGTCTGGGGGACATAAGCCGCTCACTCGAGGGTCGCTCGGCAGGCGTGTCGGTGCAGAACGTAAGCGGCACTTTCGGTACGGCTCCAAAGATTCGCGTGCGCGGCGCCACCTCCATCTACGGTTCGTCAAAGCCTCTGTGGGTGGTCGACGGCGTAGTTCAGGAGGACATCAGCGACATCTCCGCCGACGACCTCTCGTCGGGTGATGCCGAAACCCTTATTTCCTCAGCCATCTCAGGCCTCAACAGCGACGATATAGAGAGCTTCCAAATACTGAAAGACGGTTCCGCCACATCCATATATGGCGCACGCGCTATGGCAGGTGTCATAGTCGTGACCACGAAGAAAGGCCGTCAAGGACAGGCTCACATCAACTATACGGGCGAGTTCACCACCCGCATGATACCAAGCTACAGCCAATTCAACATTCTCAACTCTCAGGAGCAGATGGGCATCTACCAGGAAATGGCTAACAAGGGATGGCTCAACTTCTCCTCCGTGCTCAACGGACAAGACTATGGCATCTATGGTGACATGTACAAGCGCATCACCACTTACAATGCCGCCACAGGCCAATTTGAGCTTGCCAACACCACCGAGGCCAAGAACGCATTCCTGCAAACAGCCGAGTGGAGAAACACAAACTGGTTCAAGGAGCTTTTCCAGACATCCGTCATGCAGAACCACTCTGTAAGCCTCTCTGGGGGTACTGCCAAGTCAAACTACTACATATCCATGTCAATGATGACAGACCCGGGATGGTACAAGGAGTCGAAGGTGAAGCGTTATACCGCCAACTTCAACGGCTCGCACAACATCCTCGACAACCTCAAGCTCACGGTGCTCGGCTCTGCCTCTTATCGTAAGCAGAAAGCACCTGGCACGCTCAACCAGAACGTTGACGTGGTGAGCGGACAGGTGAAGCGCGACTTCGACATCAACCCGTACTCATACGCCTTGAAGACCTCACGCGCTCTCGACCCCAACGTGTTCTACCAGACCAACTATGCGCCGTTCAACATCCTCTATGAGCTTCAGAACAACAACATAGACATGAACGTGCTCAACACCAAGTTCCAGGGAGAGCTGACATACAACCCCATAAAGGATATGCGCCTCAACATCATCGGCGCCGTGCAGTACGACAAGTCGTCACAGGAGAACAACATCTCCGAGAACTCAAACCAGGCACAGGCTTACCGTGCCATGCCAAACGCTATCATCCGCGACGCCAACAACTGGCTCTACACCGACCCTGAACAAGCTTACGCCCTGCCTATCACCGTACTGCCCAACGGCGGTTTCTACCAGCGCACCGACCTGTCAAAGCTGTCATGGGACGTACGCGGAACGGCCAACTACCACCACAACTTCACGAGCGGACACTTCATAGACGTGCTCGGCGGCTTCGACGTGTCAAACGTCAAGCGCAGCCGCTCATGGTTCAACGGCATTGGAATGCAGTTCACCCGTGGCGAGATTCCTTTCTTCATCTACCAGTATTTCAAGCAGCTGCAAGAGCAAAACAGTTCCTACTACACGCTGTCTCACACCAACAACCGCACCGCCGCCTTCTTCGGCACTGCCACATATTCTTATAAGCAGCGCTACAACCTCACAGGCACATACCGCTATGAGGGCACCAACCGTCTGGGCAAGGCGCGTTCGGCACGCTGGCTCCCGACGTGGAACATCTCAGGTTCATGGAACGCCGACCAGGAGTCATGGTTCGCTCCTACTTTCAAAAACGTGCTCACGCACGCCACGATGCGCCTGTCTTACTCGCTGACAGGTGACCCGGGACCTGCCGACTACACCAACTCCACAGTTATCTTGAAGTCATACACCCCGTACCGCATCTTCGGCAGCGACCGTGAGTCGGGTATCCAGATTGACCAGATAGCAAACGCCGACCTCACCTACGAGAAGAAGCACGAGTTCAACCTCGGTTTCGAGTTCGGTTTCCTCAACAACCGCATCAACACCACTATGGACTTCTTCTGGCGCAACAACTACGACCTCATCGGCCCCACCACAACACAGGGCGTAGGCGGCGAGGTAGTGCGCTTTGCCAACATGGCAGAGATGAAGTCGTCGGGACAGGAGTTCTCCATCGAGACCCGCAACATCGTGAAGCCGTTCAGCTGGACCACCAACTTCATCTTCTCTCACGTGACCACCGAAGTGACCAAGCTCAACGCCCGCTCACGCACCATCGACCTCATCTCCGGCAACGGTTTCGCTATGGAGGGACACCCGTACCGCGGCCTCTACTCCATCCCTTACGCCGGACTCAGCGAGAAGGGAATACCGCAGTTCTACAAACCTGACGGCTCAATCACGTCTGACGACATAGACTTCCAAGACCGCGACGAAACCTCTTACCTCATCTACGAAGGTCCGACAGAGCCTACATTCACAGGCTCGCTCGGCAACGTTTTCAAATACAAGGGCTTCACGCTCAACATATTCGTTACCTATTCGTTCGGCAACGTCATTCGCCTCGACCCCGTGTTCAGTGCCAAGTACTCTGACCTGACTTCGATGACAAAGGACTACCGCAACCGCTGGATGCAGCCTGGCGACGAGAAATACACCTCCGTACCGGGCATACTGCCCTATCGCGACTATTCTGAGAACCGTCAGCTGCGCTACGGCTACAATGCTTACAACTACACTCACGACCGCATTGCCAAGGGCGACTTCATACGCATGAAGGACATTTCGCTGGGCTACGACTTCCCAAAGAGCTGGTTCTCGGCTACGCCCATCAGCAACCTTTCGCTGAAGCTGCAGGCTACGAACCTGTTCCTGTTCTACGCCGACAAGAAACTGCAAGGACAAGACCCTGAGTTCATCAACGCCGGCGGTGTAGCAGCTCCGCTGCCACGTCAGTACACTCTCACGTTAAAGCTCGGACTGTAAATAACCCTTTAATCAGATAACAATAATGAAAATCAATAACAAATATATTGCGATATGCGCGTTGTCAGCAGTCATAGGCTTCTCGTCATGCGACGACTTTCTCGACAAGCTGCCCGACAACCGAATGGAGCTGAATGACGCCCAGGACATAACCGACCTGCTGGTTTCGGCTTACCCGGAAATACATCCCGCATGGCTTTTGGAGAGGTATTCTGACAACAGCGACCACATGAACGTGTCAGGATGGCGGGACGGCGAGAGATTCGAGCGTGAGGCATACGAATGGCAAGACATAACGGACATTTCCTTCAACGAGAGCCCACAAGAGTTGTGGCAAAAATACTACTTGGCTATAGCCGCAGCAAACCAGGCTCTGCAAGCCATTGATGAAAACGGTGGCGGAAGCGAATACAACGCACAAAAGGGCGAGGCACTGCTCTGCCGCGCATACAGCGAGTTCATGCTTGCCAACGTGTTCTGCAACGCCTTCTCGCCACAGACTGCCAACAAGGAGCTTGGAGTTCCTTATCCTACACAGCCTGAGGAGCACGTGGGCACAAAATACGAGCGCGGCACGCTGAAACAGGTCTACGAACAGATAAACTCTGACATCGAAACCGGCCTGCCACTGCTTGAAGACCAATACACACAGCCCAAGTTCCACTTCACACGCAATGCCGGCTACGCCTTCGCAGCACAGTTCAATCTCTACTACTGCAACTACGACAAGGCTATAACATACGCCAACCGCGTGCTGGGCGACAACGCAGCCAATGGCTTGCGCGACTGGTCTGCACTGTACGCCCTGACTAAAAACGGGCAGGTGGCCCCTAATGCCTACGTCAACACGGCAGAAAACGCAAACCTCCTACTGATCAACTTCTATTCGCAGTGGGGCGCGTTCTATGGCCCCTATGGCCTTGGAAACGAGTTCGCCCACGGGCAACTGCTGTCCAATTATGAAACGTTGCAGGCACGAGGCCCCTGGGGGACAAGCAACTTCGGGAACATGCTTTGGTACAATGGCGGCCTTGCAAAGTATTTCTTCAACAAGATTCCTTACAGCTTTGAGATTACCGACCAACAGGCACAGATCGGCTATGCCCACAGTGAGCTGCCTGTATTCTCCACCGACAAGCTGCTGCTTGTGCGCGCTGAGGCAAAGGCTCTGAACGGCGACTACAACGGTGCCGTCGCCGACCTCAACCTTGAGCTTGCCGCTGTATCACCTTCCCATCAGTCTACTACGCTGGCTGGCATAAACAGCTTCTACAACGGCACTGCCAACTATACGCCTACAGCACCGACAGTGAAGAAGCCGTTTCACGCAGTGTTCACCACACTGAGCGAGGGCGACCAGACCAATGTCTTGCAGGCTATATTGCAGCTCCGCCGCTACCTGTTCATAGGCGAAGGCGACCGCATGCAGGACATCAAGCGCTACGGCATCGTAATCTACCGCCGCACTCTCAACAACCGTGGACTCAACGTGGAGGCTGTCACCGACACACTCGGTGTCGACGACCCGCGCCGTGCCATACAGCTCCCGCAGGATGTCATAACCTCAGGCATGACTCCAAACCCACGCAACAAGTAAAGAGGCTACAACCGCAAGACGGCAAAGAAACACTATACACCTGCCGCTTGCGGAAAGAACAAACAACAAAAAGCAACAACAATGAATATAAACAACAAACATAAGGCGAGGAAAGGCATCAGAAGGCTGTTGCCAACCTACCTGTTCGCTCTCCTGCTTTTGCCGATAGGCTTCACCGCTTGCAACAACGACGACCCCGACGGAGCCGAGATATTCCCGACCACAGCGCCCAACCGCGACAACTTCGACAAATGGCTGCTGAAAAACTTCACCAATCCTTACAACATAGAGGTGAAGTACAAGATGGAGGACATCTATTCAGACATGACCTACGACCTCGTGCCTGCCGACTCTGCAAACTCCGCAAAGCTCATGAAAATAGCCAAGTACCTGTGGTTCGACGCTTATGCCGAGGTCATGGGGGCAGACTTCGTCAAGGCTAACACGCCGCGCGTGATACACCTCATAGGTTCGCCGGCATACAACGTAGGGCAAGGCACAATGGTACTCGGCACTGCCGAAGGCGGATACATCGTCACCCTGTACATGGTCAACTGGCTCGACGACGACATGCTCACCAGTTATGCGGATATGAACAGGTACTATTTCCACACCATGCACCACGAGTTTGTACACATCCTCACGCAGAAGAAGTCGTACAGCCAAAACTACCAGCTCATCACCCAGGACTCCTACGTCAGCGGCGACTGGTATAAGATTTCCGACGGGGAGGCTCACCAGGCAGGCTACGTAACTCCTTACTCTATGTCTGAGAGCAACGAGGACTTCGCTGAGATGATGTCTACATACATCACCGACAGCCCGGCACAATGGCAGGCAATACTCAGCGATGCCGGTGCTACTGGAGCAAACTTAATCAACCAAAAGCTCGCCATCGTGCGCTCTTACATGAAAGAGTCATGGGGACTTGACATTGACGAGATGCGTGATGCCGTACAACGCAGGGGCGGAGAGATAAGTTCACTCGATTTGGAAACATTAGACTAAACAAGCTATGAGAAAGAAAATATACAGCATGCTCGTCTTGGGATCACTGCTCCTGACGACATCGTGCTCGCTGCACGACGACAACGAAATTTTCGATACACCGGCAGCCCAGCGCATAGAAGAAAACATTGCGGCTAACAAAGCTCTTCTGGAATCGGCTGACAATGGATGGGAGCTACACCTGTGGATGGGAACGGAATATTCGGCAGGTGGATACACTTACCTCATGAAGTTCAACAACGACAAGGTGACGGTGGCAAGCGATATAGCCGAGCCCGGCTATACCACGTCGTCAAGCTATGACATAATAGCCGACGCCGGCCCGGTGCTCACCATAAACACTTACAACACCATATTCCATTACCTCGCCAACCCGGAGGCTGACGGATCACAGCTCCAGCAAGACTACGAGTTCATCATTACTCGTACCACCAACGACTCCATCTATCTCCGTGGCAAGAAATACGCCAACAAGATGGTAATGACGCGCATTGCCAACGACGTGTCATGGGAAGATAAGATCTCCAAGATACAGGCAATGGACGACAGCTTGATGATGACCTACATACTCTATGACGGCACCGACAGCATAGGCACCGCCAAACTCAGTAACGACCGCATAATGGAAGTTGCCACAAGCGAGGGTGCTGAATACATCCCTTACTATATCTCCACCACCGGTATCTGCCTGCAAAAGCCTATCACCTTCAACGGCCAAAGCATACAGGAACTACGCTACGACGGTGACGACTTCACCCTAACACCGCTGCAACCTACGTCGTCAGCACTGAACCTGACCGTCATGTTGCCAAAGAATTATATGTACTATGGCGATTTCGAAGGTACATATACATTGTATTACAACAATGGTAGCAGGTCTATCCGCAACATTACCTTTACACCTGCCGGCGATGGTGTCAACTACAATGTCACAGGCCTTGTACTGGGTGCAACCATCCAAGCGGCCTACCGTAAGGCTACCGGCGACCTACGCATCTCCACGCCGCAACTCGTTGGTACACAGAGTGGCGTATACTACTTCCTTCTGCCTTGGGCTCTTGATGGTGGTGGCTCGGTATATTTCAGTTCCGGCTTCGGTTTTGACCTGAGCAAGGATGTTTCACAGACAGGGACGGCGCTCACTTTCTCAGATTTCTCAGGCTATGGCATAGACTCGTTCATCATTGCAGGCTTCACGTCAGAGACAAGCCTCACCAACAGCACGTTCAATGGTTGGAACAGCCCGATATTATTCACCAACCTTTCCAGCCAACTGCCTTATGTTACGAGCTTGACGAAGACAAACTAAACAGTAACAAATTATGAAAAAAATATTCAACATCCTCGCCGTTGCCGTCATGGGCGGCCTCGTGCTTGCCTCGTGCGACAACGACGACACTACAAACGAGATTGCAACTCACGGATTGCAGGTGACCTCAGCCAAGACTTCCTTTGAGGCAAAAGGAGGCACGCAAAGCATATCCGTGGCAGCCACGCCGACATCGGCTTATTCAAACGACAATTGGGCAACAGTGGCAATAAGTGGCAACACAGTAAACGTTACAGCAGAACAAAACAACGACAGACAAACACGCCATACTACCATTGTGGTGAAGTCGTCACCACTCGACTCTGCAATAGTAAATATTGACCAAGACGGAATGGTATTCGCCCTTAATGCCACAAACATCACTTTTGGCGATGACGCGTCCAGGCAGGCTTTCTATGTAAACCATAACCTCGATGTAAACATCACCACCAAAGCAGACTGGTTGACGGCTGTCATGAAAGGTGACTCTCTGGCTATCTCGGTTGCGTCCAACGCTACCGGCGACCCACGCATAGGATATGTCTACTATACCAGCGGAACCGTTACTGACTCTCTCGCCGTGATGCAGTTCGACGCAGAAAAGGACATCCCTGGAAACTATGTACTCTACTATTACGATGACAAGGAACAAGCATGGTACTACACAACGACCAACCTCTATCGTACCACCAACAGTTCTTACGCCATGCGCTTCACCAACGCAGGCTTGGCAAGTTACGGATGGAGCATACCTGTCACCATTGGCACCGATGCACCTACATTCACTTTCACCAACCTCTCCAACGTAGGTACTTTCACCGCTGGCAGCACAAGCTATAGCGTACTGATGATGGTGTTAATAGATGATGGCGAGAATGTCTATACTTATAAATTCAACAATCTAACGGCTACAGCCCGGTACACTGTAGACGAAGAGGGCAACAGCTACTGGCCTCTCACCGCAAGTCTAAGCGGTTATAACTACTATGGCTTGCAGCTCGGCCTCAGCACGGACGGTACAACCTACAATTCCAGCCTTGGAGTCTTACTCTCCTTTACTGCCGCAGAGTTCGAGAAAATGCCCTCTGCCGATGAAGGCTACGCCACATCTGCTGCAAAGCCTTTCAGCACGGCGAAGGAATTCAAAGGGGAGAAAGTCCAGAAAAAAGCAAGTAGCAGATGGAAAGTTCCTGAGCTTTTGCCAAGCAAAACGTTGAAAGCATTATAAACAAATTCTGGCATATTCATTTGCCCGCGCCACAGCATAGCCTGTAGCGCGGGCTTTTTGTATAACTTTTATAAACAAACATCTCATTTTTCCAGTAGGCATCTTAAACCAAGACTTGAAAAAAATAATTTCATACTTGAGCATAATGCATACAAATAGTTGTAACTTTGTAGTGATTATCAATAAAAGAAAAGTATTATGGAGATAGGACAAAAGTTGCCGGAACTGCTTGGCAATGACCAAGACGGCAAAGACGTGAAGCTGAGTGACTTCAAGGGCAAGAAGCTGGTGCTGTATGTATATCCCAAGGACTCTACACCCGGCTGCACCAACGAAGCGTGCAGCCTGCGTGACAACTATGAGCGGTTTCTCTCAAAGGGCTACGCCGTGGTGGGCGTGAGCATACAAAGCGCGGAGAGCCACAAGAAGTTCATTGCCAAATACAACCTGCCCTTCCAGCTCATTGCCGACACAGACAAAAAACTCGTCACGGAGCTTGGCGTTTATGGCGAGAAAAAGATGTACGGCAAAACCACGATGGGAACGTTCCGCACAACGTTCATTACTGACGAAGATGGAGTAATAACGAAAATATTCCAGCCCAAGCAGATAAAGGTCAAGGAACACGCCGCCCAGATATTGGGAGAATAAAACAAGATAGTTCCCTCAAAAAAAACACGACCGGCCGAAAAAGTGCATTTCGACCGGTCGTGTTTTTTGTATGACTTAAAAGATGCCGCCTATGAGTTTGCCACGCGTCTCTTTGCTGCAAGCCGTTTTTTAGCAATTACAGGTTTAAGTACAGGCTTAAGCCGTTACATGACTACGGTTTTCTTGCCCTTTGCTATGTATATACCTTTCGGCAATGACTGCATTTGGGCTACATTGCTTGCCACTTTTTGCCCTTTGAGATTGTATATCGCCTTGGCGGGCTTTGCGTAAGCTTGTTGAGCATTAATACCTGTGGTATTGTTCAACCCCACTAATATCCATTTGGCATTTGCGCCATAGGCAAATGCGTTTGACTTCAATCCGCCAAAGACAAGAGCGTTTGCTACGTCGTTTTTAGCTGCATCGCTCCATCCGCCTGTGCTTTGGTCGTATTTTGCATACGTCAGGAGATAGGTGTTGCCGGACGGATTGTCAATGTCCACTTTGCCTTTGTTCCATGTGCCCCATGTGTATTCGATGTAAACGGAGCCGTCGCCATCGCCTGTTGGCACAAGTTCCCATCCGGGAGTGTAATTGGTGCCCCACGAATTGGTTTTGGCAGAGCCATTCATGGATATATACACCATGTTGCGTCCTTGTACTCCCCATCCTGCCGGCCAGTCCTGGTCAGCTATGGTGTATGTGCCATTTTCATTTTCCGTCAATATCTGGGTTGTGGCTTCCTCCTTGGCTACAAGCTCAGGCGAGTCAGGTTGCTTTAATGCTCCGCCAGTCTTTATGTATTTCTTCTGCCCGACGTTGTACAGATAGAACTTGGAGTCGTCCTGCGATGCTAAAATGCCGCTTCCGTCAAGAATATTCCAGGACAGGTCAAGCCCCTCGTCGGGTGTGATAGCGTCAAAAACGGGAGGGTCGGCAGACTGCAAGCCGGACGAGATTATGCGTATGCCGTCCACAGCAGGCATGTCGTCGCCACTTATCGTAATGACATTGTCGCCATCTTCAAATTTAGCAGTAACAATCAAGTAGCCGCCTGGCTCGCTGACTGCCTTAGTGCTTCCGCCCTTGGGGCAGAATATGTCGCCATAGGAAGTATTGCCAACCTTGACGTTAATCCATTTGTCTGAATTGCCTGTATATTTTATCAATATGTCATATACGCCAGCTCCCGGCTTTTCTTTATAGGTGTATGTGTTACCATTTTTATAGCCTGCGTTGAAAGTGCAATTTGCCATCTGCACCTTGTTGGTTATATGTCCATAGCGATAGCCTATGCCGAATTTGGCACCGCTGACATTGTTAATCCAGTTGCTGAACTCGCCGTGCTGGGCTTGGTAAAGGGCACGCTGCCCCTGCACGTACATTCCTATTGCCGCCCCGCCATGTCCGCCAACGTCGGTCTGGTTCTTTGAGGCATAGGCAAAGTGGTAGAGGCTCTGCGACATGGAAGCCATGAAACGGGCATACTGCAAGAAGTTGTCGTTGAAGTAAGTACGGTAACGTGGCTCAAGCTTGTCTTTCAGCACGTCGGCACGATAAAGAACGTCGGTGAAACGCCTTGCCGAATTGCCCATGCCGCTGATAAACTCGTTGAGCTCATTATCGTGGTTGCCGATATTGAACCTGCCATCATCGAAGAAGTTAATCTTTCCGTTGCCGAAATTATTTCTTATGTCAGAGAAGGCTTGTGCATAGCGCAGGTCTTGGAAAACATATTGCCGAGGCATGTTTTGGAAGTCAGACTGGTGCTGGTTCCAGTAACTGTAATAGTAGTCGCGATACAGTTGCGCAATGTCGCTGGCATGCTCTTTGCCAAAATACATGGCGCAATACTTTACAAGGAAGTTGTCCGTCTTATAGTTGTCCCAATCCCATAGCATTGATGCGTTGGCACTTGCTTCCATCATGTGTTCGCGCAGGTTGCCCATGTTGACAACGCTGAACTGCAGCGGAGCCTTTGACATGGCATAGCGGTAGTTGTATTCCATCTTCCAAGGGCCTTCAGCCGGGGCAAGGTGTGACCCTGTCGACGTGAACTGGAAGTTCATGTATAGTCCTACCTTTACATTATTATTAGTGTGGTTGCGCAAGTCTTGGGCTGGATAGTGGTCGCGGCGTGCGCAAACATAAGTCCAAAGGACATTGCTTGCCGATGGAGGTTTCAGATAACCCTTTGCCAACAAGTTGCTTAGTTCATTGTAAAAAGTCATCCTCACGAAAGGATTGCTTTCGCCTGTAGAAGCTTTCACCATGTCATACATTTTCTGTGTCATGGCGTTTACTATGTCTGCACGTGTCTTGTCGTCGCCCGGATCGCCGTTTACCTTGATATTCTTGTCTCCATTCTCCCACCATGCATGGTCGCCGGATCCACGGAAACCGACGAGCCAGATATATTCCAAGTTGGCTTTGTTGACACAATCAATGCAATGCTGCCAGAACTCATAAATGTTCTTCTTGCCTTCTTCTGTGGCAACGGTAAGTTCCGGGGCTGTGGTTTTCTTAACGTTATTCCAATATTCTTCCCAATGGACAAAACCGCCAGCCAAGGGTGTGTGATGGTGCGAAGTCATGACAAGGCCAAACCTCTGAATCCTCATACAGTCGTCATCCAAGCCAATAGTGCCGTCAAAACGCACGCCACCCTCTGCCTCTACGCAGTTCAGTTTCAAGCGCAGTATGGTTTCCAGCCAAGCCTCCTTATGTGACGTGTTGTCCTTCAACCAAGGGATGAACAAATCTGTATCGTTCGGAAACCATGCACGATATCGCACACGAGGTGAACTGAAAAATGCGTCATAATCATTGGAAACCGTGATTGTCTCATATTTTTCGGGCACCCAGCTGCACCAATACCACAATGGTGGCACGCCCAATATTTTTTCCGCAAAAGTATATATAGCGTAGATGGTGCCGCGCATGTCTTTACCATACAGGTATATACGATTATGGCTTGCATCGGCAAATACACGATGAGACTCGAAGCCGTCAAGTGGTTTCTTTGTTGTCAACAGGTCGGCTGCGCCAGGCTTGTCGTCTTGGACAATGCATATCTCAACGCCTGAGCCCGTAGGTGCGCCTATTTCCGGAGTAAACTCCATTACTTTCTTGACATCTTTAGCAAGTGTCTGTGCTGCAAGCCTTACAGGCTGGTCTACATTGCCTTGTAATGCTATGCGAAATTCGTTTTTCTTAAGGGACATTGCCTGTGCATTGACCACCCAAAGACTTAATATGGCAGTCAATAGCATAAACATTCTCTTTTTCATATTTATGTGTCGTTTTTTAGTCAAGTATTACTTTTTTACCATTATGAATAACCAAGCCTTTTTCATGTGCACCTATTCTCATTCCTTTAAGATTATAATATGTGCCATCAGTCTTTGAAATTACAGCACTGTTAATACCTGTTGAACTTTCAGAAGGAAGTACTTCCAAATTGCCATTTCCCACAGGCAAAACAAGCCACCTCGCAAAGTCGCCGTGTGCTGCGCGATTCGACTTTACATCGGCGTATACACCTTTTGACGTTACATCACTTTTGCCAGAACTGCTCCAATTGTTTGTACCAAGAGCCCAATCACCATAAAAGAGGTCGTATGACTTGTTAGATGGGTTGTCAATGTTAAGGTTTCCCTTTGTCCAGTTGCCCCAAGTGTATTCTATGTAGACAGAGCCGTCTTCTTCGCCTGTTGATATAAACTTCCACCCTGGAATGAGAGTTGTTCCCCAAGAATTCGTTTTCAATGAACCATTGTTACTCTCATATATCGTGTTGCGGCCTTGTACACCCCAGGCTTGTGGGGCATACTCAGGGTCACAAATCAAGTAAGTGCCGTTATCTTGCTTTATTAAAACGTTGGCAGTGCGTTCGCTCTCCTTTGCAAGTTCCGGCGAATCGGGATTCTTGGCAAGCCCACCGGTCTTTATCCACTGCTTTGCGCCGACGTTGTATATATAGAATTGGTTGGCGGTATCGTCTTGGCCATCTATAGTGCCGCCGGCGTTAGGATTGTTTGGGATTGGTATTATCGATGGTATTTCATTGTCCTCAAGAGCAGGCGCGCCAACATGGTAATAATATAAAGACACATAGTCCAAATTAGGCGCATCTCCATCCGGATTGCTGAACGTGATGCTGTTATTGCCTTTCTTCAAGTAGACATTCATGACAACTGCCCTGCGCTTGCTGGCATCCAATGCACCAGTCTCGCCAAAATAGTGTGTTGCAGAGTAGCCGTTAGCTGATACATCCATGCGTCGGCATTGCTTTGTCATGTAGAATATGCGCATAGAGTATGTACCTTCTTCAGGTGCGTTATAGTTAAGCGTAAGGGTTGCTCCTGAAGGAATCTCTACTCGCTTCTGCCCAGAGGCGTTGGCATCAACCACAATGTTTCCGCCATTTCCGCTTTCAGCCTCAATGGAATTGTTGGCTCCGCCTACATACCAAACTGCCTTGTCTATAATGTTCTCGCCACGGTACGTACCCATGACTTCTATTATATTTGCGCCATTTGAAAGGCTTACGCCATCTTTCTTGTAAAGCTTGACAGCGGCATTGTCAGAAACCATGTCCTGCCAAGAGCCTCCATTGACCCGCAGCTTCAGGTTTAGGCAATTGGAATATGCCTTTACGGTGACAGAATTGCTCCGAGACAAAAAGCGACGGCTCTTTATGTGCACTACTCCGAATTTGGCAAGGCTTGCTTGGTATACAAAATAAGCGTCTTTTTTTATGCCTCTGTCATGTGTTACAAGTCCTTTGTCGTTTATTCCGGCTTCGTCGCCTTCACCACGACCGTCACTTGCAAAGTCGAAAGCAGCCCAAACGGCTGTAGCCCAAAACCATTTGGACTTTCGTATCACGCTCCAATGTTGTTCATGTGAATAGGCTTGGAATTCCTCCGGATGATCTGCGCTGCCGTTGCCCGAACCGCCAGTGTCGCTGTCATTATGCTTGAAAGGACTGCCGCCGGCACCATACTCGCTCATACCAATAGGCTTGGAGGAAGTGTTGTAGACAGTTGTCATGCGGTTTTCGAAAGTACTTGCAATATTATTGCGGCTGCCTTCATACCAGCCTACGTATTTGTTTACGGCAATGACATCAGGCACAGCCCATTCACCATAGTTCTTGATATTGTCCTCTCCAGCTTTGTCGTGTGCAAGCGTGGTCAGTCGTGTGTCATCCTCAGAATGAGCCAAATTGTTCAAAGCCTTTATGACGGTTACGACATCCGCGCCTCTATTTTCCCTGCGAATTTCATTACACAATCCCCAAAAGCATATTGACGGATGGTTATATTGCTGGCGTATGAGCTCATAAAGCTGTGTGGCTGCATTTTGCTGGAATGTGTTTTGAGCATTAGCATTGCTCATATAGTCAATAACCGGTATTTCAGTCCAGCATATAATGCCGACAGAATCACAGTAATTGTATGTATAATCCCCATGTTGATAATGGGATATGCGCACGTAATTGGCACCGGAATTTCGTATAATTTGCAAATTCCGCAACCTGTCTGCATCCGTCAGGGCGCGTCCCTTGTCAATATATTCTTCATGGAAGGCAAAACCGCGAAGTGGATAGCTTTTTCCGTTGAGCTTGAAGCCATCTGTCTTGCTGACGCTGAAATAGCGCAGTCCGAGGGGTTGCACAGAACTGTCCACTTCCTCGTTGTCCTGTTTTAAGGACACCACCACACGGTAAAGGTACGGATCCAGTGTCCCGTTCCAAAGATGCGGATTGTTGATTGATAGCGTAGACGTGATGTCCGCATTGCCATTGGCATCGACGGTAACTGTATTTGATTTTTCAGTCACCTTACTTCCCTCACGGTCGTATACAGTAACTTTTGCTGTAGCTTTTTTCGAGTTGCCATTGCTGTTGCGGACACGTGTCGTCACGTCTATCTTTGCAGACGATTCGCTTACCTCATATTGCCTGATCTTGATTCCTGGAGAAGCAATGTCAGCTGCCTCATTTACTAAATAGCTGTTTTGGGCAATATGGTTGGTCGGGGCTATATGCATGTTATTGGCAATAATCAACCTTATGTTGCGCTGTACGCCGCCGGAGAAAGTGAAATCTGCCTGACGTGGCGGAGCTACAACGTCTTCATTGTTGACTCTTATGGCAATCAGTGCCTTTTCACCCGGCTTCACATAGTTTGTAATGTCATACGTAAAACGTGCATATCCTCCAATATGCTTGCCTGCCAATGTCCCGTTCACATATACATACGTGGTCATGTTGGCGGCAGCAATGTCTACGTATACGCGTTTGCCATCGGCAGATGCCGGTATGTCCACACGCTTCCTATACCAACCGTCGCCACGACGATAGTCGCCTCCGCCATTCTGCCCGTCGATGGCATTCCATGAGTGTGGTATGTTTACATCAGCCCATGAACCGTCATCGAGAGATGCGCTTTGTCCATTTGTAATGGTTCCAGGAAAGAACTTCCATTTATTGCTGATATTTACATAGTCTTTGCTATATACATTTGCCGCTGAAAGGCAGCATATCAGCAGTAGCAGTATGATTTTTTTCACCTTAATAGTTATTTCGTTATTTCTTTGATTCCCAATATTTATTTTACGATGAACTTACGCTTGTTTCTTATTACAAGTCCTTTATAGCCAGGCCTTATCCTTTGCCCTGCCAAGTTGTATGCTTCATCATTTGCGGCAATGTCATGCGTATAGCCCGTTTTATTCCCATCAGCAATGATTTCTTTTATGCCTGTGGGGACAAAACCATGCCGTATTGTTATCTTGTCAATAAAAGGACAATCTTCATTTTCACTACCGATGAGTATTGTATTTTCGCCCGCCGATAAGTTGACGTTTACGATGAGAGTGTCCACACCGTTACGCACTTTGTCGCCAATGCCATTGCCTTTCGCCAGCACGGTCATGGCTTCGTCGTCATTAACCTTTATGGTAACATTCTTGTCGTCTTTTGCCATGCAAGAGACTTTAAGGTTGTACATTCCGCTTGTTTTTTGCGTGACATTAAATTTCAGCCAGTTGCCATTGCCAATGTTGCCGACAGTTTTAGCTCCAGAACCTTGCGGATCTTTCTTTATTTCTGGCGAGCCGATAAATTCTGCATCTTCAGCTTCCATGTCAGTCGTTCCAATATTCTTGATGTAGTCAATTAGGAATTGTGCAAATTGCTCGGCTATCATTGTCATGCCATTCTCTGTTGGATGCACGCCACTTGCCCCTCCACCTTGGTATTTTGGTATGTCGCGCATTTCAAAAGTAGGCATTCCATAATGTTCCATTATGGTACGTATGGAAGTTTTCATCTCATTGGGCAGTGCGTCGTTCATCATGAACACGAGTACGGCATCGGGATGCTGCACTCGCAAAGTAGATATCACATATGCCAAAGCCGGACGGAAATATTTATAGTCAGGGTCATCGTCCGTGAATCCATCCCATTTGTATGAGCCAAGCATGTTGGCTGTGTTTTTATCGTTTGTTCCACCTTCTATTATAATAAGGTCGGCACCTTTTTTCATTTTCGTGACCCTATTTACGAATGACGGCGTTCTCACCGTGCCGCTATGGTTGAGACCTATGTAGCTCACGCAGGAACCGGATATAGAGTTGTTCTGTTTAAGTGAAGAACCAACCAAATCCTGAAACTTCCACCACCATGTCTGCTCCACTTTTTGAATGTCGTCGTTAGGATACCACGTTCCATCGTCGTTTACACCGCCAGTGTCGAGGTAGCCTTTGAACGTAGAGAAGGAATCGCCCAGAATGCTGTAAAACGGAAACATCTCACCTATCTTGTAGGCATCGGCAAGGTATTGATAATTGTCTTTTATGCCGAACTTGTCTACCATTACTTTGGCATTTTCCGTAGTTACGGAAATGGTATTATAGCCTTTGTTTAGCTCAAGAGGTACTGTTATGGCAGAAAATTTGCCACCTGTGTTTCCACATTTTATGATAAATGCTTGTTTGTTGACAATTATCCTTAAACCAAAGTCATTGTCAGCCTTGTATGTCACGGTGAAATCATAGCTTGCAGCTTTCTGAGTGACATATCCAAGATGCAACGAGTCCGTACTCCCGCAAATGTTTACCGCAGAATTATTTGAAGCTCCAGTTTCTGTGACATCAGCAACGCTTGAACCTGCCTTCACAGCGTGTTCAGCCTCGTAATTGCCATTTTTCCAAACGTTCATCTCGATGAGTGGAATAAGCACACCTTCCATCACGAGGTAGCCTGCACGGCTTGGGTGCAAATGGTCGCTATTGTCGACCCTTCCCCTATATTCCGGCTTCATCTCGTTATAGTCGGTGTCGCTCATCTTCAGGGCATCGAAATAGTTGCAGAAAGAATAGCCATTGTCAGCGCACCACTTTTTTATTTTCGTGTTGTATTGCCTATACTTGTCCACCGTGCTCTTACCCCAGCCCGACGGATTGATAGTTGCCATTATCGGCCTTATGCCTGCTTTGACAGCCATTTCCGCCATCTTTACGTTGTTGGCATACACTTCATCTACAGAGACATTGGCATTGAGGTCATTCACGCCTCCGGCTATGACACACACCAATGGATGCATGTTGATTACGTCATTTTGGAAGCGGTTCAGCATGGATGACGTTATCTCGGCAGCTATTCCACGGTCAAGCGCGCCGTTCTCAGTGAAGAATTCCTTGTGGTTGTTGACTTCATGCCATTGCCAATACTCTGTAATGGAATTACCCATCATGACCACACGCCGGCTGCTTTGCGGCAAACGGCCATCAGTGTCGTTATTCCATTTTGCAGCCTTCGCGTTGCCACAAAGCAACAGCATCGGCAGCAAGGCAAGCATAGGCTTACTGACAAATTTTATAACTGTTTCTATCATAATTAAGTTTTAAGTTTACATATTTATAATGCAAAATTATCAAAAAAGCCTCTTTACGGCTCATGGTTTCACGCCAAAAATGTACGGTATTTTGCCTTTTATGTTTCATACAGCCATTTAAATCGGAAAAAGAACATCTATGGCATAAAATCATACAAGGAAAACCTTCGCTTTTATTTACTTTTGCAAATGAAAACTTAAACGAATCTTGCCATAATCTATTGGCAGGGAAATAAAATTAAAAGACAAAAAATCTTATATGGATACACGCAAACTTTTATTGGCGCTTGCATTATTATCCGCCGGCATCTCGGCGTTTGCACAACCAAAAGAGGGGGAAAGCCTGGTTCCCAAGACACCATCGGCAGCTCCTGATTATTTTTGCACGTGGAACGTCCAAGGCTATGTGGACAATTACAACTCCATCCGCGGCAACATGACCGAGGCTTACATGTTCGGCACAGGCAGGTGGCAAAACTGGCTTTCCTTTTATCCCAAAGTACGGCAGGACTTGTTTTTTGTCATGGACGATTCATGGGACATTCCCATGAAAGACAAGATAAACAAGAATACCGACCCTGATTTAGGTACCATAGAAGTAAACACAGAGCGTTTCCCGTCATTCACAGGCACACCTTTTGAAAGGCTGCGCCACCTTGTAGACTCGGTAAAGTCATACGGCTGGAAAGGACTTGGCGGATGGATATGCGCGCAAAAGGCATCCGCCGTTTCCATGAACGACGCGGATTTTTGGCGCGAGAGATTGGAGACAGCCGAAAAGGCTGGTTTCGCATATTGGAAAGTGGACTGGGGACATCAGAGCAGAGATGACAATTTCCGCAAGAACCTGTCAAGATGGGGTCATGAATACGCCCCCAACATGTACATTGAGGCTGCCATGAAGACAGACTATATCAAGTTTGCCGACGTTTACCGCACTTATGATGTGGAAAACATAATAGCGCAGCCCGTGACCATACAGCGCGTTGCAGAACTTTTGCCCTTGAAGAAAGAAAGTGGCGCAAAAGGAATAGTCAATTGCGAGGACGAGCCGGAGATTGCCGTAGGCTTAGGTTGTGCCATTGGCGTGATGCGCCACCCCTTTGCCGGCAATTGGCCCAATGGGCAGACCGATTATGCCTTTCCTAAATCAGGACGCAATTACAAAAAGCGTCTTGACGAGGTTACGCGTGGCGTGAGGTGGCATCGCATAGCCGAGCCTTTCGGCGTTGACAATGACTGCGAGATCGACGAGGTTAAGCTGAACGACTATTGGACTTACCAAGACCACGAATCATGGCAAAGCCACAAGGTGGGCGAGAAAATCAAGGCTTCCGCCCCTGCACGCATAAGCCGACGCATGCCCCTGCCCGTGACCAACGACACTACATCGCTCCGCCCATACCTGTTGGCATCCAAATATCCTAACGGAGCCGTAGCGATTGTGGCAATCGGACGCACCATTGACCGAAGCTACATTCCACGCAAGGTTAATGTGTCAATAGAGGCAGAAAGCTGGCTGAAGCCGTTAGGCATCTTTGGATATTACAAGTCACTGACCGTCAACTTCCGCAAGTCCCTCAAATCTCCTTCGAATACAAGGGTATGGGCACAAGACCTTGCAGGCGAAACACCTGTTGAGATTACTGACAAGGTGATGATGACCCAAAACTCAATGACAATCCCCGGAGACGTTATAGAGGAAGTCGGCCTTATGGCAAAGACCAAAGGCGACCTGTCAAATCCGGGGCTGGTGATTCAGGTCTATGGAGAGGAAGCTGACGGAACAGCTTCCGTAGACATTCAATCGGCAAAAAGCGACAAGAACACAGCATGGTATAACCTGCAAGGCATGAGCGTTTCGATGAATGACCGCTCATCATTGCCAAAAGGCATATACCTGAACAATGGCAACAAGATATTGATAAGATAATCGATTTAAACTATAAAGAATATGATTGTAAAAAAAAGAACTCTACTGATGACAGGAGTGCTGCTGTTTCAAGCCGTTGCGGCTTTGGCGGCACCTGTGAAGGTAACTTCACCAAATGGGGCAATCAGTGTTTATGTCAATGCCGGAAAAGACGACATAAGCTACACTGTTTATGACAAGACGGCAAAGTTGTATACCGTCAATGGATTGTCGCTTACGGCAAACGGCAAGAACCTCACGAAAGGCGGCATCAAGCGCACGAGCAAGAAAGCCGTGAACCAGACGCTCAAGCCTGCCGTGCCATTGAAGTTCTCCACCATCAACAGCAAGTACAACGAGCTGACACTCACGCTGAAGAGCTCGGCGCAATTGCAGATAGCCATCATGGACAATGGCGTAGCTCACCGCTTCGTCACCTCTGCAAAAGGCGCAACAGAGATTGACGGCGAGAACATGCGCATCGTGCCCGAAATCGACGCTACATGCCATTTGCAGCAGCCACGTGGCTTCGTGACTTCATACGAGGAAGAATACAAGACCAAGTCTCTTTCCGCATGGAAAGGCGAGGGCTCGCTTGCCACTCTGCCCGCCCTGCTGTCGGGAAGCGGCGACCGCCAGTTGCTCATAGGCGAGAGCGACGTTGACGACTATCCACGCATGTTCCTCCGCGGCACAAATGACGGCATAGAGGCCACGTTCCCTAAAGCACCGCTGAAGTGGGAACCGTCTGGCGACCGTGGCGAGAAAATCACCCAGGAGGCTTCCTACATTGCCAAAGTGAGCGCACCACGTGCGTTGCCTTGGCGTTGGGTTGCAATAACCGACTCTAAGGGACTCGTAGAGCAAACCATCCCCGTACAGCTTGCAAAGAAGTCTGTGCTTGACGACACGTCATGGATCAAGCCCGGTCAGGTGTCTTGGGAATGGTGGAACGGAGCAACGCCCTACGGCACGGACGTAGACTTCAAGACAGGCAACAACTACGAGACATACAAATACTATGTGGACTTCGCGTCGCACTATGGCATAAAGTATGTCCTCCTTGACGAAGGATGGGCACAGTCCGTAAAGGATCCGTTCACCCCCAAGAAGGAAATGCAGTTGCCCAAGCTCATCAGCTATGCAAAGAGCAAGAACGTGGAGATAGTACTCTGGCTGTCATGGCTCGCAGTAGAGCAGCACTTTGACGAAGTGTTCAAGACATACGCATCATGGGGCATACCGGCAGTGAAGATCGACTTCATGGACCACAGCGACCAGTGGATGGTGAACTATTACAAGCGCGTGGCTAAAGAGGCTGCCAAATATCACATAATAGTCGACTTCCACGGATCGTTCACTCCGGCAGGCCTTGAGCAGGAATACCCCAATGTCGTTTCCTACGAGGGCGTACGCGGCTTGGAGCAGATGGGCGGTTGCCGTCCCGACAACTATGTCTACTTCCCGTTCATGCGCAACGCCGTAGGGCCTATGGACTTCACGCCGGGCGCAATGAACAACTACCAGCCAAACAAGTACCGTGCTGACAGGCCCAACTCCGGCGCAATCGGCACACGCGTTAGCCAGATGGCAATGTACGTTGTTTTCGAGAGCGGCGTGCAGATGCTTGCCGACAACCCCACATTATATTATAAGAACGACGAATGCACTAAGTTCATCGCCTCTGTTCCCACCACATGGGACGAGACAAAGTGCTTGGCAGCAGAAGTGGGCAAGTATGTCGTGGTTGCAAAGAGAAAAGGCGACAAGTGGTTCATCGGCGCGCTGAACAACGGCGAGAGCGACCGCACCGTAAAAGTTGACCTCGGCTTCCTTGGCAATGGCAAGCAATACAAGCTCAACGCTTTCAAGGACGGCGTGAACGCCAACCAACAGGCAATGCACTACGTCAAGGCTAATGCCAACGTAAACGGCAGCTCCTCCGTAGAGATCAGCATGGCAAAGAACGGTGGATGGGCTGCATCCATTGAGTAACGACTGTTTTTACAATACGCAAACAATAATGAAAATCAAGACAACAGCGTTGGCACTCCTGCTTCTTGCAAGTGCCAATGCAAACTCTCAGGGCCTGAAACTAAGGCCAAACAATATTGACAAGATCGTAAAAGCCATGACCCTTGAGGAGAAAGCACACCTCTTGGTCGGCGGCGACAATTTTGATGCCAATGGCAAGAAGGTGGAACTCGTAAGGGGTGCCGCCGGCGAGACTCACTCCATCCCTCGCCTCGGCATTCCGGCGGTGGTTCTTACCGACGGACCGGCAGGCGTGCGCATTTCCCCAACCCGAAAGGGCACGCAGCAGACCTACTATGCCACAGGCTTCCCTGTAGGAACTGCATTGGCTTGCACTTGGAACACTACTCTTGTCAACGACATTGGCAAGGCGATAGGCAACGAAGTGCTCGAATATGGTTGCGACGTTTTGCTTGCCCCGGGAATGAACATACAGCGCACGCCGCTTTGCGGCCGCAACTTTGAGTATTACTCAGAGGATCCTGTATTGTCAGGATATATCGCAGCGGCTTATGTCAACGGTGTCCAGTCAAACGGCGTCGGCACCAGCATAAAGCATTTCATCGCAAACTCGCAGGAGACCAACCGAATAAATGTAAATGAGGTCATCTCGCAACGCGCCTTGCGTGAAATATACCTGAAAGGTTTCGAAATTGCAGCAAAGGAGTCGAATCCTTGGACTGTGATGTCTTCATACAACAAGGTGAACGGCACCTGGACTCAATCGAGCGCACCGCTGCTAAAGACCATCCTTCGCGGCGAGTGGGGCTTCAAAGGCTTGGTAATGACCGACTGGACTAACGAGCGTCGTACGAGCTTTGACCGCGTGTCGGCAGGCAACGACCTTCTTGAGCCAGGTCACGACTGGCAGGAAAAGGACATCATAGACGCAGTAAACAAGGGGCAGCTCTCTATGGAGGATGTAGACGCACGTGTAAAGGGCGTACTGGAACTGATAGTGAAGACCCCTCGCTTCAAGGGCTACAAATACAGCGACAAGCCCGACTTGAAGCTACATGCGCAGACGGCACGCCAGAGCGCGGCAGAGTGCATGGTGCTGTTGAAGAACGACAACGGCTCGTTGCCTCTGAAGAACACAAAGACAGCAGCCCTGTTCGGCAAAGCCGCCTATGACTTCATTGCCGGCGGCACAGGCTCCGGCGACGTTCACAAGCAGTATGTCGTGAACCTCCTGCAAGGTCTTTCCAATGCAGGACTGTCCGTAAACAGCGAGCTTGCCAGCTTCTACGAGAACAGCAAGCAGTTCGTTCCCAACAACAAGCTCATAGAGCGTCAGGCACAGCTCAACGACGTTGCCATCGTGACCATAGGCCGTCAGGCTGGTGAGGGCGGCGACCGCAAGGTAAACAACGACTTCAATCTCAGCAACGACGAGAAGAAGACGTTGCAGGACATCTGCAAGGCTTTCCACTCACGTGGCAAGAAGGTCATCGTAGTGCTGAATATGGGCGGCGTGATTGAGACGGCAAGCTGGAAGCAGCAGCCGGATGCAATACTGATGGCATGGCAGCCAGGCCAGGAAGGCGCCTACACCGTGGGTGAGATTCTGACGGGCAAAATCAACCCGTCGGGCAAGCTCAGCATGACCTTCCCCAACGACATCAAGGACATACCTGCCATAAGCAACTTCCCGTCGGGCATTGACGACAAGCACGGCGACCCGCGCCGCAACATCGACTACACACTCCATCAGGAAGGCATCAACATTGGCTACAGGTGGTTCACCACGGCAGGCAAGGACGTTTCTTATCCGTTCGGCTACGGATTGAGCTACACCACCTTCGGATATACAAACCCTGTAGTGAAAGCCACGAAAGACGGATTCAAGGCTTTTGTAACCGTCACCAACACTGGAAATGTGGAAGGCAAGGAAGCCGTGCAGGTGTATGTGTCCGCTCCCAAGGGAACGCTTGAAAAGCCCGTACGCGAGCTCAAGGCATTCGGCAAGACTAAGACGTTGAAGCCTGGCGAGAGCGAGACACTTACGTTTGAAGTCAAGGCATACGACCTTGCATCGTTCAACGAAGGCGCAAGCCAGTGGGAGACCGACAAGGGCGACTATGACGTACAATTCGCCGCATCAAGCACCGACGTGCGCGCCAACGCAGCTTACAAGCAGGCAAAGGCCCTCTCGTGGAAAGTCAACGATGTCTTGCGCCCCGACCGCAAACTGTAATACGTATAGTAAACGCATGCCAACATCACTTCACGTTGGCATGCGCATAACCCAAACGGCAACATGAAGAAAATTGCATTTTCCTTTATACTACTCATTTCCGCGACATGCGCACAGGCTCACACAGCATTGAGCTTGTCGCATCAGCGGCAAGTGAAACAAAAGCATGCCACGCCGGTCAACCGCAACCTTGACAAAATTGTGGCACAGGCAGGCGAGCAGCTCTCCTTTGCCGATGAATGCATCAAGAAAGCTCTTGCCGACGGCAGGAAACGCGATGAGTTCACGCCCGTAACGACCAAGCCGGATGGAAGCATAAGGCTTGAAGGGCCGCGCGATTGGCGCTCAGGCTTTTTCGCCGGCGAGCTTTGGCTGATGTACTCCCTAACCAAGAACCCCAAATGGCAACGCATGGCGGAGGTATACACGCGTCCGATAGAATCGGTCAAGAACTGGCGCGGAACCCACGACCTCGGCTTCATGGTGAACAACTCATGGGGCAAGCAGTTCGCTCTTACCGGCGACACCGCCGCACGCAGCGTCGTCATTGCCGCGTCAAAGTCGCTCATATCACGCTTCAATCCGCGCGTAGGCTGCATAAGGTCATGGGACTTCAACCGCGACAAGTGGCACTTCCCGGTAATCATTGACAACATGATGAACCTCGAGATGCTGTTCGACGCTACACGCCTCACGGGCGATTCCACCTATTGGAACGTCGCTGTCAGCCATGCCAACACCACGATGAAGAACCACTTCCGCAGCAATCGGTCGTCCTATCACGTCATCGACTACGACCCTGAGACAGGAGCCGTACGCCACCGCAACACGTCGCAGGGCTACAGCGACGACTCTTATTGGAGCCGCGGGCAGGCATGGGGGCTATACGGCTTCACCATGTGCTACCGCTACACTCGCGACAGCCGCTACCTCGACCATGCACGCCACATCTTCGCCTTCCTGCGCTCGCTTGACAACGTGCCGGACGACGGCATATTCTTTTGGGACCAGAAAGACCCGAAGATACCCAACGCGCCGCGCGATGCCTCGGCAGCCGCCATCACGGCATCGGCACTCTACGAACTCATGCACTACGTAAGCGGCGACGAGGCTGTCGCCTGCCGCAGTTACGCCGACAAAATCATGAACAGCCTGACCAAGCACTACCGTGCGAAAGTTGGCACGTCGCAAGGCTTCCTACTGCTTCACAGTACAGGTCACCTGCCGGCAAACTCCGAGGTTGACGTGCCTCTCAACTATGCAGACTACTATTACCTCGAAGCACTTACAAGAAGCTCCAAATCTTCATAATCTAACTAAAAATTTTTACAAAAAGTAAAAAATCAGGACAACAGAAAATGGTGAAATAGAGTGGGACTGATACTTAGAAAGTGCAGCATGGGCATCATGGAAACGCCTTAACTTATGAGTCATTTCATCTTTACACCGTAAACCTATGTTCTTTACGCCGTAAAGTATGCTTCTTGCCGCCGTAATTGTTTTTGGTTTACGCCGTAATCATCCCACCTTTACGCCGTAAAGACAGGGCAAAGACGACAGATGTTTTTGCTCTGTCTTTATATAATACTGATTACCAATGACTTGCGAATTTTCTCATAATTTAAATATTCACAGCCAAAAGACTGCTTGAACGTTTCAAGCCCGCTCACAAAGAGGGTGTGCATGATTTTTTCTTTACATTAGGGCAGCTTGCCATTCATCGTCGTTTTTGGCAAGCCTCCTTTATTTCAGGAGGCCCACGAAAATAAAAATCCAGTACAAGAGAGGGGGGATTGACAATGCCGCCAATATCCTTTCATGGGAAAAATTTACACCTCTCCAAAGGCGACCAACCATAAATAGGTTAAATATAATTAAAAAATTAAATTCGCTTGAACTTTCATTTGTGTTATTCCCATTTATCGATTTATCTTCGTACTTTTGTAAGACTTCTTGTAAACAGCCGTCATCCAACTGCAAACCTACGAGGACAATTGGCAGCTGCAAAATTCACAGGGATTAATGGCACTCAAAAGAATATAAAAGGGGGACAGATTTATGAAATTACAATCATGTACATTCGCCCTGTTGTTTTTTGCTTGCTTGATGATTGCATGCACCGGCAACAAACGAGTTAAAACTATTAAACAGGTTCATTATGACTATAATGACAGCATTAGGCAAGCGCAGGATTTAAAATACTTAGAATACGATTCTGTGGTATTCTCAGACGGTTCTTACGCCACCTATCGTCTGCAATATGCACCGCAAAACAGTCTGTATGAATTTTTCGACAAAAAAGGGCGCATTATCGCCACTATAGCTCAAGCTTCTGAATGCTATCCGCAAGTCATCGTCTACAAATACGATGACAATAACAGGCTGACCCACTTTCTGTCCTTCTGGAATCATTTCGAAAAGAACTATTTGGACTGGTACGGGGCTTCTGACACCATCAACTATGAAACATTCAGGAATAAAATAGACTCCGTTGATTTCAACGCGCCTGACACGGCAAGATACGATTACACATCAATAGAGTATAACAATACAGGCATCGCCATCAGGACACGCCACATCAATACAGGAGAAATCATAGAAGCTCCTGAAAGATACATGCTGGACGTTTCGGTAGACCAATGCCCACCATTTTGGGCAAGCGATTTGGATGGCGGGCGCTATGTCTACAAGGTTTGCATAAAGCCACAAGACACCAATGCCAAAAACTATACACTGTTCAGGTACGCAAACTTCAAGCCTGCACTGGAGGAGAATTATGAAAATGGCGTGAGGATCAGAGCAGTGGTATACCCCCATCAATCCTACAGCGACCGCCACAAATGGATCAAGACACTTACTTCGCAAAATGGAAACAATATATATACCAGCCACATAGAGAACTCACAAGATACACTGAAGACCGTTTGGAGAAACCACTACCTACGGCACATGCAAAAAGTAAGCATGTATGGCACTGTCCTGGAACAAGACACATACATCTATGCATTGCCGTCGTCGCAAGTCAAGGTCATCCATGAGAAAATAGACTTTGCGAGCATGAAGCTAAAGAAAGTTTCAGAAAGCCTCACTACCATATCACAAATCGGGATGGAAGATGACGAGATGAAGCTTTTAAAGAATTGTGTCGATTGGGAAAACGTGTATTCTACAAACGACATTTATTAATTTTGGCAGAACAGTGTGCCAACACGGACTGTCATGCACACCATATACAATAGCCTTGGCGTTTTCATCAAAAGTATTTTAAACAAGAGTAAAGTAAAAAAAATGACGGACATTTTACAGACAAACAGGCATGGTTGCATCGCAATAAGGCAGAAAATGCTTTTGCTTTCTTTCTGCGCACTGCTCCCTACGCTCATACAAGCCCAGGCAAGAACTTCGCCGGAGCTTTCCAGGGCAGACTCTATCATACGCCTTGCCAAAACCTACTGGCAAGACCACGGACAAGGCGGAAAAAGCATTGCCGAATGGCAAAGGGAGATTACAGCCTATGCCGGCAAGCTCCAAGGCCTTGCCAAGACCGCTGCCGCAAGCCAGCAACCCGACGGTCATTGGAATGTCTCCACCGGCGACACGGCGCATGTCCCGGCAAGCGTGGCAAGCGAGACCGCCAGCTACGCCTACGCCATACTCTCAGGCATAAACAACGGTTTGCTTTCAAAGACTGATTACATGCCTACAGTCTCAAAGGCATGGACTTATCTCACCCATACCGCCCTGCAAAGAAGCGGCAAGGTGGATGGAGGGCAGCCTGCCGAAGCGCAAGCCAATCCTGCACAGGCAGACAGCCAAGACTCGCGTGACGGTCTTGCCACCGCCGCATTCCTGTTGGCGGCAGAAGAATATAGACGTTGGCTTACAGCGGAGCTGAACCCAGGGAAACAGGTTGCCATATCCATAAGCAACCCGTGCGCCTGGGCAAGACAACAGGTAGTTGAGGCTGATGCCGTTGCCATACGGCAGAAGCTCGGCATTGCAGACGGAGCACCCTTCGTGGTGAAGAACGCCGTCGGGCAAGAACTCACCACACAGTTCACCCACGACGGCAAACTGCTCATTGACGCAAGCGTGCAGCCACATGCCACGTGGACTGTCTACGCCTCGGCAGGCATGCCGAAGAGCATGCGCCCCTCTGTGTTCGCGTCCCTTTACAAAATGCGAAAAGACGACATAGCATGGGAGAACGACCGTTGCGCCTACCGCGTCTATGGTCCGGCATTGCAGCAATCCGGAGAGAAATCATTCGGCATAGACGTATGGGTAAAGAACACACCGGATCTCATAGTAGACAAGCGCTATAACCTCAGCAACGATAGCGAAATGGACACCGCCCCACTCCATCGCGACAAGCGTAATGCAGAGGCTGCCCATTACTACAATGCCACCACCTATCACCTCGACCACGGCGACGGCATGGACTGCTACAGCGTAGGCGCAACGCTTGGCTGCGGCACGCCGGCACTCATAGACGGCGACAAGTTCATCCTGCCTTACTGCTATGCTGACTACAAGATTATAGAAAACGGCCCGCTGCGAGTTACCTTCACCCTGCGCTTCGGAGCCAATGCCAACGGCGTGGTGGAACACCGGGAGATAAGCCTTGACAAAGGCAGCCATTTCAATAAGGTCAAGGTGTGGTACGACAACATACAAGAGCCTGTATCAGTCTGCGCAGGCGTTGTACATAACGGCAAGGGGGAGCAATTCAGTGGCAATGGGTTCGTCACCTACGCCGACCCCACCGACCGCCCTGACGTTCACAGCTCCGAGATTTATGTTGCCACGCTTTTCCCTTATAACAGCAATGCCAAAACAGGCATGTCACCAGATGGGGAAAACGGCGTGTGCATTATAGACGGCTACAAGGGCGAACCCGTAACTTATTATGCTGGAGCAGCCTGGAGCCGTTTCGACATTGCCAATTTCAATGTCTGGAAAGCAACTGTCGAGACAGCAATGGAAGAATACAAGAACAGCCTTTCCGTCAGCATCCGTTGAAACACCGATGCGCATCCAGGCGTATTGCCATCAAGGCAAAGGCTGAAAAGGGCAAAAAGGTTTAAAGAACAGACTTATTAAGTTGTTCTGCAGCACACAAAAGCAGTTAAAAAACACATTTATGAGCAATGAAGAGAATACAACCAAACAGATACGCCTGTTCAGGAATCTGTTTGAGAGAGAAAACACCATTACAGGCAGACAACGTGTAGGCCTGTTGGTCTTCTGCTACATCCCGATAATGCTGCTTGGCGTGACTGCCAACTTCCTCGGGTTGACGGAGCCGACGGCAACCTTCTTCAACTACACTCACACGGCGTGCCTCGCCACGGCTGCCACATTCCTGCTTTTATACTACAAGGGCAACATAAGCGTGAAGATGTGCCTTGCTGCCTTCACCATCATTGGGCAAACAATCATTTCAATAGAGATGGTGTTTTGCGCCCTCCGCCCCACTCCATATTACACCATGCTCATCCTTGCCAACACCGTATTGCTCGCCATGAACACAACGGTATCGCTCGCGGCTTACATGCAGCGGAACACATTGCTACTGGGCATTGCCACAATTGCTGTATATCTGGCTTGTGCGTTCATCAGCGGCGATGGCTTGCTGAAAAGTTTCATAATAGTGTTTGCCATAGCCTTTTCCTTTGTCAGCCTCGTAGGCATGGGCTTGGCAGAGGTATCCAACAATCTGGAAAGAGAAAACGAACGGCTAAAGAAGGAGGAAATGGAGCTGTTGCATATCCTGAGACTGAAGAAGGACGAAGTGAGGGCATTCATCTCCCTTGCGGAAAAAGAGAACACCACGGACGGCATTAAGATTTTCCTGGAAAGGCTCGACAAGAAATCAAGAATAAACCTGCTGAATAATGTTGGGAAATATCTTAAGAACAATAACACCGAACTTAGTACCATTGAAAAGGTATTTCCCGAGTTCACTCCGTCAGAGAGGGAGATTTGCCGCCTCATACTTCAAGACAAGAAGCTTGGCGAAATTTGCCTGACGCTGGGCAAGAGCGAAAGCAATATAAACAGCCAGCGCACTAACATGCGCAAGAAACTGGGCTTGCAGCCTGCGGACAACCTGCAACAGAAATTGCTGAGCCGGCTTGAAAGCCTTTCTGTACAATCTGTATAATAAGAAGCTACTCACTTCTTCAGCACCTTATGCCCTTTGTAAATATATACGTTTGCCGGGAGGTTGCCAAGGCCTTTGCGCGACACCTTGCGACCGCTGAGGTCATACACATCCTCATTGTGAGCGGCAGCCGATGCCGATGGCGGAATATCCACCCCTGTCGTTTGCTTTTGGAATTTTATAATGACGTAATCCAAATAAGGAGAGGCGGCATCGCCGCCAATCCTTATTACATTGCGCCCTGCTTTGAGATGAACGTTGAAGGTTACGCTCTTTTCACCGTTGCGCGCTTTCAAGCTACCTGTCGACGGGCAGTCCACCGTAGAGGCGGCTCCGCCGTTGACGCTGACAGACAGTTGCCTGTCAGCGTCGCAGACGTAGTAAGTCTCTATGGTATAGTCGCCCTCGTAGGGCGAGCCATAGACATATTCAAGCCAGTTGCCGTTTCCAACGTTCTTAACCGTATTTCCGCCCGATGCCAGTGGATCCTTGTTCGTTGCCAGCTCGCCGTCGGGGCTGCCATTGACAAATGTAGCATCCTCTGCATCATACTTGTTTCCTGCCACGTTCCAGTCTGATGACACATAGTCGTCAACGTCAGTCCTGTCAAAGCGCACGAAGAAACCACCATACAGATAGCAGTTTATGGAAATCATCGAATCCTTGGTAATGTTATCCCTCGTTTCCAATGTCAGCACGTCTGCCCGCGTGTTGGCACTCTGGTCACGCCATATCACGGCGCGGTAGGTGCCTTCGCCGAGGAACGAACAGTCGAGCTGATAGGTGCTTGGATTGTTTACCGTGCGGCCCACGAACCACTTGTTGCGGTAGCGGCGTGCCATCGTCAGGTTGCAGTTGATGTCGGCATTGCCCTGAAGATCTTTTGCGGTGCCGTCGGATCCTATTGTGGCTTCAAGGCAGATGCTCTCGTCCCATGCTGCCGGAACGTCCTTCAGAGCGTTCTCCCATTTCTGTCCCTTTATGTTCTTTGGCGCGTCGGCTATGTATTGCACGCCGCATTCCATAGTTGCCATGTGAGCCAGCTGGTGTGCCACGGTGGTGTTGTCGCGCATGGTGCCTTTGCCGTCGGTACCCGTGCGGAACTCGCAGATGGTGTAGTCTATCGGGCCCACTACGTTGCGCATGAGCACGAGCATGCCGTTGTAGCCAGGGTCGGTGCCAGTGTTGTTCCAGCCACCCGTAAAGTAGTCCTCGTTGCCGTCAACAGCTTCCACTGCAACCTCATTTGGCCACTTACGGTTAAGTCCTGTCGGCGTGGGGCATCCGTGGAAGTTCACCATTATTTGGTTTTCGGCTGCGGCTTGCAGCAGTTCTTCCTGCTTCTGCATCACGCCTTTGGTGTCGCCGTCGTAGAAGAAGTCTATCTTAGCGCCCACCGCGCCATACTCCTTGAACTTCTTTAGCCTCGTACGGTAGCCCGACAGTCCTCCTGAGAAGCTTCCGGAGCTTGCCCATAGGAACACGCCGATGCCTTTCTTCTTGGCGTAGGCGCAGATGTCTTTCACGTAGTCGTCCTTAGAGCCGTTGAGCGAGCTGCTTTCCCATCCCTCGTCGAGCGTGAAATATTGCCAACCCATGTATACGGCAAAGTCGATGTATTCCTTGGCGAGCGTGTTGTCGGTGCGGTTTTTCAGTCCGCCGCCTTGCTCTCCGCCCCAGTCCCATGACGAGTAGCCAGGCTTCACCCAACTCCAGTTTTTGCCCGACGGGTCGTTGACCGTGGCATCGGAGACGTTGGTGCAGAGGTTTGACACGGCAATGTCGGTCAGCTTGCCTACTATGGCGCATCGCCACGGGGTGCTGAGCGGGCGCACGGTGGTCACGGCGAGGCCGTTGTTCTTGGTTCCGCGCAGGAAGAAAGAGAAGCAGCCTGTGCCTTCGCTTGCCTTCAGCGGGGCACGTGAGAAGTTCTTGTCTACGCCGGCATCGGTCAGGAGCAAATAGCAGTCATCGCCCATAGAGCTCTCTACGAGCAACGGAGCGGCAAAGGTGCCGTTGCCCAGACGGTCGTCGCCATTTGGCTTTATAGCCTTTGCGCCTTCCCAGTCGAGAGACACGTAGCCTTGCGAATAGTCGTAGGTCCACTTCTGTCCCCAACAACGCTGGAAGGAAGGTATGTTGATTTGGCTGTTGTCAGAGTTGACTACAAAATTGCTTTTTGACGTTCCTTTGAAGACATAGCGGAAAGCCACGCCATCGTCGTAGTTGCGGAAGACTACGTCCATCTTCTGCCCGTTTGAGGCGGTGAACGAAAGCGTAGCCTCGTTGCAATGGTTCTCTATGATCGAAGCCTTGCCCGTCAGCATGGGATAGGTCTCGTTGACGGTAGTGGTTGTGGCTCCGGTGAACGTGAGGTTCTTGGTGAAGTCGCCGTCACCTGTAGCCATACCGAGCGACGAGTTGCCGATGAGGGTCTTGCCGTTGCGCGCCATGCGGTAATAGATGGTACCGTCTGATGTCTCCTGGCAGACGCTCACAGAGTTTTTCCCGTCTGGTGACGTCAGCGTCTGCAACGCCTTCTCTTCTGCCGAGGCAGAGGCGGAGGCAATGAGTGCCAATAGAAGTATACTACATTTCATTATTTGTTTGTTGTCTTGATGGTTAAACAAATTGTTATTCGTTGAAAGATGACCTTATTATATTCCCTTGAACAAGGATTGTCATAAATTAACCACAAATTATTCATCAATTATAGCCAGCCGGCAAATTTATGAGAAATTCATGGTTAATTCATGATAATTCATGTTTACAAAGAGAATAATCTTCGTTAAGCCATAATCAGATTAATTCGCTTGATTCGTTGAAAGGACAAAGCCGTCACTTCACGATGACCTTCTTGCCGTCCTTGATGTACAGTCCTTTCTTTGAAGGCTTGGCAACGCGTATGCCCTGCGGAGTGAACCACCCGGTGGGGCGTGCCTCGGCATTGCCGGCAGACGGTGTGGTTACGGTGTCGATACCTGTAGCCTCTTGCTTGAAGCTTGAGAAGGTAACCGTGTATTTGTCCAATACAGGAGCCTCGCCACTGTCGAGTCCGAGCTTGATGGTGTTGTTGCCTGCATTCAAGTAAACGACGAACGTGACGGTGCCATAGCCGTTGCGGAACTTGTTGCCATCGCCAGTTTTAGCGCAAAGCAAATCCTCAACCTCGCCGCCGTTAGCCTGTATGGCAAGGTGGCGATCCATTTCAGACGCGTATTGCACGTTTACGGTGTAATATGCGCTTGCAGGGGCTTTGTACGTGAAAGAGAGCCAACGCCCGTCGCCAAGCCCGGTGACGGTATTACCGTCCGATGCCTGATTGTCTTTAGTTATCGTTACACCCTCATCGAGCACGGCACCCTCAGCCTCACCATTGGTCGGGATGTTTATGCCCGTGACACGCCTCAAGAATATCTTGTCGATGAAGGGACATGTAGCGTCGTCGCTACCCACTTCTATGGTGTTGACACCCTGCACGAGAGGCAGGACAACGCTCACGGTATCGTGGCCCTGCCGGAACCTGTTGCCGCCTGTGGCGGGGCAGTCGACGGTCGCGGCTTCGCCATTAGCCCTGACCGTCAGGCGCGTTTCAGTGTCAGAGGCGTATGAGACGTAGATGGTATAATAGTCCTGCCTCATCTCGTCGGTAGTGAACTTCAGCCAGTTGCCGTTTCCAACGTTCTTGGCCGTATATCCGTCAGAAGCCTGAGCATCTTTCGCTGCGACTATAGGCTCGTTGCCGTCTTTGTTTTCGAACGCTGCCTCTTCCGCTTCGAGGTCCTGCGTGGTCTTTCCTTTGGTCGACCATACGTCAACTTCGCGGTTGGTCGGCAGAATGATGCACGTGCTGTTCGAGTTTTGGATGCGTGACGCGCTTGCCGCCATAAACTGGTACAGAGTCCATCCGTTGGGTATGGTGTTCAGCTTGCCCTTTACCTTGGAGGTATATGCCTTTGACTTTCCTGTGTAGTCTTCGTATGTGCCCTCATAGGTAGGCACCTGGCCTTTGAAGTCCCACAAGCCGTTGTCGGCGCAGAACATTGTCCATGCTCTGCCTGCCTCCCAGCACCATGATCCGTCTCTTGCGTTGAAGGCGTTTTGTATGATGCCGTACTGGTCGAGACGATACTGCAAGACGGTGTTCACAATTTTCCAGCACCACGCGAGGTACACTTCCTCACCCGTGCACATCCACAGGGCGTTGGTTGCCTCGAAGAAAGAGCTCAGGTCGTGCATGGTGCGGCGCGTGCGGAAGCCTTCCGGCCTTTCCGGCTGGGTGTTGCCGTCCTTGTCCACGATTTCTGCCCTGTAAGTGTCGTAGCCTTCGTAGAGGCCGGAGTCGTCATCGTCTACCCAAAGGGTGTTCACCTCCCATTGCCACAGCTTGATAGCCTTGTTAAGATACTCCTCCTCGCCGGTGAAAGAATAGATGTAGGCACCTGTGGTGACGTGTGGGCTTACGGCAAGCGGCGACTTGTAGAAGTCCTGGTTCTTGATGACGTAGCCATCGCCCTCAGTACCGGAAGTGGCAAGCTCGTTGCTTGGCTGCCAGCGCGAGGCAGGCACGCGCCACCAAAGACCCTCGGAGCCGTCCTTTACGGTGTTCTCCGTGCCCTTGTAGGGACCGAGGTTGCCACGCGTGAAACCAGTGTTGAACAGGCGTTTAGCCTTATTAAGGTATTTGGGGTTACGGGTGATGCGGTAGCCAAGGGCGTAGGCGCATTGCACCCAGCCCAAGTCGTCGATATACTCGTTCCATCCCACGCCTACTCCATCGCCGTATTTCACCAAGAAGCCGTCAAGATTTTGCTTGAGAACAGTTGTAGCATCCTCGTTGGTTCCGTACTCTGCAATGTTGGCAGTAGCCATAGTGCACAGTGCCTGCTCCCAGTAGTAGCGGTAGCCGTCGCCGTTTGCTTCCTGCCATCCCCAATACTCGCCGAAGTTATGCCATTTGTTTGCCTTGAAATTGTCGAAGCTCTTGCTCGTCATTTCAATGATGGCAGTCTCGTCGTTCAGGTTGACGGCTGCTTGCGCCAGGCAATTGGAAATATTGCCGGCAGCAAGCAGAAATGAGAATAACAAAGTCTTCTGTCGCATATTATTACTTATTTTAATGGAAGGAACCAGTTACGCTCGTCGGTGAGGTCTACCACAGGGTTCTTGAACTCCAGCTTCCTTGCCAGCCATCTGCCGCCATAGTTGGAGTCGTATATGTTGTCAGCGTTCTTGTGCCTTGCTATACGCATGAGGTCGCCGAAGCGCGAGCCCTCGAAGGCTGCCTCAAGTGCGTATTCGTCGCATATAAGATCCTCTACGGCATCAATGGCACGCGGACCATAGAGCATGGAGCTGTCGGCAGCCGCAAAGCCGAACTTCTCGGCAATGCTGTTCATCTTTTCCAAGACTACCGGCCCGTATTGGTAGAGCGACGACTTGCTGCCACCACCCGTATATCCGCAACCATGAGCATGTATGCCATGTGAGCCGGTGAAGGTGTAGGTGCTGCCTGCTCCCAACACTTGGTTCATGAAATAGTGCGTATCTTCGCGCATGTAGGTGGTGTCAGTCCTCGAAGCCTCTCCCAAGCCGTCCTTCAGGATGGCAAAGGCTGCGTCGGGATAGCCAAGACGGTTGATGGCTTCGGCAAGCTTCAGGTAGATGACAGAAGCGCGGTACACGGGAATGTTAGTCCCGTTGAACTTGTTCATGTTGTAGAAAATCTTGTCGGTATTGCCTGTAGTAACTACATGCGAGGTAAGCTCGGCGTAACGGCGCATGTCGCCAATCTCAGCTTTCATGGGCGTTGAAACACCCGAGTTGCTGACGATTGCATAGTAATACGGCTGGCCGGAAGACAAGCAAAGCAAGGAGTCGCTGGCTTCAATCTGCGGATTCTCGTTGTACCGGTCATTGCCCAAGGCATTAGAATAATAGACGTTGTAGCCAAAGAGATTGGGCAGGTCGGACACAGTGCCCTGAAGCTTGTTGACTGCCATAGGCACGTATGTGATTACATCCTGTGGCGCGTTCATCCTGTAGACGTTTGCCCAAGAGCGTATGGCGGCACCTGCCGGTGCGGTCTGTCCAGTCAGGATGTCGCTTGGCAGGCTCTGCCTGTCAGGGTACAAATTCACGGAAGCCTGGTAGAGATAAGCCGGAAGCTGGTTGTCGCTAAGGTACTTGTAATAGTGGTTGGCAGCTTTCTCGTATTGCCCCGACTCCAAGTAAAGGTCGCCAAGTACAAGGTCGACAGGGAACATCATCATCTCCGATGCCACTGTTTTGTTCTCTCCGCCATTGGTATGGTAAGCGTCTATGTTGCCATAGTTTGGCACCCTCATGCCGCTGTATTGCTCAAGGTCAGCAGCCAACGAGTCGGCTATGCCGTTTATGTCCTTGTAGGTGTTGACAGCCATGCCCTCAGACACGTTGCCAAGCGGGGTGGTGTAAAACGGCACTGAGCCGTAGTTGCGTGCCAACTGTATGTAGACCCATGCCCTTATAGCCTTTGCCTGCACATACTCCGGGATGGCTATCAACTGGCTACCCGTGCGAAGAGTGGTGTCACGGTGAGCAATGTAATAGTTGCAATTGTTTATGATGCGGTAGTAGACGTAGGCAGAGTCATACTTGTTGCCAGCCTTTGCCGAGAAGTTGGCAATGCTCCGCAAGTCCAGCTCCGTGTTGGCGTTGGTCTGTGTAAGGTCGCCGCGCATCTCGTTCACGATTACGTTTTGGTCAATAGCCTGCTGTACGCCCTTGAGGATGCCCAAGGTGTAGTACATGGAGTCGATGGGTTCTGACAGGCTCGGGTTGAACACCTGTGAGTCGGAACCGGTATCGAGAATATCGGAGCAGCTGCCAAGGGTGGAAAGAAGGAGGCATGCCCCCAACGTGGTTCTTCCCACAAACTTGGCAAGGCTTGCCTTGCCCGCTTTTACATTATATGCCTTATTCTTCATTTGTCTATTCATGTTTACTTGTTTCACGTTAAAGGTTTATCCTGAGTCCCAATGTGAACGAACGTCCCAAAGCCACATTGCCTGCGTCTATGCCTTGGTAAAGCACGCTGTTGGCGGCAGAGAACTCAGGGTCGCTGCCAAGGTAATGCGTGAGGGTGAAGAGGTTGGTGGCTTCTGCCCAAATGGAAAGCCTCTGGAGCCAAGAGAAGTTCACAGGAACCTCATAGGTGAGGTTAAGAGTCTTGAGCCTCAGGTAGCTTCCATCCTCGATCCATCTGTCGCTAAAGCGGCTGTTGCCCATCGGGTCGCCGTATGCCAACTTCGGAACAGATGTAACCTGACCTTCGCCGCGCCATCTTTTCTCAATGGATGTCGTCTGGTTGTAGAAGTTGCTGCCACCCTCAAGCAATTGACGCTCATAGTTGAAAACGTCGTTGCCGAGGCTGTAGTTGAAAATTGCCGACAATGTGAAGTTCTTCCAGTTGACCTTTGCGAAGATGTTGCCATAGATGTCCGGATTCGGATTGCCTATTATGGTCCTGTCGGCATCGCTTATCTCTCCGTCGCCGTTAAGGTCTTGGAAATGCACGTCGCCCGCGCGGAAGTCCTGGCGCGCTCCCTTTGTATCGGTCATGTAAAGATAACCACCATTTCCTGCCTCGCGTGCGGCTTCGTCGGTTGCGAAGACACCCGATGTCTTGTAGCCGTAGAACATGCCTATCGGCTTGCCGACAATAGTTGCAATGTTTTCCGTGCCATAGGCAGAGGACAGGAAGCCTGAGCCAGTTGGCTTGCCGTCGATGTAAACGACCTTGTTGTCAGGAAGCGACTTCACCTTGTTGCTATAGTGGCCTACGCTTGCGCCAAGCTCGATGTTCAGGTTGCGGCCGACGACGGGCTTGCCCGTAAGCGTAGCCTCGAAACCGATGTTGTCCAATGAGCCGCCGTTGCTAAGATAGCTGTTTACACCAAGCACTGGGTTGTCAATATCCTTAATGGTCAGCAGGTTGGACGTATGGTCATAGAAGTAGTCGAAGTCGAGGCCAATCCTGTTGTTGAGCCATGACGACTTAATTCCTATGTCAAACTTGCCGGTCTGCTCCCACTTAATACCGTCGTTACCAATGTTGTTGAGCTGTATACCGTTGGCAGTGTTGAGATACTTCACAAGGTTGAAAGACGTGCGTGCAGCGTAGTTGCTTATGCCGTCGTTACCGCTGATATCGTAGCCCGTGTGCAACAGAAGATAGTTGAGGGCATCGGTCTTTGGGAACCAGCTTTCGCTCGTCAATGCCCAGCCTGCTTGTACGCTTGGGAACAAGCCCCATCTTACACCTGCCAACTTCAGCGCGCCGCTTGCGTTCTCACCAAAGCGGCTGTTCGACTCCATAGCCAATGACAGCTGCAAGAAGTATTTATTTCTGTAGCTATAGTCGGCATTGGCATACCAAGTGAAGCTTCTCCATTGGTCGTTCACGCCGCTTGCGCTTTGGAAGTCCATGTCGGTGGATATGTTCGGTGTCTTGTCGTTACCGCCTGACGAATACTGACCCTTCGGAGCGTTCTGGTCATACGAGAATGAGTTGAAACGCAAGCCTCCGAATGCGGCAATAGTGCTTTGCCCCATAACCTTCTTGAACTCAAGCCTTGTGTCGCTCTGGATGGAGTTCTCTTTTGCCGAGAATGCCATTGCCATGTTCTCCACACGCCCAATGTCAGGAATAGTGAACGAAGGCATTCCACCCAACGGCCTGTAATAACGCTGCGATACATAGTCATAAGTATAGCTGAATGTCTCAGAGAGGCTCAGGTACTTATTGAAATTGTACTTTGGCGTAATGACGGCGTTGAAATGCGTCATCTCCACCCTGTTCTTGTCTATTCGGCTACCATTGGCAAGCAATGCCGTCGGGTTACCCAAAGTGAGATCCTTGTCAAGTTCCGTCAGGAAATCGTCGGGGCCGCTGAGAGTGGACGAGAGCTTGTGCGTGGTATTGTTGTAAGTATAAGGGCTCAGTATGGGAGCCTTGATGAGCGACAGGAACGTAGGCGATGCAACTGGGCCTGCCGTGAAGTCCTCAGGAGCTCCATTGTCGAAGACATTCCTGTTGGTCTTTGAGAATGAGAGGTCGAAACGCGTGCTGAGGTCTTTCAGAATCTTGAGGTCGTTGTTGAAGCGCACGGCAAGGCGGTTGAAGCCGTTCTCGCGTGCTGTGCTCTGCGCGTCGGTGTAACCCAGCGAGAGGTTGTACATACCGATGTTGTCACCACCCTGCACGTTGATGTTGTAGTTCTGCGTCACAGCAGTGTGATAAGCCTCCTTTGACCAGTCAGTGTCGTTATGGTATGTGTTATAATAGAACTTGGACTTGTCGTCTGACAGGAACTTGAAGGTTCCCGTAAAATTGTCAATATTCGGGTATGTGCCCAGCATCTCTGCGGCATACAGCCTGTAGGATGTCGAGTTCATCATGTCCGGAAGCTTAGGCACCAAGTTCACCCCGGCTCCGATGTTGGCATCAATCCGCGTAGCCATAGAGTGGCCGCGCTTTGTCGATATGAGTATGACACCGTTCGAGCCTTTTGCGCCATAGATGGCAGTACCGTTCTTCAGCACCTGTACCTGGTCGATGTCCTCAGGAATGATGTTAAGCCAGAAGTTCACATAGTCGCCATCGTGAATAGCCTCCCTCGTGTATTGCATGTCCTGCACTACGCCGTCAATCACGACAAGCGGCATGGAATTGGAATTGAGAGAATGCAAGCCGCGGATGAACTGCACGGCACCGTAGCCTGAGCCTCCATTGCGCGCCACGGTGCGCATGTCAGCGCCCAGTTGCTCGCCTATTTGGACTTCTGCGGTCAAGCCTGTAGTGTTGTACATCGTCACCTTTGGCGAAGCCGTTATGTTGGTTGCATCTTCGAACATTGGCTTGAAGTGGTCATTGATAAGCTTTACCGTTATCTCTTTTCCACCCTTTTTGTCAATAGCGATTTTTTGGCTTATGTACTTTGGAGTGTGCACATAAAGCGTAGTCTCCGTAACCGGCACTTTTATCGTGAACTCACCCTTGGCATTGGTCATTGCTATGTACCTGTTGTCGCCCAACGCTTGCACCGACACACCGGTTACAGGCTGGCGCGTGCCCATGTCAATGACCGTGCCCTTGATCTCCCTCATCTGTCTTGACGGCAACGCCACCGTGGGCTTTGCCTTGGCTGCTGCGGATATATTTGCATCCTGTGCCACGGCAGGTACGCCATTGCACAAAGCCATAAGGCAGATGCACGTTATATAATTTTTCCTCATTTTCTTTGATTTAATGATTTGAATTAAAGCGGTACAGACGGCCCGCAAGGGGCCGCCCCTGCTTAAAGGCAAGAATCTCTAATAATCTTTTGGCAAGGTATATTCAGGATGTTCTTTCATGTATTCGTCAAGCTCCTTCGGCACGAGCAAGATGCAGTCAATGCCGAACGTACGGCTGTAGATGTCACGCTCGCGGCTCTTCGACCTTTCGTTTATCTTGATGTACGGGTAATAGTTGCCGGTGCCATAGTAAGCAATCGGGAACGTGAAGTTGCCCACGAGCATGGTGTCCACCTTGCCGGCAGTTGTTACAAAGTCTTCGCCCCTCAGTTCCTTTACCTTTCCCTTTTCGTCGTTATAGCCGATGGTCAGGCGGAGCTTGCTCGGCAGGGGCAAGGTGTCGTAAACATTGGTGATGTTTGTTGGCACGAACACAATGTAGATATTGTATTCCGTCGAGCGCACGTTAGGCAGGTAATAGTCTACCTCCGGGTTTGACTGGCTGCCAGATGGCGCTATAGACGCATACATGCTGTTGGACAGCTTGCCCGGCACGGCAGGGTTGCGGTTGGCGGCAGTAACACGTGGCGACGAAATGACAGCCTGGTTTGAGTAGGATACATACCTCGTTGCCTCTCCCTCAATGCGTATTATCGGATTCCACGTAAGCCAGGGATGCATGCCGATGTTGTCAGTGTAGAATACCGATCCGTTGGAGGCGTCACCCCGCGTGACGTTTGCAAACAGCTTTGCGGCATCGTCGTGCATGAGCTTTGTTCCGCCTGTGGTGACCAAAGAGTCAGCCTCAAGCTTCTGCCCGGTCTGCAATGACTCCAAGCGTGAATTGTCATAAAGGTTGTTGTTGAAGAACAAGTCCTTCATTATGCTCCTGTTGGTGATAGAGTCAAGCAGATACTCAGCGTTGATGCTTACCTTTTGCTCCACTCTGCCTGAAGCCGCAGTGGCAGCCGTATTGGCAAGGAACGTGAAGTCAGGCACATAGTTATAATACTTCTTAATCGCCTCCTTCGCCTTAGTCCAAGCCTCGTTGGTTGGCACGAGCATGGTGTAGTTGCTGTCCTCGGCGTTTATCAGAGCGTTGTATCTCCTGTAGAGGTCGTTGGTCTCCGTATACACAGAGTCAAGGTATGTCCTCTCACCGTCTTTCAGCGGGCCCTCCGTACTCTTGCTGAGGTCAAGCTTGCGCACGTCATAGCTGTGGTAGAAAGCAGCCACCGAGTCAATGGGTTGTATTTCAGGCGACAGCATCTCGTATATGTTCGCGAAGAAAGGCAACCTGCCAGTCGTGAGGTGTATCACGCCATTGGTGCTGAGAATGTTCGGCTGCGTAACCTGCACGCCGCCCATTGTATATGAACCGAAGCCCTTGAACTCCTTGAACTTGTCGTTCAGCAACAATACCTTTTTATCAACAGTACCGGATGCGGAGATATTGTTCTTGGCTATGTGGTTCTGCAAGAACTCTCTCAGCAACTTGTCGTTGCCAAGATTGTTGATGCTGTCGTAGTTGAAGGTTCCGTCGGCAGGAATCCACGCAGTATAGCTGTTGGGAGCGTTGAGCACCGAATCGTAGCCTGCCTTCAAGGCAAGCGCACGAAACTGTGACATATTTTCATTTGCAACTATATTCTCCCAAATCGTTGAATTGGCAGAGCCTGCTACATTGTCGGCAGTATAGTGGTCGTCCCAGTCGGAGCAAGCTCCTGCCATGACGGCAGTGATTGCCACTGCGACGGGAATGCACACCTTTCTTATATTATGCTTTTTATTCATAGTTCTTAAGCTTTCGAGAAGTTAAAACATGTCTTCCGAGTATTGTGAATTGTTGTATACGTCTTCCGGTACGAGCTCGATGTAGTCCAAGTGGAGCATAGGCCCTGTGTCTTCGAGTACCGACTTGAACCTGAGCCAGTATTCGCCTTGCTTCATGGTAACCTTTGCAAGCACTCGGCGTATCGTGCCGGCCTCTCCTCTTGCGTTTCCGCCGCCACGGCAAATCATGCCAAGCGGGCCGCGCATATATCCGAGGTTGTGCATTGAATAGTCGCTTTCCAGTCCGTCGTCGTCGGTAAGCGTATATGTGCACCATCCCGTGATGGCATCAGGTGTAGCAGTGTTGGCGGCAGGACGATGACGCATGTCAAGCGGAATGTCCAACGGAGTCATTTGGTTTTGGTCGTTGGTACCGACGCCCATGAAGATCTGCATCATACCGCGGTTGCCGGTTCCTGTTCCGCCAATAGCCTGGTAGCCCATACGTATTTCGTATGCCCCGTCTGGCACAGGAGGCAACTTTATGGCGATGTCGTACTTTCCCTGAACGTTTATCTCGTCTGCTTCCCACGAGTACCAACGAGGTTTGTCACCATCCATCTCGGTAGGCATATAGCGCACCTTGGAATCAGTACCATTATAGGAAATCATGTTCGTGAAATATCCCACGGGTATACCCATTTGCTTCTCTGACACGCCATTTCCCAAATTTTTAAGCTCGTCAGTAGACATGTGCCTGAAGCGGTTGGACAGCAATTCCGGGAACAGAGACGTTATGTCAAATCTCAGACGCTCGTTGAGAACGCCGCGCGGCACGTTTTCCTTGTAAACCAAAGGAGCGTTGAGTGAATAGATCATGCCATTGAAAGCCGAAATGGGCTTTGTGGCGTTGGTTATCATCACACCCTCGTCCAATATGGCGTGCATGGCTGCAGAGCCTGTTTTCAATGGCGTGTCCGTCAGCGTGCTGTTGTTGGTCCAGCGGTTTATCACCTTGTCCCCGTTCTCGTATGATATGCGCATGAGCGTGTGGGGCAGCAATGTCTCAAAGTAGTTCATGGCAGGCGAGCCTTGCGTCTTTGCATAGTCTTCGCCATAGTAAACCAGGTCGCTGGATGAAATGTTACCACTGACGAGGTGATAGCGCACGAACATGTTGAGCGCGTTGTTCGCATTCTTGTAGTCAGAGCCGGTGCTGACGTTTATGTTGTTGTTGCGGTAATGGTCATACCAGCCCGTACCCTCTTTGGCGCAATCGCCGTATTGCTCGTTGGCATACGCCACCAAGTCCTCAAACGAGTTTATGCCCGCAGCCTGCAGCACTTCGTTGGTCTCCGCAAATATTGTAAATCCGACTTTGCACTCCGTAGGTACGTAGAGATTAGCGTTGTTATTGTCACTCCTGTTCGGTCCCGTAGAAGCGTCAAAGCCATCGCGCCTGTTTACGAGCAGCGAGTCGGAAAGCCCCGTTTTTTCCAGAGCCTCACAGAAGATGCTGTATTCAGAATGCTTTCCCAACTCATTGCTGAGCATGTTGTTTGAACGCGGTATGACCCGGTCAATCTCGTGTAGCACGCCGTTTTGCAGCTCAACGTCCACAGTGTCGGTAAGGTGGGCTGAGTTGTTCAGCGTAACCCTTCCGAGAGAATCTATCGACGTGTTTACGTCACGCCTCAATATGGTTGTGAAGTAGCCGCCCTTGCTCATGCCTACGCTCATCACCTTGGTGTAGAGCAGGTGGAAAAGCGCGATGTCCTCACAAAGCGAGTCGGTGAGTCCTACAAGGCTTTTCTCCGTCATGCCGTTGTGTGGTATCTCAGCCTCCACGTCCTCGTACAGGCTGTCTATATACGTCTCCAGTGCCTTGTTGTCCGGGACAAGGCAAGTATAGGTGCCATAGCTTGAGAGTATGGCATCGTAGCCTATCCTGCTGAGGATATAGCTGAAGTTGCTGAACTTCTCCGGACGGTTGGCAAGATAATCCTCGATTGTCTCGCCTGTAAAGCTGTACATGTTCGACTCGTCAATGTCTTCTTTGCACGAAGTCAAGCAGAATGCTACCTGGAGCGTAGCCAATAGCATCCATAGGAATTTATATCGTTTCATAGTATCCGTTTTATTGTTTTACTGATGTCTCAACGAGCTTGAAAACAGGATTCTGCTTCAGCAGCTTATTGACCTTCAAGTCATGCTGGTAAATGGGCCAATACAGGTAAGGCTCCGATTTCATCTTGTAAATAAACACATCACCTCCGGTAGTGTATTTCCTTGCTGCCATTGCCAGCATTGGCTGGTAAAGTTGCGGCCACTCCACCTGGTCAGCCATAGGCTTGGTTATGTCCACGCCTTCCATGTGCCTGTAGCAATACCTCATGAGGTCAAACCAGCGCTTTCCCTCGAAAGACAGCTCGCGTCCTCTTTCTGCAAGCACAAGGTTTTCCATTTCACCTTGCGTTTGGAAGTCGCCTATTTTCAGCGTGTCGGTGGGAGCGTTGCCGCGTGTAGACATAGAACGCTTGTTGACTACCTGCACGAGGTTGAAAGCCTGTTCCAGCGCGCTTTCGTCCTCTTGCGATATCTGTACAAGAGCCTCTGCCTTCATCAGCATGACATCGGTGAGACGGTATACCATCCAGTTCTGCGTGAAGTTGGCTACACGGCGCGTAGCTCCCTGCGCGAAATTCTGCCCGTTGCCGGAAGTGGGCGCGTTGTCGCCAGTGATAGTGGCGTACTTGCGGATGTTCAGCTCAGTATAGTCGTCATTCTCTACCTCGAATACATTGTCCCAATAGCGATGGTCGTTCTTTGAGAAGAAAATCTTCTGCGACGATTGGGTGTTGGCATCCGTCGATGTCGCATTGAAAATCTGCGAAGCCATGAAGCGAGAGATGGCAGAGTTGTCGCTTGTACGGTATAGATAGTTGCAGAGAGTGGAGTTGGCATTGGTGTTTCCGTCATACTGCAATTCCAGGATGCTTTCCCTTGAGTTGCCGTTTACGAATATCTCCCTCATAGCGTTCTCTGCCGTATACAGATGGTAGCGGTCATTGGCGTCTCCCACCGTCACCTGGTCGGTATTGTTCTCCTTGAACCATTTGTCCTTTGACTCGATTATCATGTCGCAATAGGATATGCACTGCCTGTAATCGCTCACATTATGGGTCATTGAGCCACGCCAGAGGTAGATGTCTGCAAGGAGCGCGTTGACGGCGTCACGGGTGAAATAGCCCTTGTTGCGCCAGTTGCCATTGCCGTAGGCGCCCGACTTCATCACGAGATGTCCTGCTTCCTCAAGGTCATTGATGCAGAATGCGAGCACGCTGTCCGGTGCCGACTGCGGTATCACCATCTGCTCGTCATCGTCTTCGTAAGCCTGCTTCGTGTAAGGAACGTCGCGGAAAGCCCTCACGAGGTAGAAGTAGCACAGCGAGCGCAGCGCAAGCATGTTGCCGCGCACCACCTCATAGTCGCCCTGCGTGAACTCCGGGTCAATCTCCATCACCTTTGGCGCGTGCTCAAGCACTATGTTGCAACGGTTAATGACAGCGTAGAAAGAAGCCCAGTCACATACGTTCTGCGTTTGCAGCAGGTTTACCGCGCTGATGTTTTCGAAGTCATTGTTTGTAAAACTCGTGCTCTGTATCACCTCGTCCGAACGGAACGTGCTCCATACTATGGCCCTTTCCTCGGTTGCGCCTGAAATCATTTGCGCGTATGCTGCTGCCATAGTTTCCTGGACGTCACCTGCCGTTTTCCAGAAATCCTTGCCCGTGACGCGGTCGGTAGGATAAATCGTGAGATAGTCATTGCAAGAAGTGACCGTCATCAATCCCACAGACGCAAATGCGAGCATACTGAGAATATGTTTGATTTTCATTTCGTGTTTTTTTAGATTAGAATCCAATGTTTAAGTTCATTGTCACCGACTTGCTTCTCGGCGTCTGCGAGTTGTCCTCTGCAATGCCGAACGAACCTGCCGAGTGCTCCGGGTCGGTACCGCTGTAATGGCTCCACACAAACGGGTTTTGTATAGAAACCGAGAGCGCGAGCTGGTTCAGTCCGAGGTTCTTCAGCATCTTCTTCTCGAAGGAATAGCGCAGCTGTATATAGCTCAGGCGCAAGAAGCTGCCTGTCTCCACGAAGCGGTCGCTACCGAGCCAGTTGTAGCCGGTGTTGTACATAGCCCTCGGAATCTGCGTCACGTCGCCGTCCTTGCGCCAGCGGAAGTTGACCGCCGTGCTTTGGTTGTAAGCGTTGTACATTTCCTCAAGCGACATTCTTGCCTTGTTGATCTCCTTGAAACCTACGCGGTAGCTGAAGTTGGAGCGCAGCGAGAACCTGCCGTAGTTGAAGGTCAGGTTGAAGCCGCCCTGCCACTGAGGGTTGGAGTTGCCAAGATAAACGATGTCGAGCTGGTTTATCTGTCCGTCGTGGTTCACGTCCTCGTAGATGGCGTCACCACCATGGAACTGGTATGTGGAAGCGCCGTTGAGGTAGTTGTATACCACTCGCACGGGCTCGCCGTTACGGTTCATCAGCACACGTCCGTTGGCATCGGTAGCCACAGGAGCAGTCTTACCCGAAGCGAGGAACTGGTTGATGAAGTCCCTGAACTGGTTGCTGTCCCAATTGTTCAAGTCGCGCTGGTCGGTCAGGTACTCGTAGCTGTACTGGTAAACGCCCTTGTATCTCAAGCCGAAGATAGAACCCAACGGGTTGCCCACCTGTATGCGCTTGAGCCATGTGCCGCGTGAGCCTGCGTTCCACTGGTCGTTCAGTGACTCGAGCACGCTCTCGTCCATGCTCTCGATGCGGTTGAAGTTCTGCGCCACGTTCACGCTTGCCGTCATTGAGAACTTGCCCACGTTGATGATCTTGTTGAGGCTTACGTTCAGCTCCCAACCCTTGTTGCTCATCTCGCCGACGTTCGAATAGGCAAGCACGCTGAAGCCGGCTGTCGAAGGAATGTCCACATTGCCCATGAGCAGGTTCTTCGTGCGCTTGTAATAATAGTTGAAGTCACCGGTGATCTTGTCGTTGAAGAAACCGAAGTCACCGCCGATGTTCCACTGTGAAGTCCTTTCCCACTTCAGCTTGTTCAGCTGCAGTCCCTCAAGGTAAGTGACACTCTGGTTGCCCGAACCGCTACCATACGAACCGTCGGTGCGATAGCGAGCGTACTGCAAGTACTCCCTGCCCGGTGTCCTTCCCACGATACCCCATGACGGGCGGAACGACAGCATGGAGAGCACGCGGCGGCTCCAGTCCATCCAAGGCTCCTCTGAGATGTTCCATCGTGCGCTGAAGCCCGGGAAGATACCCCACTTGCTTGAATCGCCGAAACGCGTGGTTCCGTCAACGCGGAGCGACGGGTCAACGGCATAGCGTCCCTTGTATGAGAAGTGGCCCGTGTAGATGGCGCCCATGCTGCGTCCCTCGCCGTTTCCGGTGCTCATCGACGACAGGTTGCCGCCCGTTGAAGGCGACGTGATGCCCGAAGGCAAGTTGCGCGATCCCACGTTCTGGCTTGTGCTGTTGTTGAAACTCATCTCCACGCGTGCCATCATGGTGCTGTAGAAGTCCTTGTTCTTGAAACGCGGCGTGAAAGTGAGCGTGTGCCTTGTCGTGAGCGAAAGGCTGCTGTTGTCGCTGGTGGAGATGCGGTTGTAGTCGCCGTCAGTCCATCCGCTTGTCTCCAGCGAGCCCGGGTAGAAGACGTTGGATGACGAGGAGTAGATGTCAAAGTACACCTGTCCTGTATATTTCAGCTGTGTCTCGTCGTCGTGTATGCCGAGCAATTGGTACTCGAGCCTGAAGTCAGGCGATATACGGTACTGGCTCTCGTGGTTGTAAGCCTCGTTGGCAATAGCCACAGGGTTGCCAAGCGCGCGTATGGAGCTGAGCTGCGGCGCAGACGTGTTGCTGACCGACGAGCCGGCTGCGTTGTTTGCGCCCGACGGCAACATTATATAATATATGTCAGTGTCATTGCCGTTTGCGTCCTGCCTGTATATGCTCATGTTCGGCGCAATCTTCTGCGCAATGCCGAGCAGTCCGGTGTAGTTCTTGTTGTTCCTGGTGTATGTGAGCGGGAACTGTGTCGAGAACTTTATGCGGTCGCTCACGAAGTAGTCGAGCGTCAACCTCGTGGAGAAACGGTCGAGGCTCTGCTTGATGATGGAGCCTATCTGGTGGTCATAGCCTGCGCTGACGCGGAAGTTGGCCTTCTCGCCGCCACCGCTGATGGTCACATAGTGATATTGCGAAACGCCCGTTTGCGTCACAGCCTTCACCCAGTCGGTGTTGTTGTTCCAGTTCTCATACTCAGCCCACGACTTGTTGTAGTTTATCTCGTTGATGTTTGTCGTGGCGTCGGCAGCCTGCGAAGGGTTGTAGTACATTTCCTTCAGCATCATGGTGTAGTCGTCACCGTTGAGCAGGTTGTAGCCCTTAGGCTGCCAGTTAGCCTGCATTCGCAGCGAGTAGTCCACGCGTATCTTTCCGCGTGAGCCGCGCTTGGTGGTAATCTCGATAACGCCGTTTGCGCCCCTCGATCCCCATATGGCCGTAGCGGCGGCATCCTTCAGGACGCTGATGGTCGAGATGTCCTCCGGGTTGATGGAGAGCAGCGATGCGTAAGTCTCCTCGTTGGCGTTGGCGAAGTCGAAGTTCTCGTCGTCTGCCGTCTCGAAGATGTTGCCGTCCACCACGATCAGAGGCTCAGACGAACCCGTGATAGAGGTGATACCGCGCAGGCGCATGGAGGTGCCAGCACCGAGGTTACCGGAGTTCACCACCACGTCGAGACCTGCGATCTGTCCCTGCAGCGCCTCGTCGGCAGAGGTGAAGCCCAGGCCTTCCACCTGCGACATGTCGAACTTCTGCACAGCCATTGACACCTCCTTGTCGGGGATGTTCAGTCCGCCGCGGTTGAAGCGGTTGCCCGCCGTGATCACGACTTCCTGGAGCTGTGCTTCCGACTTAAGCATGATGTTGAACTCGCGCTTGCTGCCGATGACGGCGGAATAGGTCTGGTATCCCACGTATGTTATGCGCAGCTTGTGCTTTGGGTTCTTGATGTCGAGGGAGAAGTTACCGTTGATGTCCGTCTGCGTGTAAGCCACGTTACGGTTGTTCTCGTCTATCTCCACGACATTACACATCATCACTGGGCCTTCGTCAGAATTGACGACACCTGTAATACGTGTGCCCTGCGCATGAATGTCATGCGGAAAGGCGCAACACAAAATTGTCAGTATGAAAAATATTAAACTCTTGGCTTTCATATCCTTTTTAGGTGTGATTGTTAATACCGTTTGCTAAGCCTGTTGTCGAAGTCCTGCCTGAAGCCGGCAAGTTTCTTCGCTGCGTTGGCGCCAGTCCACGTGCTGTCGAACCTGCCGTCCTTGCTGTAGATCAACGGCGTGTTTATTTCGTGCACTACAGCGAACGAAGACGTGTTGATGCGCGTTGCCGATGCCGGCAGCGCGTTTAACACGTAGTCGCGCGTCATCTTGTTGCACATCAGTCCGTTCTCCTTTATCGTCACTGCCTGTCCCGACGCGTCGTGCACCGTGAACTGGTTGTTTCCGCCCGTCAGTCTCAGGCGTTGCTTCACGCCCAGGTCTGAGGAATAAGCGGTGTTGAACTCCTCGCCCTGCGCCGTGTTGAGAACCGTAAGGTTGTCAGACATCACGGTGTTGTCTACATATATTGACACGCTCTGTATGTGATAGCGTATGAAGGCGTTTATAGCCTCTATCATTGCCAGAACCTTGTCGCGTGCGGCGCTGTATTCGGGATCCGGATACTCGGGGTCGAACTCCATGTCCTCGTATGGCTCATACACTTTATAGACGTCGTCCCATGACGGCAGTCCAAGCTCGTGAGCCTTGTCCATTGCGTCGTTGTCGGGCACGTAGAACGTGTAGTTGTACGAGTTGAAGTAGTTTACGTTGTCAGTCAAGCCGTTGTTGGCTACGAACACGTGGTAAGGCGCCGTCTTCGGCTTGTTGGTCACGGTGCTGTTGCCCACGAACTTCTCGCTCGACCACTCCATGAGCTGGTCCATGCGCTCGTCGGTGCAAAGCTCGAAGAACTGCGAGAACTGCGGCGAGTTTGCAATGACATCGTACACCGACTGCCGCGGAGCCTCTATCACGTGATCCAGGACGTAGGTCACGCCGTTCTTCTCCTGATACTTCTTCTCCACTCCTGAGACAGGGCGCACGTTCTCTATCTGCGCGCCGCCAGCCACGCTGTTGCCGTCGAAATAAATCTCGCCGCCATGCTTTGTCTTGTAATAGCGGTTGGAGCCGAAAGTAGCTCCCTGCGGCAACACTATCGTGTGATAGTTGAGGATGTCGGTCAGCTGCGTGGTGAAATCGGCAATGCCCACCTCGCCTATAGAGTCGCCAACCTCGTGGGTGTTAGGGTTGTATGCCCATGCCGAGCAGTACACCAGCGAGTTGTGTCCCGATGTTTGCGCGGCAGGATAGAACTTCAAGGCGCGCGGCTGGTCGGAGCCGAGCCTGGTCGGGTCTATATAATATTGTCCGAAAGCGTCGTCGGTGGGGATGAAAAGCGCGTAACATGCCTTCATGGCAAGCAGATACGCATAGTAGTTCAAGTTAAGGTTGAGCGGGCTGCTGTTGTTCTTGCCGTCGTTGATGGCCGAAAGCATGATGCGCATGTTGTCGGCAAAGAGGGCAGGCGAATAGACCGACTGGTACTGGTCGGGAGCTATGACGGTGTTGAGCATGTAAGCCACGCCGTTGTTGGCTATCTTCACGTCGTAAGAGCCGTCGCCCTTGGTGCTTAGGATTTGTGTTGACAGCCCCATAGGCTCTGATGCGTCGTTCAGCACGCTGCCGAACTTGCTCGGCACCGACGCGATGAACGAGTTCTTCATGAGGTTGTTGAGGAACGTCTGCACCACGTCTATGCGTATGGAGTCTATGTTTTCGGCAAGGAACTCCTCGGTATTGGGCTGCTTTCCGAACTGGTCTATGATGAACGAGCCTTCGCCGCCCGGCAGGAAGTACTTCTTCATAGCCTCGTCCGTAGGCACGAAGATAGTGCCCATGTCGCTGAGGTTGGTCGCGCCGTTGGGATAGTAGCCGTTCCATCCCGGGTCGAACGACAACGGGTAGGCGAACGCCGGGGCGAGGCGGTCCTTCGGGTCGGTCGTCACGTATGCGTTGCCGCCCTGCGAGCGGCTGCTGAAGTAGCGGCGCTCGTATATAGAGTCTATCAGCTCCTTGCCGTTGGCAAGAGCATAGTCGTTATAGTTGTTTGTGATAGCCTGGTTGAACACCGGGATGCTGAAGCGGTCGAGCATGCGGCTGAAGTAGCGGCTGTCCTCGTTGTTGCGCAGCACGTCGGCAAGGTTGCTTGGCGGCACAAGCACGTCCTGCAGCTGGTGTATGTAGCCGTTCAGGCACGATATGTCGGAGTTTACCACCGGGTTGCGGAAAATGTACAGCGCGCCGTCCTGGTATGGCTTGCCGGTGATTATCTGGAAGTCGTTGTCGGCTCCTGCCACGGTTATGCCGTTGCCTGTCATTTGCGACTGCGTGAAGTGCACCATCATGGGCTGCGTGCCGTCGTTGACAAGGTTTATGCCCGTCCGGTAATGCTTCTCCCAGTAGCTGTTGTTTGCCGGCATGCCCGTCACATTATATATATGCTGTATGGAGTCGATGACGCTCAGCGCGGTGTTGTGCTTCAGCGCCCTGCCCCTCGTCACGTCCGTGGCGCCGTTCGACACGTTCGACAGCATGTTTGAGAGGATGGCGTTGTCGAGCATCGAGCCGTAAAGCAGGAACTTCTTCTGCGACTCCGTCAGGTCTTCGTATTTCCCCACCCCCATAGTGTTGTTGGCGAAGAAACGCTCGAAGGCTTCGTCGTTCGCGGGGAAGACGGTCTTGGAACCGGTCCGTTGCAATGTCTCGGCATAGCCCAAGTCATCGACAAGCCGTAGGTAATACTTGAATGTTCCCGTCAGCTTCGCCTGGTCGGGTTCACTCAGCTGTGCGTAAATGCTCGTCATGCCGGGACTCACCCCGTCATCGTCGAGCTTGTAGCTATCGGTACACGACGACATTATCGCCAAGCACGACAGCGAACCGAAAACCGTACGTAGTGCGGATTTGGTCAAGTTAAAATAACAATAGTCCATCATATTATGGTTCTGATTTATGTTTATACGTTTTTACGTTCTTTTTCCGGTTTTTGCTTTTCGCTGCGAAGTTAATAAATTATAACTACATGTGTGTTTATTTTTTTTCAATATTTGTACGCTTTGCCTTGGAAACAACGCTTTTGCACACAATTGTCAGAGAAGCGTACAAACTGGGGGGGGTAAGCGCCTGTGCGTTTTTTAGCCCTTTTTGTTTATTTTCATCGCTAAGACGGCTTCGAACAATTTTGTCGTAGAAACAGACATGCCGTTCTGTTTTTTTTTGCCAAATTTGCAGCGCAAACCAATAGAGACAATTTCTCATAAGCTAAAAATGAAAACACACATTATTATAATAAAGCATTTACGTCTTTGTCGTGACGCGGCAAAGCTTTCGTCGGATTGCGACAAAGCTTTTGACGTATTGCCATAAAAGTTTCGTCGGCACGCGATAAAACTTTTGCCGCAAGGCGAAAAAATGACAATCGGGGCGCCGCCAATGACGCAAGCAACGCCTAAAACGGCATGCGACCACGCACAGCACGACGACAATAGCACTACGACAATATATAAAAACATATATAAAAGCAACATAACAAAAACAAATATAATTAACATTATTAATCTTAAGTTCAACCTAAAAAAAATCAAAAAACATGATTAAAAGGTTTACTTCAGTAGCGATTTTGGCAGCAAGCTGCTTCTTCGCTTATGCACAGGAGGTGGATTTGACTCAGTTCCAGACCCTTCCCACAGAGAAAGGTAAGGGCGTGACCACATCTCTGCAAAACAACGGCATTTGGGTGGCTTACAAGGCTGCACCAGGCACCAATCTCGGTTCTGCCACTTGGGCAAAGTTTAACAATCCTTGGGGCGGTAACGGCCGCGTGTACTTGGAGAATGCCGGTAAGGACGAAGAAGGCAACGACATGTACATCATTGCCGGACAGGGAAGGTTCATCACCGACTTTGGCGATGACGGCCGTTCAATAGTCGGCATAAAGGCTGATGCCAAGCCTTTCTCGGCAGTCCGAGACACGGAAGGCAAGCTGTATTTCAAGGATCCTGTTGACAATAAATTCCTTATAGCCGACAATGGCAATACCGACAATATCCTCATGAAAAGCGACGCTGATGCCACAGGCTGGGAAGTAGGCACATGGCAGGGCGTCACTTTCGCGCGTCTCGACGTGAAGCCGTTTGACGGTGACGCAGGTGGCGTGAACATTGAAAAATGCGCCGACGGCTACTACTATGGCTCACTCTATTTGCCTTTCGCAACAAAGGTACCAAACGGTAACACACTGCCTAACCAGCAACATGGCGATAAGGCTGTAAAGGTTTGGAAACTTGACGGTTATGCTGACGACATTGAAGTAACGGAGCTGAACCCGGGCGATGACGTTCCGGCAGGAACGCCAATCCTCGTACGTGCAACGGCCATGAACGTTGACTTCCCAATAGTCCCTACATCAGAATATGTTGACCAGCCAGCCGAGGAAAGCTTCTTCACAGGCTATTACACCGTGGCTCCCGAAGGCGAGAATTTCCAGCTCAGCATCAGCGACGGCTATCCAAAATTCGCCAGAGCGGCAATCATCACTGACCCGGAATCGCCAAACGCAATAAGGCAGGCAGCAGTGAACCTCGGCTACATCTTGGCTAACAATGACAATGAAGACATCTTTGAGTATCGTTTCGACTTCGAGAATAACACCTTGACAGGTTATGAGAATCCCGACTACAAGAGAGTTCTTGAAAACAAATACTCAGAGCTGCTGAACAACGCAGGCACACCTTTCGGCATCGACCCAGCTGCTGCTGAAGAAATCAAAGCAGAGATAGCCGCCCTCGACGACCCGACAGAGGAAGAATACGACGCAATAGTTGAAAAAATCTCAAACAGCACTTACTATCCCGACGTCGTTTACACCGCCATCAAGAACAATGGCTATGCCGGCGACAGGGAACAGAGTGACCGTCAAGGCATGCATGCAGACTTCGGCACTCCTAACGGAGCCAACGGCCGCGCATACCTGAAGAAGGCAGACGAAAGCGGCTCGAAATACTATTTCGGCTTCAACGGACGCTACGTGCAGGCTCCTGTAGTGGGCGAGCAATGCACACTCGGCACCGATCCCGTGGCTTTCGACCTGACAGTAACAGGAATCGGCCAGTTCACGCTGGCATACGAAGGCATAGCACTTGTAGACGCAGGTGCCCAAATGCAGGGCGGCAACCTCTACGCACAGGATGAAGACGGCAACGACAGAGAAGACGAGGAGGGCAACAAGACCGTAAACGGCAATGCCATCTGGACTGTCGAAAACAGCTACAACAACTGGGTAAGAGCTGACGCAAAGGTAGACCTTTCAGACGTGACAGGCTTGCGCTATGGCACCATAACAGTGCCTTATGACGTGAAGGCAGACAAGGACAATGATGCAGAGGCACGCTTGTTCATCATGAACTATAACGACGATGACGACCTCGTGCTCAATGAGGTGGAGACTCTGCCGGCAGGTACACCGGGTGTCGTGGCTGGCACAAGCGCCTCGATTCTTCTCAACATAACCGGCGGCTACGTCACCGAGCCTGTATTCGATCTTAACAACAACGCCCTGATTGGCATCATGAATGGAAGCAACAAGCCGGCAACAGACACCTATACATATCCCCACTTCCTCGCAAAAGGCACAACAGAAGGCGACGATGTCACCACCATACCAGAGTCATGCCTGGTAATGTCAACCACCGGCGGCAGCTATGACATCAACATGGCTTTCCTTGACGGAATGAATAACGCCAGCGACATGGAGGTCGTCAACTTCAAGAGCATCGTAACCGGCATCGAGAGCGTGCAGGCTCCTGCAACCAAGAAGGCAAGCAACGCCATCTACAACATGGCAGGACAGCGCGTAGGTGCTGACTACAAGGGCATCGTGATAAAGAATGGCAAGAAATACATCAACAAGTAATTCTCCCATAAACCACAGCCTACACACGCTGTGATTACGCAACACTTCCATCGGGCCATGCACAGACTGCCAACAACTCTGTGCATGGCCTTTTGCTTATGCAGGAAAAAGAACATGTATGACGCAAATTCATACTGCGCAGCTGTTCTTTTTACGTAACTTTGCAAGGCTTAAATATAAAAACAGCAATTATATGAACACAAAACCAATTAGAAAAATTACCACATCACTATTGCTCCTTGCGAGCTTGACATCAACGGCTAAGAACATCGACATCCAAAGCTACGGCGTAGCGGCCGACGGCGTGACCATGCAGACGGCTAAGATACAGCAGGCTATAGACGAATGCTCAGCCACGGGCGGCGGCGTGGTGACGTTCGCTCCCGGCAAATACCTCACGGGCACCCTGCGCCTGAAGAGCAACGTGGAGATGCGCATAGAGCGCGGCGCAACCATCCTCGGCAGCACCAACGTGCCGGGCGACTATCCCGTCCGCGCCCTGATCTACGCCGAGGGCATAGAAAACGCCGGCATCTCGGGCGAGGGAATCATCGACGGACAGGCAGACACGCCCGAATATCTCGCCCACGGCTTCAAGGTGAACGACGGCGTTCGCCCCAACGGCATCTTCTTCAAGGACTGCAAGAACATGACCGCCAAGGACTTCGAGATACGCGACGTGGACAGCTGGACCTTCCGCCTTTTCCGTTGCGACGGCGTGAGAATACAGGGCATCAAGATCCACTCGCTCATGCAGGGCAACAACGACGGCATCGACGTTGACGCACGCAACGTGACCATCACGGGATGCCTCATAGAGTGCGACGACGACGGCATCTGCCTGAAAAGCGACGACCCGAACTTCCTGCCGGAGAACATCGTCGTGAGCAACTGCGTCATAGCAAGCAACTGCAACCCCATAAAGTTCGGCACATCGTGCTACGCCGGCTTCCGCAACGTGACCATCACCAACTGCACCATCCGCCCCGCCACGGAAAGCCATATCTGGGACTGGTCGAAGGACTATGACCGCCTTGCCCCGAAAACCATCACCGGCCTTGCAGGCATAGCCATAGAATGCCCCGACGGAGGCAAGATAGAGCAGGTGGCAATCTCTAACATCACCATGAGCGGCATCATCACGCCCATATTCATCAACCTCAACAAGCGCCACGGCGGCGGCAAGGGCTACATCAAGGACGTTGCCATCTCGCAGATCAAGGCTGTTGCCTACGGCATCATCCCGAGCATCATAAGCGGCGTGCCGGGAATGCGCATAAGCGACATAACCCTGCGCGACATAACCGTGGAGCACGAGGGCGGCGAGGCTGCAATGACAAAGAGGCTGCAGGAAAACCTCACCGGCTATCCCGAGAACAGAATGTACGGCAGGAAGAACCCGGCAGGCGGACTGTACGTGCGCCATGCTGACAACGTGAGGGTGTACAACCTGCGCGTCGTACAGCGCAACAAGGACATGCGCCCGGCAGTGGTAGCCGACGACGTGAACGGCATGCAAATAAACGGACTGCAGACCGTGAACACGGGCAAGGACGCAGTTCAAGCCATCGAGAGCAGCAACATCACCCTTGACGGAAAGAAAATCTAAAAAGAAATGGCACACAACAGGAACTTCCTTGAAATTCCGAATATCAAAGTGAAAGCGACTCTGATGCTTGCCGCATCGCTCACTTTCGCCGCGGACGCTATGGCACAACAAACGTTCAGCCCGGAAAGCGTGGTAAAGGCGTGCGACGTGGTACGCACAGACTTCGTCGCCGAGACGGTAGGCCTCTACCAGGGCAACGGCGAGATGGGGTGCACATACGCGCCCCTGGGCCTGCACTGGCATACCGATTACACCAACAAATACGGCGAGACAAAGCTGGTGAACCTCAACCACAGAGTGAGGGCAAGGTATCATCACGACTACCTCGTGCCGCTGTTGCAGGTCTATTGGAACGACTTCCCCAACAAGTCGGCGGCTACGGGCATAACCGGCTACGAGCAACGGCAGAGCTTCTACGACGGCACCGTGGACACGCGTTTCACGGCAAAAGGCGTCACGTATAGCGTAAAGACCTGGTTCGACCCCGTCGAGCCAAGCCTCGGCTTTATCAACATAAACGCCTCTGAGGCAGGTACAAAGATAACCGTCGACCCGATGGAGAACCCGCAGGCTCACTACAGCCAGAAGATGGTGCAGCAAGTTTCTCTTGCCAAAGAGGGCGACAACACCTACCGCGTGACGGTGAACTGCAAGCAATGGCAGCAGAACGGCACGCACGACTGCTATGTCCCCCACAGCAGCGACGTATATGTGTCCACCAACGCCACGATGAGCGTGGAGAACAACAACATCGTCATCTCACTGGCAAAGGGCGACAACTATGTGTGCCTCTCCTACGGGAAGCCGGCAACCATAACCCCCAAGGCTTCGCTTGCCCAGACGAGCGGCTGGTGGCACGGCAAATGGGACGAGCAAGGCATGATAAGCGTGAGCGACAAGAATGCCGAGAACACATGGGTGCGCTCCGTAGCGATGTTCCTTTCCAGCTACGACGACAGAAAGAACGGGCTTTGCCCGCCGCTGAGCTTCTCTGGAACCAACTGGAGCTTCTACTATCCGCAGGACGTGAGCTACGTGCATCCGGTGTTCCTCTCAACAGGCAACCTGAGCATTGCGCGGTCGTGGATTGAGAAATGGGCTACGGAAATAGACGGGCAGCGCGACTACACCAAGCGCATTTACAAGCAGGACGGCGTGATGATACCGTGGGTGTACCCTTACAACGGTTTCGAGGGCTACCATGAAGGCGGTTTCCCCATGCACACCTACGCGCAGATACACCAGGGAGCCTACTACGTGCGCATGGCGCTGCAAGTGGCAAACCTCGTAAACGACGCCGCATGGACTTCCACCTACGCCATGCCCGTGCTCAAGGGAGTGGCAGAGTTCTACAGCAACATCGCCACCAAGCACGACGACGGCTATTGGCACCTGTACAACAACCCGTCGAGCGGACAGGACGAGTTTGGCGGCGACAACAGGACAGACTACGTGGACGTGCTCTACAGTGCCCAGTACGTGCTTCAGCAAGCCGTAGAGCACGGCATCGACCCCAACGGGAGGTATTCGCAAATACTGAAAGACGGGCTTGCCTTCCCTGCCCTGCTCGACCCCACAGGCAGCTATTACTATGCTTTCCTTGGCGGCGAGAACACTTTCGGCTCGCAAAAGCATCCTTCGCAGCTGAACGAGCTTATCGACGACCCTGTCTACAGCAACCCTTCCAATCCTGCCATATTCGTTTACCTGAAGCGCAACGAAATGACTATCGACGCTTCTAAGCCCTTCTACTGGGGCTGGACGCTTGGCGCCTTCCTGCTCTCAGGGTCTCGTCTCGGACTGACGGAGCAATGGAAAGCCGACTGGGAAAACATGAGGAAGTCTGACTATGTGGACTCAGAATGGATACAAAGCTTCGAGACATCCACTCACTGGAACATGTCTTACTACAACATCAACAATGGTTTCATAGCCCAATCGTTGCTTTGCAACCTTGTTGATGACTGGTACGGAAGGCTGGAGATTGGCAAGTGCAACCCCTGGGAAGGCACCCAATACTTCCGCAACATCGTTTCGCAGCTCGGCGTAAACGTGAGCGGCACAGTGGACGGAAAGGACTACGACGTGATGCTCACGGCGTGGAAAGACTGCTCTTTCAAGCTGTACGACCAAGAGGTCAATCTGAAGAAAGGCGAAAGCAAGAGGTTCAAAGGCACCGCGCCCGACTTCAAATATGACATCGTGATACCCGTAAACTATAGTCTGGAGGCCGAAAAGGCCTCCTTTCAAGGCGGGGCGCGCGTGTCCTCTGACAACGACTGCTCCGGCGGCGCAAGGCTGGGCTATCTCGGCAAGGGGGCTACCGTTACGTTCAACTATGACGCTAAAAAAAAAGGACTGTATGACCTTACGCTGTTTTACATGACGAGCAACGACCGCTTTTTCGAGATAAATGTCAACGGCGGCGAGACCATCACCACGCCAAGCCTCAACAGCGGAGGCTGGAACGGCAACTCGGCAGGCAGATACACTCTGCAAATAGAGTTGCAGGAGGGGAACAACGAGATAACGCTCGGCAACGCCAACGACGACGCCCCAAACTTGGACAAGATTGAGTTGAGCTTCAACGAAAAGGCAACATCCATCAGCATCCCGACCCAAGACCAGAGGCGCCAGGCTACATACACCATTGGCGGGCAACGTGTTCAGGGAAAGCCATCAGCGCCCGGGCTGTATATTGAAAACGGGAGAAAAGTGATCAAAGAATAACATTTAACCAAGCAAAGACATGAGAAAAAGCTACTTATTAAGCCTGTTGCTTGCCATTTTGCTTGGCTTGCCGCCCATGCTCGTGCAGGCGCAAGGCGTGACAGGCTTCCTGAAGGTGTCGCAGCCGAGGCAGGGCGAGGTGGTCTTGAGCTATCAGCCGTCGAGGCTCGGCTTCATGGACGATATAGAGATAATAGTGCCGAAAGGCATAAACATAAAAGGCACAAACACCTACGTAAACATAATAGGACGCGGAGAAGTGCCTCTCGACAGCCTGAGCAGCCAGCCGGTGGGCCGACATGGCAACAAGTCGGCTATCATGAGCGTAGGCTCCTACAGCATTGGCAAGTCGGCTAAAGGCAAGCTCCTCACGCTGCGCAACGTTGACCTCCGCCCTGCCAACACTCCTGCCGTCACGCTGCGCTTTACCAATGTCTCGCTCAGGAAAGGCAGCACAAGCAGCTTCAAGGCGCGCTACCTGCTCAGCGACAAATTCAAGATAGACAACGAGGCGTGGCGAGGCGAGGCATACGCCGTGGGCAACGGGGAATGGTCGGCACAGTCGGAAGCAAAGTTTGTATACGGAAAACTTGACCCGGCAGTGACCCACAAGGAGGTACATGCCTCGGAGCTCGGCATCAAGCCCGGCGACGACTGCACGGCTCGGCTCAACGAGGCAATAGAAAACCTTAGCCGTAACGGCGGCGGCACCATAGTGTTCGGCGACGGCACCTACAACGTCCGCACGGTGAAGCTGAAAAGCCACGTGTGGCTGCGCCTCTCAAAAGGCACCTCCATACTGATGTGCGGCAAGGGTGACGCACCGGAAAAGACATGGTACAAGGACCATTCAGTGAATGCCGGCTCAGGCAGCCTTGACGCAACGCCGTATGACGACACCGACAACTACCTCGTAAAGCAGGACATGGGGCACAGCTTTTTCCACAACGCCATGTTCGTGGCTGAGCGGCAGGAGGACATACGCATCGTCGGCAACGGGCGCATTTCGGGCAACAACTGGCTGAAGACGGGCAACGGCGAGCGCAACGACAAGATGTTCTCGCTAAAGCAATGCCGCGACATAGAGATTGGCGGCATATCCAACGGCCTTGACCTGTGGTATGACGAGCAGGCTGACGAGCCTTACTACCTGAACGCCAACGGACAGAGGGAGGGCGACACGTCGGGCATGATGCACATCGACAACGGCGGCCACTTCGTGCTTCTCGCCACAGGCACCGACAGCATAAGCTTCCACGACGTGTATTGCGGAAAGGCAAGCACCAACAACGCGCGCGACATCCTCGACTTCATGGAGTGCCGCTACGTGAGCGTCAGCAACCTCTACTCTAAGGTCAACGGCGACGACATCATGAAGATTGGCTCCGACTGCTCTCTGGGATTTACACGCAAGGCATGGCACTACATGGTGAGAAACGTCATTGGCGACACCAATTGCAACGTGTTCCAGATAGGCTCTGAGACTGCCGACGACATCACCGACGTATGGGTGGACAACCTCTACGTTCTCGGCACGAACAAGGCTGGTTTCTCCATTTCGTCAAACGACGGCGGAACCGTGAGCCGTATATGGTTCGGCAGCGGCAAGACGGGGACGCTGCGCCGCTCGCAATTCTTGCGCACGCGCACGCCTTTCTTCCTTTCCATAGCCAACCGCGCCCGCGTGATCGGCTCCGACGCAAAGCCCTTCACATACAACGAGAACGGGATAGAGCGCAAGGAGCTGCTCGTGACGAACATCCCTATAGGCAGGGTCGAGAACATAAGCATACGGGGCGTTGACGTAAAGGAGGTGTATGCAGGCAGCTGCTACAGGACAACAAGATGGAAGCCATACAACGGGCAGGCTGAGTCTACGCCTATCATTGCCGGCTACAAGCTCCCGGACAATAAGGACGTAAAGGGCGGGCTGGGCTTCACCCTGCCCGACGGAGACATGAAGCGCGACGTGGAAAACGTCACCATAGAGGACGTGAACGTCACGCTAAAGGGCGGACACAAGCAGGAGGACGCCAACGCCATACCGCCGGAGATGGGCTTTGGCAAGTTCAACATACGCGATTTCCTCGTACAACCGTCATGGGCGGTATGGGCAAGGCATGCCAAAGGGGTGAGAATATCCAACAGCCGTTTCAGCACGGAAAAGAGCGACGGCAGGCCGGCTTTCCGCTTTGACGATGCCACGGACTGCGTGACAACAAACGTAACCACCCGCAATGGCGAATGATTCAGCCCTTGCTTCTTAGGAAACAAGACGACATATTCAAAACGATTGCGCCGTAAACGAATTCTGTTTGCGGCGCAATCGTTTTTCACGCACGGCGTATGTGCTCTGCATGTACGGCGTGCGTGTGTCGTATGTACGGCGAATGTAATATCCACGCGCGGCGTGCGTGTGCTGTACGCGCGGCGTGCCTTGTCCGTAAGCCGTACAAACCATATTCGTACAAATGTTCTTGACAGCCATGCACTATTTTATGTTTTTTGAAAAAAATATTTGTAAATATAGAGAAAAACGAGTAACTTTGTAGAAATGACTCTAAAAATGCGCAATCTACTTATAAAAAACATAGCAACTCTCGTATGCGTGATGCTCGCACCTCTTGGCATAATGTCCGAAAACGTGCGGATAATAAATTCTTCCAACGGGCTGTCAAGCCAGTCGGTTCTGCGGCTGTGCCAGGACTCAAACGGCTTCATACTTGCCGGCACCTATACGGGGCTAAACCTTCTCAACGGCTTCAGTTGCGAGCCGCTCGGGATTGGCATCGGCCCTTTCCTGACGGCAGGCAGCATAATAGACGACATTCAAAAAGGTGAAGGGTCGGACATTTGGGTGCACACCAGCTTAGGGCTTGAAAAGTTTGACTTGCCAAACGGCACCTTTGAATACCATCCCGAGATTTCCGGAACATTCCGCCTTGCCACGAACAACAACGGCGTTGTAGCCGTGATGAAGGACGACGGCAAGATACACCTGTACGACAAAGCCAACTCAAAGTTCGACTATACAGGCATAGACGCACAGGGCTACAACAGGATTTGCAACTTCTTTGTAGACAACTACGACTACCTGCACATCGCGTACAACGACTTCCACCTCTATGGGAAAATAAGCAAGGACGGCAACGGCCGCTACACGCTAAAGGCACTGCGCAAGCAAAAAAAGTCGATGTCATCGGGCGTGAGGGGCACATGGTATAAAGACGACTACGTGTTCGTGCTTGACTCAAAATACAACATATACAAGTCTGACATCACGCAGAACAGCCAAGGCAACTTGCTGCCGTCGTTTGTTTACAACATTGCCGGCCTCGTAAAGGAACGCGGCAATGTGTCGAAAATCATACATGACGGCAAGGACATCATCTTAGGCTTTCAGCACCAAGGAGCCGTGAGGCTTAAGTTCCAGTCGATGAACACCAAGGTTTATGCCGAGGAACCGCTGCCGGTAAAGGGCGGCGTGGTGGACATACTGAAGGACCGCAACCAGGACATACTGTGGTTTGCCACCGACGGCATGGGCATATACCTGCTCAACCACGAGAGCTACAGCCTCAAAAACGAGATATTAAGCAGGCTGAGCGACAAGCTCATATCGCCCGTGCGCTCGCTGTACCGCGACAAGCAGGGCAACCTGTGGGTGGGAACGAAAGGAAACGGAATACTGCGCTATCCGGCTTACCAGCCTTTCGGCAGCCGCGTGGAACCACAATATATAAACAGCAGCAACTGCCAGCTCGTGAACAACTCGGTCTACAGCTTCGCGCCAAGCAGCATGAACATACTGTGGATAGGCTCGGACGGCGACGCTCTGAACTATTATTCATACGCCACGCAAAGCATTGAAACCCTCAATGTAGGCGGCGGCAAGATGTACAACGTGCATGACATTGTGGAGGTAAGCCCCTCGGAGATATGGGTGGCTACGGGCGGACACGGCGTCTTCCGCATATCGCTTGACTACAGGCAAGGCAAGCCCGTGGCACGCAGCGCAAAGCAGCTTTTCTACGACAAGACGCATCCCGGCAACTCACAGTTCACGTCGATCTGCCGACAGGGCGACAGATACCTCTGGATAGGCAGCCGCAGCAAGGGCGTGTACCGTTATGACCTAAAGACCGGCAAGACAAGAATATTCAGCTTTGGCGACGCGAACCACAATCCCAAAAACGACATCCTCTCGGTAAAGGTGCTCGACAACGGCCACGTGTTCTGCGCCACATCGGCAGGACTCATAAGGCTCTATGACACCAATGACCCGATAAAGTGGGAAGTGGTTGGAGGACAGCACCTGCATAAAGGCAACGTGGTCTTCAGAAGCGCAACCTCCATAGGCAACAGCGTGTGGGCGGTGACCTCGAACGCCATAATAGTATATAACGACAAGACTAATTGCCTGACAAGGCTGACTGCCGACAACGGCATCAAGATTTCGGAGTTCAGCGACGGCGCAGCCTACTACGACCCAAGCACGGGCATAAAGTACTTTGGAGGAACCAACGGTTTCGTGGCGGTGTCACGCATTGACCCTAACGCCCCAAAAGACTATCACCCGCCACTCTACTTCCAAAACATCTCCTTCGGCGACTCCATCATGGCGCTGCCGCATGAAAAATGCGGCAAGGTGAAAATAGCCTACCGGCACAACGACTTCGTGCTGTCATACAACACCCCCGACTATATCGACGGTAGCAGCTATTTCTTCCAGTATCGCTTCAGCGACAGCGAGCAGTGGGTGGACAACGGCAACCACAGGCAGCTGAGCTTCACCAACCTCGACTACGGCACGTACAAACTCAAGGTGCGCTACATCAAGGGCGGATACACCAGCCCCGAGTACTGCCTCGTCATACGCGTGCTGCCGCCCTGGTACCTCTCATGGTGGATGAAGACGCTCTACCTGCTGTTCTTCCTTGCCGTCGGCGGATACATAGCCTACCAATACCTTGCAAGGCAACAGGACAAGCGCCAGCGCCTCGTGAACGAGATGAACCAGCAACGCAAGAACGATGTATACACGTCGAAGCTGCGCTTCTTCACAAACGTAACATACGAGTTTTCAGTCCCCCTGTCACTCATCGTCGGCCCCTGCCAGCGCATACTCGGCATGAGCGAACTAAACCAGCATGTGCGCCACTACGTGGAAATAATACAGCGCAACTGCCAAAGGCTCAACAAGCTCATCAGCGAGATACTGGAGTTCCAACGCATAGAATCCAGCCACAGGCAAGTGAACATATTAAACGTCAAGGTGTCTGACGAAAGCTTGAGCTTGGTTGACATGTTCCAAGTGATGGCAGAGTCGAGGCACGTGAGGTTCACGACAAACGTGCAGCCCAACATAACGTGGAGCACCGACTATGACGCGTTTGTAAACATCGCCACCAACATGCTCTCCAACGCGTTCAAGAACGTGCACGAGTATGGGAGCGTGGGCATGAGCCTGACGGTAGAGGACGACTGCCTGGTGATGACGTTCTCCAACACCGGCCCCGCCATCCCGAAAGAGAAGTTTGCGAAGATGTTCGACCGCTACAACATACTTGACCGTATAGAAGGCGGCAAGGGCAAGGATGAAACCGTACTTGAATTTGCCATAAGCCGCGGACTCATACTGCTGCTTAAGGGAGAGCTGGGCATGGACAACCATGACGGCGTGAACGTCTTCACAGTCAAGTTGCCAAGACTGGAGGTGGAAAACAATAAAAACGCCGACAGCGCAATGAGCTACATGGGCGAGCCTCATGCCATCGTGGAAAGCGAGCTCAGGTACAAGCCCAAGAACAAGATTGTGGACGACAAGCCGACGATAGTGCTGATAGACGACAACGACGAAATGCTGTGGTTTATCAACGACTGCTTCGAACAGGATTATAACGTGGTGAGTTTCCGTGACAGCCAGGAAGCGCTGGACGAGATTGTGCATTACAACCCCGAGGTCATAATGTCGGAGATAGTGTTGCAGCCATTCAGCGGCATAGAGGTGTGCCAACGACTGAAGCAGAACGTCGTCACGGCGCACATACCGATAGTGCTCATCTCCACCGTCAACAACGACAAGACACGCATTGCCGCGATGGACGCCGACGCCGACGCGTACATACCACTTCCGTGTGACATAAACTACATGCGCTCCGTGGTCAACAAATTCATGAAGTCGAACAAGACGCTGAAGAACTACTATGAGTCTTCGCTGTCAAGCTACGAGTTCGTGAACGCCAAGTTCATACACAAGGAAGACAAGGAACTGTTTGACAAGATGATGGAAATCATCAAGGACAACCTTACCAATCCCGAACTGTCCACACAATTCATAGCCGCAAAGCTTGGACTGGGCGTAAGAAACCTCTACAGGAGGTTACAAAACATTACGGACAAGAAGCCAAGCGCATTTATCAAGGACATGAGATTGGAGAAGGCGCGGCAGTTGCTCACAAAGTCGAAAATGTCGATGGAGGAAGTTTGTTACAATTCGGGCTTTGTCAACCGCGGCACCTTCTACAAGCTGTTTGCCGCCAAGTTCAACTGCACTCCCAAGCAGTATCATGACATGATGATAGGCAAGACCGAGGAGATGCTGTCGGACTATAGCGACGAAGATTAGCGAGCCTTCAAACGGCTTCGCTCTGAAACTCAACGAGCTTTCAACGGCTTTGCGCTGCCCATCGGTATGAATACGAACTCAATGCCCTTGCCGTGCTTGGGGTCGAGGTTGCGGCTGTAGCGCATGGTCTCCGGCGAATCCCAATGCTCAAACACGCCAAGGCTTTCCACGGGCTTGCCGCCCTGCATGTACTTAGTGCCTGAAGGCGCATTCTGCGGGTCAGCCATCTCAAGGAGATAGTCGCTTGCCTGGTTGCGGACGAGGATGCGCGGCACGTTGTAAAAACCTGTCTCCCTGTTGTTGATACTTTGCGCATAGAGCAAGTCGAGCCCTACGCTTTCAAGCGCCACTTCGTCAAGCGAGGCAAGCAGCGATGCCGGCCAATCGGTGTTTTCATAAGGCTCCACCCTGTTGTAGAAAGGCGCATTGGGGAAATGCAAAGGATAGGAGGCGTGCTTCCTGCCGCAATAAAGCCCGTCGAGCATGAACAGAATGGTCTTCGCCCCAAGGTTTGGCGACGCGTTCAAGTCAACGAGCGGCGAGTATGCGTGAGGCTTGCCGTCTTGCTGCGTGTTCAGGAAATGGTGCATCTCCCACGGAGCGCGCACGCTTCCGGCATGGTTTTTCGCCGTCATGGTGACTGCCGTCTGCCCCTCGTCGCCAAGCTCCATATAATTGAACGGATAGCTGTGCAGCTTCAGCATGGCAAGGTTTACGATGTAGGTAGCGTCATACACCTGTCGCGGAATGACCCTTGCGCCGTCAAATTTTCCAGCCGAATAGTCTATGGCACGAATCCAGTTAGGCTTCTGAAGAAGCGAGTGGTCGCCCGTTTTGGGGTTCACGGGCTGGTACTTGCGCACTCCCGGGTCGTCTTGCACAAACTTCACGTCGGGATATTCGCCCCAAACAAGGTTCAGAATCTCCGCTGCAATAGGGCGGCGACCGTCGTATATAATAATGTCTTGTGGGCGTACCCCTGCCGCTTTGACCAGCTGGCGAACCATTGCCAGTATCACCTGCGGAGCCTCATCGCTCCTGTTGCTATATGTCTCGCGAGCCTTGGCGTTGTTGAGGTTCACCTTCACGGCAACGACCTCGCCCGGCTTGTAAGCTCCGTCTTTCTTGCCGAAACGCTGCTGGTAATAATACCTGAAAATCTTGCGCCACGCATCCTTGTCGCTTTTCGCGCCAGTCAGCCGCCTAAGCGTCACCGACATCATTTCCGAGCATTTCTCCAAGTCGGTGTTCTCCGGCAGGAACCATTGGTCTTCCTCCACGTTCCATCTTCCTTTCCATCGGCACACCTCCGGGTAACGTGTCATGACAACGCGTCCGGGATAGATGCCGCGCGCCTTGCCTATCGGCTGGTTGCTGACACCGGGCTTCCATGTAAACTCTTTCAGCAGGCTTTCCTTTATGGGCTCGGCGTTGGGATACTTCGTCTTGTCCCACGTGCCTTGCTGCGCCTGCACGGCAACGGCAAATCCAAGAAATGCCGTAAGAATAAACGCTTTTCTATTCATGTTTTTCTTTTTTTGATTAATTCTTAAAAGCGATACAAATATACGGAAAGTTTGGTGTGTATTGCGTATGTTTTACTGACAATCCTGTTGCCCATTCCTATCCTGTAAATGTTTGTCACGAAATCGGACAAAAAAAACACCACCATTATACTACTTTTGCATAATGAAAGCTTAAAATCAAAATAAACTTATGAGAAACACAATTGCCACAATCAGTTTCCTTCTTTTGCCTGCCATGTCACCGGCGCAAGATATAAAGATGGAATGGACTCGTAACTTTGACGAGTCAAAGGTTCCTGCATATACGCTGCCCGACCCTTTGCTATGCGAGAACGGCGAAAAGGTCAGGACCGTAGAGGAATGGGAGAAGCATCGCCGCCCCGAGCTGCTTGACCTCGTCACCACATACATGTACGGGAAAGCACCTGTCCTGAAGCATCCGTTGCAATGGCGCGTAGACTCCATAGACAAGAGCTACAGGTTCGCCAAAGGCAAAAGCCAGCCGCAATACACACGCAAGATAGTAACGATATACCTGACGGAAAAGAAAGACAAGGGGGCTTTGTTCCATGCGGAGATTATAACGCCCAACGCGGTGTCAAGCCCCGTGCCCACGTTCATGATGTTCGGAGGCAACAAGCTTGCCAAGGGCTTTGGCGCAACGCAGAAGATACTGGACCGCGGCTATGGCGTAGCGGTGCTGAACACCACCGAGGGCGTGCCCGACGGCATGGACGCTTTCAAGCGCGGAGCCATTCCGGCTTATTACGCCGACGGGCAAACATACCGCCTGCCCGACCAGTGGGGATGCCTTGCCGCATGGGCATGGGAGGCAAGCCGCCTGCTGGACTACCTACAGTCCGACGAATCGGTAGACGCCTCCAAGGTTGCCATACTCGGGCACTCGCGCATGGGAAAGGCAGCCCTGTGGACCGCCGCCCGGGACGAACGCTTCGCCATGTCAATACCCGTAAACTCAGGCTGTGGCGGCTGTGCGCTTTCAAGGAGGATGATAGGCGAGACATTGTGGGCAATGAACGACCGCTTCCCCTACTGGACCTGCGACAATTTCCAGCAGTTCAACATGCGTGAGGCATACTTGCCCTTCGACCAGCATTCGGTCATATCGCTCGTTGCGCCACGCCCCGTGTACCTCGCCACCGGCAAGGACGACAGCTGGGCCGACCCTCTGGGCGAGTTTCTTGCAGGCAAGGCAGCCGAGCCCGTCTACGCCCTCTACGGGCTGCAAGGCATAGGATGCGACAAGCAGCCTGCCGTGGACGTTGCCATGAACAAAGGCCATATCGCCTACCACATACGCACGGGCGGACACGCCATTCTCGACTTCGACTGGGACAAGTTCCTGGAATACGCCGACCGATACTTGAAATAACAAATCTCTGTAATATAAACACATGAACAAAAGATTCTTAACAACCATCACTCTTGCTCTCGCCATAGCATCGGCTATGGCGCAGGGCAACCTCGACGTTGCCACCCAAAAGGCAAAGGCCACCCTCGCTAAGATGACCCTTGACGAGAAGCTTCGCCTCATAGACGGCAACGGCTTTGACATACAGCCCATAGAACGCCTTGGCATAAAGCGCGTTCACATGTATGACGGCCCAATAGGCGTGCGCGGCACAAAGCCAGCCAACGCCATCTATCCGTCCGGCATCGAAGGTGCCATTGCCGAGCGACTGGCGCCTACCAACAGCACCGCCTACCCTGCGTCGGTGATGCTCGCCGCTACATGGAACCCTCTGTTGGCACACGACTATGGCTATGCCCTCGGACGCGACAGCAGGGCGCGCGGCATAAACATCATACTGGGCCCGGGCGTGAACATATACCGCTCGCCACGCAACGCACGCAACTTCGAGTATATGGGCGAGGACCCGTTCCTGACATCACGCATGGCTGTGGGATACATACAGGGCGTGCAGGCTAACCCGGGCGTGATAGCATGCGTGAAGCATTTCGCCGCAAACAACCCCGAGAGCGGACGATATGACGTAAGCTCCGACGTAGACGAGCGTACAATGCACGAGATATACCTGCCGGCGTTCAAGGCTGCCGTGCAAGAGGGAGGCGTAGGTTCCATAATGTCGAGCTACAACCGTATATGGGGCACGTGGACATCGGAAAACTACTGGCTCATGCACGAGGTGCTGCGCGGCAATTGGCATTTCCCGTTCATCTCCATGACCGACTGGGGAGCCGCCCACCACACCGCGCCAATAGTGAAATACGGAGTTGACTTGGAGATGCCAGGCGGCTCGGCAATGTCTGCCAAGAGGGTTAAGCCGCTCATAGAAAGCGGAAAGCTCACCGAGGCAATGATTGATGAGAAAGTGCTCAACATTCTTCGTACATGCTATTATTTCAATCTCTACGACTACGACACTCCCGACCTGTCCATCCCACTCGACAACAAGGAGAACGCCGAGACAGCATATCGCGTAGCTAAAGAGGGATTCGTATTGCTGAAGAACGAAGGCGTGCTGCCAATAGGGCAAAACGTGAAGCGCATCTGCATCACCGGCCACAATGCACTCGACTATGTGTCGGGCGGAGGAAGCAGCATTGTCACGCCGTTCAGGAAGACATCGCCCTACGAGCAGATTGCCGCCCTGTGCAAGAAGAAAGGCATAAAGCTTGAATACAGGGACCTTGAAGAAAACCCGGACGTTGTAAGTACTTGCTGTTTTACCGACGCCAAGCTGAAGAAACAAGGCATCAGCGCAACATATTATAACAACAAGAACCTGCAAGGCGAGCCGATGCTCTCGCGCATAGAGAAAAGCGTGCATTCGCCGTGGCTTAAGAACCCCATAAAGAACCTTAACCCGGACAACAGTTTCTCTGCACGCTACAAGACATGGGTGTGCGTGAAGGAAAGCGGATCATACATCATAAGCGTCAGCGGCGACGACGGCTACAGGATGAAGATGGACGGCAAGACAATCGTAGACGACTGGCACGACGGCACTGCACGACTCTTCACGAAGGAATTGCAGCTGGAGGCAGGCAAGACCTACCCGATAGAGATAGAATATTTCCAAAGCGGCGGCGGTTGCTCGGTTGACTTTAAGCTGAACCGCGTAGATGCCAACGGCAAAGCACGCATACGTCAGGAACTGTCCGGCTTCGACCTTGTTTTAGTGTGCGAAGGCCTCGACAAGAACCTTGAGGCAGAGGGTGGCGACCGCACGTTCGCCCTGAACAAAGACCGCGAGTCGGTACTTGAGGCAGCGGCAAACAGCGGCGTTCCTGCCGTGGCAGTAATCAATGCCGGCGGCAATATAGAAAGCCAGCAATGGGAACCGAAACTGAAAGGACTGATATGGGCATGGTACTCGGGGCAGGAAGGCAACCGCGCACTTGCCGACATCCTGTTCGGAAACGTGAACCCAAGCGGCAAACTGCCTATGACTTTCGAGCGCAAGGCAGAGGACAACCCGTCATATTACACCTATTCTGACCAAGGCGGAAAGCACGTGCAGTGGACGGAAGGCGTATTCACAGGCTATCGCGGCTATGAGAAGAAAGGCATAAAGCCCCTCTATCCTTTCGGCTACGGACTGAGCTACACGTCGTTCGAGCTGTCAAAGTTCGACATCTCGACTTCAACCGATACCATAACCGCCACAGCAAGCATTGCCAACACAGGCAAGCGCGAAGGCGCCGAGGTGGTGCAGCTATATGTCGGCAAATCAGGAAGCAGCCCCGTGCTGCGTCCGGCAAAAGAGCTGAAAGGCTTCCAGAAAATATCGCTCCAGCCAGGCGAGAGCAAGAGCCTGACGATAAAGGTACCAGTGGAGGCTCTCAAATATTACGACGTAAACACCCACCAGTGGGTCAGCGACCCTGGCAAATACAATGTCTACATGGGCACGTCAGTTGAGGACATTAAGCACCAGTGGCAGATAGAGATTCCCGAGCCATAGACGCTCCCTCCTTGCGCCACGGCGGCATTGCCTACGGACAGTGCCGCCGTGGCTCGTTTTACCTGAAAAAACATGTTTTAATTTTATAGGAAACAGAGTTATGTTAAAACACAAAATCATGTTGAGCCTCGCCCTCCTTTGCCTTGCATGGGGCAAAGCATCGTCCCAGAATGCCATAACGCTTGACGGCAACGCCTCTCTGGGCAAAGTGTCGCCATACGTGTTCGGCCAGTTCATAGAGTACATGGGGCAGTGCGTCAACGGCGGCGTGTTCGAAGAAGGCTCGCCCCTCTCCGACACCAAGGGCGTGCGGCAGGACGTACTCGCCAAGGCGAAGGAGCTCGCGCCCACCATGCTCAGATTCCCTGGAGGCACGTCTATCAAGGTGTTCCATTGGGAGGACGGCGTAGGGCCTCTCTCGGAAAGGAAAAGCCGCAAGAACCTTGTATGGGGCGGCATAGACAATTACCATTTCGGCACCTGCGAGTTCATACAGTATTGCCGTGAGTTAGGTTGCGAGCCCGTGCTCGTCATCAACATCTCCACAGGTACGCCCGACGAGGCTGCCAACTGGGTGGAGTACTGTAACGGCACGGAAGACACCTATTACGCCAACCTGCGCCGCAGCCACGGATTCGAGAAACCGTTCAACGTGAAGTACTGGGCACTTGGCAACGAAGAAGCCGCCGAGCCGGACGCCGGCAGGCATCAAGACCCTAACTTCTACGTGAAAGACGTGTGGCAATACATCAAGCTCATGAAGCTCACCGACCCATCAATAGAGCTTATCGCCAACGGCGAAAGGGGTAAGCCCGAATGGAACAAGGCCATCCTCGAAGGCCTCAACGGAGCCATAAACTACATTTCCTACCACGGCTACGTGAGCACCGCCGCAAGCCGCCCCTACTCCATCTTCGAGGGCATCAGCCAAGTGGACAGGGAACTGACCGCCTTTGCCGCCGACATACGCAAGTACGCCCCCGGCGACAAGCCAAAGACATGGCAGCGCTGGTACCGCTTCCCGGCACGCACCAAGCCCATCCAAATAGCTATGGACGAATGGGGGATATGGGAACGGCAGGGAGCCGTCTACGGCACCACCGACATCTACGAGTGGCGACACGGGCTCGCCACGGCATGCTACCTAAACGTCATCCTGCGCCATGCCGCCGACATGGGCATGTGCAACTGGGCACAGATGGTGAACGTACTCGCGCCAATCATGACCAACAAGCAAACCTCTATCCGCCAGACGGTCTTCTTCCCCCTCAAGGAGTACCGCCACGCCGCCCTCGGCGAGAGCCTGACAGCAAACGTGGTGTCGGAGAAAGCAAACGGCAACCTCAACGCCATCGACGCTGCCGCAACAATAGACCGCGACAATCGGCAGATAGTGCTTTTCGTGGTCAACATATCACCGAATGCCGTCAAGACATCGCTTGAGGCAAAGAATCTCGGCAAGCTCACGCTCACCAAGTCTACCACTCTAACCAGCGACAAACTTGACGCAACCAACGTGTTGGAAAAACCCGACCGCAATGTGGTGAAGACCGCCGTGAAAGCGGAGAAGCGCAACGTCAAGGACTATACGTTCGCAGCCAATTCTGTAACAGTGCTGACATTGTCCTACTGATTTCTAAACAGCTTACGCGGCAAAGGCATTAGACATCACAAGAAAAGGATTTAGTGATAGTATTAAACAGCAATTGTCGGCAATTACCAGCAATTACCAAAAATTATTCTATTTATTATTGCCGGGCATTGCCGGCAATTGCTGTTAAAAAAATCTTACATGGAGTATCAATTCAATAAGATGTTTGTACAAAAGATTACGCAGTCTCAGCCCTTCCTAAAAGAAACTCACGAAAATCCATACAAAATAACAGGTAAAAACTATAGCAAGACACTGGAGTCGTCTGCTAAAGATTGAGTCTTTGCGAAAATAATGCTTGCCTACATTTTATTTTGATATTTTCTTCCTATTTAATTCCCACGCTTCGATATTTTTTTCGTAAGTTTGCAACTGTAATCAAAACGCAGGCTATGAAGTACCCGATAGGAATACAAAATTTTGAGAGTTTACTTGGCAATGGATATACCTACGTAGACAAGACTGCCGATGCAGCCTTGTAGCAGATTGAGGACAAAGGCTATGCCAAACCACTTGCCGCCGATTCACGCATACTCTTTAAAATAGGCGTAAACTTCTCCAGCGAACATCGCAACATAGACGACTGGAAGGTGGCAGAATAGATTGCTTTTGTCAATAAAAAATCATGCACCCCCTCTCAGGAGCAGCCATTTTTAGAAAAAACATGTGTTCGGTTTGCTACAGCACAACCACAGGCTGAAATGCAACACACAGTGTATCAATATATTATAAGAAAGGATAAAAAATAGCATTTTTGAGCCACTATCTTTACGGCGTAAAGACGACACGTTTACGCCGTAATTAACAGCCCAATGCAAAGCCACGCAAGAGATAGACATCCAAAGTAGCCTTCCCTCACTCTAAAACGGGTAGTTGCAATTGTTTAATCTTTTTACTTTTTGTAAACAATTATCATACTTATTTCCCTAATATGGCTTTTTTATATTAACTTTGCCGACATGAGCAAAAACAACATACGGATTGTAGCAGCCAAACCGGAGCAGGCTACCGAGATAGCGAGCCTCATAATGGAGGCTATGGACCATGACTGCTGCCAGAACTTCGCCGGGCAGGAGCATACGCTTGACGACTTCCACTGCATGATGACCGAGCTGGTGAAGATGGAGGACAGCCAGTACAGCTACCGCAACACGCTCGTGGCTATCCTGCCACACAGCCCCTCGAAGAAAGGCGAAGACGGCAAGGAAAACGAGATAGCCGGTTGCATAGTGGGCTATGACGGCAAGGACTTGCTGACACTGCGGCGGAGATTCATTGACGCGGCAAAGGAATGGCTCGGGCAGGACTTTTCCGGTATGGACGAAGAAACACGTGCCGGAGAGTATTATCTCGACTCGCTGTGCGTGAAAAAAGAGTTCCGCAAGCGCGGCATTGCCACACGCCTCATAAACGCCGTAATAGAAAAACATGGCTCGCAACCCGTAGGCCTGCTTGTTGACCACACTCACCCTTGGGCTGAAAGGCTGTACAAGGCTATAGGTTTCCGCTTCGTCAATGAGACCGCATGGGGCGGACATGCCATGCGGCACTTGCAGTATCCCGTGCGCTGTAGCGAGTTCGGCAACGATCCGTTGATGGTGCACTACCACGACGAAGAATGGGGCACGCCGTGCCATGACGAGCGCAACCACTTCATGTACCTGCTCATGGAAAGCATGTCGTGCGGGCTGTCGTGGCATCTGATGCTGAAAAAGAGGGAAGTCTTCCGCCAATGCTTCGCCGGCTTTGACGTTGCGAAGGTGGCGGCTTTCACTGACGACGACGTAAAGCGCATAATGAACACAGAGGGCATGATTCGCTCGCAGAGGAAGATTCGAGCAATGATAAACAATGCGCAATGCTTCGTGAAAGTGCAGCAGGAACTTGGCTCGTTTGACAAATATATATGGGGCTTCACCGATGGAAAGAGCCTTGTATACCCTTCACACCAAGTGGAACAGGTGACACGCAATGACCTCAGCGACCTTATATCGAAAGACATGAAGAAGCGTGGCTTCAAGTATTTGGGCCCGGTCATTGTCTACAGCCACCTGCAAGCCATCGGTGTCATAAACGATCATCGCCACTACTGCTTCCGCTACAAAGAGCTTATAGCACAGAAATAAACTGTAAGTGAAAAGTGGCAAAACAATTATAAAATACCATTTTTGTCGCTTTTCACCACTTCTCCCTCGCCTTCAAAGCCCATCTTTCTTTCAATTTGTAAGCAAAAGCAAAATATTGGCATTCAAGATATTAGAAAACAAATACAACCTAATGGAGAACAAATAAACAACAGTTTCTTGAAAAAATGATGTTAAAAGTTTGCAGAATGGATTTTTTTGCCTAATTTTGAAGCCAACTAAAAATCCTTCTATGAACCCGAACAACAAACCAAACCTGGCAGACCTTGTTCGCCAAGCCAAACAACTCCCTTCACAAACAGTGAAGGTGGTGCAAACCAAACGTTTCTGGACCGACCTGCTGCTTATGACCGTGGGCATGTTCGTCGCTTCAATGAGCGTTCATTTCTTCCTGATTCCAAGCCACTTGGTTGTCGGCTCGATAACCGGCCTTTCCATAGTCTTGGAAAAACTCATGCCTTTTGCCACGCTGGGCACGTATATCGTTATAATAAACGCAATCCTGCTCGCCTGCTCATTCCTGCTGCTTGGAACCGAGTTTGGGGCAAAGACTGTGTACACGGCACTCATACTGGGACCTATGGTAGACTTCCTCAACTGGATTGCGCCTATGCAGGACTCGCTTTTCACCGTGGTCATTGCCGGAACAGGGCAGCACATCCTGAACCCGTGGTTCGACATGCTGTGTTTCGTGCTCATACTGAGCATATCTCAAACAATACTGTTCAACATAAACGCATCGACGGGCGGACTCGACATTCTGGCAAGAATCGTGAACAAATATTGCAACATAAGCATAGGCACGTCAGTGACCGTGGCTGGCGGAGCAATCTGCTGCACAGCTTTTGCCATCAACGACGTGAGCTTCGTGATAGTTGGCCTCATAGGCACTTGGATCAACGGCATCGTGCTGAACCACTTCATGGGGACGGTGAACTCGAAGGTGCGCGTATACATCATTACCGAGCACTACGAGAAGGTGCAGCGGTTCATAGTGGAGAAGCTTGAGCGCGGATGCACCTTACATCAAATAACCGGCGGATATACCAACAAGAACCGCATACAGGTGGAATCGGTGCTGACGAAGGAGGACTTCTCAAGGCTAATAGACTACATGCACGCCGAGAAGATGGAATCGTTTATGACAACGGACAGCGTGAGCCAAGTGTACGGACTATGGAACAAGCGCACGCTGTTGGAGCTGGCACAACCTAAACTTTAAAAAAGACCTGATACTGACTATGAAAACGAATCTATTACACAGCATTAGGGCTTTCCTCATAATAATATTCATGGGGGTAGCGGCCACGGCATGTGCACAAATAGTGGACGTGGAAGGAGTGGATCTGCGCTTTGAGGCAAGGGGAGAATATGACTACCAAAGCGTTGACGGCGAGAAAGTAGTACCTAAGACGGGATTCAAGGGACGGCTGATAAACATCTTCCTGCAAGGCGACATTGGCAGCGGCTTCTCTTACAAATACCGCCAAAGGCTGAACGAGATACACAAGGACAAGTCGTTTTTCGACTCCACCGACTGGCTTTACCTGCAATGGGACGTAACCCCGAGGCTTGGCTTCATGTTCGGCAAATGGGTAGTGCTCACAGGCGGCTGGGAGTTTGACCCTGCACCGATAGACGTATTCCAACTCGGCGAGTTCAGCAGCATGTTTCCTTGCTACCAGTGGGGAGCAGACGTAGTGCTGAACGTCAATCCCGGGCACGACAAGCTCATATTGCAAGTGACGCAAAGCCCTTTCAGGGACGACTGGAAGCTGCGATCGGGGAAGGACGAGGACACGTATGGATATAGCCTTATGTGGTATGGCAGCCACGGATGGTACCACTCGGCATGGTCTGTGAACATGATGGAATACGAGCCGGGCAAATATATCAATTATCTTTTCTTTGGCAACAGGATAAAACCTTCGGACGAACTTGAATTTGATTTCGACATAATGAACCGTGCCGTCAAGGGACAGACCTTTCTTTTCAAGGACGTATCGCTGAGCGGCATTGCCAAATGGCAGCCAATGAAACAACTGAAAGTATATGCCAAGGCAAACTACGACGTGAACCGCTCAGGCAAAGATGCAGACTATTGTCTGCACGACGGCACTGAGATAACACGCGTTGGCGGAGGCGTTGAGTATTTTCCGCTCGGCAACGAAAAAGTGAGGTTTCACGCAAACTACAACTATAGCTTCGGAAAGAACAACAACTGCAACGGCGCACAGAAAGACAAACAACACAAGGTGGAGATAGGCGCCACCTGGAAAATGCAAGTGCTGTAAGATTACAATCGAACTACAAAAAGGGAGCGTTGCCTCACGGCACGCCCCCCAGACTGACAAAAAATGTATAGGTATGAATTTACATTTTTGTTATTATGCCTTGCTCTGTAGAGCTAAGGAACTGTATTATGTTCTGAATCTCAGGGCTGTCGGGCACCTGCGACTTTATTTGCAGAACCGAGTCGAACACGCTATTCATGCCGTGGAAAACAAGGCGATAGGCGTTGGCAACATGCTTCTGAACCTTATCGTCGATACCAGCAGTGGTCATCATGGTGCCGTTGGGGCCGCCATACTTCACAGGCGAGCCACCGGCGATGATGTAAGGCGGCACGTCCTTTGAAAATGTAGTGCCAGCTTGCACCATTGCGAAGTCGCCAACACGCGTGCGCGCATTCTCAATGACAGACGACGAGAAAATGACACCCGTGCCAATCTCGCAGTCGCCTGCAATCTTCGTGCCATAGCCGATGACACACTTGTCGGCAATCTTCGTGTCATGGCTGACGTGTGCACCCTCCATTATGAAGTTGTCGTTGCCGATTACTGTCCTGCCACCCTCATGTGTGGCACGGTTTATGACCACATTCTCACGGATGATGTTGTTGTTGCCGATTATGCACTCCGTGCGCTCGCCACAAAACTCGAAATCCTGTGGCAATGCACCCAATACAGTACCCTGATGCACCATATTGGTATGACCCAGCTTCGTACCGTTAAGTATCGAAACAAACGGGAAGATGACGCAGTTGTCGCCAATCTCCACGTAGTCCTCTACATATACAAACGGATATATCTTTACGTTGTTGCCGATTTTCGCCTTTGGCGAAACGACAGCTTTTGGACTTATATCATTCATAATTTATAATTCATAATTCACAATTCATAATGCTTAATGCATAATTCATAATGCACAACTCATAATTAAATGGCTTACCAATTCTTATTTTTTTGATTCATGATTCAAAAAACAAATTGCTTGGCAATCCTACTGCTCCTGCAATTATGAATTATGCATTATGAATTAAAAAGAGCCTCCTCCAAGTGCCTGGTACAGGCTAACAACAGCCTGCATCTTGGCAAGGTCGTCGCCGACCTTGGAGAGTTGGACGTTGAGGAGCTGGCTCTCTGCTGTTATGACCTCGAGGTAAGTGCTTCCGGCAGAAGCCATCAAGGCGCGTGTGTCCTCCACGTTCTTCTTAAGAACCTCTATCTGCTTTGCCTCTATTTGGCTCTTTTCCTCAGAGCTGTTGTACTTCACGAGGGCGTTGCTCACCTCAGAGCCGGCCTGTAGGATGCTCTGCTGCCATGTGTTGTAAGCCTGCTCATATTGATCTTTGGCAACCCTCAAGCCGGCAATGAGCTGGCCGTTCATGAAGATGGGCTGGGTGAGCGAACCAACGGCAGAAGCGAGCCACTTGCCCGGGTTCACCATCCCGGAACCGTTGCTGAATCCGCCCGTGCCGCTAATGGTGATGCTCGGATAGAACCTGCTGCGTGCGTTCTCTATCTGGTAGAAGCAGCTCGCGAGATTCATCTCGTTGGCATGAACGTCAGGACGGTTGGCAAGCACCTTTACCGGCACTCCTACAGCAAGGTTGGTAGGCAACGACTGATTGTCGAGTTTGCCACGAGATATGGCGTGGGCAGGCTCAGAGAGCAACAGGCTCAGGGAGTTCTCGCTCTCGCGAATGCTGCGCTCGATGTCCTTCTTCTGCGTCAATACACTGTAGTAGTTGCTCTCCGCGCTTTGCACGGCGGTGGAGCGCACGCCACGCACTTCCTGATGCTGCACCTTCATGATGTCCCAAGTCTCCTTCGTGAGCTTCTCCATGTCGTTGACTATCTGGAGCTGCTTGTCGAGCATAAGGAGGGTGTAATAAAGGTTGGCAACGCCTGCAACGAGCGATGTCTGAACAGAGCGCTTGTAGTCCTTGCTCTGCAAGAGCACCATCTGCTGGGCGCGCTTGGCAGATGTCAGGCCGCCAAAGAGCGACAAGTTCCACGACGCGTTGACGGGGAGCGAGTAGCTCTTGGTCGTCGCCTCGTTGAAACGTGTGATGTTGCCCTGCGGCGTGAATACGAACTGCGGCACGAATGCCAGCTTTGCAATCTTCAGCTGCGCCTCAGCCATGTCTATGTTGAGAGCAGCGTTGAGCATGTTCGTGTTATTGTCAATTGCCTTTTGGATAAGGGATTGCAATTGTGGGTCAGTGAACACCTCGCGCCAAGGCAGACTGCCAAGCGATGTAGTGTCGGTCACGGCAAGAGTATCGGTTGCCGACACTGGATCGCGAACGACACCTTGTGCGTTGACCGACGGCCGCTCGTACTTGCCGTAAAGGCTCTTGCAACCAGTCAGGGACAAGGCGGCAAGGCCACATATCATAATATAATTGAATGCTTTCATTTATCTTTGAACCTAATGGTTTCTTGAATCTTGTCCATCCTCCTCCCCTTTATGAAGAGGAGGATGGGAGACAAGTTTTTTAATCTTCAAACTGATCCTTATACACAGTCATTTTCTTGTTGTGCGCATACTGCTTCAACTCGACGGCTGCATCAGGATTAACCTCGTCCTCAAACTTCAGCGGGCTGAACTTCTCCTGCAACCACTGGAAGAACACGAACAAGGCCGGAACCACGAACAGCTGGCAAGTAGTACCGATAAGCATACCTCCCACGGCGGCGGCACCCATAGTTGAGTTACCGTTTTTGCCAACACCTGACGCGAACATCAGTGGCAACAAACCAATAATCATGGCGAGAGATGTCATGAGGATGGCGCGCAAACGAGCTGAAGCACCAAGGATGGCTGCATACTTGATTGCCATACCCGTCCTACGACGCTCAAGGGCAAACTGCACGATGAGGATGGCGTTCTTGGCAAGCAGACCGATAAGCATGATGAGCGCAATCTGCATGTAAATGTCGTTGGAATGGCCGAAGATCTGCGTGAAGATGAAAGCTCCGGCAAGACCGAACGGCAATGACAGCAACACGCAAAGAGGCAGGATGTACGACTCGTACTGAGCGGAAAGAATCAGGTACACGAAGATGAAGCAAAGCACGAAGATAAGAGCCGTTGAGTTGCTCGACTCTGCCTCGGAACGTGTCAGACCCGAATACTCGTAACCGTAACCCGTGGGCAGCACCTGCGAAGCCACCTCCTCACAAGCCTTAAGGGCATCACCCGAAGAGTAACCGCCATTGGTGTTAGGAGTAATGTTCAGGTTGATTGACGTGAACAGGTTGAAACGGGCGATGTTTGACGGACCATAAACCTTGTCGAGCGTGATGAACTCGTTGACAGGAGCCATCTTGCCATTGGCAAGGCGCACGTAAATGTTGCTCATGTCCTCAGGACGCATGCGGCTTTCCACATCCGAGCGTATCATGACGCGGAACAGCTTACCGTAAGCGTTGTAGTTGGAAGCGTAAAGGCCGCCGTAGTAGCCTTGCAGCACGCCAAGCACCGACGCAGGAGTTGTGCCTGCCTGCACACACTTGGCAACATCCACGTTAATCATGTATTGTGGATAGTTGGGGTTGTATGAGGTCATGGCGTTCATGATTTCCGGACGCTTGTTAAGCTCGGCAAGATAGTCCTTGGTGACCTTGAAGAACGTGTTCAGGTCGCCACCGGTCTTGTCCTGCAATGTCATAGAGACACCGTTGTTGGCAGAGAAACCAGGAATCATTGGCGGTGCGAAGGCAAGAATCTGAGCGTCCTTGATAGAGGCGGTCTGCTTGTAAATCATACCAAGCACCATGTTAGCCTCCTTCGGGTTGACAAACAGCTGCTCCATGCCGCCACCTGTCACGGCACTCCACAGGCGCGAGAAGATATTCTTCTGCTCACGCTCCTCAAACGGCTTAAGCTTGATGATGAACGTTGCCTGGTCAGAACCCTGTCCGGCGATGAAGTTGTAACCCACGATCTGCTCACGGCGCAAAATGGCAGGGTTGGACGCGAGCATCTTGTCAACGTGGTCGGCAATCTCCTTGGTACGCTCCTGGCTCGTACCAGGTGCAGCAGACATGGTTACGAACAACGTACCCGTATCCTCATCAGGCACAAGACCCGTAGAGGTGGTTGACATCGTTATGACAAGAACCACAACACCCACGACAACAGAGATGACAGTGATTATGCGATGGTTGATGAAGTGCTCAACACCCTTCTTGTACTTTTCCTGCAACTTGTCGAACGTGCGGTTGAAACCGGCGTGGAAACGATCCAGGAATGACATCTTCTTCTCGCCCTTCTCTGCGTGGGGCTTCAGGAACATGGCACAAAGAGCAGGTGACAGCGTAAGGGCGTTGACAGCCGAAATCACGATTGACACAGCCATGGTGACACCAAACTCACGGTAGAATGTTCCGGAAGTGCCGCCAACGAACGACACCGGCACAAACACAGCCGACATCACAAGAGTAATGGATATGATGGCACCGGAAATCTCGTTCATGGCATCAATTGAAGCCGTGAGCGCGCTCTGGTAACCTTGGTCGAGCTTGGCGTGCACAGCCTCCACAACCACGATGGCATCGTCGACCACTATGGCAATGGCAAGCAGCAACGCCGACAGCGTGAGCAGGTTGAGCGAGAAGCCGAACAGCTGCAGGAACACGAACGAGCCCACAAGGGCTACAGGCACGGCAATCATCGGGATAAGCGTAGAGCGGAAATCCTGCAAGAAAACGTAAACAACGAGGAACACGAGTATCAGCGTGATGACAAGCGTGAAGACAACCTCGTGGATTGATGCGAAGAGGAACTCGGTAACGTCCTGCTCGATAGTATATTTCATGCCGGGCGGCATTGACTTCTGAGCCTCGGCAAGGGCTGCCTTGACATCGGTCGCAATCTGCGTGGCGTTTGAGCCGGCAATCTGCTGCACCATGCCCATAACGGCATCGTGACCGTTGTTCTTCAGGTTCACATTGTACATGAACTGTCCCTGCTCCACATCGGCAACGTCCTTAAGGTAAAGGGTCTCGCCCGTGGTCTTGCTCTGCAGGATGATGTTCTTGAATTGCTCAGGAGTCTTTAGGCGACCAGTGTAACGCAGCGTGTACTCGTAAGCCATGTTGGTCTGCTCGCCGAACGATCCAGGCGCAGCCTCGACGTTCTGCGTGGCAAGTGCCGCCGTTACGTCAGACGGCATGAGGCCATATTCCTTCATCTTGGTAGGCTTCAGCCATATACGCATAGAGTAGTTGGCCAAGGCTGGTCCCTGTACGTCACCCACACCGTTGATACGCTTCAAGAGCGGCACGATGTTGATGTCATTGTAGTTGGTGAGAAACTTGGTGTCATAGCGGCCGTCGTCTGTCGTCAGCGAATACATTATGACGTTGGAAGTCTGTCGCTTGGTCACCGACACACCCATCTGCGTAACCTCCGCAGGAAGCAACTGCAAAGCCTGCTGCACGCGGTTCTGTACGTTGACGGCGGCCATGTCGGCGTTTACGCCTTGCTTGAAGTAAACAGTGATGCTTGCCGAGCCAGTGTTCGTGGCGGTCGAAGTCATGTAAGTCATGTTCTCCACACCGTTGATGCTTTCCTCCAAAGGCGTGATGACGGAGTTCAGCACCGTCTCAGCGTCAGCTCCCGCATAGGTTGCGGACACCATGATGGTTGGCGGTGCGATGTCCGGATACTGCTCGATAGGCAGGGACACAAGCCCGATGGTACCCAGCAACACGAAGAAGACTGAGATCACCGTGGAGAGTACCGGGCGTTTTATAAAGTTGGTAAAACTCATATTATTTCTTTTTTTAGAACAAAAGAATAAAAAGAATAATCGCTTCGCTAAGAATAAAAGCCATTACTTACAAGGTTTGTCTATCTTAAATTTGGCTCTTACCCTTTTATTCTTTAATTCCTTTTATCCTTTTTTATTTACTACTCATCGCGTTGGCGAAATCTTTGGCGTTGCCCTGTGCCGCGCCAAGCTGCTCAGCTTTCTTCACCTCCTGCTCATACTGCTCCTCAGTGATAGGCGTGATGGCTTGCCCGTCGGTCAGTTTCGTTATGCCCTTCACGACATAGCGGTCGCCCACGGCAAGACCCTTGCTGACAACGTAGTTGATGCCGTCGTTCTGCGGCTCAACGCTGACCTCTGAGTAGTGCACCTTGTTGTCCTTGTCAACCTTATAGATGAAAATCTTGTCCTGCACCTGAGCCGTAGAGTTCTGCGGTATGATTATTGCGTTATCGTGCACGCGCGGCACGATGATTGTGCCTGCACCGCCGCTCTTAAGCAGACCGTCGGGGTTGGTGAAGTGGGCAATGAGGCTATACGAACCAGTGGTGGCATCTATTACGCCGCTCATCTTCACGAGCTTGCCGGGATGGTTGTACACCGTTCCGTCGGCAAGTTGCAGCTTCAGCGTCGGGAATGAATTGATTGCACCAGCCGTTGAGCCGTATTGCTTCTGGATTGAAAGCATCTGTGCCTCGTTCAGCGAGAAGAAGACCTCTACTGTCGATACATCGGAAACCGTGGTGAGCTGAGTGGCCGCACTGACGAGCGCACCCTTCTTGTAAGGCAGGCTGCCCACGACACCACTTGCAGGCGACGTGACCGAGCACCAGGCGAGCTGCTCCTTTGCGGATGCAAGTGCAGCCTCAGCCTGTGCCACCTGTGCCTGTGCCTGCGCAAGGCTGTTCTTTGAAATGGAAAGCTCATACTGACCAATGATGTGCTGGTCGAAAAGCTTCTGGTTGTTGTCGTAAGTGGTCTTTGCAGTGTTGGCAGCGGCCTTTGCGGTGTTGACAGCAGCCTGAGCCGAGCGCACGGAGGCGCGGTAAGTCTCACTGTCGATAGTGAAAAGCACCTGTCCGGCACTCACACGCTGACCCTCATGAACAAGGACATTCGTTATGAAACCTGAGACTTTAGGACTCACCGTGACATCCTGAATACCCTTGATAGTGGCAGGGAAAGTGGTCTGCATGTCTGCCGATGACGCTCCCACTGTTACTACTGGGTAATGGTCATTACCCAAGTTGGCAAGACTGTTGCGACCTTTACTTCCACAAGAAGCGAGGCTCAAAGCAGCCAAACCTACAAACAAATAACTCTTAATTTTCATACCTATATATAAAATGTAATTATTAAAATCTATTTTCAGACCTTCCCTTACAGGAGAAATGAAATACACATTATCCTAAAAACGCTGCAAAATTAAGAAGAAAAAAGCAGAAAACTATTTTTGGAATACAAGTTTTAACAACAATTAGATAGGTTTTTTCTTTCTTATAGCCAACACGCGCAATATATGAAAGAAGACTGCGTTTAAACAATAACAAAGAAGAAAAGAACAACGATTTTATGCAAAGAAAGAGGTTCCTATTACTGCTTGTGCTTGGCGTGTTTGCCACAATGTCTTCCCAAGCTCAGCCGGAAGCAGGCACATTTTCCATTATCCCACGCTTTGGCGTTTCTCTGTCAAACATAACCAACGAAAGCCTTAACATAGCAGCCAACTCAACGGGTAGCGATTACTCGCTTGACAGCAAATATCGCGAAGGGGCATTGGGAGGTGTCGACGTGCAATATCAAGTAAACAATATACTGGCTCTATCAGCCGGACTGTCGTATTCAAGGCTTGGATGCAAATACGAGGATTCTGACATTACGGGCTTTCAGCCCGGCGAATATAATGTATTCAGCAACTGCCGTATCAGCATCGACTACCTGAACCTGCCACTTCTTGCCCATGCCTATATAGCCAACGGCTTCTCTGTGAACGCCGGAGTGCAGGTGGGTTACAAGGTTCACAGCAACATGCACACTGAAAGCACTAAAGTCACAATCAACAAGAACGGGAGCTATAGTTATGCCGACGTTCCACAGAAAGACGACAAAGAGTATCTTTATATCAACAAGTTTGATTTCTCCATTCCCGTTGGCATCTCCTACGAATACGCCAACGTGGTACTCGACTTGCGATACAATATAGGCATTACCAAGGTCTTCGACTTGACGGACCACGGCGAAAACAGGAGCATAGCCTTTTCTGTAGGTTACAAGCTGAACCTGTAGGCAGTAACACTCGTCAGCCTTGCGAGTGCCACACAGACGGCGCACGTGTCACACTCGCACGGCGTGCGTAGATAGAACATACGCCGTACATAGAAGGCATGTACGGCGTACGTAAGTAGATATACGGCGTAAAGAATTCTTTACGCCGCAATTATTATGCCAAAAGCAAGACGGAAAGGCTTATCATTGCGGATAAGCCATGTTCTCAGGCTTTATGTTTTCAAGCACTTCGGCGAGGAACTTGCGTGCTTCCCACCGCGCCATAGGCAGGTCGTGGAGCAGGTAATTGCCACAATCGCGAGGCGCAGCACCGGGTATTTCACCCTCATAACCGGCTACAAAACTGAAAGTCCTGCGCATGAGGTCAACAATGTCCTGCGGTTCAAGGTCGCCTCGCAACAAAAGATAGTTGCCCGTGAGGCACCCCATCGGCCCCCAATAAATCACACGGTCTTTCCACTCGGTGTCGTTTCTGAGGAACGTGGCGGCAAGATGCTCTATCGTGTGCAGTGCGCCGGCATGAACCACCGGCTCACGATTGGGTTCCTTCATGCGTATGTCGAACGTGGTGACGGTCTCGCCGCCCACTTCGTCTTTTCTCGAAACATATATGCCACGAAGCAGTTTCTCGTGGTTTATGGTGAAGCTTGGTATTTTATTCATCTTAATTGTAAAAGCAAATACTTCTTTAAAAACCTATTTTAATAATCCACCGTCACCGATGCAGGATATACGCGGTAAGGGTCAAACCACAGCTTGCAACTGCTTGTCATGTCGTCGAGGCTTGGCTTGAGCTTGCCGCTGAAAACCTTTTCGCCGTTTACATATACGGTTACCTTTTGCTTCAAGTCGACCAGCTTGTCGTTAAGATAAATCCTCAGTCTGCCGCCTGTAGCCTTCGTGTAGTGCTTCTTTACGTTCAGCTCAATGTCCCATTGCGGATCTTTCTCCGTCACGGTATACTCTGCGTTGCTCACCGTCAGCCTTATGTCGTTGCCGTCAATGTCCATGACATAGTAGGTGCGGATGCTGTCATTGGTCTGCCGCCCGTTGTCCGGCCGTTTCTCTACGCACAGGTTATAGAACCCACGGCGATACCTCCCGTCCATTTCGAAGTCTTCCCACATCACTTTCTTAGGATAAGGATTGCGCGTAAAGGTTTTCAGCCACGGTGTCGTCAGCCTGTAGTCGATGGTGTGTCCGTGTTTTGGGATAAGCTCAACACGATGGCGGAAAAGCGAGTCGCCCGTTTGCCGAGACACATTGTCGACGCGCTGAAGCGAGTCGAACGCCTCGGCAGTGCGCATGGTGAGTCGGCTGCGGTAGAAACCATAGTCGAGCTCGCCTGTCAAGAGCGAGAAGCCTATGTTGGCGCAGTTCTCAGGAGGAGCGTTGCGCAGAGGCTCACCACCAGCCATAGGGCCGGCAGCAGCCCAATAGTCAGCATAAAACGAAGCCAGCCGCTGGCTGCCATAGCCGCCTTCGGAAATGCCGAAGACATAAACATGGTTAGCGTCCACGAAGCCACTGCTGAGCGTCTGGCGCAACAGCTTTTCCCAAGCGAACTGCTTGGCGCGCTGCCACCAACGGTAATACTGGCCTGTGTTGGGTATCTGCGGAATGAAATAAACCGACGGACTGTCATTGAAAATCATAGCCCAGCGGCGGCCGTACATCCATTCGAGGTCGCGCGGCCCTGACCCGTGCAGATAAAGGTACATAGGATAAAGCCCGCCGGCAGGCTCTGAGCCTTTCGAGCCCCAGAAATAATTCATGTGTGCGTCGGCCTCCAGCGTTGCCGGCAAAAGCCATGAGCCGGTAACGCTGTCGCTGAGATTGCGCAGGCTCGGCAGCTTGCCATCAGACATCGTGGCGTTGGCTTCGCGCCATGCTTTCCACACCAGCCTTTGCCAAACGCCGGCATCAGCCATCTTCTTTATCTTTGCCGCAAAGCTTGGTTCCACGACCTGCTCTCTGCCTCCCATAAACGCCGAGGCATCAAGGCTCAACGCCTTAGAGTCGGCAAGAAGGCTCTGGCGGAAGCTTTCGGCAAGCAACCTCACCACCTCGGCAGAGTCAGAAGCCGCCAATGTCGTCTTTTTCTTGTTTGATACATTTCCGGCAAAGCCGTAAAGCGTGCTGAGCAAGCACGCAAGGACTATTGCCGACATGTTGATTTTCATAAACTTTTATTTAGAATTTTGATTAATTGTCAGCTTCACTTATAGCCTTCAGAAACACTCTGGTCACCTCAAAGCTTCCTTCCGCCATGCGATCCCAAAAGTCAAAATACTGAGCCGCCTTGTTGTCCTTAAGCGGCACATCGCTGATGATGCGGAAAGAAACAAACGGCACACCATAGATGTGGCACGTCTGGGCAATGGAACAGCTTTCCATGTCCACGGCCTCAGCCTCGGGAAAGCGTTCGAGGATAGCCCGCATCTTCTCGCGCGAATCGACGAACCAGTCGCCGCTCACCGTCAGTCCGCTCTTTATCTTCTTGCCTTCAGGCATGTCGATGGCAAGAGCCTTGCTCACCAAGCCTTCCGGAGCCGCAAAGCGTGCAGGCAAGCCCGGCACCTGCCCGAAAGCGGCATTGTCGCCACAATAGACATCGTGGTAAACGCATTCGGATGCCACAACAACGTCCATTACATTGAGACCGGTGTCGGCACCGCCTGCGCATCCGGTTGAGACTATAAGGTCGGGATGATAATTGTCTATGAGCTCCACGGCACCAACCGCCGAGTTCACCTTGCCAATACCACACTGCTGCATGATAACTTCCAAGCCATGAAGCGTGCCAATGACAAACGTTTTGTTGTGACGGCTTTCTTCGTGGGAAGAATCAAGCAAGGTGCGCAGCTGCGCAAACTCCTTGTCCATCGCAACAATGATTCCTATTTTCTTCAAAATCGCAAAATTGATGGTTATTAATAATGCAAAGTTACTAAAATAAGGGCAAAGCCGACGTTTTAACTTTAAACTTTTGACATTTCATCAAAAAAATACCTAACTTTGTGCAAAATATCAACAGCTTAGTATGAAAACTTTGAAGAAATGGCTGCCCGACATCGTGGCAGTGGTGCTTTTTGCCCTAATAGCATTTGTTTATTTTGCACCTGCCGACATCGACGGGCGCATACTCTACCAACACGACTCACAGGCAGGCGTGGGCGCAGGGCAGGAAGCAAAACAGTATCAGGAAAAGACCGGCGAAAAGACATGGTGGACGAACTCGCTTTTCAGCGGCATGCCAATGTACCAGATCGCTCCGTCGTACAAGAGCACCAGCCTCCTGAGCCAAGCCACAAAGGTTTACCACCTGTGGATGCCCGACAACGTATGGTACCTGTTTGCCTACCTCTTGGGGTTCTACATACTGCTAAGAGCGTTCAATTTCCGCCAGCATCTCGCCGTGCTGGGCTCCATAATATGGGCGTTCTCAAGCTATTTCCTCATCATCATAGCCGCAGGGCACATCTGGAAAGTGATGGCACTTGCCTACCTGCCGCCCATGATAGGCGGCATGGTGCTCGCCTACCGTGGCAAATACCTGTGGGGATTCATCGTCACGGCTATCTTCGCGGCGTTTGAGGTCAACGCCAACCATGTGCAGATGACCTATTACTACCTGTTCATTATCCTCTTTATGGTTGTGGCGTGGTTCGTCTCCGCCATCCGCAACCATTGGCTCCCCCGTTTCTGGAAAGCTACGCTCGTGGCGTTGGCGGGCGGCTTAATAGGCATTTGCCTGAATATTTCCAACCTTTACCATACGTGGGAATACTCTCAGCAAAGCATGAGAGGAAAAAGCGAACTGGTGAAAAAGAACACTGCCAACCAGACATCGAGCGGTCTTGACCGCGACTATATCACGCAGTGGAGCTACGGCATAGACGAGACATGGACTCTGCTTGTGCCAAACGCCAAGGGCGGCGCAAGCGTTCCAATGTCTGCCAACAGCAAGGCTATGGAGAAGGCTGACCCTCAGCTCATGCAGGCCTACCAACAGCTCGGGCAGTATTGGGGCGACCAGCCCATGACGAGCGGTCCCGTCTACGTTGGGGCTTTCGTGCTGATGCTGTTCTTCCTTGGATTGTTCATTGTGAAAGAACCTATGAAATGGGCTCTGCTTGCTGCCACGGTGTTGAGCATTCTGCTCTCATGGGGGCGCAACTTCATGGGCTTCACCAACTTCTTCCTCGACTATGTGCCCATGTATGCCAAGTTCCGCACGGTGTCCTCAATACTCGTAATAGCCGAATTCACCATCCCGTTGCTGGCAATGATGGCTTTGAAGAAAATCGTAGACGAGCCTGAGATATTGAAGAAAAAGATGCGGTGGGTATGGGTGTCGTTCGCCCTCACCGGCGGTTTTGCCCTCGTTTTCTGGCTTGCCCCGGGACTGTTCTTTTCCAGCTTCATCTCGCATAACGAGCTGATGCAGTTCAATCAAATAGCCCAACAGGGAAGTGACGCAGCACAGTTTGTGAACATGCTCAAAGCCAACCTCACGAGCGTACGGGAATACATATTCTCAAGCGACGCCCTGCGGTCGTTCATTATCATCGCCATCGGCACGGCCTTGCTTCTGCTTTACAAATACCGCAAGCTCAACTCGCAGTTCATGGTGGGCTGCATTGCCTTGCTCTGCCTCATCGACATGTGGCAGGTGGACAAGCGCTACCTCAACGACTCGATGTTCGTGGAGAAGAGCGTGCGCGACACTCCGCAACAAATGACCCAGACCGACAGGCTGATTCTGCAAGACAAAGGCCTTGACTACCGCGTACTCAACCTGGCTTCGAACACGTTCAATGAGAATGAGACTTCCTATTACCACAAGAGCATTGGCGGATACAATGCCGCCAAGCTGCACCGCTATCAGGACATGATCGACTATTACATTGCTCCTGAAATGCAGAAGATGATGCCTGCAATATCGAGCGCGGGCGGCGACATGACGAAGGTGAACGGCGACAGCATATTCCCCGTACTCAATATGCTCAATGCCAAGTACATCATCCTGCCGTTGCAGAACGGGCAAAACGCACCGCTGCAAAACCCATACGTCAACGGAAACGCTTGGTTTGTGGACAAGCTTGCCTATGTTGACAATGCCAATCAGGAGATTGACCGAGTGGGGAAGATTGACCTGAAGCACGAAGCCGTTGCCGACAAGAAGTTTGAAGCTCAGCTTGGCAAGGCTGTAAGGCAGGACGGTACGTCTATGGTCACCATAAAGAGCTATGCGCCAAACCACCTTGTATATGAAACAAATTCTGACAAGGGCGGCGTACTGGTATTCTCAGAGATTTATTATCCGGGCTGGACAGCTACGGTTGACGGACAAAAAACTGACATAGGCAGGGTGAACTACATCCTGCGTGCCATCAACACCAAGCCCGGCAAGCACGAAGTGGTGCTCGATTTCCACCCTGCTTCCATACGCACCACCGAGGGCATAGCCTATGCGTCATACGGCATCCTTGCCATCGCAATAGCACTCGGGCTGTTTGTGGAGTACAGGAAAAAGAAGAAATAATAACCCCACCCCCAGCCCCTCCCCTGAAGGGGGTGGGTAGATGCCATAGGGACAAAATCTTGGGCTAAGATTAATAGCAAACCGTTAGTTATAGGTTGCGCATCTCCGGCAAAGGAACATTACCTCTTTTTGTCGATTATTAGTGGGCGTTAGTCATTGGTTGCGCATCCCCCTCCCCATTCAGCGGAGGTGCTGGGGATGGGGTCTCGCTGCCTCACCGCCTCGAAAAGCAATATGGCGGCAGACACAGAAACGTTGAGCGAGTCGAGCCTGCCTTTCATCGGTATGCGTATATGCGCGTCGGCAGCATTGCGCCAGGTATTTGTAAGTCCCGTTGACTCTGTGCCCATGACGATAGCCGTGGGCTTTTTCATGTCCACATCATAATAAAGACTGGAGTCTTGGAGCTGCGCCGTAAGGATGCTTATGCCCCGTTTCTTCAAGAAAGCAATGCAGTCTTCCGACGAGCACGCCACCGTGGGCACGGTGAATATTGCGCCGATGCTACTGCGTATGAGGTTCGGATTGAAAAGGTCGGTAAGAGGGTCACAGACAATAACCGCGTCGGCGGCGGCAGCATCAGCCGAACGAAGCACTGCGCCGAGATTGCCAGGCTTTTCCACCCGCTCGAGCACCATTATCAATGGCGACGGCGGCAACCTCAAGTCGTCAAGCCCCAATGCCCTCACCTTCATTTCGGCAATTGCGCCTTCCGTCGTTCCACGGTATGCCATCTTGCCATATACCTGCGGCGAAACCTCAAAGCTTCTCACCTGCGAAGCCAATGCCCTCACCTCGGCTTCGCCCTCATAACCCTGCATCAGCGAGGGACAATAAAACAATGTGTCTACCTCGAAACCTGCATGAATGCAGTGGAGAAGCTCACGCACGCCCTCAACTACGAAAAGCCCTTCCTTTCGCCGTTCGGATGATTTCTGCTGGAGCAGCATCAGCTTCTTGACCTTGGGATTTTGCGCGCTCGTTATTATATTGTCTGTTTCCATATTCGACAAAATTACTACTTTACAACGGATTGACCAAACAATTTGCTAACTTTGCGTCTCGAAAAGACAGTAAAACAAATATAAGGAAGCTATGGATTTCCGTACAATAGTAGACATAGAGCCATCAGAATGGCAGATTGAGCCGTGCGAACGGATGCTGTTCGTGGGCTCATGCTTCGCCGACAATATAGGGAAAAGATTTCTGGAGGAGAAATTCCGTGCCGTGGTCAACCCCTACGGCGTGATGTACAATCCCGCGAGCATACTGCACACCGTCAGCCGCCTCATCAGCGAGAAAGTCATGCCGTTCAAGGAAAACGAGGCAGGAACCGCCGTCTTCACGCTCGGCACAAACCACGTCTACATATTGAAGGAGACGGGCGAGATAGTGGACAACTGCCGCAAGCGTCCGCAATGCCTTTTTCAAGAGGAAGAACTTACGGTGGACGAATGCGCCAACCACTTACTGCAAGCCATAAAAACCATTCACTACCGCTTTCCGCTCGTGCGCTTCATCCTTACCGTCTCGCCCATACGCTACCGCAAGTACGGCTACCACGGATCGCAACTGTCAAAGGCAACGCTGTTGCTTGCCGTGCACCAAGCCTGCAAAGCAGTCCAAGGCTCAGCGGAAGAACCAAAGGTCACCTACTTTCCATCCTACGAGATAATGAACGACGAGCTTCGCGACTACCGCTTCTATAAACCCGATATGCTCCACCCAAGCGACCAAGCCGTGGAATATATCTACGAGCGGCTCGGCGAAACATACTTTTCACAAGCCACAAAGGAGTTTCTGAAAGAATGGAAGCCCGTAAAGGAAGCGCTCGCCCACCGGCCTTTCCATCCGGAAGCAGAGGAATACAAACGTTTCATGGAAAAAAACATAGAGAAGGCAGAAGCCTTGAAAAGGAAATATCCTGCGCTTGAATGGCAAACTGATTTCGCCAACCGACAGTAATCCACCCTACTCCATCAATAATATCTTCCAATCACACAAAAGAAATCTTACGCCGCCCCTACACCACAGAAAAAGCAATAAACACATGGAATATATGTCACAAGAGGGCTACGACAAGCTCTCGGCAGAGCTCAACGAACTCATAAAAGTAAGACTGCCGGAGGTCATAGACTCTATATCCGAGGCGCGCGACAAGGGCGACCTCAGCGAGAACTTCGAATACCGAGCCGCCAAGCGCGAGCAAGGACGCCTGCTCGGCAGGATACGTTTCATGCAAAACGTGCTGGCACATGCCCGCGTGATGCCGTCAACAAACCTTACCGCCGACAGCGTGCAGCTGCTCACAAAGGTAGAGCTGCTGAACCTCGCCACCAACAAGCACATGGCTTACACCATTGTCAGTCCGCACGAGGCAAACGCCGCGCACGGCAAAATCTCGGTGAAATCGCCTGTGGCAAAAGCCATACTAAACAAGAGGGCAGGCGAGGTCGTTGAGGTGCAGGTACCCATCGGCACCATCAAGCTACGCATAGAAAGCATAAGCCTGTAAAACACAGAGACGCAAAGCCTGCCTTAAGGTCTTGTAATTTGAAAACATAGGAAATGGCATACATATATTCACGCGCCGTCATCACCGTACCTCCACGCCGCTTACTTTGTACTTCTATGCCGCCTTCTTTGTACTCCTACGGCGGCATCCTTGTATCTTTACGCCGTAAACGACATTGCCACATAATAGAAAAAGTAAATCCCCTGCGTAAGAAATAATATTACCTTACGCAGGGGATTTACTTGAAATATGAAGGAAATAAAGTTTGAAACAGTAGGCGGCTAAGCCTCTACATATACATTTGTGCGTCCTATCTTAGTTCTTTTCAGCACCGGTAGCCTCGCCATGCGCATTTGCCGACACATAGAGCATCTTCTGTCCGCTCTCATCTTCGAAGTTGGACGGATATACTGCTACGTGCAACGGTTTGTTCTTTTGTCTTGCCATTTAATTTAATTTATGTGTTTTGTCTACCGCAAATTTACAAAAATAATCGTTATACGCAAATATCCATTCCCTATATGGAGGGAGTGAAGAACGGAGAATGGGGAATGGGAAACCTTACGTTCCTATACTTTGGAAAAGGAAGACCAAAGCCTGTCGTCGGGCAACGGGGAGACGACGTGTATGAGCTGCTTGGACACAGGATGGGTGAACTCCACTTCATGTGAAAGCAGCGAGATGCTGCCGTCGGGATTGGAACGCCGTGCGCCATATTTTAGGTCGCCCTTGATGGGACAGCCGATATGGGCAAGCTGGCAGCGTATCTGGTGATGCCTGCCTGTCAGCAAGTTGACTTCCAAAAGATGATAATGGTCGCTGTGCGCCAGCAGGCGGTATTGCAGTACAGCCTTCTTCGAGCCCGGCACTTCTCTGTCATAAGCATAGCTCTTGTTCTGCTTCTCGTTGCGAACAAGCCAGTTGGTCAACGTGCCTTGCGGCTGCTGAGGAGCCTGTTGGGTTATCGCCCAATAGGTTTTGTGCACCTCGCCATTGCGGAACATATCGTTGAGACGAGAGAGAGCTTTGGAGGTTCGGGCAAAGACGACAAGCCCCGCCACAGGACGGTCAAGGCGATGCACCACGCCGAGGAAAACGTTCCCCGGCTTGTGATACTTCGCCTTGATGTATTCTTTTACAATCTCCGAAAGCGGACGGTCGCCGGTCTTGTCGCCCTGCACTATCTCGCCCGCTTCCTTAAAGACTATTATAATGTGGTTGTCTTCGTAGACTACCTTCATAAAGTTATAACCGGATTACATGTTCATTCCGCCATCTACCTGTATGACCTGTCCTGTGACATAGCTGGACATGTCAGAAGCAAGGAACGTGGCAACGTTGGCAATGTCCTCCACCTTTCCTGCACGGCGCAGAGGAATGTTCTTTACCCACTCCTTGCGGACATCATCCGGCAGAGCCTCCGTCATGGCGGTGTCAATAAAGCCAGGAGCTATTGCGTTGGCACGCACGCCACGGCGGCCTATCTCCTGACCAATGCTCTTGGCGAGGGCTATAAGACCGGCCTTAGAAGCAGCATAGTTGCACTGTCCTGCATTTCCGTGAACGCCTACCACGCTTGCCATGTTTATGATTGAGCCACCTTTCTGGTGCATCATGATTGGCGTGCAGGCATGAATGAAGTTGAACGCGCTCTTGAGGTTGACGTTTATCACGGCATCCCACTGCTGCTCTGTCATTTTCAACATAAGCCCGTCCTTGGTGATACCAGCGTTGTTCACGAGAATGTCTATCGAGCCGAACTCCTTCTGCACCTCGGCAACCACTTCGGCTGTCTGGTTGAAGTCAGCTGCATTGCTGGCATATCCCTTTGCCTTTACGCCCAAAGCCTGTATCTCGCGCTCAGTAGCGAGCCCGCCATGCTCCTCGTCGATGACAAGGTCGGTGAATGCGATGTTTGCGCCCTCAGAGGCGAATTTTAAAGCGATGGCTTTTCCTATGCCACGCGCTGCGCCTGTAATGAGCGCTGTCTTTCCTTGTAATAATCCCATAATGAAAATATGATTATGTTTTCTATTTACGGTGCAAAAATAGTGCTTTTGTTTCAATTACACAAGGAAAACACGAAAAAACCGCCGCCACAATGCTGTGACGGCGGTTTTCGAGCCTCTTGTCGGATTCGAACCAACGACCCCGAGATTACAAATCACGTGCTCTGGCCAACTGAGCTAAAGAGGCAGGTGGGCAAGCGGTTCTTATCGCGCCGCTACAACCAAGTACCCTTGCTACGTTCCCGTCCTGGGGGATTCCGAGGGAGCTGGCCGTAAGAGACTTGCCCGTGTTCATCTGAGGGGCTTGCCCCAAATGCGAGTGCAAAGGTAATACATATTATTGATAAACGGCAAGCCATAAATGAAAAAAGGCACTTTCTTTAACATAATTTTCGAAAAGCCCATATCGCTATACATCTTAAAATGCGTACCTTTGCAATCAATTATTATGATTAACGTAGTAGCACTTGTTCAGTTAAAGGCGTTTGCCCGTCAAGACGGCTTTCTCCTGTTCCTGCTGTGGGCAGCCAGTTTCGCGGCAATGGTAACTAACCCGGCATCATCGTGGGGCGGCGCGCTTGCCTTTGCCACACCTTTCTTCGTGGGATGGCTGTTGGTACGATTCCGCAATTATGCCCTTGACGGAGTCATATCCTTCAGGCGCGCCTTGGCATTCTCACTTTACACTTTCTTTTATGCCTCGCTACTCTTTGCCGTGGGGCAGTATGTCTATTTCCGCTTCTTCGACCACGGTTCGTTCCTGACCATGCTTCTTTCGAGCATTAAGGTATACGAAACGCAGGGCATATCTCTTGGCGACCTGCGCCAGTCGCTCACGATTGTTGGTCAGCTGACACCTATTGAGATTGCGTTTGCCTTCATGATGCAGAACTTCCTGATAGGGCTTGTCTTGAGCTTCCCGATAGCCATGTTCACGCAGAAGCGTAAGACCACGCCCCCTGCCTCTTTTAACAACCAGCAATAGGACACAGGCTTTGACTTGGGATGATGGAAACATAGAAGACGTGCTGCTTGGCGTAGTGAGACATGCGCTATGGCAAGAGCCTTTGCCAACCGGCAACCTGTCGGCAAGACGCTTCAGGGAGCTTATCAAGGCAGCCGACAAACAAGCCGTCAGCGGTATAGTGGTAGCTGCGCTCATGGAGCAAGGCAGCGGCATTGTATTGCCGGGCGACCATGTGATGCGCATGATAATGCTCGTGCGCTCGGTCAAGCTGTCAAACGCAAGGGTGGCGGCTTCTTTGCAGAAACTATGCATCCTGCTTTCGTCTGCCGCCATTCCTTTTATTGTGGTAAAAGGACAAACCGTAGGCGCGCGCTATCCGCGTCCTGATTTGCGGATGCCCGGCGACATCGACTTCTACGTTGCCCCACATGATTGGGACAACGCCATGCGGCTGATAAAGACAGAATGGAAGCCCAATTTCCACAAGGACGAAGGGGGAGAGCAGCACGTGGCGTTCGATTGCGGCGGCGTGCTTTTCGAGATGCACTATAATCTGTACAAGTTTTACAACAAGAGGAACCAAGCTTTCTTTGACAGCCTGCTTTCATATAACATAAGACATGCAGGCAAGGCATGTGTACCCGGTATAGACGCTGAAGTGCCCGTGCTCAGTGCCGCCGACAACCTGCTTTACACTTTCCTCCACCTGTACCACCACCTTGTGGAGCTGGGCTGCGGGCTGCGCCAGTTTTGCGACACAGCCATGCTCCTGAGCCATTTCGAGCAGACTAAAGACAATGTGGACAAGCTTGCCAATAGCCTCAACAGCCTTGGCTTCATGGGAGCTTTCCGCGCCGTAGGGGCAGTATTGGTAGACAGCCTCGGGCTGCCAGCCGAAAAGTTCCCGTTCAAGCTTGACGCAAGCGACCGCAAGTACAGCCGCGAGATACTTTCCATCGTCTTTTGGGGCGGGAACTTCGGGTTCTACGGCATCGACGGGCCTATGCGCAGCGGATGGCGTTACTACGTCAAGGCTTTCTGCCGAAAGGTCAAACGCTACCATGCGTTCTACAGCCTCGCGCCTGCCGAGACGCGAGCCATGCTGACACATGAAGTTCCGCGAAAGGTGGGGTTGGCTCTGACGGGAAAGATTTGAAAGTCTACGACCAAAGACCAAAGGCAAAAGGAGAAGTTAAAGACAAAAAAACGTTTTGAATATAAATCGGAAAATGAATATATCAGTAGTAGTACCTCTATATAACGAGGCTGAATCATTGCCTGAGCTTCACGCCTGGATACAGCGCGTGATGCAGGCCAACAAGTTTACTTACGAGATAATCTTCGTCAACGACGGCTCCACCGACAACAGCTGGGAAACCATAGAGGGATTGACTAAAAAAGATCCTAACGTGAAAGCCATAAAATTCCGCCGCAATTATGGCAAGAGCCCTGCCCTGTACTGCGGATTCAGGAAGGCAGAGGGCGACGTGGTAATAACAATGGATGCCGACCTGCAAGACTCGCCCGATGAGATACCCGAACTGTACCGCATGATAACAGAGGAACACTATGACCTCGTGTCGGGCTACAAGAAGAAACGCTACGACCCTCTGACGAAGACCATACCCACGAAGCTTTTCAACGCGACGGCGCGCCGGATAAGCGGCGTGCACAATCTGCATGACTTCAACTGCGGCTTGAAAGCCTACCGCAAGGACGTCGTGAAGAACATCGAGGTGTATGGCGAGATGCACCGCTATATACCTTACTTAGCCAAGAACGCGGGCTTCGGCAAGATTGGCGAAAAGGTTGTTCACCACCAGGCACGCAAATACGGCAACTCGAAGTTCGGCATCAACCGTTTCTTCAACGGCTACCTTGACCTGCTCACGCTTTGGTTCCTCACCAATTTCGGCAAGAAGCCCATGCACGTGTTCGGCTTCATAGGCAGCCTCGTGTTCTTCGTAGGCTTCATAGCCCTGTGCTGGCTGCTTGTGGAGAAAGCCATATCCTTGAGCCACGGCATCTACGGCGACCTGCTGTCCATGCACGCCTCTTTCTACATTGCGCTGACCGCGCTCGTCATCGGTTCCCAGTTCTTCCTCGCCGGATTCCTCGGCGACCTCATGAGCCGCCAGAATCCACAACGCAACGACTACCAGATAGAGAAGGAAATATAGCCCACTGTCCTTACATAAAGAGAAAGGATACAGCAAAAAAGTTCATTATATATGAGACCGAATAACGTTGACAGGCACAGGCCGGAAGAAAGGCATCAAGCGGCTAAAGGCAAGCTCTTGTTCTTGCCGTTATGCCTTTTTACCTTTATATTTTTTATAATGTCATGCTCCAGCATAGAGTGTCCGCTGAACAATGCCGTGTACACCAACTACCAGCTTCGCGGGCCGGTGACGACGCTGACTGACACCCTCACCATCTCAACCATGCGCACGAACGGTCTCGACTCGGTGCTCATAAACCGGCAGGCAAACACCGACAGTTTCTCGCTGCCCGTGAGCTACGGCAAGGAGGAGGACGTTCTTTTCTTTCGCACAAACCACCTTTTGGACACGGTGTGGGTGACGAAAACCAACGAGCCGCATTTCGAGTCGGTAGACTGCGGGCTGAACTATTTCCACACCCTTACCGGCGTGCGCTTCACGCGCCATGCCATCGACTCCGTTGTCATCAACCATAAGTCAGTAAACTATGATGTTTCGCCAAAGCACTTCTACATATATTTCAAGGAATACCGCATGTAGCCTTGCCCGCGCCGTGGCTTTCTGCCTGATGTTCGCGCTTGCGCCTTCCGCCTTTGCCCAAATTGGCAGGCAAGGTCAAGGGCAGCTGCGACTTTCAAAAGAGGAACAGCTGAGGCTGAGGCAAAAGGAAATAGACGACTCCATCCCCCTGTGGCGCGGCTTCCAAGTGAAAGCCGACCTGCTCGGAGCCGTGGAGCGCGGCGTGTCGTCCTACGGACAGTACGAGGCAGGACTGAGGATAAACCTCAAGGACAAGTACTTCCCTGTCATTGAGCTCGGCTATGGCTCTGCCGACGAGAACAATGACGTGACACAGATTCATTACAAGACATCCGCTCCGTATGGCCGCATCGGCTTGGACTTCAACGTCATGAAGAACAAGCACGACATCTACCGCCTCTACGCCGGCTTGCGCTATGCCTTCACAAGCTTCAAGTACGATGTTGACCACCCCCCACTTATTGACCCTGTGTGGGGCGGCGAAACACCGTTTTCCAAACACGATGTGAAGGCAAGCTACAGCTGGGCAGAAGGTGTGGTGGGCATCGACGCAAAAATCTTAGGCCCCGTGCACCTCGGCTGGACTATACGCTACCGCCGCAGGCTTTCCCACGACGAAGGCGAACTCGGTAACGTCTGGTATGTACCCGGCTACGGCAAGCAGGGCAGCTCACGCATAGGAGGCTCGTTCGAAATAATGTTCGAGCTATAACGGAGCGATACTGCTTCGCGCCATCCACTCCCCCACCCAACGACAAACTCCATAAACTCAATACCACATGCCCCCAACACCACCAAGACAAAAGGACAGCCGCACGAGCATAGCCTTGAAGCTCGTCTTCCTCGCCATGCTCATCGTCGGCACGGTGGCAATCATAGCCCGACAACACTCCACCCCCTATCAGCACGACACCGGCTTCATCTTCGGCACCATCTACAACATAACGTACCAAAGCAGCCGCAACCTGCAAAACGAGATAGAGGCGGAGCTGAAAGAAGTGGACGCTTCGCTATCGCCATTCAACAAGCAAAGCATCATCACGCAAGTGAACAACAACAGGCAGGTCAAGCTGAACCGCAAGTTCACCGAAGTGTTCAGCCTTGCCGAGAAAATATCAAAGGAGACAGACGGAGCTTTCGACATAACCGTAGCCCCCCTTGTGAACGAATGGGGGTTCGGCTTCAAGAAAGGAGTTGACCCTACACGCCATGTCGTCGACTCGCTGCGCGCCATCATAGGCTACACTAAGGTAAGCTTGAAAGACGGGCGCGTAGTGAAGCAAGACCCGCGCATCATGCTCGACTGCTCAGGCATAGCCAAAGGCTACGGCTCCGACTGCGTGGCACGCCTGCTGCGCAAGAAAGGCATCGACAACTTCATGGTTGAGATCGGCGGCGAGGTCGTCACAAGCGGTATCAATGAGAAGCGCGTGCCCTGGCGCATCGGCGTGACAAAGCCCATCGACGACCCTACACAGGAAAACCAAGAGCTGCAAACGGTGCTCAATGTAACCGACAAGGCTATGGCTACAAGCGGCAACTACCGCAACTTCTACTATAAAGGAGGACGGAAATACGCCCACACCATCGACCCGAAGACAGGCTACCCCGTACAGCACAATATTCTTTCAGCCACAGTACTTGCCAACGACTGCGCCACCGCCGACGCTTACGCCACCTCATTCATGGTGCTCGGCTTGGACGGTGCAAAGAAGATATTGGAGAAACACCCACAACTGATGGCATACCTCATATACTCAGACGCCAAAGGCCGCAACAAAGTGTGGTTCTCGCCGTCAATGAAAGGCAAAATACTGGAAAACTGATTGCCTAACAATACAAACAGAATTAGTGGAAACATCCGCATTATATGACAGTCTCATCCGCATGCCCCTGTTCACTGGCATGAGCTTGGATGAACTGCAGCGCATCGTGAGCAAGACAAAGATAGATTTCATTAAAGCCGCCCCAAAGGAAACGATAGCACGGCAAGGTGAGAAATGCGGCCAACTGCTAATGCTCATAAAGGGGCAAACCGCCTGTCACACATGTACCGACGACGGTCGCTATGCAGTATCCGAAAGCCTGTCAGGGCCAACAATATTGCAACTTGGCAGCATGTTCGGGCTTTTCCAGCAATTCACCCACACCTTCACCGCCCAAACGACATCCTGCCTCATAAGCATCGACAAAAAGGAAATCCTGAAGCTTGTGTCATCATCCATAATCTTCCGCCTTAACCTTATCAACATTTTATCCACGACCTTGCAGAAGAATCAATACGACACATGGCGGCCAGAACCACGCCTGCTCACGAAACGCATCGCCACCTTCATGCGCCGCCGCTGCCTCACGCCTACAGGCTCCAAAGTCTTCCACATAAAGATGCAGACGCTTGCCGACGAACTCAACGACAGCCGCCTTGAAGTGTCACGCGCGCTGAACGAGCTTCAGCAACGCAAGCTCATCCACCTCAGCCGCGGGTGCATAGAAGTACCTGCCATGCAGGAACTCATTGTAAAGGCATAGAAAACGAACGAAATGAAAACAATTTACCATATCATAGCACTTGCCGCCTTAGGCATATTGACAGCCGGCATGGCATCGTCATGCGGAGACAAGAAAAAGAAACAAGAAAACAAGAACATTGTCAAGGACAACAGCATAAAGACAGACACGGCATTGGTAAGCCGGCTGAAGAAGTTTGCCGAAGCCCCACGCCCAAGCGGCAGGTTCGGGCTTTACGTCTACGACCTTACCGCCGACAAGCCCGTATTCGCCATAGACGCCGACCACTCACAACCCATCGCCTCAAACACGAAGCTGCTGAGCGGAATAGCCGCCCTCCACCGCCTCGGCACAAGATACAAATACGTAACGTCGATATATACGAGCGGCGCAATGCACAAAGACACGCTGTGCGGCGACATAAGCTTCAAGGCAGGCCTTGACCCACAGCTGAAGGCGGAGGACATGAGAATGTTCACGCGCGAGCTGCGCCGGCAGGGCATACGCCACGTAAAGGGCAAAGTCATTCTCGACCTCACGCTGAAAGAGCCTGTAAAGGCTGAGGAACATTGGTATCCGTGGGACTTGTCGTTCAGCAAGTACGGCATTCTGTTCAAGGGCCCCGACAAGATTAAACGGGCATTGAAGCAGTCGCTCGCCGCAAGCGGCATAGCCACGAAGGACGACCAGTATGCCTTAGCCCCCACCCCACGCGGCTCACGCTGCCGTTTCCGCTTCTTCCGCTCCATAGACCGCGTGACTGAACGCATGTGGAAAAACTCATCCAACACGCAGGCAACGTCATTGCTCTACACCCTCGGCAATGCCGTGGAGCCGCACAACAATGACATGGCATCGGCAGGAGTAGACTATCTGCGCAACTTCCTCAGAAACGACTTGGGCATGAAGGACTCCACGCTCGTTGTGCACGACGGTTGCGGCCTCTGCACCCACAACCACCTGTCGCCGCGAGCTCTTGGCGCAGTGCTCATTTACGCCTACAACCATAAACCCATTTACCGCCAGCTCATGCAAAACCTGAGCATCTCAGGCGTTGACGGAACCCTTCGCCGCCTCATCTACGACCCACGCCTGCGCGGCAAGATACACGCCAAGACGGGCACGCTGTCCCATCCCTACGGCATCTCGTCGCTTGCCGGCTATTGCCGCGGAACCGACGGGCACGAGCTTTGTTTCGCGCTTCTTGACAGCGAAATGTCGGTGCTCGACGCTCATGTACTCCAGCGCAACCTCTGCAAGGCTCTTGTCGGGGTAAGCAATAAACGGCTGCGCTAACAGCGCTCCAACCATTATACGAATATCACCAAAAATCAAGGGCGGCACTTGTGGCCGCCCTTGATTTTTGGCGATTGCTTTTTTGAATATTCGCGGATATTTATAAAAACTACACCCTTATCCCTCCTCGTATTTTTTACGGATTTTCTTTATCTGTATCAGGAGGTCACGATAGTGGAGGTTGTTAATGTCGCCATCGGCAGTCTTTGCCAGCTCCGCGTTTATGAACTTTTCCACCTTGCCCATGTTTTGCAGCAAGTAAATGTAGACATCAGAGTTTTTAATGGCAGACTGAGCAGGCGTACTCTTTTCATCAGTACCCGTGAGCGAAGCCTTCAGGCTGTTGACATAAGCCCTCTCGTTCCGTCGGCAATGGGCAGCGTCCCAGTCGCTCATGCCCTGCAACGGCTTCCAGACCTCAGCCTTCACGTCGTCGAGCCATTCATTTACAGGATATTTGCCGCCCTTACTCAAGTTGTTGAGCAGGCTCGGCTGCAATAGGTAGTTCACTACAGCAGACGTAGTTGCCTGTATTCTGTCCTCCGGTTCTATTTCTGTTTTCTGCATCACGCTTTCCGGATACAGCCACTGCGGTACGGTGAGCACGTTGCGCCCGAGCCACTGCAGAGCCTCTTTCTGCAAGTCTTTCGACACATAGTCGTAATGTTTCTCTGCCGGCCAGTTGTTGGTGTACTTGCCGCCAATCCACCGTTGCACGTGGGTGTAGTAGCGTTGATACTGCGAGGTGACCGCGCCGTATATGTCACGAAGGTTGGCGTACTGCCCGTCGGGCTGTGCTGTCCACTTCTCTATGTTTGCCATGACACGCTGCAAGTTCTTCATGCCATACTCGTTGGCACGCATGTCGTTGTCGCTCAAGTCCTCGGTCTGCGAGCGCGGGTCCCATCCGCGGCCCTCATCGCCTACATAGCGCAGGCGCGGGTTGTTAGCAAGCTTGCGCGTAACCTCCTTTCGAAGGGCAGTCTTCTCGGTGTACTCGTCACGGAACTCAGGCCTCCACTGGTAGCCCCACTTTATAGCCCAGCAGTCATAATCGTTGACGCGTGGGAAAAGTCCCTTCTCCGAGATGCCGTCCTCAGGCTGGGCGACATAGTTGAAACGGGCATAGTCCATGATGGAAGACGTGTGTCCGTGAGTCTCCACCCATTTCTTGTCACGCAGCTTCTCCACCGGTGTGGAGTGGCTTGCTATCATGTTGTGGCGCAGGCCGAGGGTGTGCCCCACCTCATGAGACGACACAAAGCGGATGAGTTCGCCCATGAGCTTTTCGTCGAAATCATACTTCTGCGCACGCTTGTCAAGCGGCCCGCACTGCACCATGTACCATTGCCTCAATATTTCGGTTACGTTGTGATACCAGCAGATGTGGCTCTCTATTATCTGTCCGGAACGTGGGTCAACGATGCGCGGGCCGTAGGCGTTCGCCTTCTGCGACGGCAAGTAGCGCAAGACGCTGAACCGCGCGTCGTCAACGCTCATGGTAGAGTCGTTCGGCCACTCCTTTGCCACGATGGCGTTCTTGAAGCCGGCGGCCTCAAAAGCCTTGTTCCAGTCGTTGATGCCTGCTTTCAGGTATGGCACCCACTTCCTTGGCGTGGCAGGGTCGATGTAGTAGACTATTTGCTTCTCCGGCTCCACGAGGTTGCCGTTGAGGTAAGCCTGCTTGTTCTTAGGCACAAGCTTATAGCGCGACGCTATCTGGTTTTGCTCCGTCTTGCCGTAGTCGCTGAACCGAGTGTAGCCCGTAGTGAAGTAGCCCACGCGCTCGTCGGCAAGGCGCGGCTGCATCACGTCATCCGGCAATTCCACAAAGCTGGCGTTAAGGCTGAGGGTCACGGTGCCTCCCGTCTCCGATGCCGGAACCGCGCTCGTAGGCTCCATGCTGTACGTGCGTATGGTGGAAACCTCTATGTTTATGGGGTATGCCTTCGCCGTGTCCACATAGCAAAGCTCCGGCATCTGCGCGCCCACCTTCAGTGCCTTGCGGCTGGAATTATCCAGGCCTGTAATGCTGTTGTCCCTCAACAGGAAAGCCGTGGCATCTACAAGGTAGCCATGCTTGACACCATTGTCTTTGTCCTGGGCGATGGTGAACTTCATGATGATAGGGTCAACCGACGCGCGTTTGACCGCGCCGGCTATGTCGTCATATTTGTCAGCCTTCTGTGCCTTGGCGTATCCACGCAACAGCATGGTCTTGTTGTCACGCTTCTCAAAATATACCACGTTCTCGCCAATCTCCTCTCCTATGTTCTTGCCAAAGTTGGCAGGTACGGATGTAAGGCGCGTGACCACAAGAAACAGTTTGCCAAGCTTGTCCTCCGGTATCTCAAAACACCATTTGCCATCAAGATTGCGCAAGGTGAAAACTCCCTCCCTGTGGCTTTTCTGGCTTTTCAGCAGCTTCTGGTATTCCGACTCCGGCTCTTTCTTTTGCTGAGCCTGCTTTGCCTTTGTCGTGTCAGCTGCGGCTTTAGCCTTGATTGTGTCCGCAGCGTGTTTGGCAGCGTCACGCTTCAAGACAGGCATAAACGTACTTGCCGTTGCATTGCCTGCAAGAAGCAAGCATAGGCAAGGAATGATTAAACGCTTGGTTTCCATTAAGAGATATGTGTTTTATTTAAACTTGTTATATTTAATATATATACGCTTTAAGGTCAAATACTGGCACGCTTTTTTATATTTTTGAAGACTATTTAAGTTATTATAAAAAAGCAACATAGCAAGTCACAGGCGGCGTATGTAATAGTTATGGGCGGCG
>CAZEEP010000001.1:139514-152369 GCA_964511295.1 uncultured Prevotella sp.
GTTATGGGCGGCGCACGTAGAAGTCACGGGCGGCGTGCGGTCATTGTTCCGCCTGCCTGCAAAGCTGCCAGAACGCCACAGCCGATGCCGCAGCCACGTTCAGCGAGTCCACTCCGCGCGCCATCGGTATGCGCACCACATAGTCGGTTGAGTCGATGGTCTCGGTCGGCAGTCCGTCGCCCTCAGTCCCCATGACAACAGCCAAGCGCGGCTCAGCCAAGAGCCGCGGGTCGTCAAGGCTGATGCTGTCGTGCCGCAGAGCCATAGCAAGCGTCTTGAAACCAAAGCTGTGGAGGCTGTCCAACGGCTCGTCAATCCACGTCCAAGGCAGCTGGAACACTGTGCCCATCGACACGCGTACGGCACGTCGGTTGAACGGGTCGCAACTGTCGGCAGTGAGCAGCGCGCCGTCCACGCCGAGGGCTGCCGCCGAGCGGAAGATAGCCCCGATATTAGTGGTGTCGCACACGGCGTCGATGACCACTATGCGCTTAGCCGTCTTGCAGATGTCCTCAACGCTTGGCAGCACGGGGCGGCGCATGGCGCACAGCACCCCACGCGTCAGCGTGTAGCCGGTAAGGCTGGCGAGAAGCTCGCGGCTGCCGGTGTAGACGGGTATGTCGCCCGCCAAGCCTATTATCTCTTGAGCGTCGCCGCTGATGTGCCGCCGCTCGCAGAGCAGCGACAACGGCTCCAGCCCTGCGGCAAGAGCCGTGCGTATGACCTTCGGGCTCTCTACTATCACCACGCCCTCGTCGGGATGCAGACGGTTGCGCAACTGGTGGTCGGTGAGGCGGTGGTACACCGCAACACCCTCTGTGTCGAGACTGTTGATTTCTATTACAGGCATGTCCTGATTTCTTTTATCGGCAAAGCTTCTCAAGCATGGCCCTAATGCGCGCGTCGCTCGGGCGCGGCGCATTGTTGTCTATAAGGTTGCCGTCGGCGCCATAGATGAGGAAACGGGGGATGGCGTTCACGTTCAATGCCTTGCCAAGGCTGTTGTCGCTGTTGATGAATTGGTTTCCGTGCATGTCGAGTTGCTTCATCTTCTGCTTCCATGCCTGCTCGTTGGCATCTATGGATATGGAGACGAAAGCTATGTTCTTGCCTTCAAAGTCTTTTTCGAGCTGTTTCAAATGGGGCACTTCCTTGATGCACGGCACGCACCACGACGCCCACATGTCCACATACACCACCTTGCCGCGGAACCGGGCGAAGCTTGCCTCCTTGCCGTCGGGGGTAACCAGTTTTGCCGAGGCAGGAAACGGCGTGCCCTTGATCGTGGAGCGTTTTGCCTCGAAATCGCTGACATATTTGCTGTCGAGACTGTACTTGGCGGCAAGCTCGCGCAGCTCTTTCAGCCCGTCGTCGAAACGGTTTTGGTAGTCGAAATTGTTGAGCCACCTGTTCAAGACCTTCCTTTGAGCTGTCTGCCTGAGCTGGTTGTCGCTTACGAGCGTGGCTATCTCGCTGAAGCGTTCGGTAAGCCCCTTGCCCCGGCACGCGCCCAGAACTATGTCCGCCGCATTGTCGAAAAGCGACGACATGGGCGTGTCTACGGTTTTCAGCAGGCTGACAGCCTTGTCGTGGATGTCGAGCCCGAGCTCCGACGGCGCATGGCCCGTGGCGAACTTAAGGTTGCCGAGAGCCTCAAACGACACTAACGCGCCCCACAGCCTAAGGTATTCCGCCGTCGCCTGACCGGGCTTGCGAGCCGTTATCACGCTGTCGGCGAGCTTCTCATAATAGCCTATGCTGTTTAGCAACTCGTCGTTGCTCATCTGCTTGCCGTTAATCCAAAAGTCTTTCAGACGGCTCACATAATTGTCGTTGAATGCCGCAAGCGCCGCGTCGTCCTTGCCCGGCTTGGCAAGGTTGCAGCCCTCAGGAGAGACCACGATGTCGGCTTTCTTGGCGTTTGCCGCCGTTATGGGCGTCACGCCCTGCCGCTGGTTGTAGACGGTTATGAGGTTGTAGAAGCCGTAGGGCGACTGCTTGCACGTGGCTGTATAGCGTCCGCCATTAAAGGCGACTGTGTCGGGCCTTGACTGTCTCGACCCTACCGGCTGTATGTAGACCCTCATGCCCTTGGGCACTTCGCCCTTCACCTTTCCGCTGAACGTCACATCCTGCGCAAAAGCGGAAAGCGGCAACAGGAACATCAGGCTTGATATTATGGTTTTCATAAATGGTATATGCGTTTTTGATTTATAGGAATTATGGGGGGATATAGTAGTTAAAGGAGTTATGGGGAACACGCCTCCAATAACTCCTTTAACGCTTATGGCCGCTTTAGCCTGCTTTGCTTACTGTATGCTCTGCTTGTACATTATGTCCTTTATGCGGCCTGTGCAGTCCTTGTACACCTTCTTCGGCTGTACCGACGAGGCGTTGCCCGTGCTCACGTCGGCGCAGTTGTAGATGTAGAAGCTGCCACGGCGCGTGCTGCTGTTGTAGGTTCCCACGTAAAGCTCCTCAGTGCCTGAGTTGGTAGTCATGTACGTCACTTCCTCGTTTTCGGGGAAAGCTATGGCATACTCGCTCAGCTTTGGCAACGCGAAGGCATTGTCGGGCAGGAACACGTAAACGCGGTTGCCTATGGGGTAGAACATGCGGTGGTACTTGAGCGAAGGCACCATGAGGGTAGCCTGAGCCGGCACTGCGAGGTCGCTCGCGGCATCGATGGTGACGGGCGTGAAGCTGCCGTCGGTCATCTGGTAAGCCGAGACGTTGCAAGTCCAGAGCGTCACCGTGCTGCTCGTGCGCGACATGATGTAGCTCGGAATAGCGTAGCTGGCGTTTGGCTCAAATGACGGGAACGCCGTGAGCAGCGTCTGCCCCTTCAGCAAGTCCTTGGTATTGACAAACCACGCTTCGCCCATGCCGTAGCTGAAGTAAGCGTTGAACAAGTAGACGAGGCTGTTGGTATAGTCGAGATAATAGTCGGTGACGTAATCGCTGCCCCAATAGTTGCTCTTGCCCTGCATGATGTCCTCGGGCTGGAAGCCGGCGTACAGGTTATAATCGAATGGGAACTGGTTCTTCACCTGTATGTGCTCGAACTTCTTCTTTGCCTTGTCGTAGACGTAAGGAGCCATGCCCGACATTGCCTTGTAGAATGCCGACGCCTTGAAGCCGGGGTTGATGTCGTTGTATGTCGAAGCCGAAATGACGGTCAGCTCGTTTGGCTCGACAAAATAGCAAGAGTCCTGCGTAGAGATTATGAGGCGCAGAATGTCCTTGTAAGTGTCCCTGTTCCAATAGCTGCCTGTCTGCACGCCCACGAGGGTCTTCTCCGAGACGCCCTCGTTTATCCTCTCCAAGGCGTGCTCCACGATGACGTCGCCCGTGCCTGCGGCTGTCTCCTCCGGCGTGAGCGCCTTCACGAAGGTGAGGTTTCCGCCCCCGTCGGCATCAGTAGCCGTAATGAGGTAGCCTTCCTCAAACGTGCGGTTCATGTTTATCTGGTAGTCGGCCGCCACGCCCACCTTGCCGTCGGTCACCGTGAGGTGGGCGTAGTGTGAGCCGCCCTCGTAGAAGTGGTAACGCAGCTCAGGCCCGTAGCCGGCGTCTTTCAGCTCGCCCTTGGTGCCATTGGCGTAGGTGCCCACCTGCCAGTGGTAGGTGAGCGAGTCGCTGCCGGTGTAGGTCACCTCGGGTTTCAGCACCGCGTCCTCGCCCATGTAGAAGTTGTAAACGGGCATGGTCTCGGCGTCGCTCCCCTGCACGGCAAGCGTAGGCAGTGGTTTGCCGCCTTCTAAGCTGTCATCGGAGATGCAGGAGCTGAAAGCCGCCATCACTGCCAATGATAGCAATGGAATATACTTTATCTTGATTTTCATGTCTGTATCTTAATAAATTAGTTAGGATTTACGGTCGGCTCTCCCTTTGGCCAGTTCACGGTGCCCTTCGTGTCGTTGTACATCGGAATGAGCACATATCTCGTCAGGAAAGCGTCGTACATGCTGAACGGGCCTTGCATTTGCACTGCCTTGGTGAAGTAGTCGCCGTAGATGGCAATCATCTCGTTGAACACCTCCTTGTTTGCCTGCGGCGCATAGCGGTAGAAATACTCGAAGAAGAGCTGCGCGTTCTCGAATGAATACTCTGGCAGCGACACTGCCCCGTCGTTCCACCACGACGGCCTGCTCGACGGCCTGATGTCCGAATAGGTAATGTCGAAGGTGGTCTGCCCGGTCGGCCTCAGGTCGGCGCTCTCCACGATCTGTATGCGCAGGCGCTTTGCCTTTGTCAGTATTTCGGCATCGCCGTCGCGCAAGAGCGTTATGCGCACGGTGTCCTGTACGGCGTTGGCGGCAAGCTCGTGCCTGTCGATGGTGTAGTTCACGCCCTCTACCATCGTCGTGGAGTCGGCAACCACTTGCAGGTTTATCGTCCTTGCCTCGTCCTTGGGCATGCCCATGAGCGTGACGGGGATTGCCACCTCGTGGCGGCGAGTGATCTCATAGCCGAAGTTGTAAGTGACCGCCGAGTCGGCTTCCTCGTTGTTGTTGTAATAATTGAAGAACACCGAGTCGGTCTGCGCAGTGTCATACAGCATCAGGTCGTCGTCGCAAGAGGCGAAGGCGAGTGCCGCGCATATAAGTATTGGAAATGTCTTTATATTCATAGTCGTATCGTTTTGTAAGAGTGTGACAACAACCTCGCGCAAGCGTTATTTGCGGTAGGTGTACTCGTCTTCCGGTATCGGAAGGTTGTAGATGGTCTCGCTTCCGGGTATCACACGCATCTCGGCGTTAGACTGTATGTCTTTCTTGAGTTTCTTCATGAAGTACCACACCTGCCCTTCGCCGTACATCTCCTTGTGGTATTCGTCGAAGATGACGTCGTGTGTAAGCTCCCGGTCTGCCGTCAGCGCGGGCAGTCCGCGCGACGATGTCTCGGCGTTGTAGAGCGTCCTTGCCTCTGAAGGGTTGCTGTCAAGCAGCGCGTCGGCGGCTATGAGGTAAAGCTCTGACACGTGCAGCAGGTTGATGCCGGATATGCGGTTTTCCCATCCGTCCGGCTTCACCGAGTTCTGGTCAAGGCTGTGATAGTCTACGAGCTTCAGGCAGCAGGTGTACGAGTTCTCCGTACGGAACCACTGCGTGCGGTAGTCCTGCGCCGTCGATGCCACGTTGAGGGCGTAGATCTGGTCGTAGGTCTGCATCTTCGACGAGCCCGAAGCCGTGGAGTAAGGATTATAAGACACGTCCTGCGAATAGGTGTAAAGATATGTCTGCGCCGTCTCGTTGTAGGTTGACGAGTAAAGTCCCCACAGCGTTTCCTTGTCGGAAAGCTTGGCGGCGAACAGGTCGCGTATCTCGGAGGTCTGGGCCAACGGGAACTTGCCGCTGTCTATCACCATGCGTGCGTAGCGTGCGGCGTTGGCATTGTCGCCCATCTGCCAGTAAACCTTGGCGAGGATGCCCAGCACCGCGTAGTAGTTGCAGTGGGTCTCGCGGTATTTCCGGAACTTGTAGTAGGCACTGTTGTCGCGCGGATACTTCATGTCGCCGTCCATGCCTTGCAACAAGTCTGCCGCCTCTTGCAAGTCGTTGATGATGAGGCGGTAGCTCTCGCCTACGCTGCGGAACTTTGCCACCTGCGGCCCGTATGCCGTAACGTAGGGTATGCCGGTCTTGGCGGTGTCGGTCGAGCAGAACAGGCGCAGCAGGTCGAAATGCAGGTAAGCCCTCACGGCAAGCATCTCGCCACGGTAGAGGTTGTAAAGCGGCAAGTCCTCGGGGCTGTGGCCGTTGAGGTTTTGCAGCACGTTGTTGGCGTAGCCTATCGTGCGGTACATATTGCTCCACACGTTGGAGATCTGCGTCTCTACGTAGGTGTTGCCGTACTCGTATTTTGAGAGTGCCGTCATGGTTGTCGACGTGCAGTTGAGGTCTTGTGCCATGACGTCGGTAAGTCCCCACGTCATGAGCCTGCCATAGAGGCCGCCGTCAGCCATCGAACCGTAGACACCGTAGACAGCCGATTCGAAACCGTCGGCATTCTTGAAAAGATCCTCCTGTACTTTCTCCGACTTGGGGCGCACGTCGAGGAAGTCATCGCAGCTTGTGAAAAGCAAAACGGTAAAAAAGTAAAACGGCAACAATGCCAACGCCCCGGCTGCCGCCTTTGCCTTCTTTGTCTTCACCTTATTATATATGTGGGTTTTCATGCTTTTTAATTTAGAACGTTACACTTGCCGACATGTTTATGCTGCGGCTGTACGGGTAGCTGGTTCCGCGCTCATACTTTGCCGAGGTAATGCGGAACAGGTCTTCCGTGCCTATGCCGACATAGAGCTTCTGCACGTGCAGGCTCTTGAGCCACTCGGGCTTGAACTGGTATTGCAGGTAGAGCGACGACATGCGCAGCTCGTTGTCGCTCTGTATGAAGCGGTCGCTGTAGACGGAGCTGTTGCTTCTCAGGCTTGATATGTCCATGAACGGCACCACGTCGCCCGGCTTTTTCCATCTCTGCTCGAAGGCGCGCACGTCGGCATTGTATTGCGGATTGACGCGCTCCACCTTCTGCACGAGCGTGCTGTTGTAAGCGTCGCCGCCGAAGCGGTAGGAGAAGCTTGCGTTGAGAGAGAACTGCTTCCAACGCAGCGTAGTGGAGAACGCGCCCTGCAACTCCGGGTTGGTATCGCCACACGACACCATGTCATCAGAGTCGTAGGTATAGGTGTAGCTGCCGTCCTTCTTTATGAATATCTCTTTTCCCGACGCGGGGTCGATGCCTGCCGAGCGCACCGAGTAGATTGCCGACGGCGACTCGCCCTCACGGTACTGCGTGCGCGGGCCCACGTTGATGGTGCGGCTGTTGTATGTCTGCGTAGCCTGGCTGTCGTTCCAGCGGCGCATGGCGTCGGATATGTCGTTGATGGTGGTCTTGCTGTGGAGGCCGTTAGCCGACACGCTCCACTCCCAGTCCTTTGTCTGGATGATTTTGCCCCAGACTGAGAACTCTATGCCGTTGCTTGTCTGCGAACCGAGGTTTGCCATCACTGACGCCCAGCCTGCCGATGGAGGCAGCGACTGGCTTATCACCATGTCGGTGGTCTTCTCGTTGTAGAAATCGAAGTTCACGTTGAGGCGGTTATTGAGGAACGCCGAGGTGAGACCCACGTTGAACTTCTTCGTCGTCTGCCATTTCAGGTCAGGGTTCGCCATCTGTATTGGCACAGCGCCGATGCCCGTGTAGCCTGCGTACTGCGAGTCGTACTGATAAGTGGTCACTGCCTGGTTCGACGAGAACTTCACGCTACCCGTGTAGCCGTAGCTGGCACGCAGGCGGAACATGTCCACCCATCCGAGCTTCTTCACGAAGTCCTCGTTGTGGAGATTGTAGCCCACGCCCACCGACCAGAAAGGCGCGTAGCGGCTGTTGCTGCCAAACTTCGACGAGCCTGAGCGGCGGTAGCTGCCGTCAACGACATAGCGGTTCTTCCACATGAAGTTGCCCGCCGCGAATACACCCACGCTTGTAGCCACGTCCTCAGAGCCGTATGGCTTGCCGTTGGTGGGATAAGACGTAGCGTATGCTATGTCGTTCTGGTTGTCATCGAGGAAGCCGGTGGCAGTGAGCGAGCTCGACGTAGAGCTCTGCTTTTTCAGCTCGCCGCCGAGGTTGACGGTGAGCATGGTGCCTTCCTTGTCAAAAGAATGCACGTAGTTGGCAACGAGCTTCCCGCTCCACTGATAGTTCTTCGAGTTGCCGAGCGTGTAGCTGCCCTTCTGCTCGGGGTTGGTTACGTTGCGGTAGGAATAAGAGTCGGGCGATGTGAAGACATCGGCGCGTCCCGACGACGTGTTGTAAGCGCCCTGGGCGGTCACGTAGAAGTTGGGCTTGAAGTTGTAGCGCACGTCAAGCGACAGTTGCTGTGCGCGCGTGTCCGACTTGTTGAAGCTCGAAAGCGAAGCCTCGTACAGCGGGTTTGCCATTGTAGACGAGTTGTAGGTCAGCTCGCTGCGCAGGTTGCCGTGGTCGTCGTACGGAGAATCGTAAGGGTTGCAAAGCAAGTAGTCGGAGAAGCTGCCATACTTGGAGTTCTTCACGTTGAGCTGCTCGTGAGACGCGCGCAGGGTCAGGATGAGGTTCTCCACGGCGGTATAGCTCATGTAGAGGTTCATGCCGTAACGCTGGCGGCCGTCTTGCTTCATGACTCCTTGCGTATCAGAGAAGTTTCCGGTGACGTTATAGTCGAGGCCCGAGCCGCGACCCGACACGGAAAGCGAATGGTCTTGCGAGAAGCTGTTGCGCACGGGCTTCTTCTTCCAGTCGGTGTCAATGCCTGAAGACACGAGGGCGAGCTTGTTGTAGTATTCCTGGTCAAGGCTTCCGTCGGTGGTTGCGTAAACGCCGGCAAGACGCTCAAACTCCAGCTTCTGCGCCGCGTTCATCACGTCGTAGCTGCCGAGGTCGGCAAAGCTCACCTGCGGCGTGACGGTATAGCGGATGCGCACGGGCGACTGGGAGACGCGCTTGCGCTGGATCACGATTACGCCGTTAGCGGCATTCTCGCCATAGAGTGCCGTTGCCGACGCGTCCTTGAGGATGTCTATGCGCTCAATGTCGTTGATGTCGATGTCGTAGAGCGACTGCAAGCTGCTCTGCTCCACGCCGTCAATCACGATGAGCGGATGGTTGAGAGCTGTGTTGCCGTCGGTGTTGAGCGACGTGGTAGAGCGTATCACCAAGTCGGGCACCACGTTAGGGTTGGAGCCGGCGGCGTTGTTCACGCCGATGTTGAGCGACGGGTCGAGCGTGGCAAGGCTCTGCATGATGTTGTTAGGGGCAACCTGCAGCAGCTGGTCGCCGCTGATGGTCTGAGCCGCGCCGGTGTAGGTCTGGCGGTTGCGGGTGAAGAAACCGTTCACCACCACCTCGTTGATCTCCTTCGAGTCGCTGTGCAGCACGATGCGCATGTTGCCGCCTGCCTTCAGGGTAAGCGTCTCCATGCCTATGTAAGACACGGTAACCATCCGGCCATCGGGTTTCACACCCGAGATTTTGAACTTTCCGTCAATGTCGGTAACGGCGGCAGCGGCAATGCCTTTTACTCTTACTTGCGCGCCTATGAGGGGGTCGCCACCCTCGTCAATCACGATGCCGCCAATGGCATCGCCCACCGCCGTGGCCCTGTTCGTAACGGCCGAAGACGGAGTCTGAGCCACAGTGATGCCTGTGGCTGCAAGCGCAAGAATCATACTTAGCAGAAAAAATCTGTGCATGTAATTGTTAAGTATAAATTATTGAAATATTAATAAATATGCTTCAAAATTACAACTAATATATTTACAAACAAACTGTTTCGATATTAAATAACGTTAAACAGAGCGAAATGGCAAAAAAACAGCAGGCTGACGGAAACACCAATTTTAGCTTTAGCCACAAGAAATGTAAATAAAAGTGACAAAAAACAAAGGCGTAAAAAAGTGGTCAAATAGAAGTCAAACGCTTTAACATTCGGACGGTTTCGCCTTGCTTGCCACACTGCCTGACAGCCGCGCAACCATCATTACGGCGCAAAGGCATCTTCTTTACGGCGCAAACGATGCGCGTTTACGGCGGCAACGACTGCTCTTTACGGCGTAAAGGTCTGTTCTTTACGCCGTAAAGAAGGAAGCCGAAAATCACGATATTTGTACGGATATTACAACCCGTTAATAGTCAGCCGATTGCAATCCAAGCTGAGAATCGCGTATTTGCGACCGACCTGTTGCCTTGTCGCAAATACGCGATTCTCAGAAGGGGTATTGTAAAGAAATTTACTGCAACTTCCTCGACAGCCAACGGCGCACGGGCACGTCGAAGAAGCGCATCGACAGCCACGCCAACGCTATGCTGCCTGCCACGACGGCAATCGTCTCAGGCACACAACAGCCAAGCTCGTATGTCTGCGTGCGGATGAGCCAGGCGTAGAAGAGGTAAAACAGCGGATAGTGGACAATGTAGAGCGGATAAGACAGGTCGCCGAGGAAACGGTACACGGCGGCCTGACGCTTGCCTGCCGTCCGGTCGGAAGCGCCAAGCCACAGCAGAACCGGGAAGACGACGATTATGCAAACTGCCTCGAACGCGCCGTTGAAGCAGACGGGAGACTTGCCGGGGATGTATGGCACCATGAACAGCACCGTCATCACTACCGTGGCAATCCAAAAAGCGCCCTTGACCTTCACCGGGCGGAAACACCGCGACATGAGCATGCCAAGCGAATAGGGGAACAGCATTCTCACCAGTCCGCCCCAGAAGTTCACACCGTCGAGCGTCCAGCCTATGCCGAACATGCCCTCGCCCACGAAGTCGCCAACGGTCATCCATACAAGCAGGCAGCCCAGGACGGCTGTCAACATTGTAAGCGCGCGCGTGGAAAGGCGGTGTATGACCAGGGCGTAGAGTATGTTGCCTATATACTCAAAGAACAGCGACCACGCCGGGCCGTTGAGCGGAAACATCTCGCCGTTGCCTCTAACCTCGTACGCCGCGCCAGGCCAGGCAGGAATCATGAACATTGCAGCCAGCAGGCCAAGCATAGCCATAGACACCGGCACGCTGCTGCCGTCCCAGCGCTCGCTGCCCTGGACAAGGAAAGCTATCAAGCCCGTCACGGCGGCAAACACCACCATAGGATGCAGGCGGATGACGCGGCGGCGGAAGAAGCCGGAGAGCGTGAAGCCGCGCCGCCAACGGTCGTCGTAGGCATAGCCGATGACGAAGCCGGAGAGAAGGAAGAAGAAATCCACAGCCAAATAGCCGTGATTGAGATGCCTGATAGTGCCGTCGGCGGCACCGTTGACCGAGCCGGCAAAGGCAAAGCCCTCGAAAACGTGGTGGAAGACAACGAGCAGGGCTGCCACGCCGCGAAGGCCGTCGAGCAGTTCATAATGGGGTTTGGTGTCGGCAAAGCCGAAAGCCGGCACAGAGGCGCTTGCTGATGATTGTTTCATATATATATATGTGTGTTTCGTGGCGGTAATGCCAAATGAGACAAACGGTTGATGAATATGACGCCAACACAGTTGGCGGTTGCAAAGTTAATGCTTTTTTCCCTACCAATCATCTTCTTGACATGGAAAATTAGCATGATTTCAGCCTTTGACATGGTGGAAGCACGACGACAATGCCGTTTTTTCTGATTTTAACGTACATTTTCTATCATGGCATCAAAAAAAACTTGCAGAAATCATCTGCAATACAAAATAATTCAGTAACTTTGCCCCTTGGTGAGCATAGAGATTTTTGTTTGCAATCTTTGTAATTAAACACTATAAAGTTACAACAATTTTCGCCAATCACCCGATTACAACCTAATTATAAAAAATCAGACTCACATTATATTATATACAATGTGCGCCTTTCTTCCACAGATGCCAAGAGTGGAAAAGTCATGCTTCGCAAAAGAAACAAGCATTTAGAGAAAATTAAGTGAATATATTTTTTTAATAGTGAATGTATATGAGAATGTTTAAACAATTATTGATGCTTACATTGGGCTTGCTCGCATTGCATAGTCCACAGATTGCAAGCGCACAAACCACACCTTATGAAGGCACTACACCGGAAGAAGGCGCGCAGGCCACTGTCGGCTGCGTGTGCAACCTCAACTGCCCGCCCGTGTGCCAAGACGTTTCCACCGAGAGCATCAGCCAAAGCTCCTACGCAGTGGCTGGCAGAACAAAATGTAAACTTTAAAAATATAACCCTATGAAATTTATTAAATTCACACATCTGTTGCAGCAAAAACTTAGAATGGGGGCTGCATCGGGTGGACAGGTGCTCGTCAGTGCCTTGACCGTGGCTCTCTCCATGTTCTCTACCCAAAATGCGGAGGCGTATGATTGGGTAACAAATGTTGCAGGCATAGGTCCCAAAGAGACTATCGATGTCGCCAATATTCCTACAACGGATAAAAACCTTATAAAGGGACTTGCTCCACTTGACAATGATCCCGACAAAGTAGTCTATCTTTATGAGGTTCACGCGCACATGTTTGTCAATGCTACCGGCCACGACGGCACCGGTATCGGACTGTCGGACGTTGGCGCTCCATTTGCATTTAGAAAAAATAATAGTACGCTGGACATCATAACCAATTTCATTAATAAGCCAAACGAAAACAAATATTCCAACAAATTACAATACAATCTCGCTCGCCATGGTAATTCTTTATTCATGGACCGTTCCGACGACGGCTCCGACTTGATTCAATCATGGTCTTTTACTGATGCAAACGGTGAAAGAGATAGTCTGGTAAATAATTACTTTTACTTAAAAGGTTCTCCATACGGAGATAATATCACATCCCGAGGTGTTACATATAATAGCTCCGACGAATATTATGTCGTACTTAAGAACTTCAACGGCGATAATATTCAGAGTGTTATAGATGACAAGCATTCACCGTTTGACATTGCCAAAGCTGATAGTGGGGTGCCGGAAAATGCTGCCGTCTTTATTCTTGTCACTCGCCAGATGCTTCTGGAGGCATTTGACAAGGCTGCTCAATACGCAACCAATAGCAATAATATTGACGCGACATGGCTGATGAAGGACGAAGACTTCTATCGTACAAATGCCGAACACCTTCTTTCTAATAAAGAAAGGGCGTGGAAACTTCAAGGAGACTTGAAAGAATTCGATAACACTTTTTGGCCAATAGGCGGAACGGGAGCAAGCAGCAACCAGTACATAGGTATAGGTGAAACTGATGCTTGGACCGACTATAACAGATACTTCGTGGCAAAATTGCCCAACAAAAAGACCGGCGCTTTAACCCAGACCGTAACCCTGCCTAAAGCAGGATGGTATAGTTTTTCTGTTAAAGGCATCGGAGGCAGTGATGAT
>CAZEEP010000001.1:152469-163231 GCA_964511295.1 uncultured Prevotella sp.
TGATGATTGTCTCTTTGCACATGTTGTAAACGATACTTATCCTGAGGGAACGTTACCAACGACTATTAAAGATCCGTCAGCTCAGTATGCAACAAAACGGTTACCGGCAAACAACTCCTATGACAACAAAGAAAGCGAGGCTGGCAACAACCTTAAGTACCAGTACGACCAAGACCGCGACATGGCTTATTTTTCTACTGTCGACGGTGTTAAATATTTCTATAAAGTCATAGAAGGTGAAGACACGACGGAAGTAACCGGTAATGGCCTTTCCTATGGCGTGAATAACGATCTCCATAACTCTTTGAATATTGCAAAGATTGATGGTAACGGGAAAATAATAAATAATTATAGCTATGTTAATATCGGTACTGAGAAGACTGCAAGTTTCACAGTAAACGTTCCTGAAGAAGGGTACTATATATTGTCATATTACTTAAATGGCGGCACTGCTAACATTTATGCTAATGGCCAAACGAAAGAAATTCAAAATGGCAATCGTACGGGACAGGCTGCACTGGAGTTCTATCTCAAAAATGGTAATAACACCTTTACTATAAAAACTACAAATGGAACTATACAGCTGGATAGAATAATCGTAGAGCGAGGAAGGCTTTTATATACTGAACATCATAAGATTCACGAGTATATGCCTACTTTTAATAATGATAAAAATGCACTCGCTGATAGTATATACACCATACAAGAGGGCAAATATTCTGTTAGTCAAAATGATTCAATAAATAAGATAGAAATAGGTACAGCTCACGACATAGCTAATAGCCTAACGACTATTAAAAATCTTGGTATTGGTACCAAACATGCTATAGGTCAAAAAGATGAAGATAAAACTATCGATCTTGCTTATATAAAGGATAAGGGCTATACAGACAACGAACTGAACCTTGATATATCTTCGCAGGATATGCCTAAGGGCATCTATAGAATTACAGTTTATGCCTATAACAAATATAATCAAGATAGACAAGTATGGGTAGGTATTTGTAACTCAAATGGTACAGATTACAAACCTTGGTATAAATATGGTACTTTTGATACTGAAATCAATAAAAATATTTTAACCTTCAAGGGACAAACAGGTACTCTGCAAGCACAGTACTTTGATACTGAACTGGACAACCAAAAATATATTAGTTTTGGATGCGGTAACGGATGGGCGCCGGACATTGCATACGTTACTATCCAGCGGCTCTCGGACGTTATAAACACTATAACCAATAGACCGGAAATCAAATTTGAGAAAGGCAAGACAAAGACATTTACTGTTGATGATGCCAAGAATGGAAGCTATCGCTTGTCATTGTGGTATTCTTCAGTTTATCCAACTGACATATCGATAACAGTAAATGGTACTAAACGTGAACTCACTCTTGATCCGTCCACAAAAGATGGTGGAATTAATGATAATGAGATAATTTCCGCATTTACATTCATACCATTGCAAGAAGGTTCAAATGTTATTGAGATTACAAATAATGAAAATGGAAATGATATAGCTCTTGAAAACATTGAAATCAACCCCGGTATCAATGCAGAGGTAGAACTCGGCAGAATTTTCTCAAAGGCGGATAATGAGAACGCTGAAGTGAGCATTTATGTTCCGGAGAACAATGCTAAAGTAGAGTTTGGTGTTTATAAGGGCAACACTGAAGCGCCTGTCATAATTGACCATTTCCGTGCCTCATATCTCGGTGGCCCCAAGGGTCTGTTACTACAGGATTCTAAAGACAATTGGGATTATGCCGGCGAAGGTTTAATTAATGAAGATGATAAAGCAAAATATCAGTGGTCGCAATGTCAACAACAGAACAATCAAGGCAAGACGAGAGTATTAGATAATGTTCCTGTATACTTGCAGAGAGACTTTGGCACAAACGAGTGGAGCACCATCGCCCTTCCATTCAACATGAATCGTGCTCAACTTTACGAAGCATTCGGAGAAACAGTACGGGTAGGCTATCTTTATGATAGCCCTGGCAAGACGCTTTACTTCTACATTTACGATCTGAACGATGACTCATGGGCAGGCGACGATAAATATGTCATAGAAGCAGGAAAGCCATATTTCATAAAGGTAACAAAACCAGCGAATATCATGTCTTCAAACGCAGAGCTTAGCGCATTGGTTTCAAGTTATGGAAACATTGATAATAACAAAGGCTTTGGAAATACGCTATTAGGTATTGAACCAAATATGTCAGACGATGATATAAAGGAGTTGGGTATAAAATATTATGTCATGCATGTGAATATCGGCAACCAGAGTAGTGACCTTTTCACGGAAAACGAGGAAACTGCCGTTTATCCCGATAGCTTGAGACAAATCAAAACTGATGCTTATATCACAGACGGCAAAGGCTTTGAATATAGCGTACAAGGTCATGACGGCTATAAACTTAAGTTCGTCCCCGTTCTTTATAAGACACAAATACCTGACGGAGTTTACACTTTGAGCGGTGGAAGATTTAAGTTCTACATCGGTGGCAAACAACATCTGAAGGGCTTTAGAGCATACATTGAAGATACCGCGCCAGGCTATGGCCCGACAACCGATTCTTCAACCGGTTCTCCAACAACTGCAAAGCCCTGGTACTTTGAGAATTCCACTACCGGCATAGTACAGATTGTAGAGAACATCAGCGAGGACGATGTCAAGAACCTCTCACCGACCCACAACAAGGTCTACAACCTCAACGGCCAGCAGGTGAACGCCAACGAGCTGCATCGTGGCATCTACATCCGTAACGGCAGAAAGTTTATCGTGAAATAAAAAAAAGTACAACAATGAAAAAGAAATATATTGCACCTGAAATTGATGTCGTATCGACATGCGGAAAAGACGGTGTCATGCAGGAGCATTTTCATGTTTCAGTTAGAGGCATAGATCCCACCGGCGATGATTTCTATCAGAGTATTACAGGTGAAGACATCATTGACGGTGACGGAGACATTGAAGCCAAGAAAAACAAGTGGGGATGGAACACCGGCTTCGGTGACGACGAAGATTCGCCATTCTGAACGAGCAACGGACTAATCATTTCATTTTATACATAATTTTTAAACCCTCCTCGTGACTGAAAAGTTGTGGGGAGGGCTATTAAGGTTATGAAAGAGCAATATTCGTGAACACACGGATATAGAACATTAAGCCAAACATTTAAAAAGAAAAAATGAGGAAAGTAAAAACGAAGAAGAACTTTTATCAAAAACCGTCAGTCAAGGTGAAAGCTGTAGACTGCGACGAGATGCTGGTTACTATAAGCAAGAACAGGTCAGATAACGATGAAGCAACTCCTTTGTCCAAGCAGTTTCCCTTCGACGACCCTGACGATACTGAAAGTGACTACAAATCAATATGGGACAAATAACCATTTATGTGTATGAAGAAACAAATACTGAAAAACGCGGCAGCACTGATAGTGACAGCCATGACTGCCTTTCCGGGACCGGCACAACACGCCAGCCTGGTGCCCGACCAGCCGTTTGCGGGAAAGACCTGGGACTATTTCTGCACATGGAATATACAGGGATATGTCGCCAACTACAAGAATGATTCCAACACGGGGTCGCCATACATCCGCGCCATGATGGTAGAAGACAACATCTTCGGCGGCAATAAAGTGTACAAGGACAACAGCTTTACCATAGATAATGATACGGTCAATCTCTATGACAAGTACAAGGACTGGGCAAGCTTCTTCCCGTCACTCCACAAAGACCTGATCCTGGTTCTTGACGACTCATGGGATATTCCTTTGAAAAAAAACGGACGTAGACCCGGAAACGCGGACAAATATGGAGGCATGGCTCCTTACGGCACCAACATCCTCAACGACGAGCGCTTCCCGTCTTTCGCCAAAGGCAGCGCCACGGCTGGCATGAAAGCTCTCGTCGACAAGGTAACCGGTAGCGAATACAACTATAAAGGCCTCGGCCTGTGGGTGGCATGCGATGTGCCTGACGGAGAGAATGACGAAAGCTATTGGAAGGCACGCCTGAAGGAACTCGGTGATGCAGGCGTAAACTACTTGAAGGTGGACTGGGATGTGAAAAACACCCAAGAAAGAAACATCCCGTATCGCCAGAACCTTACAGACTGGGCACAGAACATCAACAAGAATCTTATCCTTGAGCATGGCACTTTCCAAAAAAATGGTAATGACGACGGCATACTCCAGGTGATAGAGAAATCTGAGGTCGTACGCACCTACGATGTGACAAACGAACGTGCCGAAGCAGAAACAATCAATCGTATCGCACGCATCCTGGAACGCAACTTCAAGCCTTACAAGAATGGCTGGGGTGTCATCAACTGTGAGGACGAGCCGTATATCGCAGCCGGACTGGGTTGCGCCATCGGCATCATGAGACATCCGCTGGTAGGCAACCTGCCTAACGGCAGTGCTGACAATTACTTCGAGGAGAAAGCAAACGGCAGAATGATCAAGCACCGCCTCAACGAGATTGTGCGTGCCGTGCACTGGCATCGCATAGCACAGCCGTTCGGCATTAACGGCGAGGAGTGTCACTTTTCTTTGAAAGCCGATGGAACAATGGCTAAGATGAATGAAGGCGCTTCAAAGACATACAACACCGTCAGCCGTGGCATAGCTCTACCTTCTTATACAGATGCTGACAACACCGGCGGTTCAAATATTGATGGAGTTGCCGTATCGTTCAACGGTGACGGCACCACTAAAGAAGCCAACTTTGGCAGCCGTCCTTTCATTCTCGCTTCTCACTATCCAAGCGGCGCAACGGCAATTGCTGCCATAAACAGATATGTGAATAATGTCTATAATAAGATAGGCATCAACGTCACCGTGCAGCCGCCTACGAACCAGGAGCCTGTGGGTATCTTCGGTTATTATAACAATCTGACCATTAAGTATAAGGACGGGCTGCCGACAGGTACTGTCAAGGTATGGGCTCAAGACCTTGCCGATGACGAGGGCACGCCTACCGACATAACAGACCAGGTTACGTTGAACCGTGCCGACGGCTCTCTCGTAATCAAGGGTACTACCATCAACGACCTCTGCCGAGAAAACAAATATCCTTACGATGAGGTCAAAAACCGTAACGGTATGGAGAATCTGGACTATACCGACGTCTCCGACCCGGCTATCGTGCTCAAGGTGGAAGGCACAGGCTCGCTGAACGTTGCGGGCGACAAGATGGAAGCTGAGTATGCCGAGCAGTACAACCGTGGAGACAAGACAACCTATCCGATTTCACAGCCTATACAGACAGGTGACAACAACGAGTGCTCAGGCGGCAAATACGTGAAGTGGCTTGCCTACGGCAACCAGCTCAACTTCAACTATAACGCTAAGGCCAAGGGCACTTACACTCTGAACATCTATTACCTCTCTAACGGCAATCGCACCTTGGATGTGTATGTGAATGGCAAGAAGACCGCTCTCAGCGCAGAGCAGTTGCCAAAAACTGCCGGTTTGAATACAGGCGCACCGTCTGTGGCTTCTCTTGACGTTCGCCTTGTCAGTGGCAACAACACCATCAGCCTGAGCAACCTCACGGGCGAGTCTCCAAACATCGACTGCATATCCTTGCAGGCAAAGGATGTCGTTGCCGAGCCCACTGCAGCAAGAAGCTATTACATCAAGAACAAAGGACAGGGAAAGTATATCAAGACCGGTGGCAAAGCAAAGACACCGGACATCCCTTCACTTGTAGACAACGACAATGACAGGACCGCCGAGGTGTTTACAAAAGCAGCCGATGACACTTACACCATCGCTGACCCTGAGTATACCCCAAACGGTTGGGGCATACAAGGCAGAAACACTATCTACGAGAGCAATGATGGTAGCAAAGAGACCATCTCCTGGGGTACAACATTGATTCCCGGCTTCAAGCTCGTTGACACCGGCGATGGCGACAACTCTTACTATATAGAGTATACGTGGGGTAAATGGGACAAAGGTAGCATTGATCTTGACGACCCGTCAAACAAGACTTACATCGTAACCTACGGTAAGTATGACCAGTCAACGGAAGAATGGAAAAAGGACAAAGAAGGAGTTGCCAATCCTTTGGTATTCGGCGGCAAAAAAGAAAATGCCAATAGCTTTGGCAACGACGCCAAGTGGTATCTGGAGCCTGCTGACGGCTATAGCGACTTGACGACATTCAACAAGAATGGCGAGACAATTCCTAAATATGTGCAGGTGACGCTGAACAGCGACGAGAGTACATATTCCAGCGACAAGCCTCTCGACTTCAGCAACGTTGACGGTCTAAAGGCATACATCGCTACCGGCATCAAGGACAACACTAACATCGTGAATATGAAGGAGGTGGATGCTGTTCCTGCCAACACCGGCCTGTATCTCAAGGGCGAGGCTGGCAAGACCTACGAGGTGCCTGTGGCTAACAAGTATTCTGTTCCGGAGAGAAACCTGTTGCAGCCTGCCATAGGCTACACCCGTGTATATCCTGCCAACGACGAGGGTGTTCACAGCTATGATGGCGCTGCCGAGTCGCTCTACAACCTCATGTTGCAGTACAGTGCCGAAAAGGGTTATTACTTCATCAGGTTCACATATCCTCTGACGTTCGGCCCTAACCGTGCATACATGCAGTTGCGCAAGGATTACTTCAACGACACCACAAGTTCTGCCAAGCAGTTCATCATCAGCTTCGGCGATGATGCAACGGGCATAAGCACCATCAGCGCCGACAAGGCCGCCAACCGTGATGCCGATGCCTCTACCGTCTATGACCTTCAGGGTCGCCGTGTGAGTGGCAAGCCTCAGCATGGCTTGTACATCAAGGGTGGCAAGAAGTTCGTGGCGAAGTAACATGCCAAGGAGATTTTATTCCTCTCGCTGATACCGCATATTGCGCTGTTTTTTTTCTTCTGCAACCTACGGTATCAGCATTGCTCCTCACTGAGTTTCAGTAAAAAAAATATCCTCCAAAAACATTCAAAAAAGTTTTATATCCATTTTTGAAAGTTTTTGGAGGATAAGCAAAAAGCCTTTTAAGGACAGGCCAAGCATGCCAGAAGGCTTGTCAGGAAAAGCTTACTTTCCGAGGAAGTCCTTTACCTGTCTGTATACGTTGTCGCCCGTGAAGCCGAGCTTCTCGTCGAGCACCTTGTAGGGAGCCGAGAAGCCGAAGCTCTCCAAACCGAAGACGCGGCTGTTGGGGCCTATGCCCACAAGCCCTTCGAGCGTGCAAGGCAGCCCTGCCGTGAGTCCGAACTTCTTCTTGTCGGCAGGCAACACCTGCTCCTGATATTCCTTTGGCTGGCGGTGGAACAGGCCTTCGGACGGCGCGCTTACCACACGCACACGTATGCCCTCTTGGCGCAGCAACGCAGCACCGTCAAGGAGCGTTGCCACCTCAGAGCCGCTTGCAACGAGGATGACATCGGGGTCGGCGTCGCTGCCCTTGACGATATAGGCACCCTTGCGCGCAAGCTCATAGTCGTTGCCCTCGGGCAGGTTCTTCACGCCCTGGCGCGAGAGGATGAGAGCGGTAGGCGTGTCGGTGTTCTCCATAGCCATCTGCCAGCAGACGGTGGTTTCGTTGCTGTCGGCAGGGCGGAACACGCGCACACTGTCAAAGCCCTTGTGGTTCTTCAGTTTCTCCATGAGCCTTATCTGAGCCTCCTGCTCCACCGGCTCGTGGGTAGGCCCGTCCTCACCCACACGGAAAGCATCGTGAGTCCAGACGAACTTCACGGGCACGCCCATGAGGGCTGCCATGCGTATGGCGGGCTTCATGTAGTCGGAAAAGACGAAGAACGTTCCCATTGCCGCCATAGTACCGCCATGAAGCATCATTCCGATACACATGTCAACCATAGTAAGCTCTGACACGCCTGCCTGGAAGAACGCACCCGTGAAGTCGCCGTTTTGCAGGTCGTGGGTCTCCTTCTGGAAGCCGTCTGTCTTGTCTGAGTTGCTGAGGTCGGCTGAGGCGCAAATCATGTTAGGCACCTCTTGGGCGAGAACTTTCAAGCATGCCGCCGAGGCAACGCGCGTGGCGACATCGGCTTTCTGCTCCACCTTGCTCCAGTCTATCGCCGGTACCTTGCCAGAGAACCACTCGTCCATGAGGGCTTTCTTCTCAGGATTTTCCTTTGCCCACAGAGCTTCCTCTGCATGGCGCACGGCAACAATCTTTTCCAGCTCCTTACGGCGATTGTCATAGAGCTGCTCCACATCGGGGAATATCACGAACGGGTCGTCGGGATTGCCGCCAAGGTTCTTTATGGTATTGATGTAGGCGCCGTCGCCAAGCGGCGCGCCGTGGGTCTTCACGCTGTGCTCATAGCTTGTGCCGTCTGCCTTCAGCGCGCCTTTGCCCATGACGGTGGTGCCGATGATTATCGTAGGACGGTCGGGTTCGGCTATGGCTTCGTCGAGGGCGCGGCGTATCTGCTCAACGTCGTTGCCGTCAATGCTGATGACATTCCAGTGCCATGCACGGTATTTGGCTGCCGTGTCCTCGTTCATCACCTCGCTCACGGTGGTGGAGAGCTGTATGTCGTTGGCATCGTAGAACATTATGAGGTTGTCGAGCCCGAGCTTCCCGGCTATGCGCCCCACGCCCTGCGATATTTCCTCCTCCACGGCTCCATCGCTGATATAAGCGAATATGCGGTGCTGCATGGGCGCATGGCCAAGACGTGCCTCAAGGAATTTCTCGGCGACTGCCGCGCCTGCTGCCATAGCATGCCCCTGCCCAAGAGGGCCGGATGAGTTTTCTATGCCGTGGGCAAGGTCAAGCTCAGGGTGGCCCGGGCAAACGCTGCCCCACTGGCGCAGCTGCTTGATGTCGTCGATGGTGAACCTGCCCTGCAAGGTGAGCGCAGCATAGAGCATGGGACTCATGTGGCCGGGGTCAAGGTAGAAGCGGTCACGGCCTGCCCACATGGGGTTCTCAGGATCGTAGACGAGATATTCGGAGAAGAGCACGTTTATGAAGTCTGCACCTCCCATTGCGCCTCCAGGATGCCCCGACTTGGCTTTCTCTACCATGCTTGCAGCCAATATGCGTATGTTGTCGGCTGCATGGTTCATCACTTTAATGTCGTTCATTGGATGGTTGTTTTATTGTGTTTTATTTATGTCAGCGGCGTAATCGCGCCGCGGTCACAGTGTGAGCATAGCGCGATTACGCCGCAAAGATACTATTTTTAATTCAATATTGCAATGGCTTTGCCAAGTTTTTTAGTTAGGAGGAAGGAATTAGGAGTTAGGAGTTAAGAACCGTATTACTTCACCGAGAACTTGTAGGCGAAGTGGCTGTAATATTTCTGCCCTGGTTTCAGATACGGGTTGGAGTATTCCCATCCAGAGGTCTTGTTGACAATCTTAGTAGGCGAGTCGGGGAACTTCTGTGTTTCCATGCACACGCTTGCATGCTTCGGATACTTGATGCCGTGCTTGCATGCCACGCCCGTGCCAAGGAAGTTGCCGGTGTAGACTTGCAGTCCTGGCTCATTGGTATAGAGCTCGAGCAGGATGCCTGTCGCAGGCGAATAAAGACTTGCGGCAACTGTGGTGTCATCGCCCTTCCCATCCTTGAACGTGTTCAGCACCCAGTTGTGGTCGTAGCCTCCGGCGTTCTTTATCTGCTCGTAGGAAGTGTCGTTGATGTGTTCGGACAGGGCGTGCGCCTTGCGGAAGTCCATAGGCGTGCCGTCTACACTGCGTATCTCGCCTGTAGGAATGAACAGCGTGTCGGTGGGCGTAAAGCTGTCGGCATTGATGTAAAGCACCATGTTCTCGCCGTCCTTCGACGGGTCGCCGTTGAGGTTGAAATAGCTGTGGTTGGTCATGTTGACCACGGTTTCCTTGTCCGTCGTAGCCTCGTAGACCACGTCAAGGGTGTTGTTGCTCTTGAGGGTATAGGTGGCTGTAGCCTTCACGGTGCCCGGGAAGCCGTTCTCTCCGTCGGGTGCGGCAAGGGCAAGCACTACCGACGAGTCGGTCTTAGCCTGCACGTCGTACACCTGCTGCTGCCATCCGGTGTTGCCTCCGCCGTGCAGGCAGTTGCCGTTGTTGTTAGGCGTGAGGCTGTATGTCTTTCCGTCAACGACGAGCTTCGAGTTCTTTATGCGGTTGGCGTAGCGTCCTACGGTTGCGCCGTAGTTGGAGGCGTACTCCAACGTATCGGCATGCTGGCGTATGTTGTCATAGCTCAGCACCACGTCGGTGGGCTTGCCGTCCTTGTCAGGAACGCTTATGGAGACTATGCGACCGCCATAGTTGGTGATGCACACTTCCATGCCGTTATTGTTCTTAAGAGTCACGAGTTCTGTCTTCTTGCCGTTGATGGTCGAATCGAAATCGGCAGGATTAAGGCCTGCAACGGTAATTTGAGCACCCTTGTCGGCACCGCACGATGCCATCAGCATGGCAATGACGCCTGCGCCGATGAGCTTTGTCTTTAAATACTTCATAATGTGGTTTTTATGGTTTGCTGTATTTTAGATTGTAAAATTACAGCCTGCGAGCGTAATATGCAAATATTTTAGTTATTATTACGGTTAATTTATACTAATAATGCCCTTTCGAAAGCACGGCAATGAGAAAAAAAACTATCTTTGCTGCGCATTTTCATTGAAAATGCGCAACTCTACTGAGGATTTTCAATAAAAATGCGCAACAAGAACAAATACAAAGATGCCTTATGTAAAGGTGCAGTGATGCCTTATGTAAAGGTGCAGTGATGCCTTATGTAAAAGGTGCAGTTCTTAAAA
>CAZEEP010000001.1:163331-179328 GCA_964511295.1 uncultured Prevotella sp.
GATGCCTTATGTAAAGGTGCAGTGATGCCTTATGTAAAAGGTGCAGTTCTTAAAAAGTGGGCGCAGAAGAAGAAAAATGAGCCATCGTAAGCTTTTTCAGCCAAATTTTTCATAACTTTGTGAACTGTAAAGGAAACACGATGTCGAAGATTCTATCATACAATAACAAAACTACCGGCGAGGGTTGGATAACGCTCGGCGGACAATACAGTGCCGACGAAATAAACCAGATAAGCGACCCCAACGGAGGACTGTCGCTTAAGCCACGCACGGCCATACCGTCACCGTTCGCGCAGATGGACTTGGTAAAGAACGCTTTCCGCCGTCTTTCAACAAACAGCCGCCTCAACGGCGAGCTCATGGACGAGAGGCTTGTGGCTGGCGCGCTGGACATTGCGCAGCTATTTTTTGACATGCCGGAACTGCAAGACAGATTGAAGGTGGTGGAGTGGAACCGCGACACTGCCCTGGCGCAGCTTGAAGCGGACGAGCAACACAAGCTGCTCGCCGACACCATGAGGATGTTCCTGGAGCAGGACAAAGAGGCATTCAACTTCGACCGCATGGACCGCCTCTATTTCCTGTTCTACCACGGCGAGGCTATAGGCTGCACGTCGCCCGTCACTCTTTTCATGGCTACGCCCAACGCCATGCCAAGGCTTTATGACTTACCGGTGGAGCAAAACGTAAAGCTCTTTGAGCTGACACGCCCTCTCTACATGCGCGAGGCGCGATTCATACGTTATATATATGCCCTTTTCACTGCTTACCCTGACCTTAAGCGTTGGTGCGGCGAGGTGAACGCCTACCTCATAACGTGTTTCCAAATGCTAACGCCCGACCTGCGGCAGGAGATTCTTACCGACATCGGCAACCCTTCATCAGTGGACTTGGACAGCCGTGACAAGGCTTTGCTGTACCTGCAAACCAACTTCCAGCCTGCCGAGGACGGCGTGCAGGCACTTGGCGCGCCTTTCTGGTGTGCCAGGAAAGAGGACACGGAGGAGGCTATAAGCCGCAGCGACTTCCGCATTGTGCCGACGATAAAGCCCGACGGCGAACGCCTGCCGCTGATATTGCGCAACCATCTCGGCACTCCGCAGAGCGACCCGTTCAGATACATAACACGGCCGTGGGACGATGCCACCACGATAACGCCTGCCGACTACAGCATAACTCCCGAAAAGCGCGTGTTGCCAGCTACGTCGCACCAGTATCCGTGGCTTACCGACAATGACTTCTTTGAGCCTACGCTCATCAAGCTCGACTATCCCATTGACAGCGACTGCTTTTTCAACGGCAATCTCATGCAAGGTTCGCGCGAAACCGACGGTGCCGGTTTCCTCCTTCCGCTGACAAAGACATTTTTCAAGTATTTCACAGTACAAGACCTCATGGGCACCATTGGCGGCAGGCCACGCTTCGAGATGATGCACACACGCTCAGGCCAGCAGGAGACGGTGAAGGTGACGCTGCGCGTGCCGGTGCAGAAGGAAGGCCGCTACGTGGCTTTGGAGCGGACGTACGTGCCTGCCGTAGGCGTGGACATGCGCTATGACCGCAAGAACGACCGCGGACACTTCATGACCGTGCCTTTCGCCGTGAGCGTTTTCCCATTCATCAAGAACCCGGCTCTGAAGCAATACAACGTGCAAATGGTTGACCGTGCTCTCGGATTGCTTGAGAACTACAGCATAGGCTTGGAGTTTCACCGTCAAGCCACAGCCACCGCTCATGGCGGCGAAGTGGAGGCGGTGAGGCGCGAAAGGTCGGTGAAGCGCGAGAAACGCGTGGGCAGCGACTACTACAGGCTGCGCAACGACTTCGACTACATAGCCGTGCACGTGAAAGACGAGCGCGGCATCGTGGTGGCGGAAGGACTGGTCTGCCCACGATGGCCGCAATATATCGAAGGTCACGACGCCTTTACCTTTGCCGTTGACTTCGGCACCACCAACACCCACGTCGAGAGCATAAGGCAAGGACAACAGCCGCAGCCGCTGAAAGTAGACTCGGCTTCGCGGGAACGCCTCATGGCTACGCTCTACAACGGCAGCCACCAGCTGTTCGATGTCATAATGAGGCAGGAGTTCCTGCCAAAGGACATTGGCGGCGACTATGGCTTTCCTCAGCGCACGGTGCTCTCGGAGTGTGAGCGGCTCGACGTTGAGAACGTTGACGAAATGGTGGCTCTTGGCGATGCCGACATCCCGTTTATCTATGAGAAAGAATCGGTGGGCTATGGCAACCGCATAGTGCCCAACCTGAAATGGTCTACAGACATATCAACGTCGAAGCGCGTGCGTGCCTTCCTGACGGAGCTGGCTCTCCTGATGCGCACGAAGGTGCTCTTGGAGAATGGCGACATCACAAAGACGCGCCTCGTGTGGTTCTATCCACTGTCGATGAAAGTTGGCGGCATAAGGCGGCTCGGCGACCTATGGGCAAAGACGTTCCGCGAGGTGTTCGGCGTGGAGCCTGACAGCCATAATCTAATAGAGATGCCGGAGTCGGTAGCACCGTACTATTATTATAAGGTGTCGAGCCAATTCCGTGGCGCAGCCTCCACCGTAGCCTCAATAGACATAGGCGGCGGCACGTCAGACGTGGTAGTGTTCCGCGCCGGCGAGGCACAGCCCACGCTGCTTACATCGTTCCGCTTTGCCGCCAACGTGCTCTTTGGCGACGGCTTCTCCGAGATTCCGCACGGCGACACCAACCCCATGACCGTGAGGTATGTTGACTATTTCCGCCGGCTCTTTGATGCCGACGACGACCGCTACGGCGAACTCAACGGCATTCTTGACGACATAACAGCCAAACGGAGCAGCGAGGAAATCAACGCTTTCCTGTTCTCTGTAATAAACAACAAGGTCGTGGGCGGCAACGACGTGTTCTCATATAACCTCCGACTGTCTGAGGACGGACGGCTGAAGATTGTCTTCATCTATTTCTATTCGGCACTTATCTATTATGTCGCAAAGCTCATGCGGCACCGTGGCATAGACAAGCCGCGGTCGGTAATGTTCTCAGGAACAGGCTCGAAGGTGCTCGACATCGTAGGCTCGCAGCGCGACCTTGACCTGCTGTCACAGGCTATCTTCGAGCGTGTGTATGGCGAGAAATACGACAGCGACGGCTTCTCGGTTGTCATGGAGCGCAAGGAGCCGAAGCAGATAACCTGCCGCGGAGCACTGATGCAAGTGCGTGACCCGAGCGGCTGCGCCAACGTGAACGAGCTGAACCACATCATGGACAGCCTCGACTCCAACCTGATATACCATTACACCACCATTGGCAAGGAGCGGCTGACCTATGCCGACATGGATTCGGAAGACGTGCGGCAGGAGATTGTGGATGCCGTGAAGAACTTCAACGACTTCTTCCTGAAGCTGTGCGACGACATGCAGGTGGTTGACCGCTTCTTGGTAGACAACCAGTCGCTCAACCTGTTCCGCACGCTTGTGGGCAAGGACTTGGAGCACCACCTCATAACGGGCTGGAACTATGTAAACAAGAACTCAACCGACCGCAATGCCGATGACGAGATTGAGGACTGCGTGTTCTTCTATCCTATCATTGGCAGCATAAGGGAGAACTTGATAGAAAAACTGTAGCAGCCTAATGAAAATGACCGGCAAGCCATACCTGTGCAACCACAAGGGCTTGCTTTTCCTATAAAGAAAAAATGTTCGGAAACAAAGATTATATAACAGACACACAGCTCAACGAAGCCCTTACGCCTCTGCTCAAGCGACTCAGAGCTTTGGAAAACCAGAACAAGTCTCTTGCAAACGCCAACAAGGAGCTGGCGGCACGCGTCGAGGCTCTCGAAGCCGCGCTTGACGGCAATAAGGCCGACGCGCCGCTTGCTGCCGATGAAGCGACCGGTACCGACCCATTCGCTGCACTGAAAGAGACTGCACTTGATGACGCAAAGCCAATAGATGGCGATGGCGCAAACGATAGTGTCCAGACAGTCAATGCTGACGGCAGTAAGTCAACATTCTTTCTGCCAGCCCCTACCCCGGACGGCGCGTTTACTGAAACAAGCCCAGAGGAACAGATTGGCAAGAGCATCTACGAGCTTACCGCCGATGGCAACGGGCACGGCAAGTTCAAGCTTTTGTCGACAGCCGATGCCGTGGCTACGGCAATGATTAGCGTCAGCCAGTTCGTAAAACCTGTTTGCAAAGTCCAAGGCAACACCCACCGCATGCCCGACCGCATTGTCACCGTAAGTCCTGGTGAGGCAATGCTGAAAGACGGCATTTGGACTGTTACCAGGAAGGCTGTCGTGGAGTTCAGGTAATATCCACATTCACCCAAATGCAGTGGCGGTCCTCGTGACCGTCCTTACAGTCTAAAAAAAACATATAGGAAATGAAGGTAAAATGTCCTAAATGCAGGCTTAGGTTTGATATTCCCACAGCCCAAGGCATAACGGAAGTGCAATGCAACTGTCCGCGTTGCGGGACTCCGTTTACCTACAGCGAGCCAACGGGCGAAGTGGATGGAGATGACGACAACAGCAAAAAGAAAACGATTTCGACAACTGACTCAACCATTGAAAGCAATTGGGGTAGAACCACACATGACTACAAAAACTATGTAGGCGGTGAAAGAAGCCATGACCCAAATGCCGGAGCTGGCAACAACCTTAAAAAAGAACATGACGAGCGGCATGACTACGACGTAGATTTCTACGGGCACAGCATAAGGGAGCACCGCTATGCGCCGCATCACAGGCATGGCATGAGGCACACTGTGAACGTAATCATGGGTTTTATCCTTGTATTGGTTGTTGCCGGACTGTTTGCTTATGGCATTGACAAAGTCGTGGGACATTTCACTGAAGGCGACGAGGCGACGATGGAACAGCTTGCCATTGCAGCTGACAGCATACAGACCGACAGCACGTCTGTTGACAGCACGAAAAACGCAAAGAACCTCTCCAAGGTCAAGGCAAAGAAAAACCTGCGGAAAAACGGGCGAAAGGAGGCGGGGACAGATAAAGGAGCCAACGGCAGCATTCCAAAATGGATACAAGGCTCATGGCGCATTATGACCGACAACAATTATATCTCCATTCATATAAACGGCAACAAAATAAAAGTGTCCGACTTCTATCATACAAACTCCGGGCACGTCAGCTTGCAGGGCAATACCCTTGTCTGCCATTTCCGCGACGGCAGAACCTTCACCTACACTATTGATTCAAGCAGCCATCGCATCATCGACGGGCATGGCTCCGTCCTGCAAAGATGATTAGCCGACGTACAACAAGAAAAGAAGTGATTATTGAATTTATCAAATTAAGCGGACTATCAGCATTACTTCGACGAAATTCCAAATTAAACGAACAATAAAAACAGATTAGATAAACTTGAGGAATTGGCTGAAAGAATAAGCTAACGATGCTTTAACAAGCTTTCGCCAAACAAACAATGCCTTTCTTGTGGTATTCCCACAAGAAAGGCAAAAACATGTTATGAGTTAAAAGGGGGTTATTCAGCAGCCTTAGTAAGATCTATCATCTTTGAAAGCTCAGCCACGGCTTCATCGTTTGAACCGCCGAAGCCTGTAACCTGGAAGCGGATGTTGCCCTGCTTGTCAATGACGAACTTGGCCGGGATGCCCTTCACGCCAAACGCCGTCACAGCCTTGTTGGTCTTTGTTTCAGAATCCTTGGTGTCCATCACGAGGTGGAACTCGTCGAAACCGTTGTCGTGCAGGTAAGCCTTTGCCTCCTTGTTTGCCTGTTCAGGAGTGCCGCTTTCCCATGTATGGACAAAGAGGAAAGCCACGTCAGGGTCGTTCTTGTATTTCTCAACAGTCATCTTCATTGCCGGCAGCGACCGTTTGCAAGGGCCACACCACGTTGCCCAGAAGTCAACTACCACCACCTTGCCGCGAAGCTTGCTCAGCTGCACCGTGTTGCCGTCGATGTCCTTAAGGGTGAAGTCGGGTGCCGGCTTGTTTACCATCTGCTCAGGTATCTTTGCCAGCTTCTCCTCCACACGCTCTTTGTTTGTCTGCTCTACGTATTCGTCAAAGCCTTCGCTGTTGCCGTTTGCTTTAGTCCATGCATCCTTCATGATGGCTTCGCCGTCCTTGCTGAGGCCACCCTTGCGCAACAGGCCGTCGAGGTAAGTCCAAGCCTGCATCGGCTTGCCGTGCTGTACGGCGAGCTTCCAATAGCCAAAACTGCGTGTTTTGTCGCCAACTTTGCTGTTGTACAGGTTCCAAGCCTCATCGGCATTGCCATTCCGTGCAAGCCAGTCGGCATACGCGCTATACACCATCGAAGCCCGGTACTTGTCGTTCTCCCCAGACAGCTGTGGCACCACGGTGTCGGCAAACTCACTGCCTTCTTTGTACATCTGCCCTGCGGCATCCTTCTTGCCAGCCCTCTCAAGGCTCGAGCCAATGCCATAGTAGGTGAAGCATTTCCACGCCGGCCTTGCCGTCTCACGGGTGTAAGCAAGAGCCTTTTCCTCATTGCCCTCCTGCGCAAACGCCGAAGCCACGGCGTATGTAGCCTCGTCGTAGTTCTGATCCTTGCCGAATTTCTTAACAGGGAAAGTCTTAAGCCATTCCTTGTAAGCCTTCTCCGTGGCGGCAGCACCCTTTATGTTGAACAGCTTCTGCGCGTCAGTGCTACGCATGAACTTCCCACGAGGGAACTTCTTCTTTATCGTTTCGTTGACAGCCTTAGCTGCATCAGTGTCGTTGATGCCATAGTATCCGTAGGAAGCGTTCACGAGATCCGTCTCCTTATTGCTCTTTGCGAGCTGCGCCATCTCCTTCTTGAAGTTCTCAAGCTGTTCACCTCCGGCTTTCTTGGCTTCACGCCCACGAGTCATAAAAGCTTCGCTTTGTGCCTGCGCCCCGATGCACATCAGCGCAAGGCACAGCAGTAAAACAAGTTTTCTCATTTGTTTTTAGTATTAAAATGTTTAATTTGATGCAAAATTACAACATTAGTTTTGCACAAGTGCATTTTTAAACAATTATTTTCACTCGTGGTACAAATTCATCTTGTCTTTCTATAATGCCGCCATTACACTATCAATATGGAGCTTTGGCATTCAGCGCGCTTTTCAGTTTCTTGTCAAACGGCAACAAGGCGGCTGGCTGACCGGTGATAGAGTAAATCTTAAAAGAAGGATGTTCTTCGCCGTTCTCAGGATATTCGTCCGGATACATCTCCACCTCCGTGTTGCCTTTGTCAAAAGCGCACGACATGGTTATCATTCCGCTTCCTGCCGCTGACTGATACCAAGTGCCGCTTACTATAGGATTTCCTTCCTTGTCTGTAATGTTTATGCCGTAATCGCTCGTAATGTGGATTACAAGATTGTGTCCGTCAATGACATAATAGCCGCTGTCTGAACCTGAACCTACAATGAAAGCCGTTTTACCACCTTTCAGAATGGCGGCTGGTGTTGTCCAAAGTTGTCCTTTCTGCTTCATTGCTTTCAAGCTAATGGCTCCCTTTATATCGTGCACCAGCCCGCAAGTATAGTCGCCCGTGTCTATCGTCTCGCGTACGTTAAGCAAGAACACCCTGCCGTCGGCAGAGCGCATCAGCAATACAGGATTCCAGTCGGGGCCGATGCTTGCCTTTAGCAGTTCTACTATCCTTCCCTTCAGCCCCACAACCTCAGCCGACTTTGTAATGCGGGCAGGATGTTCAAGGAATGATTCTGAATACCTGTTAGCTTCCGCAAGGTCGAAGTCTATCTTCACGCCGCCGTTTTTCAGTATGGTGGCGGTATATAGCTGCTTCTGTGCCCTTGTCGCCTGTGCGACAACCAAAAACATTGCCGTCATAAGAATGAAAATAGTTGCTTTCTTCATAGCATTGTTGTTGTTTATTATTTAATCTGAGTGCATTTCGTATTGTCATTTCCTACGGCTTTCCTCCGCCTTGATGACTTCAAAGTTGTGAAGCTCCAGCTTCGTAAGGTGGGTGCGGTCAGGGTTGGCAGTGTACCAAGGCTGCCGTTTAAAATAAGCATTGAACTCAGGATCAATAGTGCCGCCGAGACGGACATAAATCTCATTGCGCATGTAGCGCAGAGCCTTGTTGTCAAGATATTGCAGCATGGTGTGCTGCATCGGCATCATCGAGGTCTGAGGGAACCGCCCCATCGTGCCGTTTTGGCGAACAAGGTGAATTGTTTTACCTCCTTCCACTGCCACATAGCTGCCATCCTTGAAGCGCACGGGGCGGAGTGTCACTCCGTCGTAGGTGCCGGTGAAACGCCAGCACTTGCCATTAGACACCATCACGTTGATGGGCGTGCTCCCCTTCTTGCCAAACTCCATGCTGTAGCCCTTCTCGCCGGGCAACTGCAATGACCCTTCCGTGATATGCGCCTTACGTCCCAAGGCATCCTTGTATTCACCCTCAACTATGGATGCAAGCTCGCCCTTTACTATGTCTTCAAGCACGGCAACGCTCGGTATCTGGTACATTATAGACTGTGCGTCACCGGTCTTGGTAGTGAAGATGTAGTAGCCCTTTCCGTCCTCCACATCAGGAAAAGCCTGTGGGGCACTGAGCCACGACGGCGAAGCTCCTACAACATCGTAAAGAAACGGGTCGTTGGGATCTTGAACTTTCAGCGTGAACGACCGTTCTTCCTCCAGCGTGCCGCCCTCCATCTTGATGTTCTTTGTACTTGTATTGAATGTTGCCACGTATGCCGCGCCGTCCATATACCAGACTTTCGCGTCCGTATTCGACTGTGCATTGGCTGACAACGAAGCTGCCGCAAGGCATAATGTTAAGATTGATGTTTTCATGATCATTAGATGTTTTGTTTTATATCTCTATTGTACTGATACTATCTTTGACTATGACCATCGTGTCGGTTTCCGCCACTACGCCATCCGACGGCTGCACATCGTGCTGCTCATATTGCTCCGGATGCTTGTCAGCGTGGATGTCCTTGGGGCCTGGCTTGATTATTATCTTCATGCCCGGCTCTACATACGACACGAGTTCAAGTATGTCTTTGTTCGATATACGTATGCAGCCGTGGCTCACGCGCCTGCCCAAAGAGCGGGGACTGTCAGTGCCGTGAATACCTATCGAAGAATAACCTGCACCGCTGATACGTATGAACTTAGGGCCATACTGGCCGGGATTAGGACTGCGCACGCCTTCCGGACTCGTGTAAAACCAACCAGCACTATCATACACATTACCTACAAAGAAAATCCCTTCCGGCGTGCGACAGTCCCCTTTTTCCCGTTTTTGTCCCAGTCCCCTGCCCAATGCACAGCGGTAAACCTTTACCTTGCCGGAATCTTCATGGTGCAACTGAACCTCCATTGCGCCTTTGTCCACCACAATGAAATACTGTTTTGCCCTGCTCGGCACAGAGTCTGTCAATTGCCTCACAGGCAATTCTGCTTTCGAGGTCTCGGACGCAACGCTGCCGACATGGCTCTTTACGGCAGTCATCTTGTCAGCAGGTTCTGAGCAGCCAACCATCAAAACCACAACGACAGCAGTGAACATTTTGGCAAGCAGGGCTTTTGTCATGTGCTTATTCTTTATTTTGGAAATAGCCCCAATCCCACGGGTTGTTGTAAAGGCGCTCCACCTTCAACGCTTCACCGCTTGGAGCCGGCAGGGAAAGTTGCTCATTGTTATAGTCCAGCGTCATGGAGAGAACAGCAGGTTCTTCCCCACTTTTAAAATCAACATCAGCTTCTATGCTTATCTCCAAGTTGGTGAAGAATAGAATCTGTCCATGTCCTGCCACGTTAGAGCCATAGCAGCCATCCAAGCTGCATGCGCCCGGGTTCTCCCGCTGCTCCAGCGTGAGGCACCAGTCGCGCGAAAGGTGAATGACGAAGCTGGTGCCGTCTACCACGTAGTAGCCCCACCAGGTGCTGAGCCCCAAGCGATGCTTCTTGCCGCCCTGCAGCACAGCCTCCGGTGTCTCGCCCAGCTTCCCGTCCTGCGAGAGGGCAAGGCTCTCAACTTTCTTATCTTTTAAATTCATGAACTCTCCGCAGGTCACGTCTCCTTCCTCAACAGCCTCTCTGATGCTGAGCAGATAGACGCGCCCGTTGTCCGTGCGCATCACAAGGCATGGGTCGCCTATACCGTCGAAGTCCTTGCCTCCCTTGCCGATGACGCACTTCAGCGTCTCCACGCAGCGGCCTTTCAGTCCTTCTACCTTGTAGGTCTCCTTGAGGATGTTGCACGGCGCATCAAGTTTCTCCTGGGCATACTGTTCACACCGCTCCATGTTGAAGTCTATGTACACCGCACCGTCCTTTATCCGCGGCTCATAGATAGCGTTGGCACCATCCTGCGCACCCGCCGTCTTGGCACCGGCTTGCGCCTTCACGCTGTCCACCTCATTGGCAAAGTCGGCAGAGTCGCGCTCCATGCCCGGCCCGTCCACGGGCTTCATCAAGTTCTTGCACGACACTAATAGAAAACCTATGGCTACAGCCAGACAGACTATTGATAATACTTTTAAAGTAATGTTCATTTATACCGCTTTATTTATTTGGGTCTACAAAGAATATCCGCTTGTTGTTCACGGGCAAGATGTTGCCTTTCAACTGTGTAAGCGCCAACTGGGTGGGGCTATATTCGCCTTCTCCGTCAAACAATTCCCATTCCCATACGGCACGCTGCCTGCCGTCGTCCGTCTTTACCGCCATCATCCACTTTTGCTTGTGGTCATAGTTTATGTAGGAACAGTTTGTTTCCTTGCCGTTGCCATCTTTGAGAGACACCTGTCCGTTTGCGCTAATCTTAACGGCAAGCTTGCTTTCCCTGCCTTTCCACCATTTGCCTTGCGAGACATACATGGGCGCCGTGGGAATAGAGACATAGACTGTATCTTCATCGTGGTCGAACGGCACGAGCTTCAGTTCTTTCTCCGGCATAGTGTGGCACGGGGCACAGAACATGGCAGCATTGGCTCCAAAATCGCCATCGGCTGCTGCCGCCGAAAAGTCGACTATTATGCTTCCACGGTTTTCCATAGAGGCGTGTACGAGTGTGGGCTTCATGTTTTCCGAAGCGTAGTATGTCTTTGCATTGTCTGTACGTTCCTGATGGACAAACATGTCGGGCGTGAAAGCCTTTATCTTGCACCACACGTTTTTCACCGTCGGTATGAGCATCCACACGTCGTTCACCTTGTCGGTGGTGTTCACCGTGAAGCCCTTCGTTTGTGCAAGCTCAGGAATGCGCTGGCACAAATAACCGTAGAATGGGCTTTGCCTAAGCTCCTCGTAGGAGGCGAAGCGACCCACGAAGGCAAAATAAACAGGCATGTTCTCGTGGTCCTCATAGGCATCTTCTTTTAACGGGTCGGGCTTGGGGAAGAACACCGAATCGGGTTCCTGCGCCTCAGCCAAATTATCCAGGTCTGCCGTGGCAACAGCCGTAGAGTCGCCACCGTCCTGCTTGCCTTTGCCGGTTCCGCCACAGGAGGCGGCGAGCAATGCCAACGCCAAGAATAAAAATATCTTGTTTTTCATGTTTCAGTTCTTTTTTTAATATTTCATGCGATTTGCCCTCTCTATCTCTTTCACCTTTTTGTCTATCTGTTTAGCCACGTCAAGGTTTGCCTTGCCCAGCCCGGGTATGGATAGCACGTCGCCCGTGGCGGCAGCCACCGACCCGTTTTCTATCTCGCCGTTGTTGATGGCTTCACGCAGGCAGGCAAGCAAGTCGGCAAGTTCCTGCTCGCTGACCTCATAGCGCCACCGCAAAGCCTCGTCAAGGCTGACCTTGGTTGCGCCGAGGTTGCCAGAACAGTCCACCGGGCGTATCTCCACCTCGGGGTATTGGGCACGCAACTTCTGCAACAACCCACGGTTGGCACGGAACGACGAAACCATGTAGTCCAACGCAGTGTATCGCCAAGTGTTCTGCCCACGGTTGATGGTGTTCTTGTAGCTTGTCAGTATGTCGTTATAAACGGGCACTACGGTAATCTGCTTTATGCCTGCGGCGCGCGCACGGTCTATGGCGGCAGTGAGCTTGCTCTGCTCTGAGAAGGCGGCATCATAGATGAGCCCGGCGTCTTTCAGCTTCAGCTGTTTCACGGCATAGCTCTTGCCCACGCCGGGAGCGCCCGTAACAATCACCATGCTCCTTTTGCCAAAATGAATGGCTTTTTGCAACATCCGCTCGTACGTATAATCCACGACCATCCTTTCTGCCTCGTCATAGTCTTTCCAGTTTGGTCCCGTGTAGCCGAGGGGATAGAACAGCTGACGGATGTCGTCAGGGTCGAGCTTGTTGCCTGCCGAACCCATATATTTGTCGGCAAGGAGCTGAAGCCTCGGGCGCGTCCAGTCGGCAGCCTGCCTGCCCATTATCTGCGGCTGCGGAGCCTCTATGGTGCATGCTGACGGGTTAGGGGTGAGTCGTGTCATGCGGCGTATGTCCATCACCTTGTCTTGAAGATAATAGCTGTCGCCGAGGAGCTGGTAGCGGGCGTTGCCCTTCTCGTCTTCGCGGAACAACAGCAGAGACTCCTCTCCACGGTCTATGAACGTTGCCCAGCCGCGCGGCGAGAGCAGGTAGCCGTCATCGCCCTCCACAGCCTGCACCACACAGTTGGTGTCCCACATGCGCTGCCCTGTATCACAATTATAATATGTGTAAGCCGCCTTTATAGGGTTCAGCTCAGTGTAGGAGAGGTCGGTGAGCACGTCGCGAGGCGGATAGTCCATGCCGTCGCCCACGTTGCTTGGCGAAAAAACAAGCTCCACGTTCTTCGGGAAGCGATTGTAGAAATTGGCAGAGTGGCGAGACGCAGCCCTCATGTTGTAACCGCACAGGCTGTCGCCTGCCTGAAATCTGCCTGCCTGTATGTAGACCGCCTTTGCCTTTCGGGCAAAGAGGTCAATGCCCGAAAGCGGCGAATGCTCGTCAGCCTTTGAATCGAAAAGCTCTGACAACGTGGTGGCGAAGCCTATGGCAACTATCACCACCGAATGGTCGGCGGCATTGCTCAACAGCCGGCGATAGAGCTTATAGCCGTCGGGCAGCATACGGCTGTCGTGTGTGCGCGCAAAGAGCGGCTTGCCCTGCGCGTCTTTAAGGTCGGCAATGCCGTTGTAGGGGATGAAGACGCGCGGGGTCTTGACGCCGTTGCGCTCCAGCCCGATAGGTGTGTCGGGGTGTCCGTAGTATGTATTCAGTATGTCGGCAACCTCAGCGTTCTTCTCCCCCTCGCGGTCGCATATCACGCCGAGCAGGTTGACCCTGCCCTCATCGACGTAGCGATGGAGCATCATCAGCGCAAAGAGGTCGTCGGTAGAACTGCCGAAATCGGCATCCAGGATGATGTTGACAGGTTTTTGCGCCATGCCCGTGGCGGTCATACGCGTCTGGGCGCCGGCAGACAGCGTTAAAGCTAAGGCAAAGACTGCCAATAGCAGGGAGTGGAAGAAGCGTTTCATAGTTTTCTTTAAATTTTTAATGATGTGTAGTCACGGCGGTGTCAACGATTGTGTCACGCCGTGACACTGTTCGTGTCAAGCCCTAATACTGCCTGTGTCACGCCGCGACATTGTTCGTGTCACGGCGTGATAATTGTTTCTTCACGTCGTAGCAATTGGCTCCTAAAGGGATTTCAGAACTTGCAGAATGTTGAGAATCTCCTTTTTGTCATCAGGAGTTGTAACCCATACCCTGCCTTCTGTATTGTCCACTTTGTCGACCTTGAATCCATCCGAGAAAGTATCGACGTATACACCATAGACCTCGTCGCCGGGCTTTAAGTTCTGATGGTATGGCATTGGCTTCAAGTCGCTCAGCTTGGCTATTATAATATTGGATGAAAAACCGTTCAGCAGTGCTTTGTCTCCGCTTATGTTGACAACCGTTGCGTCAGCCCAGCCGCCATCTTTGGGATGCCTTACCCTCTGTCCTACCGACACTTCGCCGTCCTTGAGCACAAAGAACGAGTTTGGTTTCAGTTTCGCTCCTCGCTTGCTCGTCTCATTCACAGTGCCGTCATCGTTCAGGCTCCATCCCAGATCGAGGAAAGATGCTGTCGGCTGTGTGGGGTCGGATGCATCAGTCACTATCGCCGTCATCATTCCGTTTCCACCTTGCCACCATGTGAGCACGATGTCGCCTTTCTTCGCCGTCTGTCCTTCAGGAATGGGGAGTATCAGCGTATTGGGAACCTCATACTCGCTGCCTACGGCAGTCTCAATCTTTGAAGTCTTGTCACCCAAGCTCAACAGCTTACATGTATTATAGATGTAAACGTCATCTTCCTTGTTAGGCTTGTTCTTCTTTATTTTATCGGCATATTCATATGGACACAGCACCGTCTGCCCCACCTTGGCATCAGGCTTTACGTCTGATGGATAGTCCCACGGCCAGCTTTCAGCGACATCTTTTGCCTCAGCGGTTGCATCGGTGCCGTCAGCAGCCGCCTGCACGCTGTCATTGCCGCCAGCCTTGTTGCTGTTCTTGTTGCCGCAGCCGGTGAACATCAATGCAGTGGCGGCTATCAAAGTCACTGAAAGAAATATTTTTTTCATAATCCTGAATGTTTGTTTAAAATGTTTTGGTAATTGGTTCCGTTTTTGTTCGTCATGCCCATTCGTCAATATCGCCTGGCAGGCGTATGTCGCCAAGGCACTGTATCTCGTTGATGAACCACTGGTTGGTTGACGGCTTGTGTCGCAGCCGTATGGGCCGCGGTGCATCGGCACCACCGCTCTTGACGTAGAGTGTAGCCCAGTTGGGCTCGGTGAAGGAGTGCTGGTTGGAGATGACCGTTATGGTGTACGGCATCGTGGGCTGGTAGTTGTTGGCAGGAGTCGCCCCACTGAAGAAGGAACTCACTTTGTACATCTTGCCTTTCAGCCTCTCCATTATGAACTGCTTGCGCTGGTTCTTCAGGTCGTCGGGGCCGTTGAGCCACTCCAGCATCTCCCACGTGTTGTTGACGCTGTAGCCGAAGTTAAGGAGCGTCAACATGCAGAGAGCCACGCTCTTGTAGGGCGTGTCGAGCTTCGACTCAGGCAACTGCTGCAACTCAAAGAGGGAGTGCGGCAGTTGCTTGAACTTGAACGTCTCCTGCTTGCCACCCGCCATGCCGCCCATGATGCCTGCCGCCTGTGGGTTGGCACCTGCCAGTTGCGAAACAACCTGTCCCAGTATGCCGCCCTGACCGTAGGGTTGGCCGTAAGGTTGACCGTATGGCTGGCCCTGCATTCCCGTACCTTGACCGGTAACTGCCGAACCTATTCCGTTTTTCAATGCATCTAAAAGTCCCATATTGATAAAGTTTTAGTTGTTTTTCAGATAATTCCGCATTGTTTCCCTTGCGTTGTCAATGTTGTCTATCATCCACCTGCCGTCCTCCTTGACGAGCACGAGGCGCACATCGGCGGTTCCGCCCATGTTGTGAACAGTGATGGTAGCCTCGGCTTTCTTCGGTGTCACCCGTGTCGGGCGAATGTCGCCGAAGGAGAGCTCGTGCCAGTCCTGCCCCTGCACCCAATAGTCATACTCGAAGCAGCCCATCTCGCCCGGGTGTTTTTCCTCGGCACGCCGCACGGCATGCTTGTCTGCCATCCACGCCTTGGAGCAATACAGGCTCTCGTCGATATTCGGCACGCTGGGCGTGTCTTGGCTCTGGTTGTATTGGCTGAACACCTCGCTGTAGATGTCGTGTATGCGCCGCGCGACCTCGGCTGTGGGATTTTTCTCGTTCTTCCCGGAGTCGGGAGTCATGAGAGTGACGGCATTTGCCGCCGGCGTTGCCTTGCCGCCGCACGCGCTTGCCCCGAGGGTAAGCGTCGTGCAACAGACGATGGCTAAAAACTTGTTTCTCATAACGCTCATGTCCATGCGTCGTCCGCAGGCTTTTGCGGCTGCGCCTGCTGTGGTATCTGTGGTGCTGCCTGCGTGGGCTGTGCAGCCTGCGGCGTGGGTTGCTGCCCTACGGCACCATCTGCCGCAGGAGAGGGCTGG
>CAZEEP010000001.1:179428-180886 GCA_964511295.1 uncultured Prevotella sp.
AGCCTGCGGCGTGGGTTGCTGCCCTACGGCACCATCTGCCGCAGGAGAGGGCTGGTCGCTCTTGGTGATGTGCTGCGCAATGAGCTTCTTGCCCTTCTTGGAGAAGGCAAAGATGATTATTGCGCCGGCAACCAACAAGGAAACGCCGAGCAGCGGACGATAGAACAGCCACGCCAGGGCAATGATGAGCAATGACCACACGAAGCCTACCACAGAGCAGATAAGGCCTACGCCGAAGCCGAGGATGCCTGCCAATGGCGGGATGACCTTCAACAAAGTCTCAAGGAAACCGAAGATGCTCTTCAAGCCACCGATGGCGAGCAGAAGACCAAGGAGGCGCAAGCCCCATGTCCACATGTTGTTGGACTCATGCTCAGCCTGGAACATCTCGTCGGCTGTCTTTATGCCCGGCGTGATGCTGGAGAATGTCTTGCCGTTCTTCGCGGTGTAGTTGGTGAAAGTGTTGCCGGAGACGCGTGCCAGCAGCGACACGTTGGTGGGCGCAGCCTTGGTGAACGTTATGCGCACGTCGCCGATGGAGGGAGTGCTGGGCGTGAGGCCGATGTAGATGCTGTTCTCGGAAATGTGTACGAACTCGGCATTCGGAGCGGCATCCTGCGGACGCTCATCCATCTCGCGGTTGCGGTCACCGTAGCGGTCGCGGTCGTTATAGCTGCCGCGCCCATTGTAGCGGTCGTCGTAGCGGCTGGAGTTGTTTACGTAGCTACGGTGTGTAGCTTGGTTGTATGCTTGGCGCACGTTGTCGTCCATCTGCCGCATTGTGGCTGCAGGGACGTTGAGCGTGACCTTCTGGTTGGCAGGAAGCGACTCCACCTGCTTGGCGTTGAGCTTGTAGGCACCGAAGGTTACATCTTCGGAAGCGAAGTCGGCATTCTCGGCAGTCATCAACACGAAGTTGCTGTTCTTGTACTGCGGATCGTGGAATGCGCCTGACTCTTGCGGCTTGCTCACCCATGCTTTCTTATAGGTATAGGTGGTGATGGTTTCCTCGCCGCCGCCATACTTGTCGCGCTTCTCCTCGTGGGCGTGCTCCTCCCACTGGTAGTACTCCACCTTGCGCTGCATGCGCAGTGCAAGATCACGGACACCGAAAACAGGGTCGGTAAGCGTGTCTTGTGTCGTGGCGAGACCTGTGGCAAAGACGAGCTTGCCGTCAAACTGCGGGTCGGCATTCTTTATGTCCTGCATTTCCACATAGTTGCCCTGTGCCTCGTTGAGCATCTTGGTTGTTTTCACTGCACGTCCCTCGTTCCACCACAGCAGTGCCGTAGCGGCAATGAACATGATAAAGCCTGTAGCTATGCCGCCAAACGAGTTCTTCACCCGAGTGCCGTAGCCGGTTTGTTTTACTTCTTGATAAGCCATAGTTGTGTGTTTATAACTTGTGTGTTTATAGTTTTACAGTCATTGTTCGCTCATCTGCTTCTGTATGTCGGC
>CAZEEP010000001.1:180986-225992 GCA_964511295.1 uncultured Prevotella sp.
TTGTGTGTTTATAGTTTTACAGTCATTGTTCGCTCATCTGCTTCTGTATGTCGGCAGGAATGTTTGCCATTACAGCTTCCTCATACTTCTTTGATTCGGCATCGCCCTTAGCCTTGTAGTAGCTGTCGTATTTGTCGACGTTAGCCTCCATTTCCTCTGCCAGTTTCGTGTACTGGAAGGTCATCTTGGCATAGGTGTCGCCATCCTTCTTCACGTCGCCCGTGGGGTCGCCTATCTGCGCCATATCGTCGGTTGAGACGTTGCCGTCGGCATATTTGGCAGAAGCCTCTTGAACGGCAGCCATGAATTTTTCGTTGTCATTCTTATATTTCTCGGCATAGATTTCTGTCTTCTGCGTCACGTTTTGCATTTTCTTCCATGCCTCAACCTGGTATTCAGCCATTGCCTTGGCATCCTTGTCGATGTTTCCTGTCGGGTCTCCCAAATTCTTCGTGTTCATAGTTTCTACTTTTGATTCTGTTGTTGTACTGTCTTTCGAGTTGTTAGATCCTTGGCTCTTGTTGCCGCATGCGCCAAATGTCAAGGCGGCAGCGAGGATTGCGATTGAAAAGTGTCTTGCGTTCATTGTGTATTATAGCCTTTAAATTTAAACCTATAGACTATTCTGCAAATATCTTTTCTTTCAACGAATTTCCCGAATTTATCAAATTTTCCATTCGTTTAATTTGGGAAATTCGTTGAAAGAAACTACCAGCCTCCTCCCTGCGCTGCCGGCTGGCGGATGTCGGTGAGGGCGACCATTGCCGAACCGCTGATGAACCAGTTGCCGCTTGCGCGGTGAAACTTGGTCATGATGGGCACAGGGCGGTCGGCGCCACCACTGTTGACGAACACCTTGCAGTATACCACGCCGTTTGACTCCGTGTAGGTGCCGTAGGCAGTGTTGCCGTTGCCCTGGCTTTGCGTGAACGGGCGGCAGACGTATGGCACGGAGGGCGTGTAGTTGTTCAGCGGCGTAGCTCCTTCGAACAGCGCGAACGTTATGTACTGCTTCTCCCCGAGCCTGCGGCTGATGTTCTGCCACTCGTCCACAAGCACGCCGTCGGGGCCTTTCAGCCAGCGGTACATAGCCTTTGCGGCAGCCGGGTTCTTCTTGTAGTTGCACAGGGCGGCATAGCACAGGGCGGCTGCCATGTGGGGCGAGGTGATGCGTTGCTTCAGCCCGTCGCCCTTGTCGCAGAGTGACATAAGGGCGGTCTTCGACGTGGGCAGTGACGGGAAGGCGACCCGCAGTTCCTCAGCCGTACGCTTCTCCTCAGGCCAGGAAAAGGCGTTGGCGGTCAGCGTCCAGCCTTTCCAGTCAGAGTCTACGTCCACGGCAGCGTCAGTGCCTGACATGTCATTTTCGGTACATGCGCACACAGTGGTGGCAGTAAGCAGCAGTGCCAACAGCGATAACGCCAGCATAGTGCTTTGGATGAGGTTGCGAGTCTTCATAGTATGTATGTTTTAACGATTAATGCGTTTCTTGCCGTTCTGTATCACCACGCCCTTGTAGTCCTTGCCCACGCGCTGGCCGCTGAGGTTGTACATAGGAGCGTCGGTGCCGGCTGCGCCTGTGGTCACGTTGTCGATGCCGGTGGATCCCTCGCCCTTATATTCAGTGCCGTCGTCGTAGTAGAGTCTCCAGTTCTTTGCCTTGACTGCCGCTACCTGCTCCACTGTCAGCTCATTGCTCTCGCCTGGGGTCGCCATCTTGTACTTGAAGTAGCACATCCCCGGCACCGGTCTGCCTGTATAGTCAGGCAGGCTCTTGCTCAGCAAGTCTACGGCATCTCCCTTAATTTCGTTACCATAACACTTCAACTCCTTGAGACTCTTGAGCATCGTCAGGTCGCACAAAGACTTAATATATCCGTTGCATGTCAAATCGAGTGAGGTCAAATGCTCGAAGAAGCTGAGACCGTCGGTAGATTTTATTGCCTTGGTAGAGAGGTTCAAATCCTTGGGCACATCACCCTTAGTCAAATGGACTCCTGCGTAAACAACCGGCAACTGGACGTGTGAATCGCATACAGAATCGTTCTTTAACTTCAGCATCTCATTACGCAAATTCACGTCAGGGAAGTTGTCACTATTCACCTCTACAGCTTTGGTAAAAAGCACCTTGTCATCCCACTCGGTAGGAAAAGCCTTTTTTAAGATGTTATACTCCCTGCCATCCCAGTAGAAGATTCTGTCTGTTTGGTACTTCTGAGAGGTTTTACCTTCAATCTCCTCGTAATTGGGGAGCGCGACATGAGAGGCTTCTATTTGAAGGTTTTTAAAGCCCTTCATGCCAATGTTGTTTTTGGGTGTCGCATAGTTTGTCACATTTGGGTCACTTTTCCATTCTATGGCTGAATTGATAATCGTGAGATATTCTTTTCCGCTATTAGCAATGATTCCAGCAGACCGTGAGGCGTAGACTGCCAACTTCGCACCTTCGATAAGTAAATTATTTAGTGCGGTGATGGCATCTTGCGTGCCACCGGAAACGTATGTAGTGCCTATATAGGTGCCGTTATAGGCTTTCGACGTGAGCGTTGTGGCCTTCTCGAAGCGCAAGGGCGAAGCATCGGCTGCATAGAAGCTGTTGTCTCGCAAGAATACTACTTTCAGGCGGTCAACTCCAGTGTTGTAGATGGCACGGTTGTTCTTGCCGGAGCGGTGAATACGGACATTGCTCATGGTGAGCGTCTTGCTGTCCGGGTCATACTTCACACTGCACGAAACCTTGTCGTCAAGTGGCTTGATGTTGGTGCCGGTGATGTTGTCGCAATTGGCAGACGTAACTTTTACCCCACCTACGGTGAGTCCGTAGTCGGTAGCTGCACTTGTCGCTGCAGGCAGCAGTGCCATCAGAGCCACGACGAACATGCCACGCATGTTGCTGAGTGTAATTTTTGCATTCATAATGTTTGATTTTTTTTGTTAATGATAATATATTATGTGATTATGTTTTCCGTGGACTGTCCTTCCGCCCTTTTAGACGACGGTCCACCTCTTGAGCCACAATCTCTCTGATTGTCTCAAGGAGCTCCATGCGCTCGCTCGCATATTGCCTGTTAGCATCCTTCTCAAAGGGCGGGCCGTCGTTTATTTTCATAAAACGTTATTATGCTTTTGCCAATTATTACTTCAGTGGGATCGGGCCCGGGTCTTTCGTGTTAGATGCCTGTATTGTGTAAGTCTTGCCGTCAGGTGACTTGCCAAGGTCACAGAAGTGGATGACCTGCTTGCCATTGTCTCCCTTTGCAATGATAGCAACCGGCACCACGTAGACATTAACTCTGTAAGGCCACTTTGGCTCTTTGAATGCCCTCCAATCCTTGCTTTCGAAAATGAGCTTGACAAACTTGTCGGCTCCGACGTATTTCTTTGCCTGTGCCACACCCTTTGCCATTGTAGCAGCATCAACAGTAACTCCCTTTGGTGCGGCCACTGCAGGTTTGTTGGCGGCAATGTAGTCGTTGCTCATCTGGCGAACCTTGTCCTCGTTGATGGTGACGAGCCTCTTAATTTTCTGGTTGGTCTCATCGCCCTCTTTGAAATCCTTGTGGTGTTTCAGGATGCGGTCGTAGACAGCGAGTGCCTTGATGCCGCAACTGAGGCGATAGATGGCGCGACTCGTGCCGTTGAAATCCTCAAAGTTCTTGATGATGTCGTCCTGCACTACCTTGATGGGTGTCACCTCGGTGGCGAGGTCAATGCACATGTTCTCGCGCTCTCTTATCCATTCTTCGTAACGCTGGCGCGAGCCCTTGTAGATGAACCAGTCCTTGGTGATGAGCCCCTCCTCAGGCTTGTCCATCTGGTACTCTATCTCCGTGCAGTAGTATTTCTTGTCGAAGCAGAGCAGCCTGGCAAAATTATTGAAGGGTCCGGAGCCTTGCGGGTCGCAGACGAAGTCAGCGGTGTAGATGCTGCGGAGGGTGCCGTCGAGAGGCATGTAGTAGTCCTTACCCTCGATGGGGATATAGCTGGTCTCCGGGTATGCCGCGCCCACAGGTGCCTTGAGGCACTTGTCCATGTAGTCCATCCAGCGCAGGGTGCCCGTTTCGCCGTCGTAGGCATACCATATCCGGTTGTCCTTGGTATAATAAGGGTGGAAGGGCCAGTACTCCTCGGGCAGATGGTCCCACGCTGCATGCAGCTCCTTCATGGTCTTGGTCTGATAAGAGAGCTTGTCAGTGTTGTTTGCCCACTGGTCGTTGGCGAGAGCCTCTTCGGTGGGCTCGAAACTCTGCTTCCAGAATGTAAGGTAGTTGAAGTTGCCAGTTGACTCTTTCGCTGTAGAGCTACCTGTTGCACCTTCATCGCTAAGACCAACAGCTTTGGCAGCTTTGTCGCCTACTACATCCTTCGCAGCCTTCTTTGTTTTCTTCTTTGCTGCACCTTCTACTTTATCAGCTGCCGTGTCCATAGCGTTGTCGGCAGCCTTCCTTATTTTCCACTCGGCCTTGTTCTCAGCACTCTTTTTTATACTGTTCTTGATTTTGCCAAGATTAAATTGTGCGTGTGCGCCCGTTGCCACCATAGCGACCATCACGAGCATTGTCATTAGTCTTTTCATTTTATTAAAGAGTAATTAAATTGTTATTAAAATTCTCTGCCGCAAAGTTAAGCATGAAACACGCAAACAGGCATTGCAAATCTTTACAAAATTCTTGCAGATTTTTACAAAATGCATTTTCTCAATCTTGCAAATTTTTACATTCCATCGCCGCAGATGCCGATAAACACTGGCTCTGCTAATGACAGATTTACAACAATTAACATTTGGTCGAAAAACTGAAAAGTTAAGGTTGAATGATGTTTTTTTGGCAAAAAGACATCTTCTCAATGTGCGAAAAACTTTTACAAAAAGTAAAAAGTTAGGACAACGTGAACATGGTATTCCAGAAGCTGGAAAACGATTTTGGGGAGGTTAAGGCACGCCGTGGCGCAGGCAAGCTCTGACCTTTACGGCGTAAAAGCAACACGTCTACGGCGTAAAGGCATCACGTTTGCGGCGGCAAGAAGACACGTTTACGGCGTAAAGAACAGTTCTTTACGCCGTAAACGTCAAGCCAGGAAACTGGCTATTTTCTCTAATATTTATAATGTGTTGATAGCCAACTATTTGCAACTCAGTCTGAGAATCGCGTATTTGCAGCCAAAGACCTTTTTCTTTGCAAAAAGCCCATTCCTGAGAGGGGTTGCCATGATTTATTGTTTACAAAATCGCCACGGCAACGATGCACCCTCCGCTTGCATGTGTATCAAAATAAGTCCAGAGAGCCTGGAAGGCTCCCCGCACTTTTAACCCCGTCTCATCCTGCGAAGCAGGTGAGGCGGGGATGCGGCAAGGGATTGAAGCCGACCCGCGGAGGGTCGCCGCTGGATGCCAAGCACTTACCAGCGGCAACCCCTCCAGGGTGTGTGCCTGCACTCATTGCCCACCCCCACTCACCTCTCGCTTTGCTTCGAGGATGAGTGGGGGTTAAGCAAGCGACGAGCCCACCAGGCTCATTTTGATGCACCCTCAAAAATATTTCTTACAGCCTCACCACGAGGTACTTGCTGACGCTCCAGAACGTAGCGGCATCCTTTATGTGGAGGGTGCTGGTGCCGTTGTTGTTTTTCTGTATCTCGTATGAGCCGGCAGGCATCTGCGTCATTATCTTCGGGTCAGAAGAGTTGAGACGGATGTCGTTATAGTTGCGTATGTCAACCCTTGAGAAGCTGCCTGGTTTCAGTTGGCTCACGTCTACCTTTTTCTTTGCGAGGAAGCCGCCCTTTATCAGGCCTTTTGCCTTCAGTTCCTTCGACGTGCCTATGACTACGAAGCCCGTGTTGAGCGATGCGTCCTGCTCGGCAATGGTGGTCTTCTGTGTCTCCATTGTCTTGCCCTGGCTCTCAACGGTGCTCTGCAGCTGTGTGTTGGTGGTTGTGAGGTTGTTCACGTTCTCGGTGAGCTGTGCGATGTTGGTATCCTTCTCGTCAAGCTGCTTTTGCAGTTCTGCAATCTTCGTGTCCTTCTCGTCAAGCTGCGCCTTGTAGTAAGCAATGAGCTTCTGCACGCGCTTGCCGTAAGCTGAATTGTTGTTTTTCACCTCAGCCTCCAGCTTGTCGATGCTGTCGCGCTGGCGTTGCAGGAGCTGTGCAAGTGTGCGCAGCTGGTCTTTCATCTTAGCCTTGTCTATGCGTCCGCCCTCACGCGAACCCAGCTGTTGCAGCAATCCCTCTTGCGCGCTTATGCTGTCGAGACCCTCGGACATGACATTCACGAAGTCTGCCATCTGCTTTATATCCTCCTGGTGCAGGCTGTCGGCTACGGACAGTGAGTCGATTTGCGACTGCAAGTCTTTGGTCTTGCCGTTGTTGCAGCCCGTGAAGGCTGTACTCATGAGCAGGCCACAGAGGCCGGAAAGAATAATGTTCCTTGTTTTCATATTTTCGCGTTTTAGATTAATATCTGGTGCAAAAATAAGTATTAATGTACCAAAATGACACGTTAACTGTGGTTTTTTACTGTTTTTTATGATTTAGGCACATTTTGTCAATAATCTTTCTTTACTTGGTGCACACATCAAACGCAAAGCCAATGGGGAACAGGCTTGTACGGCCATTCCGCAAAACACAAAGGGTTGCGCCGAATACAGCCTCCCTACCTCAGCAACCTACGATGTACTTGCTGCCAGGCAGGCAAGACAGCAGTTTGGTGGTGACGGCGCAAGCAACGTAGGTCAAGACGGCTATGCAGGGAATGGACAACCATACAGGCAAGACGGGATTGGCTGCGTCGTCCTGTACAAACAGCTTGGCAATCTGAGCAAGGAAGAACATGTGCATGAGGTACATGCCGAACGTGAGCTTGGAGATGTTCGTTATGATGGCAGGAGCTTGCTTTACTTCAATGCAAGTGAACATCATGAATGCTCCGAAGGTGGCAAGCGCAACGTTTGGTGCCGTCATCAGCCATCCCCATTCGAGTGTAGGCGTATCGATGAGTTCTCCTGGCGTGCCTTTCAGCCAGAACGACCACCAAGTGAACACGGCTCCCACAAGGAAGCAGGCGGCACCCACGGTGAGACGGCGGCGGCGACTCCAATGGATGTGGTAATGTATGTAGTGAGCCATGACCAAGTAGCCCAAGAAACCGGAACAATACCACAATCCGTGGAACTCGTTCCAGAAGCATTCGCCCCACACTTCCGGCGTTATGAAGCGATGTATCCACGGGATAAACGTGGACAGGGCGAAGAAGCCGAGGAAAATGCGTTCCTCCCGTGCAGGTGCTTTTTCAAGCCACGGCGAGATTACAGGTATAATAATGTAGAGGCTGATGAGCGGATACATGAACCACAGGTGGCCTGCCATCGACGGGAAATTGAACGGCAAGAGCTTGAGGTCGTTCAAGGACTGCTCCCACGTCATGCCGCCCCACAGCAGGGGCAGGAAAGTGTAGAGCAGCATGAAGACTATCGTCGGCGGCAGTATGCGCTTGAACCTGTGACTGTAGAAACGGGTCATCGTCATGCCGGGCTTCATAGGTACGAGAAGGAACGCCGACACGATGATGAACAGCGGCACGCACGTGCGGCTCACGCCGCCGTCCCAGAATGCCACCCAAAAGCGGTTGGACTCGTTTGCCAACCTTGACACGTTGCCTGCCAGCCCTGAAGAATCGGCGGCATAAAAATTCTCGCTGGCGTGCACCAGCATTACCATAAAACACGCAATGACTCTTATGTAGTCGATAAAGGGTATACGGGCCTGCCGCGTAGCATTGTTCTTGTTCATTTGTTCTTTGTCTGGATTAGGCTTGGTATGCGCTCGAAGATGCTCTTGATGCGCTTCAGGTCGAACTTAGGCATGCGGTCATAATAGTAAATGCCGTTCTTTTCCTGCTCTACGTCAGTGAGTTGTGTATAGCAGAAGCCGGTGACGTTGGGGCACGACTTGATGCCGTCTATCTGTGCCTCAAGCAGGCGGTAGAAATCCTCCATGTCGTTTATGTTGCCGCCATAGCCCCAAGAGTTCTTTCGGTCTTCCTCCTTTATCCAGGGCAGTCCGCCAAACTCGTCGAGCATGTAGGGCTGGCCGTCGTACTTGGCAAGGAAGTCCTTGTTCTGGTTACGGTATGGCTCCTTGCCTTCGTGGAAGGTGAGCTGCCGGGCGAGCTTCTTGCCATCGCGCTCATAGTTGTGCACGCTCCAGATATCGGTCATCACGTGTCCGTCGCCGCTCGCGTCGTTTACGGGACGCGTGCCGTCAATGGCCTTGGTTATGCGGTACACGTCTTCTATGAAACGATTGTAGACTCCGCTGTTGTTGCTATTCCAAGTCTCGTTGAAAGGAGTCCACGTTACTATGCTCGGGTGGTTGCGGTCACGCTCCACAAGCTCTGTCCATTCACCTATGAAATTGCGTGCTGCGAGGTTGTCGTTTTCGTCAAGACCCCAGCTTGCCGACTCGCTCCACGTGAGGTAGCCCAGTTTGTCGGCCCAGTAATAGAAACGCTCCTCGAAGCTCTTTTGGTGGAGACGGGCTCCGTTGAAGCCTGCCGCCTGCGAAAGCTCGATGTCTTTCTTGAGGGCTTCGTCAGTGGGAGCTGTCCATATGCCGTCGGGATAGAAACCCTGGTCGAGCACGAGGCGCTGGAAGTAGGGCTTGTTGTTGAGCAAGAAATAGCCTCCCTCAACCGATACCTTGCGCATTCCGGCATACGATTTCACGCGGTCTATGACCTTTCCGTCGCGCTTTACCTCATACACTATGTCGTAAAGGAAAGGCGACTCGGGGCTCCAGAGCTTCATGTTCTTCACGGGCAGCACCACTACGTCGTTGTCGTTGCACTTTACACTTGCCGTAGCCACGGTCTTGCCGCCGTCGAGCAGCTTCACGCTGAGGACGTTGTTGGAATTCTGATGATAGAAACGCGGGTGGATGACAAGCTGTTTTTGGTCAATGTCGGGTATGGCATAGACGCTCGCAAGCCCTTCCTGGTCTACGGCTTCGAGCCATACTGTCTGCCAGATGCCGGTGGTGCGGGTGTACATGCAGCCATTGGAATAAAGCTCCTTGGCTTGCTTGCCGCCAGGCTGCTTGCCGCCGCGCAGGTCGTCGAGCACCTGCACCACGAGGTTATGGCTCTGTCCGCCCTTCACGAACTTCGTTATGTCTACGGTGAACGACGAGCCGCAGCCATAGTGGTTCCCGGCAAGCTTGCCGTCGATGAATATATGGCTTTCATAGTCTACCGCGCCAAAGTTGAGGCAGACGCGCTTGCCCTGCCAATCGGCAGGAATGCTGATGCGGCGCTGATACCAGATGCTGTTGATGAAGTCAGTATAGCCTACGCCAGACAATTTACTCTCGGGAGCGAATGGCACGGTAATCTGTTTGTCGAAGCCCTGAGAGTTTTGCCATTTGCGTTCTGCGCCGGTACGGCCGAAGTCAAACGAATAAGTCCACCTGCCGTTGAGGTTTATCCACGATTGGCGTTCAAACTGCGGTCTCGGATATTCCGGCCGCGGAATCTGTGCAAATGACGCTATCGCCAACAAGCTTAGGGCGATAAGCGACAGAAAGTACTTTTTCATACGATTGTTTTTATTATCCTTTTCAATTTTTACGTTTTACTTGTTTTCAAGAGTTCCAGCGTCTATTATGTCACAAAGTTAAACATTTATACTAAACTATGCAAGTGTTTAAACACATTTTCTTCAATTAAAGTTTAATTTGGAACATGGCTCCTTTACGGCTGAGCCTCGGCTGCGGAAGCAATCAAAAAAAATGTCTGGCTGTTGGCGCAAAGGCCACCCAACCAGACACTGTGCTTGTGTACTTAAAAGATTTGTGTTTGTTTTCACCGTATCAGTAATAAAAGCATGTATTGATATTATTAATAGAAGATTTGGAAACTTTATCAATAAGACCACTGCAAAATTACTCATTGGGTATGTTTTTTCTTTTTGATTTTAGTCAAAAGTGTTTGAATTAGTTCAAAAAACAAGATATTTTTCTTAATTTTGCACCATGAAAAGACCAGCCTTCCTACTGTTGGCACTACTGTTGTCAGCGGTGTGCCTTGCCGATGAAATAATAACCGTAAGCAAGATAACGTCACTTGACGGGCTTCCTGGCAACGACATACAACACATGTCGTGCGACTCCACGGGCTTCCTGTATTTCACCTTTCCCCATGCCACTTACAAATATGACGGCTATGACCTCATACGACTTCCTTTTCCCGAGACGAGAAACCGTAGAAGGGGGATTGGCGGCAAAGGCAACCAAGGAGTTGACAACAACGGCAACCGCTACCGCATAACGCCCGACGGCAAGCTGGTGTGGACAAATCGTGCTACAGGCGAGACCGTAAGCTTCAACGTGTTGGAGAACATAATGATTGGCTACGCCGCCAACCTGAGGCACACGGTTATTGTTGACCGCCGCGGACTGCTGTGGGCTTCTGTATATGGCAACGGCCTGTTCGCCTATGACCGCAAGAACCGTAGCTTGCGCCATTTCCGCCAAGGGGGCAACGACGGCATTATAGACTGCGACCTTGTCAACAGCATGTTGATGGACAACGATGGCAACATATGGGTTTCGCAGGAGCGGTTTGGCGTGGCATGCCTTCGGGCGGTTCCTCAGCGCAACGTATCTTTGCCACCTGCAAGCACCAACCGCGTCTGCATGATTTGGCGAATGGACAAGAATGATTTGGCAATTGCCGACAGCCACGGCAGGCTCTACCGCAGCGACGGCAACCTTCGCCACGTGTCAAGACTCGCCAACGACGAAGCGCGCGGCTTTGCCTGCCGTGACCTCAATGGCAGGTTGTGGACTGCAACCGACGGCAAAGGCGTATGCATCAATGGCAGGCAATACGGCAATGGAAGCATAAGACGTATAATGTGTGACAACAAGGGACGAATGTGGCTGTGCCCTGACGGTGGCGGCATTGCCGTGGCATCGCTTTCCGCTGAAGGTAAATACATTGAGCGCAGCTTCCTTGCCAAGGAAAAACATCTTGTGCCAAGGGCTATGGCGCAGGACGGAAACGGCAACATCTGGGTTGGAGGAGAAGGCGGACTGTATCGCTTCAAGCCTGAGAGACTGCTTGTAAACGCAGATGAATATTCGCGCATTAGCGACAAGCCCGTACGCTCGCTGCTTATTGACAGCGGCAATCAGATATGGGTGGGGATGGAAAACAACGGCGTGGTTTACGGGCCTGCCACAAGCTTGGACGCAAGCCGATTGCGCAGGTTGACCATTGCCGACGGGCTTCCAGACAACGGCGTGCTGGCTTTTGCCGAAGACAGGCAGCGCAACATATACATAATCACAAGAAAAGGATGTGCCGTTTATGACCCTTCGGCACGAAGAATATTCAGTTTCAACCCGTCGGGAAATGCCGTAAAAGAAGAAGGCAATGACGGAGGAGCCGTGCTTTTAAACAATGGCGACATGGCAATTGCCACAGACGGCGACCTTCGTGTCATAGCCATGCAAGGACACGAAGAGAATGGGCGCAAGCTCGTCGTAAGCGACATGGAGGTGAACGGCATGTCGGTTTATGGCATGGGCGAGGCTTCTCCCGTGAGCGGAGACATCAGCCTTTGCAAGGAAATCAGTCTCGCCCACTCACAAAACTCCGTTGTCATCAAGTTCTCACCTCTATACTATGGCACCAACGGCAAGGCCGTCTTTTCTTGCAAGCTCAACGGCTATGACAATCAATGGTCGCAAGCTTCAAGCCTCAACTTTGCCTCATACAAAAACCTTCCAGCCGGCAGTTACCGGCTCCTTGTGCGCTGTAAGGACAGTGACGGAAACTGGTCGCAAGCACAAACCTTGCTTACGCTCTCGGTCAGTCCGCCGTGGTGGGCGACATGGTGGGCTGTATTGCTCTACATTGCCTTCGCCATTCTTGTCACCGCAATTGTTTACGACCAGACAAGGCGCGTGCTAAAGTTAAGGCAGAACGTGGTCCTTGAGAAGCAGATGACTAATTTCAAGCTTGCCTTCTTCACCGACATTTCCCACGAATTCCGCACTCCGCTCACGCTCATCCAGGCAAGCATAGACCACATGCGAGCAGTGGGCGACATGCCAAACAGCCTGAGAGGCTCCATGAGCAGCCTTGAACGCAGTGCCGGGCGCATGATGCGACTCGTAAACCAGCTGTTGGAATTTCGGCGAATGCAAGCAGGCAAGACAGGCTTGGCTTTGCAGGAGACCGACCTCGTGCCTTTCCTGTACAACATCTGGACGAACTTCCACGACGAAGCGGAAAACAGAAAAATAGGCTACCAGTTTTTACCACAACAGAAAAGCATCGTCGCCTACATTGACCGTGGGCATGTAGACAAAATCGTCTACAACCTCCTTTCCAATGCTTTCAAATACACACCCAAGAACGGCACCATACAGCTTACGCTTAAGATTGGCAGAAACATAGAGGTGTCTGTCAGCGACACAGGCGTAGGCATAAGTCTGGAAAGACAGGCTGATTTGTTCGCACGATATGCCTCCGGCAAGGTATCCGCCAACAGCATGGGCATAGGGCTAAACCTGTCACTTGAGCTTGCAAAGGCTCATCACGGCTCAATAACCTACAAGCCCAATGGAAGCAAGGGCAGCGTTTTCATGCTTACGCTTCCTGCCGGGAAGGAAGCTTACCAGCCTGCCGACTTCATGCGACAGCTGCCGTTGAAAGGAGACGGGGAGATTGAGGCAAAGGCTGGAAACAGGCAAACTTACCGCGAGACTTTGCCTGAGCCCATGAATGACAAACGCGTGCTTGTAGTGGAAGACGATGCCGATGTCAGGAACTTGCTCTTGGACAACCTTGCGAAATATTTCATCGTGACCACCGCCTCAGACGGCAACGAGGCAATGAAAGAACTTGAACGGCAGAGCTATGACCTCATCGTGACCGATGTCATGATGCCGAATGCCGACGGATGGCAGCTGCTGCGCGCCGTAAGGAAGAACCCAAAGCTGAAAACAACGCCCGTGGTAATGCTTACCGCCATCACAGACGACAGCAAGAAAGTGAAGGCTCTTGACGAAGGAGCCGACGCATACATAGCCAAGCCTTTCCACATGGACTACCTCGTGGCTCAATGCGCAAGCCTGATAAAGAAGCACGACACCTTCATGGCGGCTTCTACAGCCACTAAAACAGCTGACCCCAGGCAACCGTCAACAGACAGCGTAAAAGAAGTGATACGTGACGAATGGGAGAAACGCTTCGTCGAAAGGCTTGACATTTACATCAATGCCCACATTGCCGACACGGAGTTGGGCATGGACGACATGGCATCGACAATGCAAATGGGAAGGACAACATTCTTCACGACCGTGAAAAGGCTTACAGGAAAGCCGCCGCATGACTACTTGAGAGAGCGGCGGCTGTATAAGGCTGCTGAATGCCTACGCGAAGAAAACATCACGGTGGCGGAAGCCGCCTACAGGGCAGGCTTCGCCAACGTGCAGCATTTTTCTACTATTTTCAAGAAAAAGTTCGGCATGACTCCCAGGCAATACCAGCGTGGGAGCTGATGCCTGGCATTTTAGACTTCAATCTTCTTGTACTTTGGAACGAGTGCCTTCATCACGCACCAAGCAATGAGATAAGCCACGCCGCAAATGCAGAACACAATCATGTAGCCGGCAGGCTTGCCTTCGAAACCGAAGAACGTGAACGCCGAACCCATGCGTCCCGCATAGTCGAACAGTATTCCCGAGCCTTGGTTAATAAGATAAGAGGCTATACCGCCCGCCATTGTGCCCATGCCGGTAATGGTGGCAACGGTTGACTTGGGGAACATGTCGCCAATGGTGGAATAGAGGTTGGCCGACCATGACTGGTGGCCTGCGCCTGCAAGACCTATTATTATAGCAGGAAACCATGCGCTGTACTGGCCCAACGGCTGTGCCAAGAGGGCGAGCAACGGGAAGAACGCAAAGATGAGCATGGCTCTCATGCGTCCGCTGTAAGGCTCCATGTGCTTTTTCTCCACAAAGAGCTTGGGCAGATAGCCGCCGCCAATGGAAAGCACTGTCACTATGAGGTAAAGTGTGAAGATGAGCAGCACTGCCTGATGAGAGTCGGAGCGGTAGCCATAGACATCGCTGAAATATGCAGGTGCCCAGAACAGGAAGAACCACCACACGCCGTCGGTGAAGAACTTGCCGGCAATGAACTCCCATGTCTGGCGGTACTTCAGACACTTGAGCAGAGGTATGGTCTTCTCCTCCTTGCCCGCAGCCTCAGACTGTTTCTCATCGCCGTCCTCGTCTTGGTGAATGTAAGCCAGCTCGGCAGCGTTGACATATTTCGACTTTTCCGGCTTGTCATACCACTTCAGCCAGAAATAAGCCCAGAAGTAGCCCAGCGCACCGATGATAATAAACGCGCTCTCCCAGCCCAATGCCTTTGCTATGAACGGTATCGTGGCAGGTGCGGCAAGCGCGCCTACAGAGGCACCGCTATTGAATATTGCCGTGGCAAAGGCACGGTCTTTCTTCGGGAAATACTCAGCCGTAACCTTGATTGCCGACGGGAAGTTGCCCGCCTCACCGATGGCAAGCACCATGCGGCAGGCAAGGAAGAGGTATACCGAGATGGTGGATATGGCAAGAGCCACGGCTGAGCCTTTCTGCACAGCACGCAGTGCCTCCACGCTGTCAAGGCCCTCAATCTGCATTGTAAGCCACCCACAGCCCGCATGAAGGCAGGCACCGGTAGACCAGACGATGATGGCGAGCAGGTATCCCTTCTTCGTGCCAAGCTTGTCTATCGTGCTTCCTGCGAAAAGGCTCACGATGGCATAGAACAGTGAGAAGAAGCCGGTTATCATGCCATAGTCGCTGTCTGTCCAGTGGAACTCGGGAGCAATGAAGTCCTTCCACGTCAGCGACAACACTTGTCGGTCAAGGTAATTGATGGTCGTTGCCACGAAAAGCAGCGCGCAAAGATACCACCGCCAGTTAGTCTTTATATCTTTTTTCAGTTCTGATGACATTAGTATTGTCTTTTTAGAGTTAATGTGTTCGAATTAGAAATTGAAATAGTTTTTGGCATTGTTATAGCAGATGTCCTCCACCATTTGGTTGACGCGCTTTTCCTCAAAGCCGGTATATGGCACTTCGCCGTTCTCAATGTCTGTGCCAATGAGGTTGCAGAGTATGCGGCGGAAGTATTCGTGACGCGGATAAGAGAGGAACGAACGCGAGTCGGTGAGCATGCCCACGAAGCGGCTCAGCAGTCCGAGCAGCGACAGCGCATTGAGCTGTTTCTGTATGCCGTCTTTCTGGTCGAGGAACCACCAGCCCGAGCCCCACTGTATCTTGCCGGGTACAGAGCCATCCTGGAAATTGCCAAGCATAGTGGCAAGAACCTCGTTGGCAGCAGGATTGAGGTTGTAGAGTATGGTCTTCGTAAGGTGTCCTTCCACGTCAAGGCGGTCAAGGAACTTAGAGCATTTCTTGGCTGTGTTGAACTCGCCTATTGAGTCGAAGCCTGTGTCTGCGCCCAGCTGGCGGAACATGCGGGTGTTGTTGTTGCGGATGGCGCCATAGTGATACTGCTGCGTCCAGCCTGCATTATAGTCCTGCACGGCGAAGACGTAGAGCATTGCGCTCTTGAACTTCAGCACCTCCTCGTGCGTCAGCTCCTTGCCGCCATACACTTTGTCGAATATAGCCTTTATCTCGGCGTCGGTATAGTCTTCGGCATAGAACTCCTCAATGCCGTGGTCAGACAGACGGCTCCCCATAGAGTGGAAGAAGTCGTGGCGGCTTTGCAGGGCGTCAACATAGTCGTTGAAGTTGCTGATGGTCACGCCGGCAGCCTTCTCCAGCTTTTCCACGTAAGCCTTGAAAGCCTTCGGGTCTTCAGGCGACATAGCCTTGTCAGGCCTCCAAGCCGGCAACATGCGTGTCTTCAGGTCGCTGTTTGCCACGAATGTGTGGTAGTGCAGGTCGTCCACAGGGTCGTCGGTGGTGCACACCGTCTCCACGTTATACTTAGCAAGCAGCCCCCACGGCGTCAGCGAAGGGTCGTTGGCGAGCTTGTCGTTGCACTCGTCAAATATTTCCCTTGCGGTTTCCGGGTTCAGCGTCTTGGTAATGCCGAAGGCAGTCTTCAGCTCCAGATGTGTCCAGTGGTAAAGGGGATTGCGCAGAGTGTAGGGCACGGTTTCAGCCCATTTCTCGAATTTCTCCCAGTCGCTCGTGTCCTTGCCCGTGCAGTAACGCTCGGCAATGCCGTTGGAGCGCATGGCACGCCACTTGTAGTGGTCGCCGCCGAGCCACACCTCTGTAATCGATTTAAACCGCTTGTTCTCAGCTACCTGCTTGGGGTCAAGATGGCAGTGATAATCGATGATGGGCATACCCGTCGCATGCTCATGATAGAGTTTCTCAGCCGTTTCTGTTTTCAACAGAAAGTTTTCATCCATAAATGGTTTCATATAATTTCCCTTTGAAGATTTTAATCGTTGCAAAAGTAGTCAATATATTTTATAATCAATAACAAAACTGCAACTTTTATTAATTATTCATACAAGGTTTTTACATTGAATATGGCAGAATTCATCTGCATGCCAAGAAGATTTTCTGTAATCAAAGAAACAATGCACCTCCTCTGAATGTAAAGAAAACTGACAAAAAACAGGGGTGTCCAAAATAGGTCTAAAAAATTAAGAAAAACTGGTATCCGTGTGACGTGCGGCTGTCCAAGGATGCTCAACCGCCGTGCGTAGTTCGCTTGTACGGCGGTTTTATGCGCTCTTTACGGCGTAAACGAGTGACGTTTACGCCGTACATAAGACACGATTACGGCGTAAAGGTGAGACCTTTACGCCGTAAAGAAGATGTCCAAAAACAGGACGAAATGTCTGATTTTTAAAAGTCGCTGATTTACAACAGATTGCAACTTTGGCTGAGAATCTCGTATTTGCGGGCAAGGTGCTGCCTCGTCGCAAATACGCTGCTCACATAAGGGGTATTGTAAAAATATTTCACACCCGAAAAGAAAATCACTCTCCGTAACGACACCTTACTTTATGGCAATCTTCTCATAGCCGATGGCTTCGCCGTCCACTACCATGCGCGTTGCCTTGAGCATGAGGTATCGGGCTTGTACAGAGGCGAAGCGCACCTCCTGCATGACGGGGTTGTTGCGAATGTTGGAGAACTCGCCTTCGGCTATCTTCTTCATACCGTCCACGGTGTTGCCGGCATAAAGCTCATAATTGCTCACGAGTCCCTTGCGGCTTGCGCCCTGCTCCGGCTGGTAGTAGAAAGCCTGCAGCTGCTGCTCTTTGCCAAGGTCGAAGGTTACGCTGCCCTCTGTCTTGCCACTGACGGTGAACGGCAGGCTCTCCACGTCCTCTATCTTCTCCACGAAAAGGTCTGTAGCGTTGGGAGCATAGTAAGCACCAAGCTCGTTGATGCACACAGGGCCGCGGCTCTCCTGGAAAGTTATGCGCAACTCGCGCGCCGTTACAGTCTTGAAACGCAGCAGCCGCTTGTAGCCGATGGTGGTGGTTTCCTCGTTTAGCTTCAACGGCAGCCATACGTTGCCCGAGCGGTACTCCACGAGGAAACGCTTGACGCGCTGGCCCAGCGGAATGTATTCCTGGAGCATGAGACGGTTGAGCTTTGTGGCACGCTTGAACTTTATGGTCAGCGAGGGCTGTTGGCAGTCGTCCGCCACGCACCAGTAGGTGTCATAGTCACCATCCGTGAGCCTTGATGTTTCAAAGCCCTTGCCTCGCACGTTGGAAGCTTTTATTGTCACGCCCTTTTGCAGGAGGTTGGTCTTCAGCTCCGAGGCAATGCGCTTGTGGAAGTCGACGACATGAGCCGAGTCAATGGGGTGGATAAGTCCGTCTTTGTCAACAGGCATGTTCAGCAAGAGGGTGCCGTTGTGGCCGACACTGCGGTAATAAAGGTCTACAAGCTGGTCAATGCTTTTCACCTTCCCATCCTCACTTTCATGATAGAACCACCCCGGCCTTATGGACGTGTCGCATTCGGGCGCAGCCCACGTGTCGCCGTCGGCATGGCCCGATTGCAGTTCCCAATAGCGCGGGTATCCGGCATACACTTCCTTACCGCGTATGAACGACCAGCAGGTGGCCGAGGCATATCCTTTCTCGTTGCCCACCCAACGGCATCCGGGGCCGCCGTCGCCAAAGATTACGGCTTTGGGCTGAAGCTCCGAGACAAGGCGGAAGGCACGTGGGTAATTATAGTATGTACGGCGGTCGATGGTGCGCGTCTCACGTGCGCCGCCATAGTAGCCGTCGCCACCGTTGGCACCGTCGAACCATACCTCGAATATGTCGCCATACCGCGTGAGAAGCTCCTGCAGCTGGGCATAGAAATACTCTACGTAGAGCGGCGTGCCGTAGAATGCCTGACGGCGGTCCCACGGCGAGAGGTAAACGCCAAACTTGAGCCCGTACTTCTTGCAGGCTGCCGACAGCTCGCCCACAATGTCTCCCTTGCCGTCCTTGTAGGGTGTGTTACGAATGCTGTAGTCGGTATATTTCGTAGGCCACAGGCAAAAGCCGTCGTGGTGCTTGCATGTCAGGATGATGCCTTTCATGCCGGCATCGCTGAGCGTCTTCGCCCATTGCTCGCAATCAAGCTTGGCAGGAGTGAAGCTGCTCAGCGGAGAATCGCCATAGCCCCACTCGCGATCGTTGAAGGTGTTGAGCCCGAAATGAATGAATGCGTAGGTTTCGAGTTTCTGCCATTCCACCTGGTTCTTGGTAGGCAATGGAGCCACAGGGGCGGGAGCCTGCTGGGCAGGCAGCATAAGGCAGCTGCAAAGCATGGCTGCCAAAAGCATAATCTTGTTTTTCATGTTTAGGTGTATTTTTTGCAAAGTTAAGCAAAAAATATTGACAAACATCTTTTGCCTGCTTTTTTTTGTTTTCAAGCCCTAAATTTCCAAGCCTGCGGACATTCTTTTATAATAATTCGAAACTTATTCATTGGCAATTCAATGTTCGAGAAAGAAGTGGGCTGCATGAATCACCATGAACTTCCCACGAATAAAAACACTGCACAACAATGCAAAAGCAAAATATTCACCAAACAAAATGCACACATCGGCAGTATTTGAGCATTTTTACTACGTCAACATTTAATATTCCCTAAAGAAGAGGCTATACAGGACAGAAAATCGGAAAAACAGGCTAACTTCGCAGTGAAAAGATTTTTAAATTTAACCATTTAAGGTAATGAGCAGAATAAAGGGATTCATTGTCGTCGACACAGGCCGCTGCAAAGGATGCGGGCTTTGCGTCGATGCATGTCCACGGGAGGTTCTGAGCGTGGCCGAGGGCCAAGTCAACCTCAGCGGCTACCATTATGCGGTGGCAAAGAAAGTGGATGCGTGTATAGGCTGCGCTTCGTGCGCCATAGTATGTCCTGACGCATGCATCAGCGTTTACAGAGAGAAAACTAACTGAAAATTGAACGGCAAATGAACAAGCAGCAAGAGGCTTTACTGATGAAAGGCAACGAGGCGTTGGCCCATGCCTGCGTAAGATGTGGAGCCGACGGGTACTTCGGTTACCCGATAACCCCACAAAGCGAGATAATAGAGACGCTTGCCGAGCTGAAGCCTTGGGAGACCACCGGCATGGTGGTGCTACAGGTGGAGAGCGAGGTTGCGGCAATCAACATGGTGTATGGCGGCGCAGGCGCAGGCAAGCGCGTGCTCACCTCGTCGTCGAGCCCCGGCGTCGCCCTGATGCAAGAGGGCATAGCCTACATGGCAGGAGCTGAACTGCCGGGCGTGTTCGTGAACGTACAGCGAGGCGGCCCGGGACTGGGCACGATACAGCCCTCTCAGAGCGACTACTTTCAGGCAACACGCGGCGGCGGCAATGGCGACTACAATGTCATAGTGCTCGCGCCGGCATCGGTGCAGGAGATGGCAGATTTCGTGGATCTTGCCTTCATCCTCGCCTTCCGCTACCGCAACCCGGCAATGATATTGAGCGACGGTATCATCGGGCAGATGATGGAGCGCGTGGTACTGCCGCCGCTGAAGCGCAGGCGCACCGAGGAGGAGATTGCCAGCGAATGCCCGTGGGCAGCCATAGGGCGCGATGCCTCACGCAAGCCTAACATCATAACCTCGCTTGAGCTAAAGCCGGAAATCATGGAGCAACGCAACTTGCACCTGCAGGCAAAATACGCTGAAATATCAGCCAAGGAGACACGCTACGACACCGAGCTTTGCGAAGACGCCGAATACCTCATCGTAGCGTTTGGCAGCGCGGCGCGCATAGCTGGCAAAGCCATCGATGAGGCTCGCGCCAACGGCATAAAAGCAGGCTTGTTCCGCCCCATAACGCTGTGGCCGTTCCCGGCTGAAGCACTGCGCGAGGCCGCGCGAGGCAAGAAGGGCATACTCGTTGCCGAAATCAACGCCGGACAAATGATACACGACGTGCGGCTTGCCATCGAGGGCATGGTGCCGGTAGAGCATTTCGGAAGGCTTGGCGGCATCGTACCGGAGCCGGAGGAGATGGTGGAGGCTTTGCATAACAAACTAATACAGAAGAACCAATGAACAATGACATAATAAAGCCGGAGAACCTTGTTTACGGCAAGCCTGCCCTGATGAACGACACGCCGATGCACTATTGTCCCGGGTGTCCGCACGGACTCGTGCACAAGCTCGTCGCCGAGGTCATAGCCGAAATGGGCATGGAGAACAAGACGATAGGCATCAGCCCCGTGGGCTGCGCCGTGTTCGCATACCGCTACATAGACATCGACTGGCAGGAAGCCGCCCACGGGCGCGCCCTCGCCGTAGCCTCTGCCGTGAAACGCCTGTGGCCCGACCGCCTCGTCTTCACCTATCAGGGAGACGGCGACCTCGCCTGCATCGGCACATGCGAGACGATACACGCACTGAACCGCGGCGAGAACGTTGCCGTGATTTTCATCAACAACGCCATCTACGGCATGACTGGCGGACAGATGGCACCTACGACGCTTCTCGGCCAAAAGACATCCACCTGCCCCTACGGCAGACAGCCCGACCTGCACGGCTATCCTCTCAACATCACCGAGCTGGCAGCACACATCAGGGGCACGTGCTACGTCACGCGACAGACCGTTGACACCGTTGCCTCCGTGCGCAGCGCAAAGAAAGCAATACGCAAGGCGTTTGAGGCTTCAATGAAGGGGCTCGGCTCAAGCCTCGTGGAGATTGTGTCCACGTGCAGCAGCGGATGGAAGATGTCACCGACCGAATCCAACAAATGGATGCGGGAGAACATGCTGAAGGAATTCCCCAAGGGAGACATGAAGGACACGACACAAGATACGCTACCCCACCCCAACCATGCGCTTTAACCATCCTCACATGCACGGTCAAAAGATATAGGCGACCAAAATAGAAATTGACAATGAAGGAAACTAACGAAAGGAATATGTCATCGACAAAAGAAATCATAATATCGGGCTTTGGCGGTCAAGGAGTGCTGTCGATGGGCAAGATACTCGCCTACTCGGCACTCATGGAAGGCAAGGAAGTGACATGGATGCCCGCCTACGGCCCCGAACAGCGTGGAGGTACCGCCAACGTCACGGTCATCGTCAGCGACGACCGCATATCCTCGCCAATACTGAGCAAATATGACGTGGCGGTAGTGCTGAACCAGCCTTCGCTCGACAAGTTCGAGTCAAAGCTAAAACCCGGCGGCATATTGATTTACGACAGCTACGGCATAACGAACCCGCCGAAGCGCGACGACATAAGCGTGTATTGCATAAACGCCATGGACAAGGCTGCGGAGATGCGCAATGCCAAGGTGTTCAACATGATTGTGCTTGGCGGCTTGTTGCGAGTGTGCCCGGTGGTGGGCAAGGAAGGACTGCGAAAGGCTTTGCTAAAGACTTTGCCGGAACGCCATCACGGCCTCATCCCGTTGAATATGCAAGCTGTTGACGAAGGCATGCAGATTATTGAGAAAGCATAGGCGTGAGGAGGCTGGTGCTGCCAGTACTGTTTTGTTAGTGTTGCTATATTATGAGGGGGTATTTAATTTTTAAACATTTTACGTAATTTATGTTCATACGGTTCGACAAGTTTTTTCCGCATGGCATGCGTTGGTTTTTCGTTGGTTGCTATGCTTTCACATTTCCAATCTGCACTACTGTGAGCGCACAGGATGCCAATTCGGGAACAATGGCTGCCAATGTTGCACAGGCTCCCGAGAGGGGAGTGATAAAAGGTCAGGTTTTCGATAGTGCCAACCAAGAACCCATGATAGGCGTAACGGTTTCCGTCGAGGGGACATCAAATGGGGTTGTCACCGACTTGGATGGCAATTTCACATTGACAGTTCCCACTACGGGCAAGACCAACGTCGTGTTCAATTTCATTGGCTATCAGCGTTTGCTGATGTGCTATGACGGCACAAACGGGGCCTCGTTCCAACACATCGTGATGAAGCCTGAGGCTGTCGACCTGAAGGACGTGGTCATAACGGGCATTTATCGCCGCACGAAGGAAAGTTTCACGGGGTCCTCGTCAACATTCAAGGGCAGCGAGCTGAAAAGCGTAGGTGCGCAAAACGTGCTGCAAAGCCTGAGGACCCTTGACCCGTCTTTCAAGATAATGGAAAACAACCTCGCAGGCTCAAACCCAAACAGCATGCCTGACGTGGAGATACGCGGAAAGTCGAGCGTGGCAGGACTCAAGGAGGAGTATGGCACAGACCCCAACCAGCCGCTTTTCATACTTGATGGCTTCGAGACAACCCTTGAGACTGTCATGAACCTCAACATGAACCGTGTGGCATCGGTAACGCTGCTGAAGGATGCCACCTCTACCGCCATATACGGTTCAAAGGCAGCCAACGGCGTTGTGGTAATAGAAACCAAGGCACCTGAACACGGGCGCCTGCAACTGTCATACAAGGGCGACTACAGTCTTGAGTTTGCCGACTTGTCGGATTACAACCTCATGAACTCACGCGAGAAATTGCAGTTTGAGGAGCTTGCCGGCGTCTACAAGGACAATACGGGCAACCCGTTCAACCAGATTAAGCTTGACAACCTGCGCAACTCGCGCCTCCACGACATTGAGGAAGGCGTTGACACCTATTGGCTCAGCGAACCCTTGCGCACTGGCTTCACCCACAAGCATAACCTTTATGCCGAGGGCGGCGAGAACAACATCCGCTACGGCTTGGGCTTGAACTATGGCAAAACAAACGGTGTGATGAAGGGCTCTGACCGTCAGACGCTGGGCGGAAACCTTGACTTGATTTACCGCACGGGCAAGTTCCAGTTCAGCAACAAGCTCTCCATAGACTATCAGGAGACAAACGATCCTGCCGTGTCATTCAGCGAGTATGCCAACGCCAATCCCTATTACCGCAAATATGGCGATGGCGGCAAGATAAACAAGTACCTCTATTATCCCGAGGACGGGCTGAACGACAGCCCCGTGTCCAACCCTTTGTGGAACGCCCACCTCAACAATTACGACAAGGGGCAGCGGTTCGGCTTCACCAATAATTTCATAGCCGAATGGTTTACCACCAACGAGCTTCGCTTCCGTGCCAAGTTCGGCATCACCAAATATGACGACACACAGGACACGCGCCTTTCGCCCGACCATTCGTCGTTCGACGACAAGGAGGCAACGCAAAAAGGCTTGTTCACTCACAGCATGCTGAAGGCACTCTACTATGAAGGCGACGTGTCGGCTACCTACGGAAAGATATTTGCCGACAAGCACCAACTCAACGCCGTGCTCGGCTTCAATTTCAGCAGCACCGATAACAAGACTTACGGTTACTCGGCAACAGGCTTCACCGACGACCAATTTGCCGCCCCGTCTTTCGCCAACAGCTATCCCGACGGCGGCAAATCGAAATACAGCGAGAGCGTGAAGCACGCTTCCAGCTTCTACCTCAACGGCGGCTATGCTTATGACAACCGTTACCTGCTTGACTTCAACCTGCGTAGCGACGGTGCTTCCATGTTCGGCACCGACAACCGCTTCCGCACCACGTGGTCGGTGGGATTGGGCTGGAACATCCATAACGAGAAGTGGATGAAGGAACGTGATATTTTCCAACTGCTTAAGCTCCGCGCCTCGGTTGGTAATCCTGGCAACCAGAACTTCTCTGCCTACCAGGCTTTCACCACTTACATGTTCAGCAGTCTCATGTCCAACGTCTTTGGCACGGGTGTCATCATCAACGGTTTGGGCAACAAGGACTTGGCTTGGCAAGAGACTATCAATTACAATATCGGTGCCGACATCACCACCCTGCAAAATCGCCTGAACGTCACCTTGGATTATTACATCAAGAATACCGATCCGCTGCTTGCAATCATCACCACCCCAGGCTCTATGGGCGTGACGAGCGAAGCCCTCAACGCAGGCAAGCAAAAGACCACAGGTTGGGAAGCCACCGTGAAATACTCACCCGTATATATGCCTGAGGAGCGCATCAACTGGAACGTGGCGGTGAGCGCCACCCACTCCAAGTCGAAATACGCCGACATTGGCAATGCGTTCAGCGCGCTCAACGAGAGTGGCAAAAGTTCCCTCCACAGCACCACACGTTATTATGACGGTGGCAGCCCCACGGCTATATGGGCTGTGCGCTCCGCAGGCATCGACCCTTCCACGGGCAAGGAGCTGTTCATAAAGCGCGACGGCACTTACTCGTTTACCTATGACACTGCCGATGAAGTGGTTTGCGGCGACACTGAGCCAGACGTTGAAGGACTGCTTAGCACCACATTATATTATAAAGGCTTCTCGTTTAGCTGCTATTTCCGCTATGAAGTTGGTGGGCAGCAATTCAACAGTTCACTTTTCGACAAGGTTGAGAACATCGGCACGGCAGACGTTTACAATAACCAAGACCGCCGTGCGCTCTACGACCGTTGGAGCGTGAACAACCGCAACGCACTGTTCAAGGGCATCTCTATGGTGCAGAAGACTGACAAGTCGTCGCGTTTCGTGATGGATGACAATACGCTTACCTGCGAATCAGTCAACATCGGCTACGAGTTCCCGTTCAGCATCGCCAAGAAGTTTGGCATGCAGGCACTTACCGTGCAAGCCAGCATGAATGAGCTGTTCCGCTGGTCAACCATCAAGGCGGAGCGAGGCATAAGCTATCCGTTTGCCCGCACGGTGTCATTCTCAATAGGTGCAACATTCTAATCAAAAGAGACAATGAAGAACATTAAGTACATAATATTGATGGCATTTTCAGCCCTTTTGGTTTCGTGTGACAGCTGGCTGGAAGTGGATCCTTATGACCAAATAGCCGAGGAAGAACTCCAGGAGAGCGAAGAAGGCTACCAGAAGATGCTCAACGGCATTTACATTGAGCTGAACAGCGAGGCTCTATACGGAAAGAGCCTTTCCGTGGAAATGATAGAGGTCATGGGCGGTGCTTACGCCATTGGAACCGACAACAGTGTTTGGGGAAACTACAAAGACCTTGCGTCCTACCAATACGGAACCGACTACTGGCGCAACCGGCTCGACCAAGTATGGAATAAGGCGTATGCCCTGATACTCAACTGCAACAAGATACTTGAAAGCATCGACGATCATCAAGGGCTTTTCTCCGGCGGCAACTATTACGTCGTGAAAGGCGAAGCCCTTGCTTTGCGTGCCATGCTCCATTTCGACATGCTGAGGCTTTTTGGCCCCGTATATTCGAAAGACAGCGAAAAGACATCCATCCCCTATTACACCAAGGAGACTCATGCCCCAGAGCCACTGCTCACGGCAAAGGAAGTCGCCGACCACGTGATTGCCGACTTGGAGGAAGCGCGCCTGTTGCTTGCCAACGACCCTGTGAAGACGGATGGTACGCTCATGAGCGACTCGCCTGACGGCAGCAGCTCCTTCATGCGCTACCGTGCGTTGCGGCTTAACTATTATGCCGTGGAAGGCCTTTTGGCACGTGCCTACCTCTATCTTGGCGACAAGGCTAACGCCTTGAAATATGCCTCAGACGTAATCAAGACCTCCGACAACGGCATTTTCCCTTTCGTTGACAAGAGTTTGGTCACGGGTGCGGTCTCCGACCCCGATCGTATATTCTCCTCCGAAGTGTTGTTTGCGCTTACTTCGACTACACGTGGCAATCTTTTCAAGGATTATTATTCGCCGTCACGCCTGCCCAATTTCGTATTCCGCATGGATGCCGACCTCATGAGCAAGCGCATATATGGCGGAGCCGCTACGACAGGAGGCTATCAGGACGATTACCGCTATCGTGCCAACTGGATAGCAACGGGCGGCAACAGTTATTTCTACAAGTACAGCGACATGGATAATACGGGCAGCATCAAGAACACTATGGTTCCAATGCTCCGCCTGGGCGAGATGTTCCTGATTGCCGCCGAATGCTCAGGCACAAAGCTGTCCGATGGCATAAGCTATGTTAACGCCTTGCGCCGCAATAGGGGCGTGGCATCGCTGCAAAGCCTTGACGAAGACTTGCTCAAGAACGAATACATACGCGAGGTTTACGGTGAAGGCCAGCTGTTCTACTTGTACAAGCGCCTTTACAGCGACATCATAACTTCTGCGTCAAAAAGCAAGAATCCCAAGGCAAGCGACTTGGTATTCGTTGTCCCAATGCCTGATTCGGAGGTTGACAACAGATAAGCCCTTTTTAAAAAAGACAGAAAATAGAAATGAGACATAAGATAAAAGGCGCGCTCTTACTGGCACTTGCCGTCCTGGGCATTGCTTCATGCAGCGAGCAGACACCCGATGAGTTTGAACCCATCAGCGGCGTTTACTTCAACAACCGCACCAACACCAACATCCTGCAAGACTCAACCGACGTTACCTTCGTATATCAAAAGGCTGACGAGATGGTGGTTCCCATAAAGATACAGCTCGTTGGCCGCCCAGCAGACAAGGCAAGGCAGTTGGCTCTCACCGTAAGTTCCCTTGACGCAAAGGAAGGCATCGACTACGTGCTTCCTGAGAAGGCGGAACTTCCTGCTGGCGAGACCACCCTTACCTACAATGTTACGCTCAAGCGCACCTCCGCCCTCAAAAGCATGAAAAAGGAACTGAGGTTTGAACTGCATGCCAACGATGAGTTTACGCTCCCGGTGGCATGGGAGGTGACATCCGCCAACGACACCATAACCACGCTGGCTTACCGCATAATCTTTTCTGACCAATTCACTACTGCCCCGAAAGCGTGGGAAGACGACTTGCTCGGTGCGTTTACGCAGCAGAAGTTCGAGCTGGCTTGCAAGGTGCTTGACATTGACCCTGCCGACTTCAACGACGACACCAAGATGACACTCGCCATGCAGTCGTATGTGTGTTCGGAGATGACGCTTTACGTGCGTGAGCAGCAGACGCTGCGCTATGCCGGCGAGCCTTACGACGATGACGCTTTCGATGCCGATGGCAATCCGCTTTCGTTCGGCTATTAAACGATTGTGTAAGGTTATTGTTTCCAGACTAAAGAAAATAATACAGATGAAAAACAAGATAATGACGGTGCTTGCCCTTATGGCTCTCGTGCTGTGCGCGGCATGCGACGACGACAAAGGCAATTATGACTACCACCGGCTCAACGAGCCTGAGATTACTGGCATGCCGGAAAGCCTCTCGGTGCTCATACACGACCGTTTCGACTTGGACCCGTCGATGGGCAGCAACATTGACGACATTGACGCTTACAGTTACGAGTGGAAAGCGATAAACAACTCGGGCGACATGGACGAGATCGTGCTGGGCAACGTAAAGCACCTTGATAGTGAGGTTACGCTTGATGCCGGCAAATACACGCTTTATTTCACAGCCACCGACAAGAAAACAGGACTTTTTTGGCGCGAAAGCCTTGAGTTGACCGTCAGCGACCCGTCATCAGAAGGATGGCTGGTGCTTTGCGACGTGGATAGCAAGACACGACTTGACGTTATTTCTGCCGTCACGGGACAAACATACCTTGACATACTGAAAAACAACGGCATGGACAACCTCAGCCGTCCTTACAGCATCCAGTATCAGCCCAACTGTGGCTACTCAGACTCGCCATTCTACCTTTTCACCGCCGATGGGGCCACTCGCCTCTCAAAGAACAACTTCGCATGGCAAAAGGACTATGCCTTCAGATACGAGGTGGCAAAGCAGGCTAACCTAAAACCGAGGGGCATGGTGTGCGAGCTGAACGGATTCAGCCGCGTGCTCGTGAGCGGCGGCAAGGCTTACTACGCCCAGAACATGGGCATACAGGGGCTTTTTGGCTCGCCGGCAAACAAAGGCTTTGACGTGGCTCCGTATGTTGGCGTAAACGTAGGCGCAATGTCCTACGTTTCAATATATTTGCTTTACGATGTCACTAACAAGCGTTTCGTTACATACAGCCCGCTGATAACAGCCCTTGGCTTCTCAGGCACCGTGTTCTCAATGGACGAAATGGAACAGGTGGCTGTCAACATGAAGGGCAGCGACATGGTAACGGGCACGGCGTTCGACACTTATCCCACGGGGCTTGACTTCATGTACATGGAGAATACGAAGTATGACCCGGGCAACGCCAAGATGGGCGTCACCTACACGCTGTTGCGAGATGGCGACAAGACTAAGCTGTACGGCATACAGCTCGGCGACTTGCTCACGTTCATGGATTGCACCTTCGCCTTGGGCAAGGCTTACTATGGCGACCTGAGCGGCTGCAAAGACATAAGCCGTGCCAGCTGTTTTGCGTTCAGCTCACTGCGCAATTACATGTACTACGCCGTTGGCGGCACCGTCTATCGTGTTGACCTTTCTGAACAGCCATTGAGTGCAAGCAAGCAGTTTGCGCTCAGCGGCGAGAACATCACCATGATGAAATTCAACCTCTACCAGAACTCGGCTTCCGTCCACGACTATGACCTGCTCGTTGCCTCGGAGCGTGACGGCAACGGCACGCTGCGCATATACGACGGCATGGCCACGGAGGGCGACTTCTCCAAGGTTTCGCCTACCGTACACAAGGGCTTCGCGAAGATTGTTGACGTTACTTATCGTGAACGGACAAACTAACTTTAAGGAAATCATGAAGAAAAAGATATTTTCTCTTTTGCTTTGCCTTTTGGCATCCGTGGGAATGCGCGCTGCCGAGGCAATCACCCTGAGGTTCGACGTTAAGAACCCTGTGGCAAGCAACGTGGTGCTGGTTTACCACATGAGCATAAACGAGTTTCCCTTAGCCGATGGAAAGGCGGAGGCTCGCCTCGAAGGCATGGATGCCCTCTACGCAAAGGTGTACTACGGCGAGAAGTGGAAGAACGTTTACTTGCAGGCTGGCGACGATGTTTCCATTTCTTTCGACGCTGCCGACTTTGACAATACGTTCACGCTGAAAGGCGGCAACGAGCGTGCTTTCGATTACCTTAACAAGATACAGGTGATGGGCTTGCCCGACACGCAGTACGCCCTGCCGTGGGCCGACTTCAAGAAAGCCGTTGAGGGCAAGATTGCCTCAATGAAACGGCTGCTCAACGCACGCCGGTTTGCCAAGGACAGCAAGTTCCAAAAGATGGAGGAAGGGCGCATAACATACTTCTATGTCAACTCCATGCTGATGTACCCCACGAGCCACAGGTTCCTCACGCAGGACACGGCGTTCGTGCCCGGCAACGACTATTATGAGGCCCTGCGCTCCTATATGCGCGAGGACGACGACCTTGCCGACATAGACGAATACCGCAACTTCATGATTGAGACGGCGCACGTCTTCGACGAGGAGGGAAAGAACATACGCATGGTTTACCCGAAGACGCTTGCCGAGATGTCGTATATAGGCGAAAACGTGCAGAGCGACAAACTGCGCGAAGCCCTCATCCACCACTTGGCTTTCACGTATGTTGAGGGAAACGGCACCGAAAACATCGTTGACCTGCAAAACCTTTATTACACGTTCGTGACCTCGCCACGCCTCAATGCCATTTTCAAGCAGGCGTGCGCCAAGTGGGACAAGGCGGCTGTGGGCAAGCAAACGCCTTGGTTCAAGGGCGTGGACATCAACGGCAAGACCTTTACGCCAAGAGACTTCCGAGGCAGCTACGTTTACATTGACATGTGGGCCACGTGGTGCGGTCCCTGCAAGAAAGAGTTGCCATTCCTGAAGAAGCTCGAACAGAAGTTCAGCGGCAGGAACATACGCTTCGTCGGACTGTCGATAGACTCAGACAAGGCGAAATGGGAAGCCCGCGTGAAAGCCGATGGGCTCAGCGGCACACAGCTTTACATAGGCACGGGCACACAGTTCCAGCGTGACTATAAAATTACCGGCATTCCCCGCTTCATACTCCTTGATCCCGAGGGGCGCATCGTCAACCCCGACATGAGCCGCCCGTCAAGCGAGGACACGGAGAAAGTGTTGGAAAACTGTGTAAGAAAATAGACAAAGCCAAAGAGGGCTTCTATTAAATTTGGATGCATTCTCTTGCAGGGTACTCTGAGGCTTGGATTTTGTTTTTCCAAGCTTATTCTTTTAATCTAAATAAAGTGTTATTATGAAAAACTTAATCTCAAAGCTGTTCATGGTATGTGCCGTGGCACTGCTGGCAGCATGTTCGTCGAGCGATGACGAAGCAGTAAACCCAGTAACTAACCCCGTTGTTCCGCCTGTGGCAAAGATAGGCTCAGAGGTCACCATCCAAGGCAACGGCTTCGCTGCAGGCCAGAGCATCTTGCTCAAGCCTGAGGGCGAGATTGTCGTTGCTGTCAATGCCAACTTTACGGCAAACGGCGCAACCTTCACCGTTCCTTACACATTGGACGAGGGTACGGTGAGCGTTATTCTCGTTCAGGACAACATCCAGTGGCCGCTCGGCTCTATGACCATCGTTGCCGGCGATAATCCTATCTCCGCCATGTCCATTCCTACAGAGATGGCTCTTGGCGAGGAGGCAACCATCGGCGGCATCGGCTTCGTCAATAGCGATGCACTGCTGTTCTCTGATGGCAAAGGCACAAACGTAGCCGTACAGGGCACGCCTACTGCCGACGGACTTAAGATTGCCGTGGGCAAGGATCTTGCCGAGGGCGAATACCAAGTGTCACTGCAACGTGGCAAGAGCGAATGGCAGTTGGCAACAGTCTATGTGTATCAGCCACGCCGCATAGAGTCAATCACTGTCTCTGACAATGCATATTTGAGCATGTTTGGTCTTGAAAACATTGAACTTGCGTTTGGTTACAATGACGATGGCACACTTAAGTCGATAACGGCACTTCCTCTTGCCGCATACGAGTTCACCTATAGCGGCAACACAATAACCGTTGACAACTACAAGTATACGCTTGACGACCGGAAACGCATCGTAAGCCATACTGGCGCTGACATGTTTGGTGATCCTGTAGAGTATGAGTGGACCTACGATGCCGACGGCCACCTCAAGTCTATTTGCCAAAAGGGCACTGCCGAAAGCGCTGACGGCAACTTCACGCAGACCTACGCCGACGGCAACCTTTCGGGCTACACCTTCTCGTTCGGCAATGAGTACCAGTACGAGACGAAGGGCATACGCGTCTGCCCCAACACCGTTGAGCCTGCCATCCTGGTCAACGCTTTCTCATGGATGTTCACGCAAGACCATCTCTTACTTGGCTTCCTGCTCAACAGCAACGTGAAGGTTTCGCAGTTTGTTGCGGACAAGTGGCTTGCCGGAGACATTGATTCCACTACAGGCGAGGACATTTTCATCGATGTTCCTCTCAATTCTGGGTATGCTAACAATGCACTTACCCTGAAAGCAAGTAGCAGTGGGTACTACACGTCTCCCAGCCAAGGCTTCTTTGCCAACACTGTGACCGTGAAATACGCAAACAAGTAAATAATATTGTAGGGGGAGTGTATCTTGGCACTCCCTTCTTACTCCGCTGCGAATCTTTCGGCTGACCTTGATCGCCATCCTTTTTTTGTAAAGAAACAATCAGCGCAAACCCTCTCAGGAATAGCGTATTTTCAACCAAGACTATATTTTCTCCGAAATATCGCAATGGTGACTCAAGATGGTTAATGCTCTGTAAATCAATATGTTAGCGATACAATAAGTCTTTGAAACCCGCTATAGCTGTTTACTGGAATTGTCCTCTCTCCACCTATACGCCGTAAAGGTACCTTCTTTACGGCGTAAAGACGAGACAAGTACGCCGTAAACGAGTCATAAGTACGCCGTAAAGAAGACGCAATTGCGCCGTACAGGTGTCGCACAGCCGCCGTCCGTACTGTCCAGGACAGGCGTGCGTCCCTAATAAAGGCATTATTCCTTCTCTGGAATGCAATTTTCATTTGTTGTAAGTTTTTACTTTTTGTTGATTTATTTCATGCAAAATTGACTGGCTCGCCTACGAAGCAGGTTAAAGAAAAAGCCACACGATCATTCTCACCTTATGCGCTTTTGTGATTATCGTCTAAACGGCATCTATCCGATTGCAGGACAATCATATTTTTTTGCTTGCCGGCGTTGATTTTAAAGAATTATTTCTTAATTTTGCAAATGAGAGCAAACAACTGCCGCAACGGCTACAAACGATTGCATATCAACGACTATAAATATTACACGTTTATGAAGCACTGTCTACTCTTTTTCTTCCTATCACTGCCTGTGCTCGCCACATGGGCTGCACCCGTAACGCGGCGGCAAGCCTACGCACAGGCTGAGAATTTCTTCGCTGCCCACGGCATAACCCTGAAAGCCGGCGCAAAGGCGTTCGCCGCTCCGCAGGCTTCAACGGCTGACGGAACCACTGCCGCCTACTATGTATTCAACGCCGGAGGCGACAAGGGCTTTGCCATAGTGTCGGGCGATGACCGCACGGAGCCCGTTCTCGGCTACGCGTTGCACGGCTCGGTGTCGGAAGACAACATGCCGGACAACATGCGATGGTGGCTCGGCGAATACGCAAGGCAGATAAAATATATCCAGGACAACAACATCAGCGCCACGGCGGCAAAGGGCACAGGCTCCGACCGCGAGCACATAGCGGAGATGATGGTCACGAAATGGAACCAGACGGCACCGTTCAACAATGCCTGCCCAAAGGTGGGAGGAAGATATGAGTCGGTGACTGGATGTGTGGCTACGGCTATGGCGCAGGTGCTCTACTACGAATATCAGCGGCACGGCTCGACTATCACCCAAACCACCACCGCCGACATTCCTGCCTACACATGCCACACTGTATGGAACGGTATCACGACGAACGTGGCGGCAGTGGAAAAGAACACACCGATAGACTGGCAGGACATGCTGCCGTTGTATGGTAGCAGTGCCACAGACACGCAAAAAGAAGCCGTAGCAAACCTCATGCTGTGGTGCGGAGCAGCGGTGCAGACGAACTACGGACCGGCAAGCAACGGCGGCTCCTCGGCAAGCAGCACAAGGGTGGCAGAAGCTCTCGTAAACCATTTCGGCTTCGACGCTTCCACTCGCTACATAAGCCGTGACGCAAGCTACACCAACCGGCAATGGAACGACGTAGTTTACAACGAGCTTGCCAACGGACGCGTAGTCTTCTACGGAGGACAGTCGTCAAAGGGCAGCGGACATGCCTTCGTGATTGACGGCTACGATAAAGACAACTTCTTTTACGTCAACTGGGGCTGGGGCGGCACAGGCGACGGTGCCTATCTGCTGTCGGTGCTCAGCCCGGACGGCACAGGTACGGGAGCCGGTGACGTGGGTTCGGGCTACAGCCAAGACCAAAGCATGGTAATCTATGCCGAGACAGACCACGGAGGCGTTCCGGCTGTGCGCGCCAACGCGCGAGACTTCACACGGAGCGGCAACATCCTTAGCTACAAGCTGCACAACATAGGCACAGCAACGGCATCGTTCAAATACGGGTTTGGAACGGTGGATGCCAACGGAATCATTACCACAAGAACTACAAAAACTTCAGCCAACTTAGAAAGCAATCATTATCTATCCAATCCTGTCACTTTCGACCTCTCCACCCTTGGCGACGGCACTTACGACGTGGTGCCCATAGCCACGGAAGGGACGGAGACTTTGTATCAGAGCCTGTGGCCCACGGGACACGCCGTGCGCTGTACTGTCTACAAAGGCAAGGTGACGTTCGGTGACACAGGCACGCCGCAACTCTCAGCTACAAACCTCGCCGCGAGCGGACAACTCACGGCAGGAAGACATATAACGGTTACGGCAACCATCAACAATAGCGGCGACGGCGACTATGAGGGCGTGCTATACCTTTTCGCAAGCACAACAGACAAACATGACAGTCCTGCCGTAGCTACGGCACAGGCAAGCGTTACGGCTGGCGGCACCGCCGAACTGACCTTTGACTGGACTCCGCTCGCAGAAGGAGCCTACACGCTATGGCTGAGCAGCAACGAAGACTGCGCCACCATACTTTCATCAACGACGGTGACCGTGGACAAGGGCAACGGCATATACGCACTCACGCTGAAAAGCATGACCGTGGAGAACACCGACGGCACGCCGACAACCGACAGTGACGGGCGCACACTTACCATAGTCAGCGGCAATGACCTCAAGGGCAGCTACACCTTGACCGCGAACCAAACAATTGCAGCCGGCACGCACTTTACTACGTTCCTACTGAAATACAACGAGCAGACCGGGATGTATGACGACTATAACAAGCAAGCATATCCCCACGGGATGTCTACAAGTTATTTCAACCAAGACATGCCGTCAGGCTATACTTTCGCGAAGAATTTCGTGTTCACCAACCTTCCAGACGGCAAGTACATCGTGCGCCCGGAAGTGGGTACACTTAAGGTGACCACATATTATTATATGCAGCCGGAACTGTGGTATGACGACAGCCATGTCTATGCCATCGGTACCGCAACGGGCATAGGCTCACCAAGCCTTGACAGCAACCGGACTGTAAATGTCTACAACCTGCATGGCGTAAAGGTTGCCACTATAAGCATCGACAAGATAAACACCCTGCCCCACGGCTTATACATCGTAAACGGAAAGAAAGTGGTGGTGAAATAGGTGAATGCCAGACCGTCCTCATCAAAGATTGCTTCAGGAGGACTGCTACGTAAAGGCTTTCAACAAATTGCTCTAATTACACAAATTTGTTTAATTAGGGGAATTCGTTGAAAGCTTTTTCTTTAACTTTTATTCCACATATTACTCCACTACCAACTCTATGATTTTGCTATAATTGTAGTTGCCGTTAATCTGTGCTCCCACACGGAAATAAAGCTTGTTTCCGTTGGATTTAATCTTGTACAGATTGCTCGTATACTGTGCGTCATTGTCGAGGTCGAAAGTAAACGAGCCAGACAGGCTGTTGTCGGGAGATGCCTGCTTGCCCGCCTGGTTTGAAGTATAATTGTCCACACCGGGAGCAAAGTTCCAATAGCCTTCCACAGCAGCAATAGTATAGCTTGGGTCTGTAGGCGTTACAGTATAGGTTACTGTCACCTTGTGACCTGCGGCTGTTGCATTGGCGTTAATACGAGAGTAGGGAGTTGCCTTAAGGTCAAGCCTGGTCTGGCCAGCTATGGTCACGTCACTTTCACATGGGTTTACGAACGGCCCGTTCACCACTACGTGATACTTTCCATTAAAGACCGTAGAGTTTTCAAAACTACCGTCAGCCTTTGCTCGAAAGTCAACAGACTGTGTGGCATCAGTACCTACCTCGAAGAGGTTAATAACAGTTCCACTACTACCGTTGTTCACTGCCAAAGGGACAGGATCGCCGGTTTGCTCGTCAAGTATCTGTCCATGAATGCCTCCGTTTGGAGCATCATAGTTGTCAAGCTCGTTCTTGCAGCTTGTAAGGAAGCAAGCGCATATGACTAAAAACAGCAAAGATGTCTTTTTCATTGTATTTCAAATTCGTTAGTTGGTGAAGCCTGGATTCTGTACCAACTTTGGGTTGGCATTCAAATCGTTATTGCTAATTCTTAGATAATAATTCTTCTTCAAGAATATACGCACCTGCTTAGGTGGCTTTGTGCCACGTTCGAAAATAAACTTCCCGTCACTGGCATCAAGCCAAGGATATAGAGCCGTGCCACGGAAACCGTTAAGCCCCCCTTCGGACACATCTTTGTCTGCTATGCGCCATCTCTTCATGTCCCAGAAACGATGATTCTCAAACGCAAGCTCCACCTTGCGCTCATGCCTTATCTTGTCCATGTCAATACTTGCCTGCGGAGCAACACCTGCACGATTACGTATGATGTTCACTGCATCAAGTGCATCTTTCGTATTGCCAAGCTCGTAAGCAGCCTCAGCAAGATTCAGGTACATTTCAGCAAGACGGAACACGGGCCAAGGTGTCTCAGACTTACCCATGTTCATATCAGTAAGCGTCTCGTCAAAGAACTTCTTTTGATAGAAACCTGTCTTAGAAGCATCACCTGCATCTGCACCACCGTCAGCACCTGAAGTAGACCAAGTCTTGCCATTGATTTCTACTGTATTGCCACTTCCAGGCTGGTTGGCAGCTTGGAACCTGTCCCCGTTAGGAGCAATCACGCCGCGATACCACTCTATGGTCTGTGTGCCATAGATAGGAGAACCTGGCAAATAGACAGAAGCGAAAAGACGTGGATCCTTGCCTTTGAACAAGTCATAGCAGTTGTCATATCGTATAGGATTGCCATTGGCATCGTCAAGCTTCAACGTCCCCTTAGAGCCATCGGTGTAGTCATATTCTTCAACCATTTCAAGTGTCGAAGCCATACCACAACCCCAACCACCACCGCGGTGCGAATAAGGAGCATTACGCTTATCCCAGTCGTGGCCTCTTCCGGCAGCTACATTGTACTGCTTCTGGAAGATGTACTCGCCATTGTCACCATTGGTAGTTTTGGTGAAGATGTCACAGTAGTTCTTAGCCTTGTCAGCTTCCTTATTGTAAAGAGAGTATACGCCTGACCCAATGACCTTCTTGGAAGCGTCATAAGAAGCCTGGAAGAATCTCTTGCTCTCCGATGAAGGAATACCTATTATGCCATCAAGTTCCACATCTCCATATTTGGCAATAGAGCCTGCATAGAGGGCTGCACGAGAAGCAAGCGCCAGGGCTGCGCCACGAGTAGCACGATACTTGTCCTCACCACTACGTGTGGCAGGCAGGGCGTCTGCTATTTCATTGCACTCGTTGACGATGAAGTCGTAGAGCTCCACCTCCTTATTACGTGGCACTTGTAAGTTGCCTATATGAGCTGGATCATATTCCTGGGTCTTTGTCAGCAAAGGCATGCCACCATAACGCTTTACCAAAGAGAAATAATCGAAAGCCCTCAAGAAACGTACTTCTGCTACGAGAGACTTCTTCTCGCTTTCCTCAATGGCATCTGCCGTCTCAAGCTGTTCCAAGTAGTTGTTGCAGTTCCTTATAGCAGTATACATACCTTGTATGCTCAAGCCGAAGAGGTCGTCGGCGTAGTTCCAAGTAGCATTGGCATTGTCGAAAGCAGGATTTTTTTGGAAAGAGCCCTGCGCTTCGTCAGACATTGACGTTGGAGTAATAAGCTTCCATTGCTCCTGATACCAACACTGCGTGAAGTCTTCCATTTGCAGGTCTTTGTACATATTGACCAAAACAGCCTTTATAAGCTTTGGTTCCCGCCACACCTGCTCAGGGGTTATGATGTTGAAATTCTTCTTGTCCAAATAGTCAGAGCAAGATGCCGCAGAAAGCATCAGAAGCCCAAGAGCTGTAACCTTTAATATATCCTTGTTCATGGTTATTTTTCAATTAAAACGTTAAGTTCATACCAAAATTATATGTCTTCACTTGAGGATAGTAGCGATAGCCACCGTCACTATTCTCTGGATCAGTCCATTTCATCATTCCCTTACGGCTTGTGATTGTAAACAGGTTGAAACCATTAATGTAGATGCGCAGATTCTCAATGCCTATAAAATTGAGCCAAGCCTTTGGCAGTGTGTAACCAAATTCAAGGGTTTTAAGACGCAAATAGTCTTCTTTCTGCTTGCTCCATGTAGAATTGCGCTCATTTAGAGAGAATCCAGCTGTACGGACAGATGGCATATTGCCAGGTATCCATTCACTTGCAGGATCAGAAGGGTCTACACGATGCCAGCGGTCGAGCCACATTGTAACGCCATTGCCCAAGCCCTGCTGAATAAACGGAGCGGCAAAGTCACCACTGGTGAAAATCTCATGTCCGGCAGCACCTTGGAAGAAAAGTGTGAGGTCGAAGTTCTTATAACTTGCAGACAAGTTCAAACCATAATACATGTGAGGGGTGTTGCCGCGTCCAATAGGCTGAACGTCCTTGTCATCAATGATTCCATCCTTGTTCCAGTCCTCATATTTAATATCACCAGGCTGCAAAGACTTGTTTCCATTGCCATCCTGAATAGGTGAGTTGAGGATATCCTCATAGCTCTTAAACTGCCCGAGAGCCACATAGCCCCACTGTATGCCCTGTACTCTGTCGTTGCTGTTGTTGCGCCAGTTGTCATACATGTTGGCAGCAGCTGCACGCTCGACGTGGCGGTTGTAGTTACGGGTTGTACTGAAGTTAGCCTTAACATCATAAATTAATCCTGCAATCTTGTTGTGATGGCCTACTACAATTTCGAAACCACTTGTCTTGTCAGAATTAAGGTTCTCCTGTGGAAGAGAAACACCGAATGTTGTAGGCAAAGACAGAAGACGGTTAGCGAGCAGCCCGTCACGATGACGCCAGAAGTAATCAAACTCTACACTGAGCAGACCACTATAGATAGAGCCTTCGAAACCTATGTTCTTGGTTGTAGACTTATACCATGTCAGCTCTGTGTTAGGCATACCCTTGTCACTTGCTCCAGAAGTAACGCCGTTTGTACCCATAACATATCCACCTGATGGATAAGTATAACCACTGAGATACTGGAAAGCTGACAGACCGCTCTCATCGCCGACCTTGCCCCATGAACCACGAATCTTCAGGTTGTCAAATATTGGCAGAGCTTCCTTGAACCAATCTTCCTCGCTAATACGGTAACCGAGAGATACTGACGGGAAGAATCCCCAACGCTTTGACGGGTCGAACTTGTAAGAACCATCGTAACGGAATGCGAATTCTGCAAGATACTTGTTAGCATAAGCATAGTTGATACGCCCTACGAGACCTTCGTGTGCAGACTCACCGGCATTACCACCAGTAGACTGGTTGGTAGTGTTACCTGCATCAAGCTGGTCGATGGCGCTGATGTCAAACTGACGATAGCCACGCTCCCAGTCGTTACGATCGTTGTAGAACTCCCAAAGTACGAGAGCACCTACATCGTGCTTACCGAAAGAATGCTGGTAGTTAAGTGAAATCTGGCCGTTTGGCTTCCAATAGTCGCTCTCTGTTACCGTGAGCTCAGAGATTCTATGATTATGTACAATATTATATGTATCATTCACAGCATCATAGTTGTAGTCATAGTATTCCTTCCACCAATCACGGTTCTTTTGGTTGTTGTTGTCGAATGAAAACAAAGCCTTAGCTGTCAAACCTTCTATCCACGGAATTTTCCAGGTGAATGTAGCCTGACCATTGAAAATGCGGCGGTCACGATATTGATAACCAATATCGTCAATTCTTGAAAGCTGGATAGGGTTGTCCTGGTCACTGGGATTCTGGTAGTAACGAGGATTGTCGTTAGCATAAACAGAGAATACAGGCTTGGCCATCTGAATGGCACGCCATACGTCATGAGAATAGTTGTTCCAAGGCTTATGCTGGTTGTCAAGACGAGCGCCGAGCTGCAAGTCTACTATAAATCCCTTAACAATCTCCGCTGAGATATTGGAACGTACATTGTAACGCTTATAGTTGTAATCCTTTGATTTATAAATACCTTCTTGACCAAGATAACCGAAAGAGAAAAAGTATTTCACACGGTCGGCACCTCCTGAGACGCTGATGTTCTGATAAGTCTGAGGGGCAGAATTGCGGATAACCTCGTCATACCAGTTGGTGGTACCAATACCGTTCTTGAAGCTCTGCAACTCTTCATCTGAATAAGCAGGCTTGATGCCTACGTTCTGTAAAGCCTCATTGTAAAGAGAGGCGTACTCATATCCATTGTAATAATCCGGGAAACGAGTAACTTTCTGGAAACCTACATATCCATTATACGTGATCTTGGGCTTGCCGGCTGCACCGCTCTTTGTAGTAACAAGGATAACACCATTAGCACCCTTGAAACCATAGACTGCCGCAGAAGCATCCTTTAGCACACTGATTGACTCAATATCGTTAGGGTCGAGCTGTGAGAAATCACGCTCTACACCGTCCACGATAACCAAAGCATTACCAAAGCCACGTATATTAATGCTGGCATTGTCGTCGCCAGGAGCACCACTACGCTGTACCGCCTGAAGGCCGGGAATCTTGCCGGCAAGGGCATTGGTTACACTGCCAGACTTTACAGTCACAAGACTCTTAGCATCTACAGATGCCACAGCACCAGTGACAGATGCGCGTTTTTGCACACCATAACCTACGACCACCACTTCATTGAGCAAGTCGTCTTGCTCTTTCATTGTGATGCGTACATTTGTTTGTGGCTTAATGGTTTGGGTCTGAAATCCGACATATGATATTTCAATTGCAGATGCCGCAGAAGTTGTTATTTGGAAATGACCATCCACGCCGGAAATTGTGGCATTATTAGTACCTGACTGACGGATTGTTGCACCAATAATAGGTTCTCCGTTGGAATCTACAATCGTTCCAGTAGTCCTTACGTTGCCGCCTCTTGCTTGTGCTTGTTTTACTGCCTGTAAAGCATGCTGTTTGGATGCTGGCTTTTTGCTTACTATGATGCGCTTCCCATCTATAGTGTAGTCTACATTCTGGCCCACTAAAATTTGTGCAACTACATCATTTATGTCGGCGTTGTTTGCCTGAACAACCACATGCTTGTTGGCATCAATGTCTTTTGAATAGTAGACAAAGGTGTAACCCGTAAGCTGTTTCAGCTGCTTCATCGCCTGAGTAACCTTCACATTTTTCACATTCATGGTCACACGTGTGGCATGTGCTGTAAACACGAAACCAAGCATGAGCAACACCATGAAAATGGTTCTTCTTGCTAAATGTTCCATACCAGTTTTTTAGTTGATTTACAATTATATTATAAGCTTCACTTATAAAGGCAATTAAAATGTCAGGCAGGGTAGGGCGAAAATAAAAAAAAGCAGTGGCAGGTATTAAATGCCTGTCACTGCTTTTCAATAAAGTATATATACGTCACCTATATTCTTATAGCTTATAACCTTAGGACGCACGTGCAGAGAAAGTTGCTTTAACGCATTTCTCGAATTAATAAAGAAAGGGATAACATGAATTATCCACTAATTGTTCATAAATTACTCACGAATATATAAAAGATACGCTTAGTTCACCTTCATCTCCTCCGAGCCGGTATTCCAACCCTTCACCTTCAGCACAGCATTTTTAGGCAGTGAACTTTCGGCAACGTCTATCGTGACCGTCTTTTGCCGGCCGGGCATGAGTGTGAAGAAGTTGTCAGAATAGAACGACGGGCGAACGGGCGAGCCGTTAGCGTCGAGCAGTTCCAGCTGGTTAAAGAAAGCTATTTTCTTACCATTGTTTTTGAGGGTGACGCTGATGTACTTCCTGCCCTCTGACTTGCTACTCTTTACCTTTACAGCCAGCGCGGTCTTCGGCATATTGGCAAGGCTCTCGAAGCCTGACGTGCAAGGGCCGGTGACGGTGCGGCGGCCTTCGTACTTGTCCTTTGACCGCCAATAAAAGTTCTCCGACACGGTCTTGCCGCTGTTGTCCTTAAGCACAAGGTTGATGAAGTGCACCTGCGAAATGTTGTCGGGGAAGGAGAGCTTGACAACATCGTTTGCCACGCCGTCCTCGGGCACGCTTACTTTCTTGGTAGTTGTGCTGACCACCTTGCTGTTGATGTCATAGACAGTTGCCGTGACGCTGTAGTTGTCAAGGCGGTAGAGATAATCGTTCACCACCGAGACGGTGTTCTTCAAATAGTCGTACTGCACATGTATAGGCTCGAGCGAGTGCATAGTGTGGTAGAGCGAAGCTGTGGGTTCGAGGCTGTAGTCCCACATGCGTGCGCACACCTGCGGCATGGTGCAGTTGTGATACCAGAAAAGGAGGCCAGAGCAGAACCTGTCGCCATATTGCAGTTTGTTATCGTTCCAGCATTCCCAAATGCTCTTTGAGTTCATGGCTCCCACGAGCTGTCCCTTAACGGCGTAGTCCTCCAGCGATGCAGGCTCACCGTACTTGCGCACCATCTGGTCGTAAAGCGTTGTCATGAGGTGGAAGCCGTTGCCGTCAAGATAGTCCCACACGGCTTTGTTGATTGGCCAAAGGTCAGATGCCGGCATCATCTCCTTAAGAGAGGCGTAGACAGGCAGCGTTGGCGCGCCATACTCGGGGTTGAAACCATCAATACGGCTGCCACGGTCGGAAGCTGTGTTCTCATAGTGGCACATCGGGTTCACCTGCTTATAGGGGCTGCCGTCATGGATGCCGTCTATCTCGCTCTGCTCCTGATAAGGGCGCGTGCCGTCAATGTCGGCAAGCAGCTTGCGTGCGCCGCTCACCTCGGCTCCCTCGTTTGACGATACGTAGAATACGAGCGACGGATGGTTGCGGATGCGCTTGACCGTTGATGACATATTGGCAAAGTAGAGGTCATAGTCGTGCGGATGGCGCGTGTCGCCGGTAAGCCAGAATTCCTGCCATACGAGCAAGCCATATTTGTCGCACAACTCGTAGAACTTGTCGGTCTCGGCAATGCCGCCGCCCCACAGCCTCAGCAGGTTTATGCCGCTCTGCGAGGTGTAGCGCAGCTCTGCCTCCATGCGTGCGTCGTCAGTGCGCAGCATGGCATCGGGCAACCAGTTGCTTCCCTTGACAAAGATGCGCTTACCGTTGACTATAAACACTTTGGACTTGTCGGGCGTGTCGCGAGAAACTTTTATGTCGCGTATGCCGAACATCGTTGTCAGCGAATCGCAAACGCCGTTCTTGTCGCTCACGCGAAGGCGCAGGGCATAAAGATTCTGCGGGCCTTTGTTCTTCGGCCACCACAACTTGGGCGAAGATATGTTCAGCTGCTTGAACTCCTTAGGCGAGAACACCAGCTCGCGCAGCTCACCACGGTTGAGGCGAACCTCCTTTGTAAAGGCTATGCCCGTGCCCAATATCTCTCCATCGACACGATAGGTGCCGCTGTTGGTGCGCGGGTTGAACAATTCCACCGACACCTGCTCGTGGGCAAGGTCGTAGTTGCCATTGTCGAAGCTTGACTTCACAAACGGATGGCGTAGTTGCACGCCTCGTGTGGAATAGAGGCTTATGCCACGCCAAATACCGGTGTTCCTGTCGCGCACACCATCGTTCCAGGTGAAGTCCCAGCCAACGGTCATAAGCTGTGTAACGTCCCAGCCTATGTTGCCGTCTCCGCCGTTGCGGAACTCGCCCACTGCGCCCCACGTCTTAGAGCCAGGCTTGCCTGTGATGTCTACGGGATGGACAAGCACGGCGACGGCGTTCTTACCGCCTGTTTTCACAAAATCACTTATGTCAATATAGTCGTTGCGGAACATGCCCGCCATGCTGCTCACGAGATAACCGTTTACATAAATCTCGGCACGATAGTTGATGCCGTCAGGCTGGAGCCATATTGTCTGTCCCTTCATGCTGGCAGGCAGGTTGAACTCCGTGCGGAACCAATAGGTGTAGAACTCGCGGCCTACCTTCGAGATGTCAGGTATCAGCCCTTTGCCTATACGGTTGTTGTCTCCATAATGAGGGTCGGGATAGACCTTGTTGTAAACCAGCGACGTGAGCACAGTGCCAGGCACTACGGCATCCATCCACTGGCTGTCATTGAAACCTGCCGACGACATCTGCTCCGGCGACGACTTCGCCTCGCTTGCCTTCAGCATCTTCCACTGATATTTTCCACCATGAACGGCACGAGAGTCAAGGGTGACTGCTTCAGGACGCTCGTTCGTAAATACGTGCGACGGCAAGGCTTGCAAAGACACCGACGCAAGGGTAAGTACGCCCGTTGCCAGTGCCTTCGCAGCCATTGACCGCATTTGCAACATTAAATTATGCATAAAACTTTGATTAGATATTAACGCGTTATTCCTTTTAATTTACATCTTATTCTACATTATTATCGCCGTTGGCATACCGGCTTTACTGCAACGCCCACATGAGATTCTATACACCCATAGTAAAGCATCCCTCTATGGACGCATGTTCTTGCCATTGTAAAAGAGCAAGAAGTCATTAGTACACCTGTGCCTTCACAGACTATGTTTGTAACGATTCTAATCTCCATTTATTGTTCTCCTAATTAATAAAATAGCTATCAGTTAAGATAAAAATATAACTATTGTTCTCTATGAAATGCAATCGGCAATAAAATGGCAAAAGTACGACTCCTGCACTTTTTTTACGCTCCCAAATCAAAATCCTGTTATTTTTTTAATCTTTTTCCTTGAAAATGTCCCAAACATTTTGCAGTTTCAAATTTTCATTGTACCTTTGCACCGCAATAAGCCCAGATGGCGGAATCGGTAGACGCGCTGGTCTCAAACACCAGTGGGGCAACCCATCCCGGTTCGAGCCCGGGTCTGGGTACTGAGGCGGGGAAAGAGTCAAATCTTTCCCCGCTAACTTTTTTTGGCTCTCGTAACTCCTTGGTTTGCTGATAGATTAGGTCAAGCACTTTGTTGTAGCCTGTGGTTCGATAATTTTGGGTCAGCGGATTTTCCGGGTTGGCGGAGGAAATGTCAAGAGTATAGTTTTGCCAACCTGAACATAAAGAATTTGATGTCTCCTACTCCTCGGAACTGGGCTCTAAAAGCTTTGATTTTTGCATTGAAGGATTCCGCTGATGCATTAGTGAGTCTCCGTTGGAAGTAGTTTGTTATTGTGGAGTTGTGGTTCTCGA
>CAZEEP010000002.1:0-76356 GCA_964511295.1 uncultured Prevotella sp.
TCAGAAAGACTTTTGTAAAAATCCTTCGCATACAGTAATTACGCCGTATTAATTCCATTACATGAGTTATGATAAATAAAGTCGCAGCTTTTATAAAAAAGCCCCAGACGTGATGGATTTATCATTTTTTTATTGTAAATTTGCACCATAATTTATAAATTATTGAATCAACGAACATTGATTGAGAAGCATATAATTCTTGAGGACATAGATCCGGTTGCATTCTATGGAGTGAACAACTGCCACATGCAGATGATAAAGTCGCTCTTTCCGAAGCTGCGCATAGTGGCTCGAGGTAATGTCATCCGAGTGCTTGGTGACGAAGAAGACATTGCGAAGTTTGAGGAAAACATAGAGAATATCCGGAAGCATATAATAAAATACAATGCGCTCAGCGACGAGGACATACTCGACATAATAAAGAGCGGTAAAACAAAGGCTGACGGCACAAAAGACGTACTGGTATACAGTGTTTCGGGAAGGCCTATAAAAAGCCGCTCTGAAAACCAGCAAAGGCTCATCGACGCATTCGAAAGCGACGACATGATATTTGCCGTGGGGCCAGCAGGAACAGGCAAAACATATCTTGGTATCGCCCTTGCTGTTAAAGCCTTGAAAGAAAAGAATATAAAGAAGATCATACTAAGTCGTCCTGCTGTGGAGGCTGGTGAAAAGCTCGGCTTTCTACCAGGAGACATGAAGGACAAGATAGACCCCTATCTGCAACCTTTGTATGACGCACTGGAGGACATGATACCAGCATCAAAACTGCAAGACATGATAGACAAGCATATCATCCAGATTGCTCCGTTGGCTTTCATGCGCGGACGTACGTTGTCTGATGCTGTGGTAATACTTGACGAGGCGCAAAATACTACCCCCGCGCAGATAAGAATGTTTCTTACGCGCATGGGTTGGAACACGAAGATGATTATCACCGGAGACATGACGCAGATAGACTTGCCACATGCCCAAAAAAGTGGTCTTCGCGAGGCGTTGGAGATTCTTACTGGCATAGAGGACATATCCGTGGTGCAGCTTACGCAGAAAGACATCGTGAGGCACAAGCTTGTGACGCGCATAGTCAATGCGTATGATGCGTATGACACAAGAATGGACGCAATAAGAAAGAACAGAACAGAAAAAACAAGAATAATTGCGGAGGATTAAAGTTTTTATACTAAATAAAACTCAAAACCCAAGCTCAAAGTTCAAAGTAAAATGAAAGCATTAACAGAAACCAATTTCCACTTCGATGGTCAGAAAAGCCTTTATCACGGCAAGGTACGTGATGTTTACGACATCAATGATAACATCATTGTCATGGTTGCTACAGATCGCATTTCGGCATTCGATGTGGTACTGCCCAAAGGCATCCCGTTCAAAGGTCAGGTACTCAATCAGATAGCCTCTAAATTCCTTGACCTAACGAGTGACATATGTCCAAACTGGAAGCTGGCTACCCCTGACCCAATGGTAACTGTTGGCTTGAAATGTGAAGGATTTCGTGTGGAAATGATTATCCGCTCAATCCTCACAGGTTCGGCATGGCGCGCCTACAAAGACGGCACACGCGAGTTGTGCGGCGTAAAGCTTCCGGACGGCATGCGCGAAAACGAGCGTTTCCCAGAGCCCATCATAACCCCTACCACAAAGGCTGACGAGGGGCATGACCTGAACATCTCTCGCGAGGAAATAATCAAGCAAAGCATAGTATCGGCAGAAGACTACGCTGTGATAGAAGACTGGACACGCAAGCTCTTTGCACGTGGGCAGGAAATTGCTGCCAAGCATGGGCTCATACTCGTTGATACGAAGTATGAATTTGGCAAAAAGGATGGCAAGCTTTACCTCATAGACGAAATACATACCCCGGACTCAAGTAGATATTTCTATGCAGACGGCTATGAAGATCGTTTTGAAAAAGGCGAGCCACAGAAGCAACTTTCGAAGGAATTCGTACGCCAATGGCTCATAGAGAAGGGCTTCATGAACCAGCCTGGGCAAAATATGCCAGAGATAACCGATGAATATGCAGAAAGCGTATCTGAGCGTTACATCGAGCTTTATGAGCATATTACCGGCGAAAAGTTCGACAAGGCAACGGAGGATGGCGACATAGCAAGCCGCATTGAGCGAAACGTAAACGAATGGTTGAAAAGTTATCAGCATTGATCTTTGAGTTTTAAGAAAGCTCATGCCAATGTCAATCATTAAGCTCAAAACTAAAAGTCAATAGCTCAAAATATTAATGTATCAGCAGGAAGACATCAAGCCATATGACGGAAAAGGTGAAAAAGGGCAACTCGTAGAGAAGATGTTTGACAACATTGCTCCCACGTATGACACCCTTAATCACCGTCTGTCATGGGATATAGACAAGGAATGGAGACGTAAGGCAATAAAACAACTTGAAGCTTTTCACCCACAAGAGGTTCTTGATGTTGCAACGGGGACTGGTGACTTTGCCATTCTTGCAGCCAATAGCCTTAATCCAAAGCATCTCATAGGAGTTGACATATCCGAAGGAATGATGAATATTGGCTTAACGAAAGTGAAAAAAGCTGGTCTTGAATCGGTGATTTCATTCAAGAGAGAGGACTGTATGGCTCTGACTTTCCCAGACAACTCTTTCGATGCCGTAACTGCTGCCTTTGGTATCCGAAACTTTCAAGACCTTGACCGTGGTCTTGCGGAAATGTGTAGAGTGCTGAAAAAAGGAGGCCACTTGAGTATTGTGGAATTAACAACTCCTGTCAGATTCCCAATGAGGCAGCTTTTCCACATATATTCGCACACTATTTTGCCAGTATATGGCAGTTTAATAAGCAAAGACAAAAGTGCATACGGCTACTTGACTGCCACTATAGAGGCATTCCCGCAAGGTGAACGGATGATGGAAATATTAAAGAACGCAGGTTTTTCGAAAGCTTCGTTCAAAAGGCTCACTTTCGGCATTTGTACAATATATTTAGCTGAAAAATAAACAACTATGGAAAAATACGGACTGATAGGCTATCCGCTGGTGCATTCTTTCTCCATCAGCTATTTCAATGAAAAGTTCAAGAATGAAAATATAGATGCTGTGTATGAAAACTATGAGATACCAACAATAGAACAGCTTCGGGAAATAATAGAAACCAATCCAAAACTTAAAGGACTCAATGTTACCATACCCTACAAGGAAAAGGTGATTTCATATCTCGACTCTATTAGCCCGGAAGCCAGGGGGATAGGGGCTGTAAATGTAATCAAAGTCATTCATAAGGGAAAGAAAACGATCCTTAAAGGCTATAACAGCGATGTTATAGGTTTTACGCACAGCATTGAACCTCTGCTTGAACCATTCCACAAGAAAGCCTTGATACTCGGCACAGGTGGTGCGTCAAAAGCCATAGACTTTGGACTAAAATCATTGAAACTGGAAACGTTGAAGGTCAGCCGATATGACAGACCTGACGCGATACGCTACGACCAGATAACGCCCGAAATGATGAAAGAATGGAATGTGATAGTCAACTGTACCCCTTGTGGCATGTACCCACATTCCGATGAATGCCCACCCCTACCCTACGAGGCCATGAATGGCCATACATTATTGTATGACCTCATTTACAATCCTGATGAAACATTGTTTATGAGCAATGGTAAAAAGTATGGAGCTACAGTAAAAAACGGGCTTGAAATGCTTCTGCTACAAGCTTTCGCAAGTTGGGAATTTTGGCATTCTTCCATTTAAAACGCATTGGAAATTATGAACAACCGCTATATGATGAGAGGCGTAAGTGCAGCCAAAGAAGATGTGCACAACGCCATAAAAAACATTGACAAAGGAATTTATCCACAAGCCTTCTGCAAGATTATACCTGACATACTTGGTGGAGATCCAGAGTATTGCAACATTATGCATGCCGATGGAGCAGGCACAAAGTCGTCACTTGCATATATGTATTGGAAGGAAACTGGCGATTTGGGTGTGTGGAAAGGCATTGCACAAGATGCCGTGGTAATGAATACTGACGATTTGCTTTGTGTCGGTGCAGTAGACAACATACTTGTTTCTTCCACTATAGGACGCAACAAACATCTTGTACCTGGAGAAGTCATCAGTGCCATTATCAATGGTACTGATGAATTGCTTGCGCAAATGCGCGAAATGGGCATTGGAATTTGGCCAACCGGTGGCGAGACTGCTGATGTCGGTGACTTGGTACGTACTATCATCGTAGACTCCACTGTCACCTGCCGTTTGAAGCGCAGCGATGTAATCAATAATGCCAACATCCGTCCTGGTGACGTGATTGTAGGTCTAAGTTCAACAGGGAAAGCAAGTTATGAAGACCGCTATAATGGTGGCATGGGCAGCAATGGGCTGACGAGCGCGCGCCATGATGTATTCGCAAAATATCTTGTATCCAAATTCCCAGAAAGTTATGACCACGCAGTACCTGACGAACTCACTTACAGTGGCAAGTACAAACTTACGGATAAAATTGAAGGACTTGATGTTGATGCCGGGCAACTTGTCCTCTCCCCTACCCGTACATACGCACCGGTGATAAAGAAAGTACTTGATGAACTGCGTCCTGAAATTCATGGAATGGTACATTGTACAGGCGGGGCACAGACTAAGGTTTTACATTTCATAGGCGACAATTGCCGAGTCGTGAAAGACAATCTTTTCACTGTTCCACCTTTGTTCAGGATGATTCATGATTGCTCTTGCACTGATTGGAAAGAGATGTATCAGGTTTTCAATATGGGGCATCGTATGGAAATCTATGTCAGGCCAGAGATAGCTGACACAGTAATAGCCATCAGTAAGAGCTTTAATATAGATGCTCAAGTGATCGGACACATCGAAGAAGGCAAACGCTCGCTGACCATAGAAAGTGAGTTTGGAAAGTTCGAATATTAAAAAAGATATAAATGCCAGAGGAAAACAACCGCATATTGCAAAAGCTTGATGGCTTGGAATCACGTTATGAAGAAGTATCCACGCTTATCACAGACCCGGAAGTCATAGCCGACCAAAAACGCTATGTCAAGCTAACAAAGGAATACAAGGAGTTGGGTGACATAATGGACGCACGCAAACGCTATGTGGCTTGCCTGAATGCTATAAAAGAATCAAAAGATGTCATAGTGAATGAGCAAGATCCAGACATGAAAGCACTTGCACGCGATGAGCTTCAAGAAAATGATGCTTTACAGCCTAAACTTGAAGAAGAAATAAAGATGCTCCTTGTGCCTAAGGATCCAGAAGACGCTAAAAATGTACAGATGGAGATTAGGGCAGGAACAGGGGGCGATGAGGCGGCTCTTTTTGCCGGTGACCTTTTCAACATGTACAAACGTTATTGTGACACAAAAGGTTGGACTGTCAGCGTAACAGCTGTCAATGAAGGTGCTGTAGGCGGATATAAAGAGATAGATTTTGCTGTGACAGGAGATAATGTCTATGGCACATTGAAGTATGAATCTGGTGTACATCGTGTACAGCGTGTGCCTGCCACAGAAACACAAGGACGTATGCATACCAGTGCAGCAACCGTGGCAGTACTGCCAGAGGCAGAAAAATTTGAGGTGCACATTGACGAAGGGACAATCAAATGGGATACCTTCCGCTCAAGTGGTGCAGGTGGGCAGAATGTGAACAAGGTGAGTTCCGGTGTACGCCTACGTTACCCTTGGAAAAATCCGGAAACAGGACAAATAGAAGAAATCCTCATAGAATGCACAGAAACACGTGACCAACCCAAAAACAAAGAGCGTGCCCTAAGCCGTCTCTATACATTCATCTATGACCGTGAGCATTCAAAATATGTAAACGATATTCAAAGCAGACGTAAATCACTTGTATCAACAGGTGACCGATCTGCAAAAATACGCACATACAATTTTCCACAAGGTCGTGTGACCGACCACCGCATTGGATACACCACGCATGACTTGCAAGGCTTCCTCAACGGCGATATTCAAGACATGATAGACCACCTCACTGTAGCCGAAAATGCGGAGAAACTAAAGGAAAACGAACTCTAAGGCAAATAGTCATGGCACAATTTTGGACAAGAAAGAAGGAAGATTACAAGAAAGAAGATACTTTACAAGCTGAAGATTTCTTGAAAAGAGTAAGCGAAGGAAATACAAAAAACAAAATAATAGAGAATCCATAAACAGGAAATACCAAATAGATATGAACAGACAACAACTTGTCAAGGAGATTTTCAATAAGAAAAGCTTCCTTTGCGTTGGTCTTGATACAGACATAAACAAGATACCTGAATGTATTAAGGGCGAAGATGACCCTTTGTTTGCTTTCAATAAAGCAATCATTGATGCAACTGCAAAATATTGTGTTGCATATAAGCCCAACTTGGCATTTTACGAATGCTATGGTTTAGATGGAATGAGGGCATTTGAAAGTACCATTGCATATTTAAAAAAGTTCTATCCAAATCACTTCATAATTGCTGATGCAAAACGAGGTGATATAGGAAATACGTCTGCAATGTATGCAAAGACCTTTTTCGATTTATATGATGTAGATGCACTGACTGTGGCTCCATACATGGGCGAGGACAGTATAACACCATTTCTCGAATATAAGGATAAATGGGTCATCGTACTGGCTTTAACAAGCAACAAAGGCAGCCATGATTTTCAATTGACCGAAGACAATAATGGCGAAATGCTATACGAGAAGGTCATACGAAAAACTCTGAAATGGGGGACTACTGACAGCATTATGTATGTTGTTGGTGCCACGCAGGGTAAAATGTTTGAGGATATACGTCGCGTTGCTCCCAATAGCTTTCTACTTGTTCCAGGTGTTGGTGCGCAAGGAGGAAGCCTGCAAGACGTTTGCAAATATGGTATAACAAAGGATTGCGGACTGCTCGTAAATTCCAGCCGTGGCATAATCTATGCAGGACATGACACGGATTTCGCTTTCGTTGCAGCCGAAAAGGCAAAAGCCCTACAGCAACAGATGGCTGCCGAGCTTGAAAAATTGTCATAGATGTGTATAAATTATTTCACAAAAGGCATGTAAGTGTGCAATTACATGCCTTTTGTGTCATAAAAATCTGAAATAATCAACTGTTTTCAACATTGTTAGAAAATAAATGATTATTTTTGCGGAAACGTTTTAACAAACATTCTTTATGATGGAATTTTCTGCAAAACAAATAGCCCAATTTATACAGGGAGAAATTGAAGGTGACGAGAATGCTCTGGTGCATACCTTTGCAAAAATTGAGGAAGGAGTGCCAGGAGCTATTTCCTTTCTTGCCAATCCTAAATACACTCATTATATTTACAACACAAAGTCTTCAATAGTGCTTGTAGATGAAAGCCTTGACATTGAACATCCCGTAAAGGCAACCATCATACGAGTAAAGAATGCTAGGGACTGTGTGGCAAAATTGTTACAACTCTATGAATCAACAAAACCAAAAAAGCATGGAGTAGCTCCATTGGCTTTCATATCACCTAAAGCAAAAATTGGTAATGATTGCTATATCGGTGCATTTGCATACATTGCTGATGGCGTGGAGATAGGCGATGGTTGTCAGATATATCCCAATGTGGCCATAATGGAGAATGTGAAAATTGGCAATAATTGCATTCTCTACCCTAATGTGAGCATTTATCACGACTGTCACCTTGGAAACAATATCGTCATCCATTCTGGTACGGTAATTGGAGCAGACGGCTTTGGCTTTGCACCAAATCAAGAAACTGGACAATTTGACAAAATCCCACAAATAGGCATAGTAACTATTGAAGATGATGTGGAGATTGGGGCAAATTCATGTGTTGACCGCTCTACAATGGGGTCTACGATCATCAGGAAAGGTGTGAAACTCGATAATCTTGTACAAATAGCCCATAATACAGACATAGGTGAAAATACTGTAATGTCAGCACAAGTCGGCGTAGCAGGCTCGACGAAAGTAGGGCAATGGTGCATGTTTGGAGGTCAAGTAGGCGTATCTGGACACATTAGCATTGGCGACAGGGTGTTGCTTGGAGCTCAGTCTGGAGTGCCAGGTTCAATAAAAAGCAACCAAACTCTTATCGGTACACCTCCAATGCCACAAATGGCATTTTTCAAGAGTCAGGCTCTTTTAAGAAAACTGCCAGAAATTTACAAACAGCTAAATGATCTTCAGAAAGAAGTTGACAAACTGAAAAAGGATAAATAATATGGATGCCGAAAAACAAACAACCTTGGGGGGAAGTTTTTCCCTCTTCGGTAAAGGACTACATACGGGATTAAGTTTAACTGTTACTTTTAATCCTGCTCCTGAGAATACAGGATATAAAATACAACGTATAGATCTTGAGGGACAGCCCATAATTGAGGCAGTGGCAGAAAATGTTGTTGAAACGAACCGTGGCACAGTGTTACAAAAAGGAGATGCCAGAGTGTCTACAATAGAACACGGCATGTCAGCATTATATGCTCTCGGCGTTGACAATTGCCTAATACAAGTCAACGGTCCGGAATTCCCAATACTTGATGGTGCTGCTGACGAATATGTGAAGCAGATACAAAAGGTTGGCATAGTAAACCAAAATGCGCCAAAAGACTACTATATAATTCGCAAGAAGATTGAGGTCAGGGATGAAGAAAGTAACTCTGTAATTACCATACTTCCAGATGAAGACTTCTCCATCACGGCAATGTGTTCTTTCAACTCAAAGTTTATAAGCTCACAATTTGCGACTCTTGACAATATAAACAAATTCGCAGACGACATTGCTCCTGCACGTACTTTCGTGTTCGTGCGTGATATAGTGCCATTGCTTGAAGCAAATCTTATCAAGGGCGGCGACTTGGACAATGCTATAGTGATTTATGAGAAGCAAGTAGAACAAGCCAAGCTGGACAAGCTTGCTGACCTGTTGCACGTGCCTCATATGGATGCAACCAAGATAGGATACATTCAACATCGCCCGTTACAATGGGACAACGAATGCACACGCCATAAGCTACTTGACATTATCGGCGACATGGCTCTTATAGGCAAGCCTATTAAAGGCAGAATCATTGCTACACGCCCAGGTCACACTATAAACAACAAATTTGCCCGCCAAATGCGTCGGGAGATACGCAAGCACGAAGTGCAAGCTCCTATCTACGACCCAAATGACGAACCGTTGATGGATAACGTACGTATACGCCAGCTTCTACCCCATCGTTATCCTATGCAACTTATTGACAAGATTGTGGCAATGGGAGCAAATACAATTGTTGGAGTAAAGAATGTCACTGCAGACGAGCCTTTTTTCCAAGGTCACTTCCCACAAGAGCCCATAATGCCAGGCGTATTACAGATAGAGGCTATGGCTCAATGTGGTGGTCTACTTGTACTAAGCCAACTTCAAGAGCCTGAGAAATGGTCAACTTACTTCTTGAAGATTGACGGTGTGAAGTTCCGTCACAAGGTCGTACCAGGTGACACGCTCTTGTTCCGTGTTGAACTCCTAAGCCCGGTTCGTCATGGCATCAGCTCAATGAAAGGGTATATGTTCGTGGGCGACCATGTAGTCTCAGAGGCAACTTTTACGGCACAAATTATAAAAAACGAAGATTAAAAAACGATATGAATCAAATAAGTCCATTAGCATATATCCATCCAGAGGCAAAATTGGGCGATAATAACATAATAGGCCCATTTTGCTTTATAGACAAAAATACTGTCATAGGAGACAACAATGTACTGCATAATAGTGTGACTATCAACTATGGTGCACGCATAGGCAACAATAATGAAGTCTTTTCAGGAGCAAGCCTTTCAACAAAGCCACAAGACCTAAAGTTCAAAGGCGAAGATACCGAATGTATCATTGGTGATTTTAATAGCATCCGCGAAAATGTCACAATATCTCGTGGCACAGCCTCAAAAGGCAAGACTATCGTTGGCAACCACAATCTTTTGATGGAAAACATGCACCTTGCCCACGATTGTGTTCTTGGCAATCAATGTATCATAGGCAACTCTACAAAGTTTGCTGGTGAAGTGACCATTGATGACAATGCAGTCGTCTCCGCCGTAGTTCTTTGCCACCAATTTTGTAAGATAGGTGGTTACGTTATGATACAAGGAGGCTGCCGTTTCAGCCAAGACATTCCACCATATATTATTGCTGGAAAAGAACCAACGCGATATGCTGGTGTAAACCTAATTGGCTTGCGTCGGCATGGTTTCAGCAATGATCTTATAGAACTCATACACAATGCCTACCGCACGCTTTACAGCGAAGGCATTCTTGCAGACGGGATAAAGAAAATAAAGAGCGAGCTGCAAGTAACACCTGAAGTTCAATATATTATAGATTTCGTAAGCACGTCAAAACGTGGAATTATAAGGTAGCTGCAATTACAGCAAACCATTTTGATGAATACACTTTTTGTATTGCTGGGTCCTACAGGAGTAGGTAAGACAGAGATTGCCATTTCCATAGCAAAGCATTTGCATACGCCAGTCATCAATGCCGACTCACGTCAAATTTTTGCCGAGTTGCCCATAGGCACAGCTGCACCAACGAAAAAACAACTTGATGCAGTCAGGCACTATTTTGTAGGAAACCATCACATTACAGATTATTATAGCGCGGCACTCTTCGAAGAAGAGTGCCTTAGCTTATTGCAGCATCTCTTTAATGGCGAAGAAGACGGCGAGGTACATGATGCTGCACTCCTTGCAGGAGGCAGTATGATGTATATTGATGCTGTTTGCAAAGGAATTGATGACATTCCTACAGTAGATGACATAACACGCATCGAAATGAAGCGGAGGCTTGATAAAGAAGGCTTGCCTGCACTTGTAGAAGAACTGAAAATTCTTGATCCTGAACATTGGAAAATAGTTGACCGTAATAATCCACGTCGTGTGGTACATGCACTTGAAATATGTCACATGACAGGACGCACATACTCCTCTTTCCGCACTAATACAATAAAGCGGCGACCATTCAAAATCATAAAAATCGGATTATACCGCCCACGCGAAGAGATGTATGAGCGTATAAACTACCGTGTGGTTGACATGGTTAACGCAGGACTAGAAGATGAAGTCTTGAAAATGTTACCCTACCGAAGTCTTAATGCTCTCAATACTGTTGGCTATAAAGAGATGTTCGACTATCTTGACGGATTGCTAACACATGAGGAAGCAATAAGGCAAATACAGTCCAATACACGCCGGTATATGCGAAAACAACTTACATGGTTTAAGAAAGACCAAAGTATAAGATGGTTTAACTCCGAAAACATTGAAGAAATCATAAATTACATTGACAAAAGCATGCAGGAAGCATAATATTTAGTACATTTGCAAATATAATGCTCTATTGTTGAACGCAATAGTTTACACTTTAAAAGATGAAAAAAATCAAAGCCCTATTCGGTTGGTGTTGGCGTAAAATTCATAACTTTTGTCATTTGTACAAGAGTTTATACCAAGGACGTGCTTGGTACACCAAAACGCTTGTCGGCATCGTTTCTTTCTTTGCACTATTATTGATATACCTTGGTGCTGTTGACATAAACTTCTTATGGCTGTTTGGTAAAAGCCCTGGTTATTTTTCAGGCATCATGGATCCACCTACAAACCAAGCCTCGGAGCTGTACAGTGCTGACGGTAAACTCATTGGCAAATATTTTAATGAGAATCGCACACCAGTTAAATACAATCAAATAGCTCCAGACTTTTTCAAAGCTCTTGTGGATACTGAAGATGAGCGATATTACAAGCGTCCACGTGGTATGGCTGTTGATGTTGTAGGTATTTTGGCCGCTATGAAAGACGCAGTTCTGCGGCATGACGGACGTGGGGCATCTACCATATCGCAGCAGTTGGCAAAAAACATGTTTCGTGTACGCTCTCAATACAGCACAGGATTGCTTGGCAAAATACCAGGTCTTAAGATACTTATTGTCAAAAGCAAAGAGTGGATTATAGCAACCAAACTTGAGACTGTATACAATAAACGCGACATAATTACAATGTATGCCAACACTGTCGATTTCGGCAATAATGCTTATGGCATAAAAACAGCTGCGAAAACATACTTTGGCACAACTCCAGACAGCCTTACAACACAAGATTGTGCTGTACTTGTGGGTATGCTTAAGGCAACAACGCTTTACAATCCCAAATCAAATCCAGAGAACAGCAAAAAGCGCCGCAACGTAGTGCTTGCAAACATGTTCACCCACGGAGACCTTTCTAAAAATGTTTGTGACTCCTTACAGCAGCTGCCTATAACACTTCACTTTAAAGTAGAGGAAAACTATGACGGACAGGCCATGTATTTCCGTGAGGCCGTTGCAAGCTACATAGATTCAACACTTGTAGACGATGACGGGAATCCCAAATATGATTTGTATAGTGCCGGACTTAAAATATATACCACTCTTGACAGCCGCATGCAAAAGTATGCAGAAGAAGCTGCTATGACACAAATGAAAAAAGTCCAGCAAAACTTCAACAATCATTGGAACATATACCGTAACCAAAGTAAAAATTGGTTGAGACAAGCACCTTGGCGCGATGAAAACGGTAACGAAATTCTTGGTTTCATTGATCAGATAGCGCAACGACAACCTTTCTATAAAGCACTGTTGGCTAAATATCCCAACAATCCAGACTCAATAAGCTATTATTATCGAGAATGGGTTCATCCAGTGAAAGTCTTTGACTATGATAAAGGAATCGTCACAAAAGACATGACTTCTGAAGATTCCATAAAATATATGGTAACCTTCATGCACTGTGCAATGGTTGCAATGGAGCCACAGACAGGAGCCGTCAAGGCATGGGTTGGTGACATTGATTTTAAGTCATGGAAATATGACAAAGTAACGGCTGAGCGTCAGCCTGGATCTACATTCAAGCTCTTTGTCTATACCGAAGCTATGAATCAAGGTCTTACACCATGTGACAAGCGACGCGACGAATATATTTCCATGAAGGTATTCGACAAGAAGAAAAACGAGATGGTGACATGGACTCCAAGCAATGCCAATGGCACTTTCTCTGGCGACTCAATGCCTCTAAAAAGTGCTTTTGCAAAGAGCATTAATTCTGTAGCTGTACGACTTGGACAAGAAATGGGCATTAAACGCATCGTAGAAACTGCGCACGCAATGGGTGTCGAAAGCCCACTCGACGAAGAACCGTCACTTGCTCTCGGTTCAAGCGATGTAACATTGCTTGAATTGACCAATGCATATTGCACTGTAGCCAACAATGGCATGCATCATGACCCGGTGCTCGTGACTCGCATTGAAGACAAAGATGGTAAAGTGGTATGGGAAAATAAGAGTCAGTCAGAACAAGTAATACCTTACAAGAGCGCATTCTTGATGCAGCAACTTCTCATGGGCGGCACGCGTGAGCCGGGTGGCACAAGCCAAAGCCTTTTGGCTAAAGAATATGCAGGCGGATATTACGATACTGATTTCGGCGGTAAAACGGGTACATCAAACAACCACTCTGACGCATGGTTCGAATGCGTAAGCCCAAATTTGGTTGTGGGTGCATGGGTAGGAGGCGAATATCGCAGCATACACTTCCGCACAGGTGCCTTGGGACAAGGCTCACGGACGGCATTACCAATTACTGGTCTCTTTATGAATTCGCTCCTTGCAGACCCTGCATTCAAGAAATATCATGGCCGCTTCAAAAAACCGTCTGCCGACGATGGCATCACTCCTGACATGTACACATGCCAAAGTTATTATGCCTCGGCAAAAAGAGACACGACAGAAAACGACAGCATCCAGCTGGTAACCAATGAAGAAGTTATTCTTGACGAGAACGGCGAACCTGTAATAGAGCCAGCAACTCAGTCAGAAGAAAACAACGCTAATGGCCTGCAAAAAGAAAATGCTGAGCAAAAAAACAAGGCAGATAAGAAACGGAAGACAGAAGAACAGGTCAATCTTGACAATCTGTAATGGCCGAAGATAACATAGATTTGAAAAACGCAGAGCTTCAGCAAGCACTGCAAATCATACAGTTTACCCGTCGCTCGCTTTTCCTGACAGGAAAGGCAGGGACGGGTAAATCCACTTTTCTACGATACATTGCATCTCATACAAAAAAGAAGCATGTAATACTTGCGCCGACAGGTATAGCGGCCATAAATGCAGGTGGCTCCACCCTTCACAGTTTCTTCAAGTTGCCTTTTCATCCACTGTTGCCCAATGACATTCAGTATTCTGCCTATAATATTCGCAAAACACTGAAATACAATGGCGAAAAGATAAAAATCATACGCGAACTGGAACTCATTATCATTGATGAGATAAGCATGGTACGAGCCGACATTATTGATTTTATCGACAAGGTTTTGCGTATCTATAGTGGGCGCATGCGTGAACCGTTTGGTGGAAAACAATTGCTATTGGTAGGAGACATCTACCAGCTCGAGCCCGTTGTAAGGGAAGAAGACAGAGGCTTGCTGCGGCCATTCTACCAGTCTACTTTCTTTTTCAATGCCAAAATTTTTCAACAGATTCAGCTTGTTTCAATAGAGCTGAAAAAGGTTTACAGGCAGAAAGACCCTTTGTTCATCAACATTCTCGATCACATACGAACATCACAAGTTACAGAGCAAGAACTTGCCTTGCTCAACCGACAAGTTCGAAACGACGGTGATGTGCCTTCAAATGAAGATGGCAAGACCCACAATGACTCCAAGTTGTCAATTACTCTTTCCACTCGACGAGACACTGTTGACTTTATCAATAACAAAAAGCTACAAGAGATTGAGGGTGCGCCAGAAATTTTCATTGGCTCAATAAGTGGTGAATTCCCGGAAAGCAGTTTGCCAACACCAAAAGAGCTACAACTGAAAGTTGGGGCACAGATAATGTTCGTTAGGAATGACATTGACCACAGATGGGTAAACGGTACATTGGGAACCATCATTGGTTTTGATGAAGATACACACGACCGCATATACATCGTCACTGAAGACGGAAGAGAATATGACGTTGAGAGGGAAATTTGGAGCAATGTTAAATATACTTTCAACGAAAAAGAAAAGAAAATAGAGGAGAAAGAACTCGGCACCTATACGCAGTTCCCAATACGCCTTGCATGGGCAATAACAGTTCACAAAAGCCAAGGCCTCACTTTTAATCATGTCAATATAGACTTTACAGGTGGCGTGTTTGCTGGTGGACAGGCATACGTTGCACTGTCAAGATGCACTTCACTGAAAGGCATAACCTTAAAGGAACCCATACATCGGTCTGATGTTTTCATCAGGCCGGAAGTTGTAAACTTTGCCCAAAATTACAACAACCTGAACATCATAAGCACCGCACTAAAGCAGTCTAAGGCCGACAAGGAGTACTGGGATGCAGTGCAGGCTTTCGACCGTGGCGACATGCAAGCAGCTCTTGACAGTTTTTTTCTTGCCATCCATAGCCACTATATCATAGAAAAACCAGTACCACGACGATATATTCGTCGCAAGCTTGACATAATAAACCAACAACGACAAGAAATTACGGAGCTTAAAGAACAGCTAAAAAAGAAGGATGATTTCTTGAAAGAACTTGCCGTTGAATATCTTGTCATGGGGAGGGAGTGCGAACAAGAGGGTATGCCGTCAGCGGCAAAACGCAACTATGAGAAGGCTCTAAAACTATGTCCTGACTACCCGGAGGCAAAGAGACGTTTGAAAAAGCTTTCTTGAAGAAAGAAATCTTGTGGCAGGAGGAAACTAAAGGAAAATGCCAAGCAATGAAAGTCCCAGTCCCTACCCTATTCGGCAACTTCCACGTCATCTTGGTTGCCAATTGTCAGGCGCATAAGGTCATAATACGACCCGTTGTATATATTGAGGTCTACGTTTCCTTTTATGCCTGGCAATACACCTGTGTCAGTGTGTTGCCAAAACTTCCATTTGCCCTTATATTCAACCTTGTCCACATAATAATGAGCTATCCAGTAAGGATAGTCATCAAACACAGGAGTATTCAAGTAATTTTGCTTAAACTTATAATATGTATAGATTATTGGCTTTACGTGATACTTGTCCTCCACTATGTGCAACCATGTAAGAACATCTGTCTGGAAATCTTCTACGCTTTGTTCTTGCGGTTTGTGCTCAATGTCGAGCACAGGAGGAAGGTCACCATTCAGAAGATGAACTTTCTTTAAGAAGAAATTTGCCTGTGAACGTGCCGACGAGTGTATACTCCAGAAGTGGTAAGCCCCACGTATAAAGCCATATTCACGTGCTTGGTAAAAGTTATCGTTGAAGTTAGGGTCTATCCTCGACGAGCCTTCCGTCGCCTTCACGATTATGAACCTCAGCGGGCAACCGTCAATTAGAGCATTTGAACGCAACCTGTCCCAATTAATTTTGCCTTGATAATGGGATATGTCTATGCCATGAATCTCATAGCCTTCCGGATATTTGGCATCACCATAGAAAGCACGCCATCGGAATCCTGTAGGTCCAACAAAGAAATAATAGAATACCCAAATGTAAAGAGCCACTATGGTAACGCCACCTACAAGCCACGCCCTACGGTTGCCTTTACGTAGAAAAGAAAGAAATGACAAAAAAGCCAATCCATGACGATGCGGCTTCTTCTTTCTGCGATAGCTGCTTTTGGAAGACGTCTTATGTCTATAGTTTGGCTTCTTTGTCATCAAATTAGTTTATTTTGCCGCATTTTCGAGAGCAAGCGTCTTTGTCTCACGATCGCAAACCTCGGATGGCCCCCAATATTGTATTGGGCCAGGATAAATGTAGCAGGTCTTACGTGCCCATTCGTCACGATGTGCTGCAAACTCCTTGAACGGAGCGCCATCAAGCTCCACAAGAGCTTTACGGATAACGGGTTTCATCTCACCGTTGCGACGCTCCATGTTCATCATCATTGTGATTGGCACACCGCCAGCTTTCCACTCGTCTGTAGGAGCAGAAAGGTTCTTTACAATTGCCATGTAGCCGGTCTTGCCATTGGCAATGAGATTGGCAGCACTCACACCGAGAGCATAGCAGTAGTCTGCGTCGAAGTTTGAAGGAGCTGCGCAACGGCCCTCATAGCCAAAGAAGTGATGCAGTGCGGCAAATTTGCCAACATATTTGCCTTCTTTTTTCCATTCGTCAAGCTTTGCGCCAACCATATCAGAGATAAGTTTCTCTGTCTCGATGAGCGACACCTGCACGTTTCCGTGAGGATCACGGTCAAGAGACAGCTGGTGAGCTACGCCCTCTGGCAGAGTTGCGAATGTAGCAGCATTGTCCTTGCTCAAGTGTGCAAGGATATACTCGTGCTGTGCATTTTTATCAAGATCCTTATAATCAGCTCCATGCTCTGCAAGCAAGTCGTTCAGCTCGTCAATAAGACGGCCAATGGCAGGTATGAACTCGATAAGTCCTTCTGGAATAAGCACAACACCGAAGTTGCTGCCATCCTCTGCACGCTTTGCAACTGCTGTAGCAATCTGCTCTACAATCTGGTTAAGCGTCATGTCCTTTTTCTCAATCTCCTCAGAGACAAGGCAGATATTGGGCTGTGTCTGCAGAGCGCACTCCAAGGCAATGTGGGAAGCCGAACGCCCCATGAGCTTAATGAAATGCCAATACTTGCGCGCAGAATTAGCGTCACGCTCTATGTTACCGATTACCTCTGAGTAAACCTTTGTGGCAGTGTCGAAACCAAACGAAGTCTCAATCTGGTCGTTCTTAAGGTCGCCGTCAATGGTTTTGGGGCAACCAATGACCTGCACGCCATAGTTCTTTGCCTTGTAATATTCGGCAAGTACGCAAGCATTGGTGTTAGAGTCGTCACCGCCGATGATAACGACGGCATTGATGTCGAGCTGGCGAATGACCTCAAGTCCTTTCTCGAACTGGTCTGTTTTCTCTAGCTTGGTGCGGCCTGAGCCAATCATGTCAAAACCGCCAGTATTACGATATTCGTCTATGAGTTCCGGCGTGAGCTCAATGTATTTGTGGTCAACAAGTCCACCAGGTCCCATGAGGAAGCCATAGACTTTGTTGTCCGCATTCATCTTTTTTACGGCATCAAAGATACCGCAGATTACATTGTGGCCACCAGGAGCCTGACCGCCACTGAGAATTATGCCTACATTCGTCTTGTTGTCTGCTGCCTTGTCACCTGGTACAAACTCAATGAGAGGCATTCCATAAGTGTTTGGAAAAAGTTTCTTGATTTCTTCCTGATCGCCTACACTTTGGGTAGGCTCACCTTCGGTTACCTTTACGGCTCCTTGAAGACCTTTCGGAAGCTTAGGCTGGTACTGAGCACGCGCCTGCTGGAGAACACTTGTTTTCATTGTTTGTGATATTATAAATAAATAATGTGTTTTCTACTTGCAAAAGTACGTTTTTTCCACGACATACTGAAAGAAAAGGCCAAGAAAACAAGTTTTTGAAACTTTTTTTTCATTTATGCATGTCGTTTCCGCTTTTTTGTTTATCTTTGGACATAATTTTAAGAACAACCATCAATTAAAACATCACTATGGCAAAGAAAAGAGATCTAAAGCGCAACATAAATTATGTGTGCAGCGATTTGTTTGCAGAGACAATGGCTACGGCTTTATATGGCAATAAAGGTAATAAGGGCGCAGTCGACAATCTCCTGTCTACAATCATCATTACCCGCAATGATTTCGTTGCGCGCATTTCTCATCCGGAACCAGGCATGTCTCCCCGCGAGTATTACAAAGTCCTCATAAGGGACTTCAACGAGCAAATATCAGACATCATTGATAAAATAGGCAATTTAGGTTAAGCTGACCATGCTCGGAAAATTCTACAACTGGCTGTTGTTCAGACATTGGGGATGGAAACTTAACGTAACGGTTGAGCATCCGGAAAAGTTCATTATAGCACTTGCCCCACATACAAGCAACTGGGATTTTGTGTTAGGCCAGTTATACATGCGCTCCCAAGGAATGAACATAAACTTTCTCATGAAGAAGGAATGGTTCTTTTGGCCATTGGGCTGCATCTTCCGCAAGATGGGTGGCATTCCTGTCTATCGCTCAAAACATACGCACATGACCGACAACCTCGCAAAGGAGGCCGGACAGAGGGAAACATTCAGGCTCTGCATTACACCGGAAGCCACTCGCTCGCTCAACCCCGATTGGAAGCTTGGGTTCTACTATATTGCGCAAAAAGCGCAAATACCCGTTCTCCTTTATGGGCTTGACTATGAGCGGAAACTCATACAGTGTACAGAAAGTTTCATACCCACTGGCAATGTCGATAACGACTTGAAGCGCATAAAACTATACTTCAAAGACTTTAAAGGCAAATATCCTGAGAAATTCACGGTCGGAAATATATAATGATGAATAGGCTATCATATATACTATTTTGCAGTCTTGCTTTCTCCATACCTACGTTGGCACATCCGTCAAGCGAGGATGATGTCAACCCTCTTTGGAGGAATATTGATTATAAAGGCAGACCGTGGGTTAGCAACTTCTCCAGCCCGACAGACATTACGCGAGGGTTGGACGGCCGCCATATATCGCTTTGGGCATCACATGGAAGGTATTATAACAACGAGCATGGCAAATGGGAATGGCAAAGGCCAAACCTCTTTGGCACCACCGAAGACCTGTTTACTCAAACAATAGTGGTGCCGTTTCTTATTCCCATGCTTGAAAACGCCGGGGCTGTGGTGTTTACTCCACGTGAACGTGACTGGCAGCCTCTTGAATACATTGTAGACCCTGACGGAGGCATAGCCTCACAGGCATCCAACTATTCAGAGTATGCGGAGAACGGTAAATGGGTTTCAACCGGCATTGCCGGCTTTGCCGCGCATGAAGGCAAATACCGGGACAACGAAAATCCTTTCAAGGCCGGCACCGCAAGAATGATAAGCTCGACCAAGAAGCCTGGCAGGGCCTATGCCCTATGGAAGCCTTACTTTGTGAAGAAAGGCAGATATGCCGTCTATGTAAGCTATCAGACTCTTGACAATAGCATTGACGATGCCCATTATACGGTCTTCCACCAAGGCACAGCCACAGAGTTCCGCATAAACCAGAAAATGGGAGGCGGCACGTGGGTCTACCTCGGCACATTCACGTTCGACGAAGGGAGCAACATTGACAACTGCGTAATGCTGACAAACCAAAGCAAAACTAAAGGCATGGTAAGTGCTGATGCCGTGCGCTTTGGTGGCGGCGTGGGAAACATTGAACGAGGAGGAAACACAAGCGGCTATCCAAGAGCCTTGGAGGGCGCACGCTACTATGCACAATGGGCAGGAGCGTCTTACGACATTTATAGCGGGCGCGGCGGAACCGACGATTACCCTGACGATATAAACGTCCGCTCGCTGATGTCTAACTGGCTTTCAGGAGGTTCTGCATTCAATCCCATACAAGAGGGGCTTAACGTACCTATAGAGCTTTCGCTTGCTTTACATAGTGATGCCGGCTATGCAAAAGACGGCACGACCCCGTGGGGAAGCCTTGCAATATGCACCACCGATTTCAACGACGGACGGTTGGCTTCTGGCGTAACACGGCAAGCGTCAAAGCAATTCGCGTCGATGCTTCTTGACAATGTTACAAATGACCTGAGGGGCAAGTATAAGGATTGGCCCAAACGCTACTTGTGGGATAAGAATTATTCTGAAACGCGGTTGCCGGCAGTGCCGTCAGCAATACTGGAGACCCTTTCTCACCAAAGCTTCCCGGACATGCTTCTGGGACAAGACCCCAATTTTCGCTTCGACCTCGCACGCTCTATCTATAAGACTATTGCACGCTACATCAATGGCATGCATGGCAAGTCTACCGTAATAGAACCGCTTGCGCCGCAAAACATCTCCGTAGAACTTAACAAAGATGAGGCAACGCTAAGTTGGAATGCACAAAACGACCAACAGGAACCATCGGCAAAGCCCGACTATTACATTGTATATACAGCCATAGGCAAGGGCGGTTTCGACAATGGCAGGAAAGTAAAAGGCACTTCATTTAGCCTCAACTTGAAACCGGGTTTGCCGTATCACTTCCGAGTAACTGCCGCCAACCGTGGAGGCGAAAGCTTCCCGACAGAAGTGGTATCTGCGCTCTATGAGCCTCACGCCACACAGACCGTGCTTGTTGTCAACGGCTTCCACCGCCTGTCAGCCCCCGAAGTCATAAACAACGACACGCAGCAAGGCTTCGACCTTGACAGCGACATTGGCGTAAGCTACGGACTAACGGCAGGCTGGAACGGTAGGCAAACCAATTTCAACCGCTCAAGAATGGGCATTGTCAGCAGTACCGGGCTTGGCTATGGTGGAAATGAACTTGCCGGGCATTTCATAGCCGGAAACGACTTCAACTATGTCGCTACACATGCTGGTGCCATTGCATCAGCACATAAATACAACGTGGCAAGCTGTTCGTCCAAGGCAATTGAGATTGGCAAAGTCAAGCTTGAAAAGTACGCAGCCGTTGACCTTATACTTGGGCTTGAACGTTTCAACCCTTACTCTGTGAAATATTACAAATCGTTTCCTTTGTCATTGCAGAAACGACTTACAGGCTATGTCGGCAACAATGGCAGGCTATTAGTAAGCGGAGCATACTTAGGCTCAGACATGGACGGTGCCGACGACAGCGTCTGGCTCAGCCGGACACTTCGTCTAACAAGCGCAGGGCAATTGGCAACCGACACCATTTCAGGCGCAAAGGGAATGGGAATAGAGGGCTTCGACTTTTATCGCTCTTTCAACTCTGAACATTATGCCGTCCAAAAAGCCGACATATTGCAGCCTGACGCAAGTGCTTTCTGCGCAATGCAATACAGCAACGGAAGCCCTGCGGCAGTAGGCTACGACGGTGCCAATTGCAAGACATTCGCAATGGGGTTCCCATTTGAATGTATAACAGAAGAAACAACGCGTGACAACATCATGCGTGGCATACTCAATTTTCTTTTGCGACAATCAAAGGACTTAAGATAACATTTTTAGCTATGAAAATACAAGCAAACCTTTCCGGGACAAGAAACATCGAGGTTACAGACAAGCACTTGGAAACCATCGACAAATATTCACTTCTTAGAAACCTAATCGACAGCAATGGCATAATAGACGAAGCCGTGCTTGACAAGCTGAAGCTCAATGTGCGCTCACTGCTCGAAGGAAATGCAGGCGGCGACCGCGACCTGCTTGACTTGTGCCTTGATGTCATTTACAACAGCAACATGAAAGCCTACGGACTCCACGAACTCGTGTTGCTATATATCGATTGGAAAGGCAAACAAGAAAATTGATGCTTACAGACTTTCTGCCAACAACAAAAAAAGAATGTGAACTGAGAGGATGGACAGATCTTGATGTCATCATCTTCTCGGGCGATGCCTATGTTGACCATCCTGCCTTTGCCGCTGCCGTAATAGGCCGCCTCATTGAGGCAAATGGCTATCGCGTGGCAATAGTGCCGCAGCCGGATTGGCATGGCGATTACCGTGACTTCAAGAAGCTTGGACGGCCGAGGCTTTTCTTCGCCGTCTCCCCAGGCAATATGGACAGCATGGTAAACCGCTATACGGCAAACAGGCGTATGCGACACGATGACGCATACAGCCCGGACTCACGCCATGACATGCGCCCCGACTATCCAAGCATTGTCTACACGCAAATACTAAAGAAGCTGTATCCCGACGTGCCGGTAGTGCTTGGTGGCATAGAGGTGTCGTTACGCCGCTTCACTCACTACGATTATTGGCAGGACAAGCTCCTTAAGCCTATCCTCTGCCTTAGCGGAGCCGACTTCCTGCTCTACGGCATGGGCGAAAGAAACACGGTTGAGCTATGCCAAGAGTTGGACAGCGGAAAGACCATAAAAGAAATAGGAGACATACCTCAAACTTCTTTCTTGTGCCACAAGGAAGACATTCCCGGCGGCATAAAAGATGACGACATTGTGCTCCACTCGTACGAGGAATGCCTGTACAACAAAAAAGCGCACGCCGAAAACTTCCGCCACATTGAAGAAGAATGCAACCGCATGCACGGTCAACGCATGATGCAGAAGGTAGGAGACCTGTATGTCGTGCAAAACCCGATGTACCCACCTTTGACAAGTGAGGAGCTTGACGCATCGTTCGACTTGCCCTACACACGCCTGCCACACCCTAAATACAAAGGCAAGACCATTCCTGCATACGAGATGATAAAGTTCTCCATAAACATGCACCGCGGCTGTTTTGGAGGATGTGCCTTTTGTACCATTTCAGCCCATCAAGGCAAATTTGTGGTATGCCGCTCAAAGGAGAGCATCATCAAGGAGGCAAAGAAAATCATAGCCATGCCAGACTTCAAGGGACATATTTCCGACCTTGGAGGACCGTCGGCAAACATGTATGGCATGCACGGACGCAATCTCAAAGCTTGTGAGCATTGCAAAAGACCGTCGTGCATCAACCCGGAGGTATGCCCCAACCTTAACACAGACCACTCCAAGCTGCTCGACATATATCATGCCGTCGATGCCTTGCCAGGAGTGAAAAAAACTTTCATAGGCAGTGGTGTTCGCTACGACCTCATACTGCACAAGTCAAAAGACGAAAAGGTGAACCAGGCTGCCATGCAATATGCCCGCGAGCTGATAACCAAGCACGTCAGCGGCAGGCTGAAGGTGGCGCCGGAGCATACTTCGGACAGGGTGCTTAAGTTCATGCGCAAACCGTCGTTTAAGCTTTTCTATGAATTCAAACGTCTCTTTGACAAGATAAATCGCGAGACAGGACTTAACCAGCAAATCATACCCTACTTCATCAGTTCCCACCCTGCCTGCCACGAAGAAGACATGGCAGAGCTTGCTGTCTTGACGAAAGACTTGAATTTTCACCTTGAGCAGGTGCAGGATTTCACGCCCACGCCAATGACCGTGAGCACAACTGCATTCTACACAGGCTATGACCCATATACGCTTGAACCCATATTCTGCGCCCACACGGCACGTGAGAAACTTGCGCAACGCATGTTTTTCTTTTGGTACAAACCTGAAGAAAGAAGCAGCATAGAGCGTGAACTTAAACGCATAGGAAGACCAGACTTGATAAAGAAGCTATACGACGGCGTTCCTTTCGGCGGACGTGCTCACTACGATCCAAGGGCTATAGGGAGCTCGCCTGCAAATAGCAGAAACGGCAACCGGAAGGATTCAGGCAGCCGAAACGAGAAACGAAAGTCTTTCAACCCAAACTTCAATTCCCCTGTCAAGAAGAAGCGACGATAGTCTTTTCATGGCAGGGCAGTATAAACAACACACGTTTATACCATAAAAGCCAGTCATTTACGGATTGTCAGGTTTTGTACCACGACGCGGCAACCAAAGTGTCATGGCGTGACATTAAGTGTATTATGGCGTGACACAGTGTGTGTCAGGGTGTGACACAGTGTGTGTCAGGGTGTGACGCTGAGATTGTAAAAGTGCTGTATTTGCTTATCAGAACGGTAATCCAACCGCAAAATGGAACTTGAAGTCACGGCTGAAGTCAGGATGGAAGATGGCATAATGCTCATGCTCATTCCTATAAGCAGGATTTATCGCTTTCATGCCCATATCGAAACGCAATACGAAATAGCTGAAGTTCAGACGTAAACCAAAGCCGTATGCCACTGCAATCTGCTCATAAAACTTGTCAAGCTTAAACTGCCCCCCGGGTTGGTCGGGGTAGTTGCGTAAAGTCCATATATTACCGGCGTCTACAAACAGCGCACCATCAAATTTCCAAAACAGGTATGTGCGGTATTCGGCATTGAGGTCAATCTTAAGGTCGCCCGTCTGATTAATGAAGTCAATGCGCCCGTCGTTTCCACGAAAAGAGCCTGGGCCAAGTTCCCTCACAGCCCATCCCCTGACGCTATTGGCTCCACCGGCAAAGTATCGCTTTTCAAAAGGCAAGATGTTGCTGTTGCCATAGGGCCATGCAATGCCAAAATCGCTGTGCAAGGCAAGAGTGTTACGCGAGTCGAAGCGTATAAGGTGTGTATAGTCGAAATCGAACTTGACATATTGGGCATACGCTATATTAAACAATGTATGCTGTCCGTTGTCGTTCTTTTTGAAGTTGAGAAGCGAAGCAAAGGCGTTAAGCAGGTTGCCACTCGTCTCTACATTCATCCTCATGGCATTGTTGTCATTGTTATAGCTCATGCCAAATCCCAATCTCATTATAAACAAATCCTCATAATTATACCTTAAGATGGCATTGCGGTTGCTTACGCTGTCAAGGTAATCATGCTTGAATGTCTCGCTTATCCAAGGCATGTAAACATAGTTTAGGTCGGGTATGTCGAGCCTGTAGTTCAGATGCTTGCCAGGTACAGACCAACGGTATCTCCAAGCCAAAGAGAAGACGCGTCGGTGAAATTCCGGCCTGTTCTGCAAATCCCATGATACTGACAGCTCCGACGATGCCGTACTGTGACGGCGGAAGTCCTTTGTAAGGAACGGGGCAATGAAGCGTGGAAATTGAAGTCTGCCCTCAATGCTGTATTCCTCAAAATCTTCATCACGATAACCTTCAAGGCCTGTAATTGCCTCAAAGGCAGCCCTAAACTGTATGCTCAAAAGCTCTGAACCACGGAAGATGTTACGATTCTGGTAAGTCAGCGATGCGGCGGCACCCAAATCGCCGGCCGTATTGGTGCCCTCTGGTTGAAAGGCAATGGTAGAAGGGCGGCTCGTTGATAAACGTATGTCACAATCGAGGAGAGTCGTGTCAGGATGCTCACGGAACTGTATGTCCGTGTATCTCACAGCAGGGAACCGTCCGAAGTTGTTGTAAGTTGACTGTAAATCCGACTGGCTGTAATAATTTCCCGACTTCAAAGCCGTAGCACCATCAAGCACATTGCGGCGCAAATGAAGCGATTTGCCTGAGCCGCCAAAATAGTTTATGCTGTTTATGGTATAACGCGGGTGTGCGACCACCGGGGCGTCATTGTTGGTACGATACTTCAAAAGGTGCATCGTGAGGTTGATGTCATTCTCGTTTCTGGCAGAATCGGCGGTATAGACTATGAAATCTTTATGAAATTTATAATAACCTGAGTCAAGCAGAATGTCTGTAATGCGCTTTCTTTCCCCGTCAAGGGCAGCCACGGTAAAATGGCTGCCCTTTCGCAGGCCTGCGTTCTTTGTGTGCCTTCTCGCAATTTGGGTAGCTCTGTAATTTGATAGCGCGTGTGCTATCGACGAGTCCTGAATGTCATACTTTATATTGTTTATAAGGTAAGGCTTGCCTGGATGCAGCGTATAAATTGCCTTAAGCCTTTTGCCGTGCAGTTTGGTGGTAAAATCCACCTGCGCATGCATATAGCCTTGGTTCTGCATGGCTTTGCGCAAGTCTTCTACGGAAAGTCTTGCCTGGACACTGTCAAAAATAACTGGCATTTCGCCTACTTTCTTCAAAGTACGGTTAATCCACTTGGTAGAGTCCTTGCCGGACATGGCGTATGTGCCCAAAGGAATTTTGAAAAGCGAAAACCATTTTGAATTTGCCTTTTGGCGTATATATGGCTCAAGGGAAGATGTATTGAGCGACTTTGAGTCGGACTTTATTTCTACACTTTCAAGCAAATACCCGTCCTGTGGTACATACTTGGAACTGCTGCAACTGCCAGCCAGCATGACCAACAATATAGCCGTGGAGTATATAAGAAGTTTAACGTTCAAGGAAATTACGCAATATTTTATCAAATCCTTTGCAAAGTTAATCAATATTCCCGATAAACAAAACGATAAAAGCCTTTTTTAAACTGGAGACTTATATTGACTGATACAAACAACATGATATAATATTGATGTAACCATGCCGATCGATGCTATAAATAGTCATATTCAAGCCATGTAAAACAATGATAAGCCGGCAACAGGCAAAAAACAATATCAATATCAAACTTATTAACATTTTTTTATTGGGAACATGTTGTCAAACAACAAAAAAAAATGTAACTTTGCAAGCATCTTACAAAAAGAAAGTTGTTTCCAATCTGGAAACCTTTTATTTTTTCATTTCAAAAAATCATTTTAACTTTATACATTATATGTATAGTAAAGACGAATTATCTACAAAAAACGATGCTGAACTTGTTGGCATTGCCAAGGATTTGCAAATAGACGCAAGCAAATTTGACAAACAAGAAGACTTAATCTATGCAATTCTTGACAAGCAAGCGGAGGTTGGCAGCAGCAAGCCACAGGCTGCTTCAGCCAAGCACAAACGTTCACGCATAGCACAGAATGATTCAGACCACACAAACCAGCCAAAGGCAAAGGATGACCAAAGCGTCAATAGCAATAAGTCTCTGGGCGAGAACCAGGCCAACACTGATGATTTAGAGGCTAAAATTAAATCATTGGAAAGCGAATTAGACTCCCTGCCACGGCATAGAGGCCCCAAGACCAAGCAGGAGCGTCAGCTGATGGTTCAAATAAACAAGCTAAAGGAACAAATGGAAGCCAGGAAAAGGCCGGCCGGGCAAGGTGAGGTTAGGGAAGCCAAATTCTTCGCAGCGTTGCCTAAAAGCAATAATGTCATTAAGGATAACATAATCAAGTCGGTAGGAAATCCAGACACCCTTCAAGGTAGTGATGCCGTAATACCTCAAAACGGTCAGACTCCTGTTGACAACAACATGATATCCAGCCTACAGGCACGCATGAAGGCGCATAACGACAAGGCACTGGCAAGTGGCGTTTGGGAAGGCGACCCCAATGATGGAACCGACTTCATTACAGTCGTAGACCTTCCTATAGAGGATCAAGGCACTGTGCCAAGCTATGACATGCTTGACAACCCTACTACCCCTACTTATAATAATGAACCTGTGCAGATGGTTGCTCCAGCTCCAATCATCCATGACAAAGAGTCACAGCCGTTTGATTTCTCAGACATCATAACTGCCAATGGCGTGTTGGAGATAATGCCTGACGGCTATGGCTTCCTGCGTTCAAGCGACTACAATTACTTGTCGTCACCAGACGATGTCTATGTTCCAGCCAATCAAGTCAAGCGTTATGGGTTAAAGACCGGCGACGTGATAGAAGGCAGGGTAAGGCCGCCTCATGAGGGAGAGAAATATTTCCCATTGACAAGCGTTGACACTATCAATGGGCGCACGCCTAACGAAGTTCGTGACAGGGTGCCATTTGAAAACCTCACTCCACTGTTCCCGAACGAGAAATTCAGTCTCTGTGGCGACCTCAGGACTACAAATCTGTCAACCCGCATCGTTGACTTATTCTCCCCCATCGGTAAAGGCCAGCGTGCCTTGATTGTTGCCCAGCCAAAGACAGGTAAGACAATCTTGATGAAAAACATAGCCAATGCCATTGCCGCCAATCATCCGGAAGCCTACCTTATGATGCTTCTCATAGACGAGCGTCCTGAAGAAGTGACTGACATGGCTCGCACGGTAAATGCCGAGGTCATAGCATCTACTTTTGACGAGCCTGCCGAAAGACACGTAAAGATTGCAGGCATTGTGCTTGAAAAGGCAAAGCGTATGGTGGAATGCGGTCACGACGTAGTGATATTCCTTGACTCAATAACGCGATTGGCACGAGCCTACAACACTGTTTCACCTGCATCAGGCAAGGTGCTCACCGGTGGTGTGGATGCCAATGCATTGCAAAAACCTAAACGATTCTTCGGTGCAGCGAGAAACATAGAAGGCGGTGGATCACTGACTATCGTTGCAACGGCACTCATAGACACAGGCTCGAAGATGGACGAAGTCATATTCGAGGAATTCAAGGGTACAGGCAATATGGAGCTACAGCTCGACCGTTCGCTGTCCAACAAGCGTATATACCCGTCGGTGAACCTTGTAGCATCAAGCACACGACGCGACGACCTGCTTCAAGACAAGACTACGCTCGACCGCATGTGGATATTGCGCAAGTATATTGCCGACATGAATCCGCTTGAGGCAATGAACTCTATCCACGACCGTATGGCAAGAACAAAGGACAATACCGAGTTCTTAGCCTCAATGAACGGATAAAAAAGAAACTTCAGTTGACCATTCCCGCAACTATGCGGCGGTCAATCTGTGGTATGCCATAAGCATCAAGTAGGGAAGCATCTTCATTCAGCTTAAGCATAAAACTTATGCGCTTGTCTTTGTGAAGTTGCTCTCCTGCTTTTTTCATGTAAAGCTTAAACAAGTCTACAGTTTCTTGTAAATTGCCCTGAAACCAACGGCAATATCCTGCATTAAGATAATCGGCGGCAGACTTCTGGCCAACAGCTAATATTTCGTCATAAAGCTTAGAAGCTTGGTCAAGATGCTTTAGGCACATCTGTCCCCACGCCAAGGCTCGCTTTACATCCATGTTCTGTGCATCAAGATAATAAAGCTCATAAAGCGTTTTTACAGCATCTTCTGCCTTGCCGTCATTGATAAGAGCAATGGCGAGATTTAGCTTGTAATATGTCTTGTCAGACTGTTTATGTGAGAGTTGCGCATATTGTTCTGCTGCAATATCATAATGACCGGCATGAAAGCTTGCCAAAGCGTAACCTTTTTGGGCGTTCATATCATCCGGCTGCATGTCCAAAGCTTTTTTGTATAATAGCTCTGCCAAATCATAGTGGCGAGTCTGTATTTCCAGCCGTGCTTTCAATATAATGTCCTCTACCTTTTTATCATCATAATAATTTTCAAGCATTGCAGAAGCATCAGCCACACGCCCGTGCTTCATCAAGAAGCGTTCCATGCGCCTTGCCTCTACGGTCATGTAAGGACGGAACATCTTGTTGTTCATGAAGATATGGTTGCTATTCTCGGCAAACGGGTCAAGGAAAGCATGGCGGCAGTCGTTTATACGAAAGAAACGATAAAGGTCTTGCAGATACTGGCGGCGAATGTAAACAGCCGAAGTTTGATTAGTATCTGGAGGCGTACCCATTACTTCCATAGTGGCACCACCACCGTTGAGCATCTCACGAATGTTTTGCGGCAGGCGATTGTAGATGGAAGACAAGCCAAGAACAAAGCTGTATTTATCGGAATCACAGAAAGGGCCTGACTTGAAAATAGCATCCATGAAACTTGCGTGAAGCATGTCGTCGGAAAGGTGGCTTAGGCCGGGGTGCTGCTTGTAGAAAGGCGTAAACCAATTGCAGAAGGTATAGAAGAAGCCAAAGCGTTTCATTTTGGAAAAGCCACCAAAGTAGATGTCGGCTCCATGCTTTTGCATGTCAACCATCTTCTGTATGCTTTTCTCCATATCCTCCATCTTCTTGTCCGCCTCATCAGGATGCAATATGTCCTCCATAGGGTCGTCTTCTTTCTCCCGTATGCCATAGCGCGTCCATTCGAGACTTTGATTGTTCATGATTGTCGGCATTACATCTTTCCTTATGGTTTCGTTGTCACGCTCTGCATTCATACAATATATCACTTGCATCTGCAACTGGAGCAAATCCTCACAGACATCAGGATCAGAAAGCAATTCTTCCAACCGCTTCATTACATTAGGATAAAGACTTAAGTCTGTAGCCTCAAGCGCGAACACCCAGCCGACCAACGCACGCTGGCGAAGCCTTACATCTGTTGCCCTGCTATATATTTCTGCCAAAGCCAAAACTTTCTCTGCATCGCCTACAAGCAAAGCTGAAAGCATGATGGCTGAAACTATTGTGAGAGAGTCTATTGAATCTATTGTAGGAGACACTATAAGATTTGCCATGTCGTTGCCCACCTCCCTACTCCATTGGCGCGAAGCCACAATACGGTTGAAGGCGGACAAAAGCACTTTATGATGATTGTCATAAATAGACTTGCCAAGCTCTTTCTGCTTTTCTTCCGGCTCAAGAGAAAGCATTGCCAAGTCTGATACGAAAGACTCAAGCCTTTCCCTCAAATCATCTATATCTATATCTTGCAGGCTTATGGCAGAAAGATAAGAAGACACAGAACCATCAAAGTGAGAACTGACATACATGAGCATGTCGCCAATGGCCTTGTCCAGATTGCGAACAAGTTGCTGGTATAACTCTGCCCGATGTTCATCTTTATAGCCTTTGAGCAGATAATCGCACATAAGCTCATAACTGTCCTTAATGTCTTCTATTCGCTCTGTTGCAAAATATATTCCGTTGGCAGCAACTTGGCTCACTGTATTCAGGACTTCACCCATAGGCTCGCCTTTGCACAATACAGAGCGAAGGCTTTGAAGCTTGTTCCTGTAATCTGTCCAATTGGAAGAATCTAAACGTCTGCTTATATCATTCATTTTTTTATTCTCTTTTATTTCCACCTTCTTTGTGCTACGTTTATGTCTCTTTGGCGTGGTGGTGTAGCGTGAAAATACTTAAGCTTCGGCAAAGCCTTTATAGTCTTTTCGTCAGCACCGGTATATTTGCTTATGATTTGGGAATAATGTTGCAAACCTTTGATGTTGATTGAATCGCAAATGCTGTTATAAACTTTGACAAACGCCTTTAGTTGTTCATTGCGCCGTTTGTCTTTCAAGCTTGCTTCACGGAAAGCTATCACCCCTAAGTTAAGGTTCTTCTCACGGCTGTCCATAAGCACGGGATTCTTGTAAAGCACAGCCGTTGTTGCCTGTGGTTCAGTCAGCAACATTGCATCCATTTCATTGTTGAGCAGCATTCGTAAACGAATGTGCACATCATTGACTTGAACGCGAAACACGTCATATTTTGGCTTTGCGCTGTCTATTGCCAAATCGGCAAGGTAATCAGTGGCAGAATACCGCGTGATGGCTATCATCTTGTCCGACAACTGCTTTATTTCCTTTATACGGGCTGTACGGTTTGAGACCAGCTTCCAATAAGCGTTTGTAGCAGTCACATACCTCAGCCCGACACCAAGCTTTCTAAGTCTCTCGGTACGTATTAGGTCAGAAACAAAGCCTTCTACATGACGGCCTGTTATGAGTGTATCACAATCCATTTGAGCGTTACAACGCCTAAGATGCACGTCCACGCCACCTTTCTTGAACAAACTGTCTTCTACGCCTATAAACAACGGCAGGCAGTCCATCGTCGGCACTGTAGCTATCTTAAGCGAAAGAGAGTCTTGACGGACGAGCTCTTGACGAGCCTTTTTGTCTATCTGCTTTTTCTCCTCATAGCTGCGATTGCATGACAACAGCATGGTCACGCACGCTACGATTGTGATATATTGTGTAATTTTTCTCATGATTAGATGCAAAGTTACCAATTATTTTGTAATCACCATTAAAAATAGCTACTTTTGCAGTCGATTAAAGTGTTAAAACGACTGAACGATGGCGAAAGACAAAACGATGTACGTGTGCAGTAATTGCGGCTACGAATCGGCAAAATGGCTCGGCAAGTGTCCGTCATGCGGAGAATGGGAAAGCTTCAAGGAAATAAAAGTTGAGGCAAACTATGGCTCGCATACGGCAAAGAGTGCTGCACAATCGTTGAGCAGGAACAAAACAATACAAATCGGTCCTAACGATGCCAAGCCTCAGAGGCTTAAGGAAATACCTGTAAAGGACGAACCGCGAATCGACACTAACGACATTGAGCTGAACAGGGTTCTCGGCGGAGGCATTGTGCCAGGGAGCATTGTCCTGATAGGCGGCGAGCCGGGAATAGGAAAGTCCACATTGACCTTGCAGACTATCATCGGCATGAGTGACATGCGCGTGCTGTATGTCAGCGGTGAGGAAAGCGCACATCAGATAAAGATGAGAGCCGAAAGGCTGCATGGGGAAATGACTGACAACGTATTCATACTCTGCGAGACTTCGCTTGAAAAAATATATGCGCAAATCAGTGAAGTAAGGCCGCAACTGGTTGTCATTGACTCCATACAGACTATTTCGACCGAGCAAGTAGACTCCTCACCCGGAAGTATATCGCAAGTGCGCGAGTGCTCCGCGTCCCTACTGCGTTTCGCAAAGCAGAGCGGCGTGCTGGTATTGCTTATAGGTCATATAAACAAGGAAGGCACACTTGCAGGACCAAAGATTCTGGAGCACATTGTTGACACCGTGATACAGTTTGAGGGCGACCAACACTATGTCTACCGCATTCTGAGAAGCATAAAGAACCGATTTGGCAGCACGTCTGAGCTCGGCATATACGAGATGCGGCAGGATGGACTCAGGCAAGTGGACAATCCTTCAGAGCTTCTTCTCACCGAAGACCACGAAGGCCTGTCAGGCGTTGCCATAAGCTCTGCCATTGAAGGCATGCGCCCTTTCCTTGTGGAAACACAAGCATTGGTATCCACTGCCGCCTATGGCACACCGCAAAGGTCGGCGACGGGCTTCGACCAGCGCAGGCTCAACATGCTGTTGGCAGTCTTGGAAAAACGAGTCGGCTTCAAGCTCATGCAGAAAGACGTTTTCCTAAATATAGCCGGCGGACTAAGGGTGACCGACATGGCTATGGACCTGAGCGTAATAGCAGCCGTACTTTCAAGCAATGTCGATACTCCCATTGAAACGGGCTGGTGTATGTGTGGGGAGGTAGGTCTCAGCGGAGAGGTAAGGCCTGTAGGCAGGCTGGAGCAGCGCGTTGCTGAGGCTGAAAAGCTTGGTTTCAACCACATCATCATTCCGGCTTATAACATGAAAAGCATCAATGCGCACAAGTATGCCATACAACTGCACCCTGTAAGGAAAGTAGAAGAAGCGTTGAGAGCACTGTTCGGGTAATCATAAACATCATTGAAAAGTCGTAAACAAAACATCAGCCATGAAAGATTCCATCATCATTGTAAGTGGCGGCATGGATTCCGTCACGATGCTATATGAGTTTAAAGACCGCATCGCCTTGGGGGTCTCGTTCAATTATGGAAGCAAGCACAACGCCAAAGAGATACCATTTGCCGAAATGCATTGCAAGCGTTTGGGCATACCACACATAACCATAGACTTGGCTTTCATGCCGAAATATTTCAAGTCGAGCCTATTGGAGGGTGGCGAGCCCATCCCGGAAGGCAACTATGATGAAGACAACATGAAGTCTACGGTTGTGCCATTCCGCAATGGCATCATGTTGTCTATAGCCATAGGCATTGCCGAAAGCAACCACTTGAAATACGTGATGATGGCAAACCACGCCGGCGACCATACTATCTATCCAGACTGCCGGCCGGAGTTTGTAGACACCATGTCGGCAGCAGCAAAGACAGGCACCTTCGAGCAAGTGGAGATATGGGCTCCATATACAAACATTACAAAGGCCGACATAGCCCGACACGGCAAAATGCTCGGGATAGACTATAGCGAGACATGGAGTTGCTACAAGGGCGGAGAGAAGCACTGCGGCAAGTGTGGCACATGCCGCGAGAGGATTGAAGCCCTAAAAGAAGCCGGGATAGTGGATAAAGCAGAATATGAAGAATAGGAAAAAAGAAAAGGTTGCTGTTTTTTATTGTTAAAAACGCTCACAAGCTTGTAGCCTATAAAAAAATGAATTACTTTTGCAAGGGAATTTGTTTTCAAGAAATATAACTCTATAAAAACCTTATTATGCAAGAAACCGTAAAAAATGTATTGAACGGCAACTTCAACAAGAAGAAAGCACTTTGGTTCTTGTTGACTTTCATACTGACACTTGTAGTATGGAATCTGCCATCAAGCGTATTCGGTATTGAGGGGCTGACAGTTGTTCAGCAACGGGTCATTGCCATCTTCGTTATGGCCGTAATGCTATGGCTTACCGAAGCCATACCGGCATGGGCCACATCAGTAACCATCATATTTGTGCTACTGTTCTTCGTGAGCAACTCGTCATTCAAGTTCATGCAGGGCAGCGAGGGCGAATATGGGCAGTTGCTCGACTCTGTAGGTATCATGGCCTGCTTTGCCGACCCTACTATTATCCTCTTCCTTGGGGGCTTCATCCTCGCAATAGCCGCCACCAAGTCGGGCTTGGACGTATGGATGGCAAAGACCATGATACGCCCCTTTGGCAAGAAAAGCGAAAACGTGCTGCTTGGCTTTTTGCTTATAACCGGCATCTTCTCGATGTTCATATCCAATACGGCAACAGCCGCAATGATGCTGACATTCCTGACACCCGTCTTCAAGGCTCTGCCTGCTAACGGCAAGGGGCGCATAGCACTGACGATGGCAATTCCTATAGGTGCCAACCTTGGCGGTATGGGAACACCTATCGGCACTCCCCCTAACGCCTTCGCCTACAAGGTTCTCAACGACCCGACAGGCATGAACATGGACATTGGCTTCGGTCAATGGATGGCTGTGATGGCTCCACTCGTGATAGTGCTCCTCATCATTGCATGGTTCCTGCTTAGGAAGTTCTTCCCATTCAAGCAAAAGACCATCGAGCTGAATATTGAAGGCGACATGCACCGCAACTGGAGAACCGTGGTTGTTGGGGTGACATTCATCATCACCATCCTCCTCTGGATATTCGGTAAACAGGTAGGTATCAATGCCAACACCGTTGCCATGCTGCCAATAGCAGTGTTTGCCTTCACAGGCGTAATAACGGCAAAAGACCTTCAAGACATCGACTGGGGCGTAATCTGGATGGTTGCGGGCGGCTTTGCTCTCGGTCTTGCAATGAACGGCACAGGACTGGCAAAGGCTGCCGTGGAGTCGATTCCTTTCGGCGAATGGAGCCCGATAGTCATACTCATAGTGGCTGGCCTCGTTTGCTTCTTCCTGTCTAACTTCATCAGCAACACTGCCACAGCCGCACTGCTCATTCCTATACTGACCGTGGTATGTGCTGGCATGGGCGACAAGCTCGATGTCATTGGCGGTAGCTCAACTGTGCTCATCGGCATAGCCGTAGCCGCATCAGCCGCAATGTCGCTGCCTATCTCTACGCCTCCTAACGCCATTGCCTACTCCACTGGCTTAATAGAGCAGAAAGACATGGCAAAGGCTGGACTGACAATGGGTATTGTGACACTTGTACTCGGCTTCTCACTGCTTATTGTAGTAGGAAAACTCGGATTGCTTTAACAGAAATATTTCAGGCGTGCCAAAAGAGGCTTCAGTTTACATGGAAGGCTCTTTTGGCACGCCTTTTTTGTTTACATACTCAAGAGACGCGAAAGCTGAATTTGTAAACTTTAAATCATTACGACCCCTTCTGTGAGCGGCTTATTTGGATTCAAGCTCTCCTTTTTCCTTGGAATATCGCAATGGTGGGGAAAGTTGATAAACCATTGAAAATAAACAGAATAACAAGATGTAACTAATTCTGCCTTAGCAGATATTTCACCTTTACGGCGGCAATGCGGGACATTGACGGCGTAAAGACATCTTATTTACGGCGTAATAGAGTCTCTTGTACGCCGTACAAGAGACTCTATTACGCCGTACAAGTAATCCACAGGCGGCGTGGCTAACTTTCAGAACAGCCGTTTGTGTGTTTCTACCATTGTTTTCGGCTTCTGGAACACTGCTTTTCAGTTGTCCTGATTTTTTACTTTTTGTTGATTTATTTCATTGTATTTTTTACCAACCGAATGCCTTTGCGCTACTGAGCCAATGGCCTTGCGCCTTGAGCACCTGCTCCAAGACGTCACGCGCAAAGCCTGAGCCTCCGTCATAAGGCGAGACGTAGACAGACACGTCCTTGATTTCCCGGCAAGCGTCGGCAGGACAGCAGGGGCAGCCCACACGGCGCATGATTTCATAATCGGGAATGTCATCGCCCATGTAGATTATATCTTCATCCTTCAATCCATATTTTGCAATGAATTCTTCATAGGTTTGTATTTTCACGGCACACCGCATGTATATATCCGTCATGCCAAGGTAACGGTATCTCTTTTCTATAGATTCAGAAAAGCCACCTGTCATAATGGCACAGCGCAACCCCATTTTCACTGCCAACTGAATGGCATATCCATCCTTGACATTGAGCGTGCGCAAAGGCATTCCCTCGTCGTCCATAGGAATGGTATTTGCCGAAAGCACACCGTCTACGTCAAAGATGACTGCCTTTATTTTCCTCAAATCATAATTCATATCAACCTGCTGTCTGTTAAAGCTTAACCTTTACTTTCTTGCCTTTGCTCTCATTCGACATGCGGTCGAGAGCTGTAACAACATACGTGTATTTCACGTTGCCCTTATTGTAAGGTAGCTTATAAAAAGTGTCAGAAGTGATTGTAACAATCTTCGAAGGGTCTTCAAGATTAATTTTCTCGCCACCGGCAAAACGATATATGACGTACTGCTTTGCCACGTCATCCCAATTCTTGCCACCAGGCACTGTCCAGAAAAGTATGTATCCGTCGCTTGTCCACACGGGTTTTACCTTGCGCGGTTTCTTTGGACGCTTATGGTCAATGAATGGCATAAGCGGTTGAAGGGCAGGGTACTTCCAATAGTTGGTGCGCAGTGTTTCGCCATAGTTGCCAAGATTATTTGCAGCAACCTCGGCATACCACAGCACAGTGCCGTTGACATGGTGGGCTTGCTGGTGCAACAGTCTCTTTGCCGGCATTTGGTTTATCGTGGGATTTTGTAGGTCGGCGGCCTTTACAGTACGCTCTATGTCCTCGCCTATGTACAACGGGCGGTTTGACGCAAACTTGTCCCACCATTGTATCAATGTCTTATAGTCAGCCGCACGATGCCCGATTTCCCAATAAAGCTGCGGCACGCAATAGTCCACCCAACCATTGTTTACCCACAGCAATACATCTGCATAAAGGTCATCATAGTTTTGCAGGCCATTCGTGGCAGAGCCGTTCTTTGGGTCACTGCGCTGGTTGCGGTAGATGCCAAATGGCGACACGCCGAACTTAACCCATGGTTTGCGCCTGTGGATGGTCTCGTCAAGCTGCTTTACAAACAAGTTGACGTTGTCACGACGCCAGTCGCCTATATTTTTGAATCCCCTTGGATTGGCACGATAGTATTGTTCGTCAGGAATCTCTTCACCTGCCGATGGATAGGGATAAAAATAATCATCAATATGGAATCCGTCTATGTCATAACGGGAAACGATGTCGTCAGCCACGCGGCAAATGAAGTCACGTGTCTCTTTCAGTGCCGGATTGAGAATAAGCTGGCCTGCATAAGGAAACGCCCATTCGGGATGCAATGATGCTATGTGGTTTGAAGCAAGTGCTGTCGTTCCTTTGGTCTTGGCGCGATACGGATTTATCCAGGCATGTAGCTCCATCCCACGCTTATGGCATTGCTCTACCATCCATTGCAACGGATCCCAATAAGGCTGCGGCACCCTACCCTGTTGCCCTGTCAGATAACGGCTCCAAGGCTCTATGTCGCTCTTGTATAAAGCATCGCACTCCGGTCGAACCTGGAAGATTATGGCGTTCACTCCGTCAGCTCTAAGAATGTCAAGCTGTCGGCTCAGCTTCTGTTGTATGGCTTGCGTTGACATGCCTACAAACTGTCCGTTTACAGCTTGTATCCATGCGCCACGGAACTCACGCTTCTGGGCATAGGCAGAAGAAAACATTAACACAAAGAATAGAAGGAATAGGCTTTTACTAATTCTCATCACCTAAATAATTGTCAGTTTATTTTTGTTGATTACTAATTTTTCTGCAAATATAATGATTTTATTTAAGCTTTACAATGATTTTGACAAAAAAGAAGGTGTGCCAAATGCTTAAATTTGACACACCTTCTTTTTAAACTAATATCCCAACAGGCAAATCAGAAGCGATAGCCAATAGTAAAGAGTACTTGATGGCGGTCGAACTTCACCTTTGATACTGTAGGAACAACATCGTTTTCTGCAATCTCGTCGCCGGTATAAGACATGAATGGACTGAAGTCACCGCTTGTATGATTGTACTGGTAGGCTGCGTCGGCAAAGAAGTTCTTATAGCTGTAGCCCAAGCCGAAAGTGAAACGATTGGTAGCTTTCCAGTTGGTGTAATCAGCTGATGTAGCGTAGCCTACACCAGGTGACTGCAAGTCCTGCCTGCGGCAAGCGTCATCCTTGAACTGTGGCGAAACATAATTATAACCGGCACGTATTGCAAACTCTGGAACAGGCTTTACCTCAACGCCAAACTTCAAGGTATGTACACCCTTCAAGCTCTCCTTTGTGTTACTGTTCATAACGTCGTCGCTACTGCTTTCGTCATAAGAGTAACCAAAATCGTCCACGTATGTGCCTTCATTTATACGGTTGTCTATATCTGCATAATCTTGATACTCGTATGTAAGTCCAAGGGCAAGATAATTGCTAACCGTGTGGCCCAAGCTCACGCCAAACTTCCAAGGAGTGTATACCTTGAAGTCATAGTTTGCGCTGTTGCCTTTGTCATAAGACAGGTTCTGCGATGCTTGGTTAAGCGAAAGGTCGTAGGCGTTGCGCATTGTCAAGTCATACCATATCGGCGTATTGATATACACGCCTATACGGAATGGCGAGTCTTCTATAGGACGGAAGATTGCGCCAAGCTTAATGTCAAATCCGGTACCGTCAATCTTCAGGCTTTCATAGTTGTCTGCCGTGGCATTGTCTTCCAAATCCTCAGCATAAAGTTTGTTGCTGCGGTAGTTGACATCATGCAAACCAAAAGTCACTCCAAGATACACACGGTCATGGATGTTTCCACTGATATTGAAATCATACTCACCGATATAGCCCTTCTGATATTGGCCGAAAATGTATTGGGTACCGTTCATGTAGTCCATGTAAGTGCCCTTCCCGTCAGGATTGTCCTTGACCAATGCACCTGCATAGGCATCGTCAAAGCCTGTCCATGCCATGCTGCCCTTGTCGCCCAAACCATTGTTGTACTTGGCAGCCGTGAGCTTGTTGAGTGAAGCGTTGTTCAAGCTGTTGGCAACACTCAGAATCTGGTCAAAATTACGGCTCTTGTGATAATTGAAACCAAAGTTCAGATAAGAATTGCGTCCATTACGCATAGCCCATACGAAACCTATTTGGTCGAAGCTGGCATTGGTCTTGTCGCCATTAAAACTAATGCCGCTATTGCCAAAGTTTACCTTGGTATCAGAGTTGTCTCCACCCTGCGATACAACTCCAGCAGAAAGCGCAGCCTGAGACTTGCGGAAAAGTCCAATGCCGGCAGGGTTGCTCTGCATTGTGGACAGATCAGCACCAAGGGCTTCCATTGCGCCACCCATGCCGACATAACGCGCTGTACCGTTAAGCTCATTCTCCATGAGCTTGGTGTCTTGGTATGTTTCTTGGGCGGCCATAGGCAATGACATCAAGCCCATTGCACCTAAAAGAAAATATTTTGTTTTCATAGTGATTAAATTCTATATTCCTTGACAATATGTTTTCTTTGCACATCTATAAAGGCTTAGCAGTATATCAGCGTCTTCCGCCGAAGCTTCCGCCGCCACCACCGGAGCGACTGCCACCAAAGCTACCACCGCCACCGGCAGAATGGCCGCCGCCAAAGCTACCTCCGGAGAATCCACCAGTAGGAGCACTTTGGATGCTGCTGGAAGAACGTGTCGTGCCAAAGCTTCTGTTGGAATTGTCATACGTGCGTGGCGTGTCATTATATGTACGCGAACCGAAAGAGCGGTTGCTACTACTCCTGCTTGTATAACCTCCCCATGACCTGTTGCCGCTTGAATTACTGCCAGAGCCTGTTGAATAGTTTCTTGAACCAGGCCCATAGTTCCGACCTGCCGTCCATGTGCGTGAACCACTATAACCGCCAGAGTGCATGCCTCCACGATTTACATAATAGCCACCGCCCCAATATGGATAATTCCAGCCGTACCATCCATATCGATAAGGCCATCCCCAACCGTAGTAGACATAGTGCCAAGGGCTGTACCAGCCTGCATAGCCATAATACCACGGGTCATACCAGTTGCCATACCAACCATAATGCCACGGATCGTACCAACCGTAGCGCCAATAATAATTGTCATAAAGCCAGGGGTCATAATAGCCATCCCAACGAGACATACGACGAGTATAAGAATAATCGTCATTGTCAAACTGGGCACTTCCAGGATAGACATAAGCCGTGTCTGCATGCGAAGAATCCAAAGCGATGCCAGGCCCTTGGAATGTGATTATGTCGTTGCCCAAACTGTCAACGCCTATCTTCTGATACCAACTATTCAGCTTTCCATAGCGGTTGTACTCGTCAACGCTGCGGTTGCTTCCCGAATAATAGGTAGGCTTCTCTACGTTTTGACTTGACTTTGTTTCTTTACTTGGAGTAAAGTAAACATCGTCTTGCGCCATCGATGCCAGCGGCATCGAACCCGCGATAAACAACAGCATCAATAACTTCTTCATATCTTTTGCATTTAAATTGTCCTCTTAAGTTCTAATTGAACTGTATTCTTTATTCTATGTTACAAAATTAGTGCCTTTTACATTGCAAATTTAAGGAAAAACCCTAACCTGTGGTAGGTTTTTCCCTATTTTTTTTAATTTTGCACATAAATTAATCACAAGATGGAGTATTTGGTAGCTAAATTCAGGATTCTATGCCCCGAGGGTTTGCTTCAGACCGCCCGCGACCTTTTGGCAGACAGCATGGCAGAGGCTGGTTTCGAATCGTTTGAGGATACAGACGAAGGAATGAGTGGATATGTGCAGAAAGAGCTTTTCAATAGAGACAAGTTCGACGAGATTCTCAGTTCTTTCCCATTAGAAAAGACAAAAATCTCTTATTCCATTGAAAATGCGGAGAACAAAGATTGGAATGAGGTCTGGGAGCAAAATGGATTTGACCCTATCAACATAGATGACGAAATCGTTATCGTTGACTGTAACCACAAATCCAAATGCCAAAACAAAGACGCTCAACTGATAGTGATTGACGCTAAACTTGCCTTTGGCACAGGAACACACGAGACAACTCAAATGATTGTATCAACGCTTCTTCATATTGATGTAAGGGGCAAGCACGTGCTTGACTGCGGATGCGGCACAGGAATACTGTCTATCTCTGCACTCAAGATTGGCGCAGACAATGCTGTGGGCTATGATATAGACGAATGGAGCGTTGAGAATACGAAACACAACGCTGCAATAAATGGCGTGGAAAACAGACTTTCCGTCTTTCATGGTGACGCCTCGGTTATTGGCAAAGAAATCAAGGGAGCATTTGACATTGTACTTGCCAATATAAACAGGAACATATTGCTGCATGACATGCCTGTATTTAAAAAAGCATTGGTGCCAGACGGACTATTGATTCTCAGTGGATTTTACACAAATGATCTTCCCAAGCTAAAAAACGAAGCCCATGAACTTGAATTGAAGTTCATGAGCCAACAGAGTAAAGACAACTGGTGTTGCGCAGTTTTCAAGGCTTAATCTAATATCAAGCCGTGGAAATCTTTATTCTTCAACAAACTGCTTAATCCGTTGTTCTTCTGACAGCTTGCACACAAGAAGGGAATCGTCGTGTTCGGAAATGATATATCCGTCAAGCCCTTGAACTACGACTTTCTTTTCTTGCGTTGTATGTATTATACAATGGCTTGTCTCGTATGTCTTTATGTTTCCCCCTATGCAACTGTTGCCATACATGTCATGCTTTGTATGCAACAGCAATGTGCCCCACGTGCCGAGGTCGCTCCAGCCAAAGTCTGCCGGACATACAAATATCTCCTCAGCTTTCTCCATGACAGCATAATCGATTGAAATGTTCTCACAGCCAGGGTAAACGCTGTCTATAACCTCTTGTTCCTTGTCTGTTCCAAGCACATTTTGCAAACGCTCGAATATATTGTTGATGCGTGGAGCATAAACTCTCAAGGCATTGACAATAGTCTCTACACTCCAAATGAAGATACCTGCATTCCAAAAATAATTGTTCTCAAGTATGTATTTTGTAGCAGTAGCCAAGTCTGGCTTTTCACGGAAAGAATCAACACGGTAGATTTCTTTGTTGCGTGGTGAACTTGAAGACAAATCTGCTTGAATATAACCGTAACCTGTCTCAGGACGGTTGGCCTTCATGCCAAGAGTGACAATGGCATCGGTCTCGGCAGTAAAATTAAGGCTTTCTTTAATGACACGCTGAAATTCGTTCGTATTCAATACTATATGGTCGCTTGGAGAAACAACTATATTCGCCTTTGGATCCTTGACTTTTATACGCCAACTTACATAGGCAATGCAAGGAGCTGTATTCCTGCGGCAAGGCTCAAGCAGTATGTTTTCTTCATTAATATCGGGCAACTGTTCTTTTACAAGCGAAGCATAGCGTTTATTCGTAACGACCCAAATATTCTTTTGGGGGCAAATGTCGCCAAACCTGTCACAAGTCATCTGAATAAGCGTGCGGCCAACCCCAAGCACATCAATAAACTGCTTAGGCTTGTCCTCAGTACTCATTGGCCAAAAACGGCTACCTACTCCACCGGCCATAATGACCAAGTGATTATGCGAATTACCCATCGTTATTTTTCACTGTTAATTAATAATGGCGCAAATATATAAAAAAAATCCTTACTCACCAACTTTAATATGATAAAACTTAGCCTTTGGCACATTTTTAGTTATATTCCATGCAGAAAGAACAAAGCAACCTTCACAATATGATTGTACAATATATTATAATAGGTGTTATTCTTGCCATCTGCATCATATATGCCGCATGGCGCATACATAAAGCCATTAAAATAAAGGCCGGCGATCCATGCTCTGGATGTGCACTTAGAAAGGCATGCTGGAAAGACATGCATTACTTGTAAAGCACTGCCTTGAGATATTTAGATGTATAGCCGAGTCTGCTTTTTGCCACTTCTTCTGGCGTAGCAGTTATCAATATACGGCCACCATTGCGTCCTCCGTCAGGTCCTACGTCAATGATAAAATCGGCAAGCTTTATTACATCAAGATTATGCTCAATGATAATTACACTATTGCCACGGTCAACAAGCTTTTGAAGAACTTCCATTAAGATGTTTATGTCTTCAAAATGTAGTCCTGTTGTCGGCTCATCAAGAATGTACAAGGTCTTACCTGTATCACGCTTTGACAACTCTGTTGCCAATTTGACACGTTGGCTCTCTCCTCCGGAAAGAGTGGTAGAGCTTTGCCCAAGCTTAATATATCCCAAGCCTACATCCTGTAGGCTCTTTATCTTCTGGAGTATATTGGGGACATTCTCAAAGAACTCCACAGCTTGATTAATTGTCATGTCAAGCACATCCGCTATAGACTTGCCTTTATAACGCACCTCCAACGTTTCGCGGTTGTATCGTTTACCGTGGCACACCTCACAAGGCACCATAACATTGGGCAGGAAATTCATTTCGATCACTTTGTATCCATTGCCTCCACAAGCTTCACACCTGCCGCCTTTTACGTTAAAAGAAAACCTGCCTGGCTTATAACCACGTATCTTAGCTTCTGGCAGACTTACAAACAGCGACCTTATATCACTGAAAACGCCAGTATAAGTTGCAGGGTTGCTGCGTGGTGTGCGCCCTATAGGACTTTGATCCACATTCACCACCTTGTCAATATTTTCAACACCTTCTATGCGGTCATACAGCAAAGGCTTCTTCAGTGAGCGGTAGAAACGCTGCGACAATATAGGTTGTAGTGTTTCATTGATAAGCGTAGACTTCCCCGAACCAGATACGCCTGTTACAAGTATAAGCTTGCCAAGTGGGAATTCTACATCAACATGTTTCAAGTTGTTGCCTGAAGCACCAAAAAGCTTTATGCTTTTACCATTACCTTTGCGCCGCGTTTTTGGAACATCAATGCGCTTTTCACCATTCAAATATTCAGCAGTGATGGTATGAGTCTTAAGCATTTCAGCAGGAGTTCCTTGAAATACAACTTCCCCACCTTTGCGCCCCGCCTTTGGGCCGATGTCTACTATCCAGTCAGCAGCTCGCATCATATCCTCGTCATGCTCTACAACAATGACCGTGTTACCAAGGTCACGAAGTTCCTTAAGCGAATTAATAAGGCGCTGATTGTCACGCTGATGTAATCCTATGCTTGGCTCGTCAAGAATATAAAGCACATTGACAAGTTGAGAGCCAATTTGCGTAGCAAGACGAATGCGCTGGCTTTCACCGCCAGACAGCGATGCCGACTGGCGATTGAGGGAAAGGTAATCAAGCCCCACTTCAAGCAGAAAGCTCACACGGCTTTTCAATTCTTTCAATATCTCATGAGCTATCTTGGCCTGCTGCGGTTCAAGATGGCTTTCTACTTCTGAAAGCCACTCATTGAGCTCAGATATGTCCATATCTGCGACCTCGGAAATATTCTTGTCCCAAATCTTATACGACAGCGATTCTTTCCTAAGCCTATGTCCATGACACTCAGGGCACTCATTAGTTGCCAGGAATTGAGAAGCCCATTTCTGACTTGCAGCAGAATCGTCATTCTCCATTACTGTCTGCAAGTATTTTATGATACCGTCAAAAGCCACGAAATAGTCAGTTGAAGTGTGCACAATATCTTTATCAATGCGCACGTTCTCAAGTGAGCCATTCAGTATCTCGTCGACAGCATCTTCCGGAATGTCCTTGTACGGAGTCTTTATACTGCAACCAAACTTTTGCAAGATGGCATCAATCTGCCAAAAAATCATTTGGTTCTTATACTTACCCAGTGGCACGATGGCACCATCGTATATACTAAGGCTGTCATCAGGAATGACTTTCTTTATGTCTATCTCGCTTACTACACCCAAGCCGTGGCATCGTGGACATGCTCCTTCAGGCGAATTGAACGAAAACATGTTTGGAGCCGGGTCGCCATAGCTCAACCCTGTAGTAGGATCCATGAGCCGTTTGGAAAAGCCACGGACTTCGCCCGTATCCTTGTCCATAACCAATATGGCACCATCACCCTGGCGCATTGCGACAGCAACGGTTCTACGAAGCCGTTCGTCATCCTTCGCCTCAACCTTAAGCTTGTCTATTACGACTTCAATATTGTGGTTTTTGTAGCGGTCAACCTTCATGCCGCGCACAATCTCCTTTATTTCACCGTCAACACGCACGTACAGATAACCTTTACGGCGCATACTGTCGAAAAGCTCCCGATAATGGCCTTTGCGCTGCCTTACAAGCGGAGCAAGAATATATATTCTCTTGTCATCATATTCCTTCAGAATCAGGCTTGTTACTTTCTCCTCAGTGTATTTTACCATCTTCTCGCCACTAAGGTAACTGTAAGCCGTGCCAGCACGAGCATAGAGAAGACGCAAGTAATCGTATATCTCAGTAGTCGTGCCAACCGTAGAGCGAGGATTCTTGTTAGTAGTCTTCTGTTCAATACTGATGACAGGGCTCAAACCTGAAATCTTGTCAACATCAGGGCGTTCCATGTTGCCAAGGAAGTTACGAGCGTAAGCCGAAAACGTTTCTATATACCGCCGTTGGCCTTCTGCAAATATTGTATCAAACGCGAGTGACGACTTACCCGAGCCTGACAGTCCTGTAATGACCGTAAGCGAGTTGCGTGGTATCTTTACATCTATATTTTTAAGGTTGTGGACACGTGCTCCATACACATTTATCCACTCTTGCTCATTCGAGCTTATGTCTTTAGACATTTGTTTCAATGCTTTCTATAATTCTTATTCGTTGACTAATTGCTGGTTCTCCGTATAGCCTCTGAGCAAATTCACATCTTTCTTTATGTTGAATTTTCGCCCGTCTGCCCCACGTGCTTTTACCAAGACATAGTAGACTCCCTGCTTTACATCCTTGCCATGAAACTTGCCGTCCCATCCTCCGGCAGGGTCATTCCAACTGTATATTTTCTGCCCCCATCGGTTGAAGATGGTAGCCGTAAACTCCACGATACTTTTATAGCCTTCATTTGCCTTATAAATATCGTTTATGCCATCACCATTTGGCGAGAAAGCATTTGGGAACTCAAGCCTGCTTTCAGATATGCCTACCGTGATGGGTTGGGCATCCGAAGACCAGTAAGCGTCCGCATACTCCACGGTGTCATTGCCTTGCGTGAACGTCGCCCACAACTCCACAAAATGGGTGCCGGCTTCGTTGAACGTGAACGTAGTGTTCTCCTCATAACGCACAAGATATGGATTATCACGTTTTCCCTCGCGATAAAAATGCCATTCATAATGAGCTGTCCACCCATCGGCATTCTCAGTACCACTGGAAAAGCTGACCGCCAACGGTGCCGACTCTGATATTGACGTAGAGGTTTGCTCATTGCCGTCACTGTCTGTGTAAGTGGCAGAAGGCGATATGTATGGCACAGATTGAGCCTTGACCAGCCCAATACCGACAAGCACCATGACAACGAGCATAAGAAATCTCATCTTCTTCATACCTTGGATTATATATTTAAGATTGCAAAGTTACATATTTAATCACTGAAAAGATGCACATTTTAAACGAAAAGATGTGTTTAGAACATATTTTTTTGAATAATCTTATAAAGCTGCAATTTATTTCGTACATTTGCACATGATTATTGAATTACTCGAAAATCACTGACATGAAAAAGTTCTTAAAAGTCATCTTGACAGTTGTCTTTACAGCATTCTGCCTACAAAGTGTAGGGCAGACAGCCGTACGCGACAAATACACTGTAAAGAAGAAAGACACACTATACGGTATAGCCAAGAAGCACGACATAACAGTCGACGAACTTATAGAAGCCAATCCTGAAATGAAGGTTGACGGTTACCAGCTTAAGAAAGGTGACACCGTGCTTATACCATACGCAAAAGGGCAGAAAGACGAAAGCAAAAAGTCGCCGAAAGCTGCTTTTAGCGGCAATACTATATACGTTGGCATCATGCTACCTTTGCACAACGTTGACGGCGATGGCAAACGCATGACGGAATACTACCGCGGCATACTGATGGCTTGCGACAGCCTTAGGGCACAGGGATTGAACATCGATATACACGCTTGGAACGTAAGCATAGACTCTGATATAACACAATTCATGAGCGATCCTGCCGCCGGGAAATGCGACATCATCTTTGGCCCACTCTACACCAAACAGGTACACGCATTAGCAGAATTTTGCCGTGCAAGAGACATAAAGATGGTTATACCATTCTCCATAAGTGGCGACGACGTGGCCTTGTACAAGCAAATCTACCAAGTTTACCAGACCAACGACCGACTGACCAACAGTAGCATCGAAAGTTTCATGAAACGCTTCCCCAATGCACGACCTGTATTCATTGACTGCAACGACAAAACATCAAACAAGGGCAAGTTCACTTTCGGTCTGCGCACACGCCTCGAAAGCAAGAACATACAATACGGTATAACCAACCTGAATAGCTCTGACGACATTTTCGCAAAGCAGTTCAGTACAACACAGCAGAACGTAGTGATACTAAACACTGCACGCTCACCGGAACTAACCCAAACCATAAAGAAGCTTGAGACACTGCGTGCCTACCATCCTTTCATGAAGCTCACCTTGTTTGGTTATACTGAATGGATGATGTATCTTGGCATAGACGAGCAGAAATTCCACAATTTTGATGCCTACATACCCTCCACATTCTATTATAACCCAGCCGACTCAAGGACAAAGTCGCTCACACAAGCATATACAATGTGGTTCCACGTCGACATGCAGCAGTCATTGCCACGGTTTGCCATAACAGGCTATGACCATGCCCAGTTCTTCCTGCGCGGTTTGGCAAAATATGGCAAAGCGTTCAAGGGAGCCAAGGCGCAAAGCGACTATCGCCCTTTGCAAGTGCCTTTGGCGTTTAGGCAGATTGGCTCAGCTGGAATGCAAAACGACTTCTTCCAACTGGTTCACTTCCTGCCCAACGGCAACATTGAGGCGATAACATATTAGCAAAAGCATCCTAAAGGCCGTTACAGACAAAGCATACGGGCATGCAAGAGAGCTTTAATCGTAGATAAGATGACATCCATAAACATAAACAAGACATCATTCAAAGCATTGCGAGAGCAGAATACAAACAAGGACTGTCCAACAGCATTTCCACATATAAACCACCCTGCAGGCATGGAAAGGCTCTTGCTTTTTATATTTCTTTTCCTGCCTCTTTTCGCCCATGCACAGATTGGCGAGCACCGCAACACTTTGTCTATTGGCGGAAACGCGGGATACAACCTTACCAACATACGCTTCACGCCTAAAGTTGTCCAAAGCATGAAAGGCGGCATGAATTTCGGATTCACAACCCGCTATACTGTTGAAAAGTATTTCTCAACCATTGCATCGGTACAGGCAGAGATTAACTACAGCCAGATGGGCTGGAAAGAAGACATTCTCGATGCCAATGACAAAGCCGTGATAAACGCAGCCACAGGGCAGCCCGAAAACTACGAACGTACAATAAACTACATACAGATACCATTCATGGCTCATCTGGCTTGGGGAAAAGAGAATAAAGGTTTTAGTTTTTTTGTGAACGCCGGGCCACAGTTTGGCATCTACATCAGCGAAAACACAAAAAGTAACTTTGACTTTTCACAAATGAACGTCACCGACCGAGCCAACACCATTGTAGCACAAGACACGATGAAAGTTGAGAATAAGTTCGACTATGGTATTGCCGCTGGAGCTGGCATAGAATGGGCAACACCAAAGGCGGGCAGGTTTACGTTGGAGGCACGCTACTACTATGGACTTGGTAACATCTACGGCGACTCAAAGCGCGACTTTTTCGGTTCAAGCAACTTTGGTACCATAACCATCAAGCTCGGCTATCTGTTTGACATTATGAAATAGCATTATAAGGTATAATAAGCCTATAGGATATATTTATTCACCACAAAACAACAAAAACTATGTTTGAAAACCAACCAAAAGGTCTTTACGCCCTTGCGCTTGCCAATACGGGCGAGCGATTTGGCTACTACACAATGTTGGCTATCTTCGTACTCTTCCTACAGTCAAACTTCGGATGGGGCGAAGGACTTGCCGGCACCGTGTATGCCACGTTCCTCATGCTTGTCTACTTCCTGCCCATCGCAGGCGGTGCCGTAGCCGACAAGATAGGCTATGGACGCTGTGTTACATTCGGTATCCTCGTGATGCTCATTGGCTATTTGCTCCTTGCCATACCTGCCGGAGCTGGCTCTGTTGCCGTTGCCTTAATGGCTCTTGCCCTGTTATTCATCAGTGTAGGCACGTCGCTGTTCAAGGGCAACTTGCAAGTTATGGTGGGCAAGCTGTATGATGACCCCAAATATGCAAGCAAACGCGACTCAGGCTTCTCCATATTCTACATGGCAATAAACATCGGTGCTTTGTTCGCACCCACCGCCGCAACAAAGCTCCATGCGTGGGCTATGTCCTCACTTGGCGTATCAGGCAACGCTGCATACCACTATGCCTTCGGTGTGGCATGCCTGTCGCTTATTGTCTCAATAGCCATCTACTACGGATTCCGCTGGACATTCGCACAAGTGGACAACACTGCAAAGAAAAATGCCAGTGTTGAGGAAAAAAAGGTAGAGGTGAAGCATGAGGAGACTCCTGAAGAGAAGGCCGACACCAACAGCCGCCTTGTGGCTCTATTCCTGGTGTTCGCCGTCGTGATATTCTTCTGGATGGCATTCCACCAGAACGGATTGACGCTGACATACTTTGCACGCGACTTTACGCAGACCACTGCTTCTGGGCTTGTGAGCATGCTCTTTGACGTTACCAACCTGCTGGGCATCATCGTCATTGTATACGCCTTGTTCGCCCTTTTCCAAAGCAAGACATCCAAGGGCAAGACCATTGCCGGTGTCGTGATTCTTGCTTGCGCAGCTTTCCTTGGCTACAAGTACAGCCTCGCTGCTGGTCAGACCATAAATGTTGACGTGCCATTGTTCCAGCAGTTCAACCCATGCTTTGTAATCATGCTCACTCCTGTAAGCATTGCCCTCTTTAGCTGGCTTGCATCCAAGGGCAAGGAACCTTCCGCCCCCCGCAAGATTGGCTATGGCATGCTCGTTGCCGGTATCGGTTTCATCATCATGATATGCGCATCGGTAGGTTTGAGCTATCATGCTTCCGGCTATCCAGCCGATGATCCACAGCGCGTCAGCTCGCTCTGGTTAGTCAGCACATACCTTGTGCTGACCTTCGCTGAGCTTCTGCTCTCGCCTATGGGCATAAGCTTTGTGTCAAAGGTGGCTCCGCAGAAGTATCAGGGTCTTATGATGGGTTGCTGGTTTGGCGCAACAGCCATCGGTAATTTCCTCGTACAGATTCCAGCCTACCTCTGGAACAACGTGCCTCTGACAGTGGTATGGGGCGTACTCGTTGTCCTCTGCCTCGCAAGCTTCCTATTCATCTTCGCTGTCATGAAGAAGCTTGAAAAGGTTTGCTAAAGCATAAAGTCTATATCAACAACGGGGCTATGGAACGTATTTCCTTAGTCCCGTTTTGTTTTTACATTTTCTTGATTTTCTAATGTAGCATTAGCAAAAGATTACAACTTTGTCCGCTTTTACGCTGTAGCGAAAAAGATTTGTTCTTATGTAATGTTGTTATTCTTGTATCATTACTATTCTAATATTATTGATATATACTACTACTGAATAATACAACAAGGGAATATCCATTATATACAAATAAAAGATAGTGAGCAATTATACTAATTGCTCACTATCTTCTATCTTAAGTATATATAGTGCAGATGCTTTTTGGCACGCCTTAATGTCTACTATATTACTGTATTAATCAGCAAATTTAGATTATTTCACTCCAATCTTCCTGACTCTTGCGGACGTATGACTGGTAGCGACGCTTTGCGCTCTTTTCAGTCTCTACGTACAGTGACTCAGCCTCGTCAGGATCGGCCTTCTTCAAAGAAGCAAAGCGAACCTCGCCGAGCAGGTAGTCGCGGAACTTATCCCACAGTGGAGCCTTTGAGTCGAGCGTGAATGGGTTCTTTCCTTCCTTGGCGTTGTCTGGATTGTAACGCCAAAGATGCCAATATCCGCACTCTACTGCAAGAGCCTCCTCATATTGCGAGCGACCCATGTTGCGCTTCTCCGTCTTGGTGCCCTTGATGCCGTGGTTGATACACGGAGCATAGGCGATGACGAGAGATGGGCCGTGATAAGCCTCTGCCTCGCGTATGGCTTTCAGTGTCTGCTCGTTGTTTGCGCCCATAGCAACCTGAGCCACATATATGTAGCCGTAGGTGGTTTCCATTAAGCCAAGATCTTTTTTGCTTATGCGCTTGCCGCTAGCTGCAAACTGTGCAATTGCGCCGATAGGAGTTGACTTTGATGACTGGCCGCCAGTGTTAGAGTAAACTTCTGTGTCAAGAACGAGAATATTGACATCCTCGCCAGTTGACAACACGTGGTCAAGACCGCCGTAGCCAATGTCGTAAGAAGCACCGTCGCCACCGATAATCCACTGCGAACGCTTCACAAGGTAATGGTCGAGAGTCTTCAGCTCCTGGGCGCATTTGCAACCTTTCTCTGCGTCAGCCTCTATCAGCGGTTTCAGTACAGCAGCTGCTGCCTTTGAACCGTCGGCATCGTCCTTGTTGTCAATCCACTGCTGTGCGGCAGCCTTGAATTCGTCAGAAGTATGCCCACTCTCAATCTTATGCTGGAGCAGCAACGTGATGCGCTGCTTCATTTTCTTGTTGGCAAGAGCCATACCAAGGCCAAACTCGCAGAAGTCCTCGAACAGAGAGTTGTTGAAAACAGGACCCTGCCCCTTTTCGTTCTTGCAATATGGAGTTGAAGGAACAGATGCGGAATAAATGCTTGAGCAACCTGTTGCGTTTGCAATCATTTCGCGATCACCAAAGAGCTGTGAAATGAGCTTCACATAAGGAGTCTCACCGCAACCAGAGCAAGCACCAGAGAATTCGAACAGAGGCTGAGCGAACTGTGAGTTCTTGGCGTTCTGCTTGATATCAACCAAATCTTGCTTTGACTTCACATTCTTCACGAGGTATTCCCAGTTCTTTGCCTCCTGCTGCATCTTCGGGTCGTCTACATTGAACGGAACCATCTTGAGAGCTTTTTCTACCTCACCAGTCTCGCGGTTCTTTTTGCCTGGGCAAACGTCAGCACAGTTGCCACAGCCAAGACAGTCAAGTACAGAAGTCTCAATGCGGAACTGCATGCCCTTCATCTGCTTAGGAGCTTTCATCTCCACTGTTGGAGCTTCAAAGCCCTTTGCTTCTTCTTCGTCAAGAACAAACGGACGGATGGCTGCGTGAGGACAGCAGAATGCACACTTGTTACACTGAATACAGTTTTCTGGATTCCATACGGGAACAAATGCTTCAACACCACGCTTATCGTATGCAGCAGTGCCAGATTGCCAAGTGCCATCGGTTGTGCCGAACTTCACGAAGTCGCTTACCTTAAGCAGGTCACCAGCCTGTGCGTTCATCGGGCGAACTATTTCCTTTACGAATGCGGGAGCATCATCCTCTACTTCTGCATCATTTGGCAGATTAGCCCATTCTGGATCAACAGTCAGCTCCTTGTATTCGCCACCACGGTCTACAGCTGCGTAGTTTTTGTTAACCACGTCCTCGCCTTTCTTGCCGTATGACTTCACAATGAATGCCTTCATCTGTTCTATTGCAAGGTCAATAGGAATGACCTTCGTAATGCGGAAGAAAGCAGATTGCAAGATGGTATTGGTGCGGTTTCCAAGGCCAATCTCTTGGCCAATCTTCGTAGCGTTGATATAATAAACCTTGATGTTGTGCTTTGCAAAGTAACGCTTAACCTTGTTTGGTATGAAGTTTACAAGCTCATCGCCGTCAAAGATAGTGTTGAGCAAGAAAGTTCCACCGTCACGCTGTCCACGTGTAACGTCATACATGTGCAAGTAAGCTTGTACATGGCAAGCCACGAAGTTCGGCGTATTTACTTGGTATGCAGAGTGTATAGGCTCATCACCGAAACGGAGGTGTGAGCAGGTGAAACCGCCAGACTTCTTAGAGTCGTAAGAGAAGTAAGCCTGACAATACTTGTTGGTATTGTTACCAATAATCTGTACAGAGTTCTTGTTAGCACCTACGGTACCATCAGAGCCCAAGCCATAGAATTTTGCCTCAAACAGGCTGTCACCACCCATAGGAATCTCAGATACCTCTGGCAGAGATGTGAATGTGACATCATCTACGATACCAACGGTGAAGTGGTTCTTTGGCTCAGGGAGCTCAAGGTTGTTGAATACAGAGATAATCTTGGCAGGAGTAGTATCAGAAGAACCAAGACCGTAACGGCCGCCAACAATAAGAGGCTTGCGTGGATCATCGTAGAGAGCACTCTTGACATCGAGGTACAGAGGCTCGCCTTCTGCTCCAGGCTCCTTTGTGCGATCAAGCACAGCGATGCGTTTTACAGTGGCAGGGATAGCCTTGCGAATGGCTTCAACGCTGAATGGACGATATAGGTGAACTGCTACCATACCGACCTTCTTGCCTTGTTTTGTAAGGTAATCGATGGCCTCACGTGCAGGCTCTGTAGCAGAACCCATCAGTACGATGATGTTCTCAGCGTCAGGTGCACCGTAATAATTAAAGAGGTGATATTCACGACCTGTGATTTTTGAAATCTCAGCGAGATGCTTTTCTACAATCTCTGGCAGTTTGTCGTAGTACTCGTTGCAAGCTTCACGATGAGTGAAGAAAGTCTCAGGGTTTTCGGCCGTACCGCGTGTATCAGGACGCTCCGGAGTCATGGCACGATCACGGAAAATCTTAATCCATTCAGGATTAACGAGCGGACGAATATCCTCCATGTCCATTTCTTCTACCTTGTGGTATTCGTGTGATGTGCGGAAACCGTCGAAGAAGTTGATGAAAGGAACAGAACTCTCGAGGGTTGAGAGATATGGTACTGCTGAAAGATCCATTACTTCCTGCACAGAGCCAGAGCAGAACATTGCGAAGCCTGTTTGGCGGCATGCCATGACATCTTGATGGTCGCCAAAGATGCATAGTGCGTGGCTGGCAAGTGTACGTGCGGTAACGTTGAATACGCATGGCAGCAACTCACCTGCAATCTTGTACATGTTTGGTATCATGAGCAGTAAGCCCTGCGAAGCGGTATAAGTGCTTGTCAGGGCACCTGCCTGCAATGAGCCATGCACGGCTCCGGCTGCACCAGCCTCAGATTCCATCTCCTGAACTGTAACAGTCTGGCCGAGTAGGTTCTTGCGACCTTTTGCGGCCCACTCGTCAACGTGCTCAGCCATTGGCGATGAAGGAGTGATGGGATAAATGGCGGCTACTTCCGTAAACATATAGCTTACATGGGCGGCGGCAGTATTACCATCACAAGTGATGAATTTCTTTTCTTTTGCCATAAAATGTATAATGTTTAATGTATAATTAATAAAATGTTTCTAATATAAAAAGCCAAGAAGCCATAGTGGTATGAGATTGTCATGCCCAACTTCAGTGTTATAACGTGCATAGATAGTATCCTTGTTGTATCTTGCCTTCGTTGGGGAATGGGCGTCGCATACCTTGAATCTTCGCTTATTGTCAATGACATAGCTACGCGGCTTGGGGTCTTGGTTCACAATGTGATCCTTCCACATTGTGTTTACGAAGAATGTTTCCATCACATCTTGTATTTCTACGGCTATGGGATATATGGCGTACATCAAATTGGGGTTGTGCATCATTATCTTGGCCGGTTTCTTTGGGAATTCCTGCTCCGGATAGTATATCTCGTTGAGCAGGCGTGCGTCGGCAAGATATTTGATATAGTTCATTACCGTGGCGCGGCTTGTGTCTATTTGATGCGCAAGTTGGCTGACGTTTGGCGCATGAATGCCATCGACTGCAAGTTGGTAAAACAGTTTTTTTATCTTTGTGAGATACTTGAGTTCGATTTGCTTTATCAATAAGATGTCAACCTCTGTCATCATGTTCATTGTCTTGAGCAAGTTCTCTGAAAAGTTACGGTGCTCAAGGAAAAACGGGTAGAAACCATGATGCAGGTAATCGTTGAAGTATTTATTGGGTTGTACGAGCGGCAATATTTTCTTAACTATATGCTCATGGTTGTTTATTATCTCATCGAGCGAATATGAAGGGAAGTCAGTACCTGCCATGAGATTGACATATTCGCGGAAAGAAAAGCCTCGAAGGTAATAGAACCTCAGAATGTCTTTTATTGCCGGATAATCAGTCTTAAGCCTCATTACACTTGAGCCTGTGAATACAACCTTAAGTTGTGGATACATGTCGTAGCACTTGCGCAACTCTGTACTCCAGTTGGGCTGCTTGAATATTTGGTCAAGCAATAAAACCTTGCCTCCTTGACGCACGAATTCACCGGCAAACTCAGCGATGCCATGTCCTTGAAAGTAGAAGTTGTTCATGTTGACATACAGGCATGACCTGTCGTCCTTTCCAAACTTTTCCTTTGCATACTCCAAAAGGAATGTAGTTTTTCCTACGCCACGAGTGCCCTTGATGCCTATCAAACGATGCTCCCAGTCAATCTCGTCCATGAGGACACGACGGACTGGTGCATTTGTATGCTCCACAAGGTAAGCATGAGTGCGAAAGAATGATTCCATCAACTCCATTTTGTACTTTTGGCCGCTTTTGCTAACTGCTTCGGTTGTACATGCAAAGATACAAACTAATTTTAGATTTGCAAACTGAACATTGCAGAAGTTTCCATTTTTAGTATTTTTTTAATATAGCAAAATATGATTACAGTAATGCCCGAGCATGCCTGAGTGTTTTTTAGTCCAGACTTTCTTTGAGATTTCTTTAGTTTGCCGTACCTTTGCAATTGTAAATATATATTATGACTATACACATTTTCAATCCTGAACACGATATGGCTCTTGGCTCCAACCTTGAGCGTTTCACTGCACCTCATGCCGGGCGGCAATTGCGTCATGACCTTGGTTTTCTCCCAGCTCTATGGGCGAAAGCTGGTGAGTATGTACTTGTTGGCAATATTGACACTGCGGTTGAAGGCTTGCGCCGTACAGGTTTTTCCACAGGGGCAAGTTTCATAGATTGGGACTCAATGAAAGCAAGGCTCGGGAGGATAAATCAGCCTTTAAATGTTCAGCCGTGGGGCTGGGACAGAACGTTGCGCTGCTCGCTGAAAGGCATTGGCTTGGATGATAAATGGTTGCCTACTAATGCCCAATTAAACGTCGTACGGCTTATGAGCCATCGTTCATGGGCTGCTGAAAATGTATTGCAGCCACTGCGTGACATGAGTTTTACGGTTGGAGAAAGCTATCAACTAAAGAGCAATAGTGATGCAAGGAAGTTTTTGGCGGAACGTAAAAGCATTGTATTGAAAGCCCCTTGGAGCAGTAGCGGTCGGGGAATAAGATATTTGTCAAATGTCCATTGTTGCAATATAGCGACCAACTATGAAATTACGCCTCAGATAGAAGGATGGATAAGCAATGTGATAGCGCGACAAGGATGTGTAGTTGCCGAGCCATATTATAATAAGGTGTGTGACTTTGGGATGGAGTTTCAAAGTGACGGCAAAGGAAATATAGCATACAAAGGCCTATCGCTTTTCGATACAGTAAATGGAGCCTATACGGGCAACATACTTGACGACGAAAGTCATAAGGATGCCTTGTTGTGTCGATATGTGCCACAACGGACGTTCCATGTCTTACGCGAGAGAATTGTAGAAATCTTGCTTGGCACTTTCATGGAAAAATATGTAGGGATGTTCGGAATCGACATGATGATAGTTAGAGACACCGAAGGCAAGCTTGCCGTACATCCTTGTGTTGAGCTTAATCTCCGCATGACAATGGGACATGTAGCTATATTATTGGCAAAGAGGTTCGGGCTGGAAGACAAAGTCATGCGTATAAATTTCTCAGGCGGCAGTTACCGCCTGAGAGTAGAGAGCCTTTAAACCTAATGCCTTGTATAATTGTCAGTTGGTGTAAACATAAAATACAGCCAACACAACGCATATTGCCACAATTGTGAGTATCGCCATCATTACTTTGGAAAGCGCCTTCTTGATTTTTTGCGACCTGAACTGCCTTCGCTTGAATTCTTCAGATGCATCCATTGAGTGATGGTGATGGTGGTGATGATGTTCGTGAATATTATTATCAGATGCCATTTGTCATATAGTTAGAATCTAAAGTCAAGCTCACAGTCTATCATGTCGTAGTTGTGTTTGTCGCTGAGCTTGCGGTTAGCGCGGCTTTTGTCGTTTACCCTTGCATATTCTACGTTGAATTGCAAGTTCTTTGTTATAAGATAATTAAATCCAAACTCATATTGGGTCTTTGCCGTATTCCATTCTGCTGACTCGCGGTACATGTCATAGCGAGCCTTTACGTACAACTTTTGTTTGTTTATAGTAGCAAGTGGAGCTATGACAAGGCCGTAAAGTCCGTCAGCCTTGCTGCCCAAATCCTCATTAACATTAGTATTGCTAAGGTCTTCGCTTTTTTTGTATGTTGTAGAAAATGCCTTGCCTGTAGAATGTATATACTCAGAGCGGATGGTCCAGTCGTTGAATTTATACTCGCCGGATATGGCATAGCGGTGCTGAGGCAGTTTGCGCACGCCGTCATGCTCTATGTCTGCGTCCATAACGTGCTCCGTCCATTTGCCTTTACGCGAATACGAGCCTTCCCAGCCAAACCATCCGATGCGCATGCCCTTGACAGGCATAACCCATATTCCGCCTATAATGTCTTTCTGCTGGTCAACGTCCTTTGTATTTATTCCTTGACCGTTGTAAACGCCTATCTGATAGTGAAATAGATTACGCCCGTTAGAGTTTTTCAAGAAGTCGCCTTGCAGCTGTATACCGATGTCCCTGCCATTGCTCGACAATGCTCCGTCACGGTCGACAAAACCTGCCAGCTTACTTACATTCTGGGCATAGCTCATGAATCCTTGGTCAATGGGATTCATCGGGTTCTCAAACGTGAATGCACGCTTGAACTGGCCGCCTTTAATCCGAAGGAACTCAAAACGTTGCCATTCGGCATATACATCGACAATCTTCATTGAACTGGAAAGGTCGGAAGTGTTGCCGTTGTATTGGAATTGAACGCGTGCAGTCCAGTCCTTGGCAGGATTTGCGTCGATTATGACACGTCCCAAGCGGATGTTGAAACTATTGGCTTTGGCTTCTTCCTGGCCGGTATATTGGTACTGCCCCATCGCATAGCCAGAAATCTTGAACATTTTCACCCACTCTGGAATGTTGTCAGCTGCCAGCGATACAGTCGAAGAAAATGCCGAGGCAAGCAAGAATAGAAATGCTTTTTTCATATATTATTATAATTATTTTCCTTTTTAATTGGCATTATCCGTGCAAAGTTAATAAATAAATCCTATTCTTTTGCTTTTGTATATGAACTACTGTGAGTTTTTAACATTTAAGTGCACATGTTATGCTGTTTCAATGGTGTTCCGGCACTACTGCGAAATAGACAACATCATGGTCGGTAAGGTTTTCCATGTAATGGCTGTGTCCAATTGGGCAGTAGTGGCATTGTCCGGCATGGCAAACCTCCACCGTGTCGTCGTAATGAAAGGTAAGCGTGCCGCTTATTACGAAGATTATTTCGCAATTGCCCTCATGCTTGTGAAGCCCGCTTGAGCCGCCTGGGCGCAGTGTGGAGTACATTATCTTGACCTTGTCGTCTACATAGTTGCGTGTGTCAAGGTTTCCCTTGCCGCCCTTGAAGCCTGTGATGTGAGCTTCCGGAATCTTCTCAAAATCTATTATCATAATGCTTTTAATTTTATGAATATCTGCCGTAGCCCGATCAGCCATAGCCTTTTGTACGGTTGCAGGTATTCTGTTTGTTGTTTCTGCTATGTTTTACATGCCATCGGCTTCGGCGCGAAGCCCGAAATACAGGTTTAGTTCTGTCATGGCATCTCCGTTATTGTTGTTGATGTCTTTTATGACATTACCCTTTTCGAGGAGCAGTATGCGTGACGATATGTCGGATATGAAGTTGAGATTGTGGCTTGATATTACAGCCGTAGTGCCCATCTCCTTGCATAAGCTTTCTATCATCTTGGCTATGTTCATCTGTGATGATGGGTCAAGATAATTGAACGGCTCGTCGAGCAACAGCACTTTAGGCTCTATAATCATGGCTCCTACGATGCCTATTTTCTGCCTGTTGCCTTGAGAGAAATCACGCAGATACTTATGCGTGCCAAGTATTTCGCCGTGCATGAATGCCTTGAAGGCATCAAGCCTCAGCCTCATGGTCTCGTCGTTGATGCGGTAAACTTCGGCAATGAACGAGAAGTATTCTTCCGGCGTAAGGAAGTCTATGAGAAATCTGCCGTCGATATAGCTACCTGTAAACTCTTTCCATGCTTCTGTCTCGTTTGCTTTCTCCCCGTTTATCTCGACATACCCGTCGTCGGCTTTTATCAAGTCAAGCATCAGTCGCAGCATAGTTGTCTTTCCTGCGCCGTTGTTCCCAACAAGTCCCACAAGCTCACCAGAGCCAATGTCAAGGCTTGGCACGTCGAGCGCAGTTACGCCGCTGTATGATTTCTTCAGGTTTCTGATATTTATTTCCATGATTGTCGGTTTACTTCATATATTCGTTCATCCTGTCATAGCGTCTCGCCTCAAACTTTGAGGACAGCCACGCTATCGTCGGCTTGTGTACGGCAAGGCTTATTATACCCAATCCGATGCTCATTATAGCCCATGCTTCAGCACTGAAGATTAGCCACACGCCGGCTGAAATGGCAAGCGGTATGAGCAGCGCAAGCGCAAAAAAATTTATTTTCATGTTGGCTCCCTGTGTATTGAAAAAGGACTGGGCGAATAGCTCTATGCGTGAGGAATACAGGCAGGTGGGCAAGTTAAAGAGGTTTATAAACAGAGCCATGCCCAATGCTCCGAGGAGAAGCAGCAGGTCGAAGTCTGGATATATGAACATTATTGGCAAAAAGAAAAGTGAAGCCACAAAGCTGAGGACGATGTAAAAATAATAACAGTTGGAAAGCAACTGCCTCACCTTTATAGGCTTTGCCATAAGTCCTTGGAAGAAGTTTGCCTCAACGCCGAACGTCCATTGCGACAAGGCGAGTGAAGGCAACATGATGCCGAGTACTGCGTAGATGACAACCAAGACATCTCCAGACTCTGCTTCCCACGCTATGAAATAATCGTCTGCCAGCATTATAAGAAACGCTACCAAAACCATGCTGCGCAAGCGTTTTGCCCTGATTACGCCATAAAACTGCATGCTGAAGAGCGACACCCTGCCAAAACTGTATTGGCGTGTAGCCTTGTGGCGGCTTTCGTCGTAGTTCTCTTCATGCGCCATAAATGCCGTGAGGCCAGCCGGCACCGCCGTGGAAAGAAGCAACATGCCTGCAAATTGGAACCATGCGGCTGCCCAAAATGTAAAGGCAAGGAAAACAGCCACGACCATGACCATCAATATCCAACCTAATATGATTGACAAGCGCAGAAACCAATCGGCGCTTCTGCGGAAGCAGGTTACGAACATGGAGTTGGCATACGATAACAAAACCATAATTACAAAGCACGCCAAGCCGTTGCCAATGCCTGACATCCGGACAAGGACAGGCAGGACAAGTATTGGCACCATGTAGTTCAGCAGGCTTATGATGTTGGTCATCAAGACGAAGCAGTTCCACGTACACATTGGCACGGGGCGAGTCTTCAGGTAGTCGTCCATGCATGTTACACCATTCTTCATTACCAACTTAGGTATTAGATCGGGCACAATCATTGTCCAGACAAGTGCCAATCCAGCTATGAGAGGCATATTGGCGGATGCCAATGACACACCGCTTGAGGCGAAGCCCAAGCAAGCCCCTACCCCAACGCATACGTAAATCAGCAATATGTAGACACCCACGATGATGTCACGCTTCTGTGTGTCGCGCCGTTTGCGCAGCCACCATAACTTTAAGAGCAACTTGAGCATGAAGTGGTCGGTTTATCCGTTGGACTCGTCAGTCGCCTTTAGCTGCTCTACTTCTTGCAGCCACATTGACGCAACGGCATCAGACGGCATGCGCCAGTCGCCGCGTGGAGACAAGCTGACAGAGCCTACTTTAGGGCCGTCAGGAAGGCACGAACGCTTAAACTGTTGATTGAAGAAACGGCGGCAAAAGGTTTGTAACCAATGTAGTATTGTTTCGTCGCTATAAACTCCGAGGCCAATGTTTCCTATGTCGGTTGCAGCATTCGCCGATGCCGAGACGTTCGCAACGTTGGACGGAGTTTTGCCGAAAGCCTTTTGGGCGAGCATGAAAATTTTTCTTGGATTGAAGCCGTGCCGCAAGAAGTGGAAGATGAAGAAGTCGTGAAGCTCGTATGGCCCCACAAGGTCTTCCGTTTTCTGCTGTATGTTGCCGTTTTCGTCGGCAGGGATAAGCTCTGGCGATATAGGGGTAGCTATGATGTCGTATAGCGTTGATGCCGATTTGTCGTCTATGGTATGTGCGACAAACTGTACGAGGTATTTTATCAGAGTCTTTGGTATAGAAGCGTTTACGCCGTACATAGACATATGGTCGCCATTGTAGGTGGCCCATCCCAGCGCGAGCTCTGACAAGTCTCCCGTCCCTACAACCATACCTCCGAGCTTGTTGGCGAGATCCATCAGTATCTGCGTGCGCTCACGTGCTTGCGAGTTTTCGTATGTCACGTCGTGGATATCCTTGTCTTGCCCTATGTCTTCAAAATGTTGCAGCACGCTTTTTGAGATGCCCACCTCGCGCATCGACACCCCGAGGCTCTCCATCAGGCTTACGGCGTTTCGGTGGGTCCGCCCTGTGGTGCCAAAGCCAGGCATGGTAACCCCAATGATTCCGTTACGGTTAAGCCCGAGCTTGTCGAATGTCTTGACGCATACGAGCAGGGCGAGGGTAGAGTCAAGGCCGCCGCTAATGCCCACCACAACCGTCTTGGCATGTGTGTGAACTATGCGCTTTGCAAGCCCCATGACCTGGATGTTGAGTATCTCCTCGCATGTGGCTTCCATGTCGTCGCCTGTAGGAATGAACGGATGTGGGTCAACAGCGCGCTCCATGACGAAATCGTTCATAGTCGATACAACTTCTGCATCCACTATATGTATTGTCTCGCCTATCATCCTGCGCTGCGCGTTCACGAAAGTAGTGTTGTTGCGCCGGTCGGCACGCAGGCTTTCAACGTCTATTTGCGCTGTTGCCAATTGGCTTTTCAACGCAAACCGCTCCCCTTCCTTGAGCAAGATACCGTTTTCGTAAATCAGCACGTTGCCGCCGTAGACCACGTCTTGCGTGCTTTCGCCAAAACCTGCGCTGCTGTATACATAACCGCACATGGTGCGCGCGCTCTGCTGAGAAAGGAGGCCTTTGAGGTAAGCGTGCTTGCCGAGCAGCTCGTCGCTTGCCGAAAGGTTGAACACTATGTCGGCTCCGGCAAGCGCAAGATGGTTGCTTGGCGGTGTCGGCGCCCATAAATCTTCGCATATCTCCACGCCGAACTTCACGCCGTCGCCTGTACGGAAAAGCTGAGGCTCGGGCGTTATTGTTACCGGGTGGCCTGCATAGCGCATGCTTTGCTCATGCAGGTCTTGGGCTGAGGCGAACCACCTTTTTTCGTAAAACTCGTTGTAGTTGGGAAGATATGTTTTTGGCACAATGCCCAATATCTTGCCCATCTGAAAGACCACAGCGCAGTTCAGGAGCAGGTCACCCACAACGACAGGCGCGCCAACAATGCAGATAATGTTCAGCTGGCGGCTGAACTCCAGCAGTTGCATCATACAATTCTCTGCCATGTCCAATAGGAGTTGCTGCCTGAAAAGGTCCTGGCAGGTGTAGCCCGTAAGGCACAGCTCAGGGAAAACCACTATCTCTGCATTTTGGCCTTCGGCCTGCGCTATCAGGGATTCTATCTCCTTGACATTCTGCACGCAGTCGGCAACTTTCACCGTTGGCACAGCGCTTGCCACTTTTATTATTCCGTATTTCATTTACAGTTTGGTTTCTTTTACAGGGCAAAAATACAAATAAAATCTGATACACCTACTATTTTACCATATAATTTTTTTAATGACTTCTAAATCTGCCAGACGTAATAACCATTGAAGTAAACTGTCGTTGTTGGATAAAGCCGATTTGTTTTTGATGCAGACCAATTGGTACAGACAATCAGACCAATTGCCACGAACGAGCGTACCAACTGCCATGTTTATTCATACCAATTGGTACGCATCATAAAAAGGCGTGCATTTAACTGAATAAAGGACTTGCTGACACATAAAATCCAAGGACAAGAAACATGCTGATGGTTAATCGGATTCGTGCCAATGGATGGAAGACCGCCCATGCAAGACGTGCACGCAGACTGCTTTTAGTGTTAATTTTTAGTTAATATTTTGTTAATCTCTGTGGTTGCCATTTTTTTACGCTGAAAATCAGTACCTTTGCACCTGACTTTAAGGCATGGGTAAACTGTGCCCGACAAAATCAACATAAAGTCTAACTTTATTAATTTAACAACAACATTAATTATTATGTCTAATTACAACGACGTCAAGAACGTAAAGCCATTGGACGACTTCAATTGGGAAGAATTTGAAAATGGCACCAGCTCAAGCGTTAGCAAGGCTGATCAGGAAAAGGCCTATGACACCACGCTGAGCAAAATTCAGGACCACGAGGTCGTGGAGGGCACTGTTATCTCCATCGACAAGAAGGAAGTGGTGGTAAACATCGGCTACAAGAGCGATGGCATCATCCCTGCTTCCGAATTCCGTTACAACCCTGACCTTAAGGTAGGCGACAAGGTGGATGTCTACGTTGAGGATCAGGAGGACAAGCGCGGTCAGCTCGTGCTGTCACACAAGAAAGCTCGTTTGGCTAAGAGCTGGGAGAAGATTAACGAGGCTATGGAGAACGACGAGGTCATCCAGGGCTACATCAAGTGCCGCACTAAGGGCGGTATGATTGTAGACGTGTATGGCATTGAGGCATTCTTGCCAGGCTCGCAGATTGACGTCCATCCTATACGCGACTACGACATATTCGTAGGCAAGACAATGGAGTTCAAGGTTGTGAAGATCAACCAGGAGTTCCGCAACGTTGTCGTTTCACACAAGGCTCTTATCGAGGCAGAACTCGAAGCTCAGAAGAAGGAAATCATCTCCCACTTGGAGAAGGGCCAGGTGCTCGAAGGCACTGTCAAGAACATCACTTCTTACGGTGTGTTCGTCGACCTTGGCGGTGTGGACGGACTCGTGCACATCACAGACCTTTCTTGGGGCCGCGTAAGCGATCCTCACGAGGTTGTCCAGCTCGACCAGAAGATTAAGGTTGTTATCCTCGACTTCGACGAGGAGAAGAAGCGCATCGCCCTCGGCGTCAAGCAGCTCACTCCGCATCCTTGGGACAGCCTTGATCCTAACCTCAAGGTTGGCGACCACGTTAACGGCAAGGTTGTCGTCATCGCTGACTACGGCGCATTCGTTGAGATTCAGCCTGGCGTTGAGGGTCTTATCCACGTTTCCGAGATGTCTTGGAGCCAGCACCTCCGTTCAGCTCAGGAATTCCTGCACGTTAACGACGAGGTTGAGGCAGTCATCCTGTCACTTGACCGTCAGGAGCGCAAGATGTCTCTCGGCATCAAGCAGCTTAAGGAAGATCCTTGGGAGAACATCGAGCAGAAGTATCCTGTTGGCTCTGTACACTCAGCCAAGGTGCGCAACTTCACTAACTTCGGCATCTTCGTTGAGCTTGAAGAAGGCGTTGACGGTCTTATCCACATCTCCGACCTCAGCTGGACCAAGAAGGTTAAGCATCCTTCAGAGTTCACCACTGTTGGCGCAGACATTCAGGTAACAGTCCTTGAAATCGACAAGGAGAACCGTCGCCTGAGCCTTGGCCACAAGCAGCTGGAGCAGAATCCTTGGGACAAGTACGAGAGTGTCTACGAGCCAGGTTCTGTCCACAATGGCAAGATCACTGAGATGATGGACAAGGGTGCAGTAATCACGCTTGACGATGGTGGCGAGGGTTTCGCAACTCCTAAGCACCTGACAAAGGAAGATGGCTCACAGGCTAAACTCGGTGAGGAGCTTTCATTCAAGGTGATTGAGTTCAACAAGGAGTCTCATCGTATAATCCTTTCGCACAGCCGCACATTTGAGGAGAATCACGACGAGCCGCGTCAGCGTCGTCACAGCACTACCACCAATCGCCGTCAGAACGAGACTCCTGCCATCAACAACGTTCAGGCAGGTACATCTCTCGGCGACCTTGATGTTCTCGCTAAGCTCAAGGCCGACATGGAGAAAGGCAAGTAAGAATTTTTAAGAAAATTGCACATAGAATCTTTTTCAAGGCAGGCATCCTCCAAGGGTGCCTGCTTTTTACTTGTATATGCACGTATAAACAAGGAGTGGCGTTTACTTCACAGTAAACGCCACTTCATTCAATAGGTACTAGCATAATTAAGGTAAAAAAGATCGTATTCAGGATAACATTCGCAAAGGTAACATTTTTTTTATAATCAAACAAATTATTACAGACTTTTTTCAAATAAATCAGCTGATAATATAATGAATATTATGGAAAATGACTACCTTTGCAACATAAAACAGATAGTAAAAAATGGAAACAAAAGAAAACAACGCCAAGGAAGAAAAGCGTAGCTTGAGTTTTGTAGAGCAATTCATAGAAGAAGATTTGGCAGCAGGAAAGAACGGTGGCCGCATACAAACCCGCTTCCCGCCGGAGCCAAACGGCTATTTGCATATTGGCCATGCCAAGGCTATCTGCATGGACTTTGGGGCAGCCGAAGAATATGGGGGCGTATGCAACCTGCGCTTCGACGACACTAATCCGTCGAAAGAAAACAACGAGTACGTAGAGAACATTCTCAATGACATCAAGTGGCTTGGCTTCAAGTGGGGAAGTATTTATTATGCTTCTGACTATTTTCAAAAGTTGTGGGACTTTGCCGTGTGGATGATAAAGAATGGCCACGCTTATGTTGACGAGCAGACTGCCGAGCAGATTGCCGAGCAGAAAGGCACTCCTACAGAGCCTGGCACGGCAAGCCCTTACCGCGACCGTCCGGTAGAGGAAAACCTGCACCTTTTCCAGCAAATGAACACGCCTGAGGCTGTTGAAGGCTCGATGGTGTTGCGCGCCAAGCTGGACATGGCAAATCCGAACATGCACTTCCGCGATCCTATCATATATCGCATAATTCATATACCGCATCATCGTACGGATACCAAATGGCACTGCTATCCTATGTATGACTTTGCGCATGGGCAGAGCGACTATCTTGAGGGGGTCACCCACTCTATCTGCACCCTTGAGTTTGTGCCACACCGTCCATTGTATGACAAACTCGTCGACTTCTTGAAGGAGTATGACGGCACTGCAGAACAAGGACTTGATGACAATCGTCCACGCCAGATAGAGTTCAATCGCCTGAATCTCACCTATACTGTAATGTCGAAGAGAAAGTTGCACACCCTCGTAGACGAGCATTTGGTAAACGGGTGGGACGACCCACGCATGCCGACATTGTGTGGCATGCGCCGCCGTGGATATTCACCTGAATCGATAAAGAATTTCATACGCTCAATTGGCTATACCAAGTTTGACGCGCTTAATGACATGGCACTGCTGGAGGCTGCTGTACGCGATGACCTCAATAAGCGTGCTATACGTGTGTCGGCTGTGCTTGACCCAGTAAAACTGGTGTTGACAAACTACCCCGAAGGAGTGACAGAGGAAATGGATGCTGTGAACAATCCTGAGGATGAAACGGCAGGAAACCATCAAATATCATTCTCAAGAAACTTGTGGATTGAGCGTGCCGATTTCATGGAAGATGCTCCTAAGAAATTCTTCCGCATGACACCTGGCAAGGAAGTGCGCTTGAAGAATGCGTATATCGTGAAATGCACAGGCTGCAAGAAGGACGAAGATGGCAATATAATAGAAATATATGCAGAATATGACCCTGAAAGCAAGAGCGGAATGGCTGGTGCCAACCGTAAGGTGAAGGGCACTTTGCATTGGGTGAATGCTGACGATTGCGTTAAGGCAGAAGTGCGTGAGTATGACAGGTTGTTCAACGTTGAGAACCCATCTGCCGACGAACGTGACTTCCGTGAGTTGCTTAACCCTGAGTCGCTTCACGTCTACCAGAATTGCTACGTAGAGGATTTCGCCGCATCAATGAAGCCCGGGCAGTATCTGCAATTCCAGCGCACGGGATACTTTATGGCGGATCCGGATACAACCGACAAGTTACCGGTATTCAACAAGACTGTTGGCCTAAAGGACACTTGGGCTAAACAAAACAAAAAGGTTTGAGTTTTGAATCAGGATATTTTTCAAAGCAAGGAATTCAAGGAAAACTTAAAAAAATATGAAGTTGCCCGCATGTCGGGCAACTCCATCTATTTGGAGCCGGATGTACTTACTGACATCGCTGAGTATTATCATGCTCATGGCAATTTAGATGCAGCTCTCGAAGCTGTAGACTTGGCTTTGCAAATGTTCCCTGGGGCGGTAGAGCCACTTGTGTTCAAGGCAAGGTTTGCCTTGCTTTTGGAAGAAGGTACAAGCCAAGCTATGCATTATGCGCAACAAATTGCGGACAAGCAAGATTTGGAATATTATTATCTTCTTGCAGAGATAAAGATTGTGGGCAACCGCATTGACGACGCTGAAAAATATTTAGAGGAGAAAGAAAGCTCAATTGATGCTGACGACTTGGAAGACTATAGGCTTGATGTTGCCACGCTATTTGCCGATTATGATATTTATGACAAGGCTGAAAAGTGGCTAAATTTATGTGCATATGTCTCTGAGCCCGATTATCAGGAGCTTAACGGGCGTATAGAAATGAATAAGGGGCACTATAAAAAATGTGAGAACATATTCAATAAGCTCCTTGATAAGGATCCTTTCCATATTTCTTATTGGAATCTATTGGCTTCTGCTTTCTATTTGGAAAACGAAATCAGCAAGAGCTTGGATGCAAGTGATTTTGCATTGGCAATAGACACCGATGATGCAGAAGCTTTGCTTAACAAAGGCAACTGCCTTGCGATGCTTGGCAATTATGATGAGGCGTTGGAATATTATCAGCGTTATGAAACGATTCAACCGCATAGTGAAGCTGGCGAAATGGGGATTGCCTCAATCCTTATGGCGGAGGAAAAGTTTGACGAGGCATTGGCCCATTGGTTTGCCGCAGAGCAGCTTTGCCTTCCTCAATCAGGCAATTTGCCAGACATCTACAGAAATGAATGCTTGTCTTATGCCATGTCAGGAGATTTTGACAATGCCTTCAAATGCGTGAATAAGCTTGACGGTCTTGCATCAGGCGAAACGCCTGAAACCCTTGTGCTAAGAGGCTATTTGTCTTTGCTTGCAAAGAACCAGGATGTGGCCAGACAATATTTTACCCTCGCCTATGAAGACACTGAAGATGGGGATAAAGACAATACTTTGTGGTTCATATCGAATTGTTACTTTGAATGCAATTTCATGCAAGAGGCACACGATATACTTAGAAAGCTTGTCTCGTCAGAAAAAAGCAAGAATTTCACCGATTTGTGGGCATATCTTGTCAGGACTGACTATGAGCTTGGCTTGCAGGAGGAATTTCTTGCCGACCTTAAAGAAGCAACCAAACGCAATCCTTATGGGATACAAAGAGAGCTTTCGGACATCTTTCCAAAAGGCATGCAGGCTATAGATTTCTACGGCTATGCCGTTCATCACCCAATAAACAAAAAGAAAAGATAAATAGCAAATGGACATTTTCTCAACACTTCTCAACAATCTCAACTATTTTACGGTTTTTATTCTCATGTTGTTTGAGAGTACAGTGATACCAGTGCCCTCCGAGTTGGTCGTTGCCCCGGCTGCTTACCATGCCGCCAATGGCAACTTGGATATTTTTCTCGTAATATTGTTTGCAACGTTAGGTGCTGATGCAGGAGCAACAATCAACTATATTGCAGGCTACTTTCTTGGCCGTCCAATAATTTATAGGTTTGCAAACAGCCACTTTGGTCGTCTATGTATGCTCAACCAAAAAAAAGTTGAAAAGAGCGAAGCTTACTTCAATAATCATGGAATGGCTGCGACCATAACAGGCCGTCTCATTCCAGGCATTCGCCACCTTATATCTATTCCTGCCGGGCTGTCTAAAATGGTTTACTGGAAGTTCCTTCTTTACACGACGATTGGTGCAGGTTGCTGGAACATCATCCTTGCCGCTCTTGGATGGTATTTACATTCAATAGTGCCGGAATACCAACTCAATGACAAGATAATGGAATATGGGGAATACATTAAGGTTATAATAATGGCGGCTGTTGCCGTTGCCCTACTCTACTTCCTTGTAAAGTGGTACGTCAAGAGACGTAAGCGTATGGGGCTTGAAAAGACTGGGGAGCAGTAGCCCAATACAAGACTACATATAAAAAAGCGCAACTCAAAAACTTTTTTGAGTCGCGCTTTTTGTAATTCTAAACAGACTTACAAGAGTCTTTTATGCGAGAACTACCTTTCCATCGTCACCCTTGACTTTGCCTTCCTTCAGAAGCCAGCCAATACCCAACAGAACTTCTACAGCTGTCTTGTTGGTGAGTTTCTCCAACTCCTCCACCGACTTAGACTCGCCAGATGCATACAGTGCCTGATAGACATCACCAGCACGGAAGCCGGCATTCTCTGCGTCAACAAAAATTTCCTTTTTTGCGGCAGCCTTTGCGACCTTTGCAACCTTTACCTCTGCCTTCACCTCTGTTGCCTTCTTTGCTGTTGTCTTTACAGCTGCCTCGCTTGTCGTAGCTTTCTTTTTTGCCATAATTCAGTAAACTTTATTGAACAAATTGAATTTCGTTGTTATATCAATTTCTTTTATCGTTGCAAATGTAAGCATTTAATTTTAAAGTAGATACATAAAAATATAAGTTTTTTTGCACTGCTTTTGACACGAATCAAGTCTGCGTAATTTTATTGATGTAAATCAATACTCGGAGTCTTTTTAATTGATTTACATCAAAGACAAAAAGAGCTTGCTATGGCATAATTAGCAGCATAGCAAGCTCTTGGAAAACTATTGGTTCTTTTGTTCCAAATCTAATTTTATATGCAATTCTTCCAATTGCTTTGAATCCAATTCTGCCGGTGCATCCAGCATAACGTCACGACCACTGTTGTTCTTTGGGAATGCAATGCAGTCGCGGATAGAGTCAAGACCTGCAAGCATGCTGACGAATCGGTCAAGGCCAAAGGCAAGACCTGCATGTGGTGGCGCTCCATACTTGAAAGCATTCATCAGGAAGCCAAATTGAGCTTCTGCCCGCTCCTTGCTAAAGCCAAGAACCTCGAACATCTTCTCTTGGAGGTTGGTGTCGTGAATACGCACAGAGCCACCGCCCATCTCTGTTCCATTGCAAACAAAGTCATAAGCTTTGGCACGCACCTTCTCAGGATGCTCGTCAAGCAAAGGAATGTCGTCCGGGTTGGGCATTGTGAACGGATGGTGTGTAGCCATCAGACGTTGCTCCTCATCGCTCCACTCGAACAGTGGAAAGTCGATAATCCATAAGCATTTGAATACGTTCTTGTCCCTCAATCCAAGGCGGTCTCCCATCTCTAAGCGCAAAGAGCAGAGTTGTGTGCGTGTCTTGTTGGCATTGCCGCCACTGAGGATAAGAACAAGGTCGCCATCCTTGGCTCCTGTAGTCTCCTTAACTTTCTGAAGCTGCTCTGGTGTATAGAACTTGTCGATAGAGCTCTTAACTGTTCCGTCGCTATTATACTTAATGTATACAAGCCCCTTGGCTCCAATCTGTGGCCTCTTAACAAAGTCGGTAAGCTCGTTGAGCTGCTTACGGCTGTAGTCAGCGCAACCAGGTACAACAATGCCGCCAATGTAGTTGGCCTCATCAAATACAGAGAAGCTACCAGTGCCTTTGAGGTCGTCCATTAGCTCAACGAATTCCATTCCGAAACGCAAGTCCGGCTTGTCGCTGCCGAAACGCTTCATTGCCTCAGCCCATGTCATCTGCTGCAATGGCTTAGGGAGCTCTACGCCCCTAATCTCCTTGAAGAGCATGCAGCACATTTCCTCAAAAAGATTTATGACATCATCCTGGTCTACAAAGCTCATTTCGCAGTCTACTTGCGTAAACTCTGGCTGACGGTCGGCGCGCAGGTCTTCGTCTCGGAAGCACTTCACTATTTGGAAGTAACGGTCTGTTCCTGCAACCATAAGCAATTGCTTCAAGGTCTGCGGGCTTTGCGGAAGGGCATAGAACTGTCCTGGGTTCATGCGTGAAGGCACCACGAAGTCGCGGGCACCCTCAGGAGTAGAGCCGATGAGCATAGGGGTTTCAATCTCCATGAACTGACGTGAATCGAGGAAATTGCGTACCAAGATTGTCATGCGGTGGCGCAGCTCAAGGTTATTGCGAACCGTTGGACGACGCAAGTCAAGGTAACGGTATTTCATGCGGAGGTCATCGCCGCCGTCGGTATTATCTTCTATCGTAAAAGGTGGGGTAAGCGACGGACTGAGAACAATAAGCTCATTAGTTATGATCTCAATGTCGCCAGTATCAATCTTGGAGTTCTTGCTTTGGCGCTCAGACACAATGCCCTTCACCTGGATGCAATACTCACGGCCAAGTTTGTTAGCTTGCTCACAAAGATTCTTGTCCGCGGCCTCATTGAAGACCAACTGTGTGATGCCATAGCGGTCGCGCAGGTCTACAAACGTCATGCCTCCCATCTTGCGCGTGCGCTGCACCCAACCAGCGAGGGTAACATGCTTTCCTGCATCGGAGAGACGAAGCTCTCCACATGTATTTGTTCTATACATAGTAAATTATGAATGTGTAATTTATCCGCAAAATTACAATTTTTTATTCAGATAGGGAAACTACAATGAAAGAAGCTGCAAAAATAATGTTAAAAAAATGCTTTTTGTATGTTCTATGTGAAACTTTTGCTATTTTTGTACGTTATTATAAACGGAATGAACAGAACAAGAATTATGAAAAAGATTATTTTACTTGCCATGCTTCTCATATCGGGTGTAACTATGAGTTTTGCCCAGGCAAAGATACAGTTCGACAAGTTGAGCTATGACTACGGCACTTTCTCCGAGTCGCAGCCCGTGCAGAAATGTACCTTTACGTTTACCAACAATGGCGACAAGCCGCTTATAATCAATCAGGCTGTTGCAAGCTGTGGCTGTACGGTTCCGCAATACACCAAGACTCCTATCAAGCCTGGAGAGAAAGGTAACGTGACGGTGACATACAATGGAAAGGGCAAATTTCCCGGTCATTTCAAGAAAACCATCACCATACGCACTAATGGTGTGCCCGAGATGACACGCTTGTATGTAGAAGGTGTAATGAAGGAGGAAGACGCGAAAAAGTAGTTCTTTTGCACTTTGAAAGAACTTTACAATAGTTGCTCTGAGAATCGCGTATTTGTAACGAAACAGTACTTCGGTTGCAAATACGCGATTCTTAGCTAAAGTTGTTATATATTAATTATCAACCTTTTGTAAAAAAAATACTAACTTTGTTTTGCCTTACAAAATCTTCTTTACTACGTGAAGGCGAGCATTTACGGCGTAAAGGTGTCTTTTCTGCGCCGTACATGCCACTTGTGTACGGCGTAAATGTGCCGCAATTACGCCGTACAAGCAACTCACATGCGGCGGTTGAGCATCTCAGAACAGCCGTACGACACCCTGGGTATCGTTTTTCTTAATTTTTTAGACCTATTCCGAAGACCCTTGTTTTTTGTCATTTTTGTTTATAAATATAATCTTCGGTATTCCGATAACTCGAATCATTTTATGTCTTTTTCCGATGGCAGCATTTTGACGGTGAATTGTCTGTAAGATGACTTTTGTGTGTTTTTTCACTTTTTATATATAATTCTTCTCCTTTTTTCTTGAAATATTCGTATCTTTGTTGCAGAAAGAAAAAATAGACTTTAAAATGCATTTTAAATGGAAGTATGACCCACTTACACCAGAAGAGATGCGACAGGCAATTGAGCTTTCGGAAAAGCTCAACATGAGCCTCACGCTCACGACATTGCTCATTCGCCGCGGCATCACAACAGAGAGTGCTGCAAAGCGTTTCTTTCGTCCGCAGCTCGCCGACCTCATCAATCCGTTCTTGATGAGGGACATGGATATTGCCGTGGACAGGTTGAATGACACTATGGGACGGAAGGAGCGTATCATGGTCTACGGCGATTACGACGTGGACGGGTGCACTGCCGTGGCTTTGGTGTACAAGTTCTTGCAACAGTTTTATTCAAACATCGATTATTACATTCCCGACCGTTACGATGAGGGCTATGGCGTAAGCAAGAAAGGTATTGATTACGCCAAGGCTACGGGTGTGAAGCTCATTATCATTCTTGATTGCGGCATCAAGGCTAATGACATGATAGACTATGCCAAGAGCCTTGGCATTGACTTCATTATATGTGACCATCACATGCCGGATGACAATCTCCCCAATGCCATTGCCATTCTAAATCCTAAGCGTGAAGGTGACACCTACCCTTTCAAGCATTTGTGCGGCTGTGGTGTCGGCTTCAAGTTCATGCAGGCTTTTGCCAAGAACAATGGAATACCGTTTTCGCGGCTTATCCCCCTACTCGACTTTTGCGCGGTAAGCATTGCTGCTGACATAGTGCCTGTGGTAGACGAAAACAGGATTCTTGCCTTTCACGGGCTGAAGCAACTCAATCAGAATCCAAGTGTAGGCCTGAAGGCAATCATTGATATATGCGGCTTAAGTGGGCGCGACATATCAATGAGCGACATCGTATTTAAAATAGGCCCGCGTATCAATGCCTCTGGCAGAATGGAAAATGGCAAGGAGAGCGTCGACTTGCTTGTAGAGAAGGACTTCAATGAAGCACTTAGAAAGGCTCGCCACATAAATGAATACAACGAGCAAAGGAAGGACATCGACAAGCAGATGACCGAGGAGGCAAACCAAATCGTTTCTCGTATAGAAAGCCAAAAGCACCATTCAAGCATTGTGCTCTATGATGAGCATTGGAAGAAAGGCGTAATAGGCATCGTAGCCTCGCGGCTTACAGAAATTTATTTCCGCCCTACGGTGGTGCTGACGCGTGATGGTGACCTTGCCACAGGGTCGGCTCGCTCAGTAATGGGCTTTGACATCTATTCGGCTATAAAGAGCTGCCGTGACCTGCTTTTGAATTTCGGCGGGCACACCTATGCTGCAGGCTTGACGTTGCGGTGGGCTGATGTGCCTGAATTCCGCAAGCGCTTTCAGCATTATGTAGAAGAGCATATCCAGCCGGAGCAGACTGAGGCTATACTGAAAATTGACGCAGAGCTTGACTTTAAGGACATAACAAAGAGGCTTCATAATGACTTGAAGCGATTTGCGCCATTCGGTCCAGGCAACACTAAACCGATGTTTTGCACTAAGGGTGTCTACGACTATGGCACGAGCAAGGTCGTAGGACGCTCGCAGGAGCATATAAAGCTTGAACTTGTTGATTCCAAGTCTGGTACAGTGGTCAATGGCATAGCCTTCGGGCAAAGTGCCTCGGCAAGATATATAAAGTCGAAACGCTCGTTTGACATAGCATATACTATTGAAGACAATGTTTTCAAGCGCAATCAGGTTCAGCTCCAGATAGAGGACATACGTCCTACCGATGGGCAATGGAATGAATGATTTAGGAGTTTGGACAAGTTCAGGCAAATACTTAAGCAATACTGGGGCTACGATGATTTTCGAGGCATACAAGAGAAAATCATCGGAAGCATATCGGCAGGCCGTGACACTCTCGGTCTCATGCCGACAGGGGGCGGTAAGTCTATTACTTTCCAAGTTCCTGCATTGGCGCAAGATGGCACTTGCCTTGTCGTAACCCCGCTGATAGCCTTGATGAAGGATCAGGTGCAGCATTTGCGGCAAAAAGGCATCAAAGCTACTGCCATTTACACAGGCATGAGCCGGCAAGAAATAGTTAAAACACTTGAGAATTGCATCTTTGGTGGTGTCAAGTTGCTCTATGTATCGCCTGAGAGGCTGTCGTCTCCATTGTTTTTAGAAAAGCTGAAGCGTATAAACGTAAGCTTTATCACCGTCGATGAGGCACATTGCATAAGCCAGTGGGGATATGATTTTCGTCCGTCATATCTGCGTATTGCTGATATAAGGAAGTTTAAGCCCAATGTCCCGATTCTTGCCCTTACAGCTACTGCTACGCCACAAGTAATAGGCGACATACAAAAGCAACTGAGTTTTCGTGAGGAAAATGTTTTCCGAATGAGCTTTGAGAGAAAGAATCTCTCGTATGTTGTCCGTCCGGCTGAAGACAAGCTTGCTGAGCTTGTCCATATTCTTTTGTGTGTTCCAGGA
>CAZEEP010000002.1:76456-133084 GCA_964511295.1 uncultured Prevotella sp.
TCCATAGAGGCTTATTTTCAAGAGGCCGGGCGAGCAGGTCGTGATGGAAAACGCTCATACGCTGTATTGCTGTGGAATGGTCATGACGCTTCGAAACTCAGAAAGAATGTCAGTGACACTTTCCCGCCAAGAGAATTCATATCAGACATTTATGAGCATTTGGCATACTATTATGAGATTGGTATTGGCAGTGGAGCCGGACATACCTTTACGTTTGACAAGGGCAAATTTTGCTTTACATACCATTATGCCTTGACACAAGTGGATTCAGCCTTGAAGCTTCTCGAAAATTCAGGCTATTTGCATTATGAGACAGACCCTGATTCCAGTGCACGCCTCATGATACCATTGGGGCGCAATGAACTTTATCGTCTCGATTCCCTCTTGCCAAAAGAGGAAGCCGTAATGACTGCTTTGCTTAGATTATACGGAGGGCTGTTTACTGATTACGAATATATTGATGAGTCGTTTGTTGCTGCGACATCCGGCTTAGGCGTTCATGAAACCTATCAAGTCTTGAAGTCACTTCATGCACGCCATATTGTGAGTTTTATTCCACAGCGTAAGTCGCCTTACATTACTTATCTTCGTGACCGAGAAGACGAGGTCTTTATTCCACGAAGTGTGTATGAAGACAGAAAAGAACAGCTCAAACGTAGGGTTGAGGCAATAATAGCTTATGCTACCAATGATAATGTATGCAGGAGCCGTCAACTGCTGCGCTATTTTGGTGAAGAAGACGCAAAAGACTGTGGCAGTTGTGACGTTTGCAAGAGCAAAAACAAGAAAACCAACAGGGATGAGCTTGAGGCTAAAAAAATGATTTTAGATTTATTGGCTGATAAAGCTCTGCACCGTCTTACTGAACTACACGATTTGAAAGTGCCTTCAAGTTCTATAGACAATGCTCTTGAATTTCTTGTCAACGAAGAAATTGTCGGTATTGATGTAGACAAGATTTTTATGATATAAAAAATCCGCCAATATAAGAAAGGCCAGCGATGCTCATTCTTTGCAAGGCTGGCCCTAATTCATCTAAGTATTTGCATTAATGCTCGTCAATATATTTGGCAATCCATTCGCCTACTTCTTTCGTGCCATAGTGCTTGCCGCCTTCCACCTGTATTTCCGGCGTGCGCACGTTTTGTTCAAGACTTGCGTCGCATGCCTTACGTATGGCTGCGCCTTCATCATTAAGTCCGAAATGCTCGAGAAGCATTGCGGCAGAAAGGATCTCGGCAAGCGGATTGGCAATGTTCTTGCCGGCTGCCTGCGGCCAAGAACCGTGAACCGGTTCGAAAAGTGGCGTGTGCTCACCGAGCGAAGCAGAAGGTTGCAGACCCATTGATCCTGTGATAGCAGAAGTCTCATCAGTAAGAATGTCGCCGAATGTATTCTCTGTGACAATGACATCGAAGAAGCGAGGCTCTGTCAAGGCGCGCATGGAAGCGTTGTCAATGAACATGTAATCTACTTTTACATCAGGATATTGCGGCTCCATTTCTTTCGCTATTTGCCTCCACAAACGTGAACTTGCCAGCACGTTGGCTTTATCAACTACCGTCAAATGTTTGTTGCGACGAAGGGCAAATTGGAAAGCGACTTTCAATATGCGCTCAATTTCCGGACGATAATAAATGTCCGTATCATAGGCCTTGTCATTGTCCTGATACTTCTCGCCGAAATACATACCACCAGTAAGTTCGCGTATAACCACGAAGTCTGCCCCTTTAATCAGTTCTTCTTTCAAAGGACTCTTGTGTAGCAGGCAGTCGAAAGTAGCTACAGGCCGCACATTGGCGAACAAACCAAGCTTCTTTCGCATGGCAAGCAGACCGGTTTCAGGCCGAACCTTAAGCGTGGGATCGTTGTCGAAACGCAGGTCGCCGACAGCTGCAAAGAGTACAGCATCGGCATCCATGCATGTTTTGAAAGTCTCATCTGGGAACGGGTCACCACAAGCATCGATGGCATGAGCACCACAGATGGCTTCTTTATAAGTGAAATCGTGACCAAATTTCTTTGCGATAACGTTCAATACGTTGATTGCCTCAGGCATGATTTCCGGTCCTATACCGTCGCCAGGCAATACTGCAATTTTCAGTTTCATAATTATTATTATTTTTCTTCCTCAATCATGTTGAGCATTTTTATTGTTGCTTGTATGGCAGCTTCCGTTTGGTCTGCATCGAGACCACGCGTGCGGAATTGCTTTTCTCCGTCGTTCCAAGTAATGACCGTCTGTACGAGTGCGTCAGTGTGTCCGCCGGGAGGAATAGTGACTGCATAATTTTGAAGAATGGGGAATGTGCGGTTAAGCTTTTCTTTATAGACCTTACGCAAAGCCTTTACAAAAGCGTCATATTGACCGTCGCCTGTAGAATCAGCTTCATATTCTTCATCGTTGATTCTCATTTTAAGGCTTGCTATAGGCTTAAGGCCATAACTTGTTGTGACTATATAGCTTACAAGCTTTACCTTTTGTTCAGGTGACGAATGCTTGAGCACATCGCTGACAATGTAAGGCAATTCATCTTGCGTTACAATTTGCTTACGGTCGCCAAGCTCTGTTATGCGTTGAGTAACCGCTTTAGTTTGTTCTTTTGTAAGTTCAAGGCCAAGGTCTTCAAGGTTGCGTACAATGTTAGCCTTCCCCGAATTCTTACCAAGAGCAAACTCCCTGTGTCTGCCAAAACGCTCAGGCACCAACGCATTGCTGTAAAGATGTGCCTTATTGTCGCCATCAGCATGAACTCCAGCCACTTGCGTGAAGACATTTTCACCAATAACCGGCGTGTTAGGCGAATAGCCTATTCCACTATAGCCAGCCACAAGATTGCTGATTTCCATTAACGTGGACTCATTGATATGCTCGTGAACATGCATTTGGTCTTTCAGCATAACATGAATGCTGCTTAAAGGCGCATTGCCGCAACGCTCCCCCAACCCATTGACTGTGACATGTAGACCTGAGCATCCTGCTTCTACAGCCATAAACGAATTGCCAATGGCCATATCGTAATCGTTGTGTGCATGAAATTCAAACTTAACATCAGGATAGCGGTCAACCATTGCCTTCATGTATTGATAAGAGTTGACTGGATTTAAAATCCCAAGTGTATCTGGCAAAAGAACGCGTACAATGCCCATGTCTTTCAAACCATCCATCATTTGCCAAACATATTCACGACTGTCACGCATCCCCTGTGACCAATCCTCAAGATAAAGATTTACGTTTAAACCTTTACTGTGTGCGTAGTTTATAACTTCCTTGATGTCTGCGATATGTTGCTCTGGCGTTTTATTTAGTTGATAAGTGCAATGACGCAATGAACCCTTGGCGAGAAGGTTGATTGTTTGGCAACCGCACTCGTCAATCCAATCTACAGATTTTGTACCATCCACAAAGCCAAGTACTTCTACTCTGTTGAGCATATTGTGTTGCCGAGCGTAGTTGCAAATCATTGTTACTGCCTTCTTTTCGCCATCAGACACACGTGCAGATGCAACCTCTACGCGATCAACGCCAACTTCAGACAGCAGTTTGCGCGCTATCATAAGCTTCTCGTGTGGCAAGAAGCTTACGCCGCTGGTCTGTTCGCCGTCGCGCAGCGTAGAGTCCATTATTTCTATTTCATGTTTGTAAATGCTCATTACATAAACTTAATTGAAAATCAAGCGATGATATTGCCTTAGCTTATTCATTGGCAGCTTCCCATGCTTCAACCTTATCACGGTTTTGCACGAGGAAGTCAACGTCGTCGAGCCCATTTTCAAGGCAATGCTTTTTATAGCCGTTTATCTCAAATTTCTCGCTATGACCTGTAGCAAGGTTTGTTACAGTTTGGTTGGGCAGGTCAACGCGTACTTGTGTCTTATGATTTTTGTTAATGCTGTCAAAAAGCTCTTTAAGGAAATCTTCACTTACCACTACGGGCAGCACGAAGTTATTCAGCTCATTGTTCTTGTGTATATCAGCGAAAAAAGAACTGATAACTACTCGGAATCCATACCCGGCAATTGCCCATGCAGCATGTTCGCGTGATGAGCCAGAACCGAAGTTCTTTCCTGCCACCAGAATAACAGCATCCTTGAAGTCGGGATTGTTAAGTACAAAGTCTTTCTTCTCACTGCCATCGGCGTTAAAACGCCAGTCATGAAATAGGTAAGGGCCGAAGCCGTCCTTTTGGGTGAGCTTTAGATAGCGTGCCGGTATAATCTGGTCAGTGTCCACATTTTCTAAAGGCAGTGGCACGCAAGTGGACGTTATGACATTGAATTTCTGCTTCATGTTTTAAAGATTTCTTGGATCCGATATTTTCCCTGTTATTGCAGCTGCAGCGGCTACGAGTGGCGAGGCAAGTATAGTGCGTGAACCCGGGCCTTGACGCCCCTCAAAGTTACGGTTGCTGGTTGACACGCTGTATTTGCCAGCAGGAATCTTGTCGTCATTCATGGCAAGGCACGCAGAGCATCCTGGTTGCCGAATCTTAAAGCCAGCAGCCTCAAGAACCTTGTCAATTCCTTCATCATGGATTTGCTTTGCCACAAGATGTGACCCTGGTACGAGCCAAGCAGTTACATTATCTGCCTTATGCTTGCCTTTTACAATATTGGCAAAAGCGCGGAAATCCTCAATACGACCGTTGGTGCAGGCACCAAGGAAAACATAATCTACAGGATGCCCAAGCAACTTCTGTCCAGGTTCAAAGCCCATGTATTTCAAAGACTTTAAGAAACCGGCTTTGCTTTCTTCCGGTATAGTGTCGAGCATTGGAATTGTATCATTTATGCCTATGCCCATTCCTGGGTTTGTTCCATAGGTTATTCGTGGTTCAATGTCGGCAGCATCAAAGTTTAGTTCTTTGTCAAAAACAGCATCATCGCCACTCTTTAGCGTTTTCCAGTAAGCTACAGCTTTATCCCAATCTTTGCCTTTTGGGGCATATTCGCGACCTTTGATATATTCAAAAGTAGTCTCATCAGGAGCTACAAAACCGCCGCGGGCACCCATTTCGATGGAAAGATTGCAGAGTGTAAGGCGTCCATCCATTGACATGTCGCGTACTACTTGCCCTGCGTATTCAACGAAATAGCCTGTTGCACCGCTTGTCGTCAACTGACTCATCAAGTACAATGCCACGTCCTTGGCTGTTACGCCTGGCTTTAGTTTGCCATTAATATTGATGCGCATTGATTTCGGCTTCTGCTGCAATATGCACTGTGATGCCAGCACCATCTCTACTTCAGAGGTGCCTATACCGAAAGCTACGGCACCCATAGCTCCATGTGTAGAGGTGTGGGAATCGCCACAGACAATGGTCATGCCTGGTAGCGACAGGCCTTTTTCCGGACCAACAACATGAATAATGCCGTTGTCTTCGGTGTTATATTTAAACTCTGTGATACCGAAGTCCTTGCAGTTCTTGTCCAATGTTTCAACCTGATGGCGGCCTACAGGATCGGCAATAGGCTTGTCTTGGTCATGCGTCTGAGTGTTATGGTCGGGCATGGCGTACACATGATTCTGGCGGAATACTTTCAGTCCGCGTTTTCTCAGTCCATCAAATGCCTGTGCAGTCGTAACCTCATGGCAGTAAAGACGGTCTATATAAAGTTGTGTTGGTCCGTCTTTTACAATCTGCACCACATGTTTATTCCAAATTTTGTCAAATAAAGTATTCATAATGTATAAAGACCTTTCGGTTACTTGTTCCTAAATTTATTTATACAATCGAGATATGCTTCTACTGAAGCTGTCACGATATCGGTATTTGCACCAAAGCCATAGTAGACATGTCCGTCGTATTCAACTTGCATGTGAACTTTACCAACATCATCGGAACCTTGGGTGATGGCCTGAATGGTGAATTCTTTCAGAGTCATCTGTTTATGTATGATGCGTTTCATGGCCTTAATGGCTGCATCTACAGGGCCGTTGCCCGTGGCACTCTCTTCGAATTTCTGTCCGGCAATTTCAAGACCTATAGAAGCAACGTTGCGTACGCCCTTGCCTGACATTACTTGCAGATAATCGAGTTTCACGGCGTGGTTTGCAGCCTTGTCTGTGCCAGCCAGCACAAGCACGTCATCATCGGTTATTTCTTTTTTCTTGTCGGCAAGTTTCAAGAATTCTTCGTAAATCTTGTCCAAACGCTTTTGGTCTTTAATGTCTACCCCATTCACTTCGAGGCGATATTTTAAAGCGGCACGACCGGAACGAGCCGTAAGCACGATTTCATTGTTGTCAAGTCCAATGTCTTTCGGATTAATAATCTCGTAAGTTTGTACATTCTTCAGCACACCGTCCTGATGTATGCCACTGGAATGAGCAAACGCATTGCGTCCTACGATAGCCTTGTTAGATTGCACCGGCATGTTCATCAGTGATGATACCATACGAGATATGGGGTATATCTTACGTATGTTTATATTTGTGTCAATGTCAATATCCTTGTGGCATTTCAGTATCATGGCAATCTCTTCCAGTGCTGTATTGCCGGCACGCTCACCTATGCCATTAATGGTCACTTCTACTTGGCGTGCCCCATTAAGTACGCCTTCAAGCGTATTGGCCGTTGCCATGCCAAGATCATTGTGGCAGTGAGTGGAGATAATTGCCTTGTCTATCCCATCAACATGTTCTTTCAGGTACTTAATCTTTTGTCCGTATTCGTTTGGCAGGCAGTAGCCGGTAGTGTCTGGAATGTTTACTACAGTGGCTCCTGCCTTTATCACTGCTTCAACGACACGTGCAAGGTACTCGTTTTCAGTACGACCTGCATCCTCGGCATAAAACTCTACGTCGTCAACATATTTCTTTGCATAGGACACGGCACGCACGGCACGTTCAAGAATGTCCTCACGGTTGGAGTTGAATTTATACTTTATGTGATAATCGCTTGTGCCCAACCCTGTGTGTATGCGTTTATGCTTGGCATATTTCAGAGCCTCTGCCGCACAGTCAATATCTTTCTCTACGGCACGCGTTAGCGCACAGATCGTCGGCCACGTCACTGCTTTTGATATTTCCACCACCGAGTTGAAATCACCTGGCGATGAAATGGGAAAACCTGCTTCGATTACATCCACGCCAAGTAATTCCAACTGCTTGGCTACTTGGATTTTTTCTACGGTATTTAGCTGGCACCCAGGTACCTGCTCACCGTCACGCAATGTGGTGTCGAAAATGTAAAGTCTGTCACTCATAATTAATATATGTGTTATTCCTTATTTTTATTCTCTGAAAACAAAAAAAGCCTTCCCACTTATCGGAAGTGGAAAGGCCTTGCTGTTTTATTTATTATCATACTCGCACACACGCCATCACACTTCCGGCCACCTCCCGCAGTCGAATGCTAATAATAATGCTCTGAATGGCGTTGATTGCTGTCATAATGCTTTCTCTATTTATTTTCAAGTGCAAAGGTATACAATAATATGGATACAAACAAATAATTTGAAACTTTTTTATTGTTTTTCCTTATAATTTATCGGAAGCATATTTAGAATGGCACTCCAGACAATTGCTGCGCCTGTCCCAAAGGGTCGTCATCTATATGTGTTACACCACCGTTTAGCCGCGAACCGATGATTTCCCCTCCGTTATTGAGTGGTGAAAGCATGGCATCTTCCGGGTTGGCGAAACGCGTGTATTGTCCTTGGAAGGCTAACAACACGTCACCAGTAGCTCCTTTACGGTGCTTAGCAATCAATATTTGTGCTTTGCCGCGCAGGTCATTGCCTTTTTCGTCCTCATAAAGATGGTAGTATTCCGGGCGATGTACAAAAAGTACCATATCGGCATCCTGCTCTATGGCACCAGACTCGCGCAAGTCGCTCAGTTGTGGACGTTTGCCTTCAAGTCCTTCGCGGTTTTCCACTGTTCGATTGAGCTGTGATAGAGATATTATTGGTATGTCAAGCTCTTTGGCCAGCCCTTTTAGCGAACGTGATATAGTGGAGACTTCTTCTTGCCTGTTTCCAAATCGTGCGCCATTGGCATTCATAAGTTGCAGATAGTCTATCATTATAAGCCGTACGCCCTTTTCGCGCACAAGGCGGCGCGCCTTGGTGCGTAATTCGAAAATTGACATGCCAGGCGTGTCGTCTATATAAAGAGGTGCTCCGGTCAGCTTTTTTATGCTATGGTCTAACCGTGCCCATTCGTCTTGAGACAATTGACCGTTCATAATTTTCTTGCCCTCAATTTCACATACGTTGGAGATAAGCCTGTCAACAAGCTGAACATTGTTCATCTCAAGTGAAAAAAATGCCACAGGCGTCCTGTAATCCACGGCTACATTCTTGGCTATTGACAGCGCAAACGATGTCTTACCCATAGCAGGTCGGCCAGCTATTATTACAAGGTCACTCTTCTGCCAGCCTGATGTTATGTCGTCGAGCTTTGTAAAGCCTGACGGAATACCTGTCAAACCTGTTTTATTACCCGAAGCTTTCTGTATGATGTCTACGGCCTCACGTATGACAGGATCTATCTGCGTATAGTCCTGTTTCATGTTTTTTTGTGAGAGTTCAAAAAGACTACCCTCTGCTTCTTGCATCAACTCGTCGGTATCTACCATTGGGTCGAATGCCTTGGTCTCGATTAAGCTCGCAAAGGATATCAGTTGTCGGGCAAGGTGTTTTTGTTGTAATATCTTGGCATGGTAAGCAATGTGAGCTGACGACGCAACGTGTGATGCAAGGTCGACAACATAGGTAGGACCTCCAACATCGTCAAGTGTACCTTCTTTCATTAATTCGTTGGTCACAGTCATTATGTCCACAGGATTCTCGTCTATGTTGAGCTTCTGTATGGCTGTGAAAATCTTTTGATGACGTGGCTCATAAAAGGTTTCTGGACGCAATGTCTCAGAAACGACAGAGAAGGCGTCTTTGTCTATCATTAAGGCACCGAGAACAACACGCTCTATGTCAAGGGCCTGTGGCTGCAAGTGACCGTAAGTGGGGTCGATTGGCGTTGAAGACCGATGACCGCCTTTGTTGTTATTGTTGTTTGGCATTATATATATCCGATTTTAAACTTTATGATTAAGAATAATCATTTCCAAGGGTTTGTGGCGCAAATTTACAAAAATTATATTAGAAAGGATTAGTAAAATCAGATTTTTCTCTTATTTTTGCAGAAACGTATTCTACGTAGTTAATAATAAATTTAAAAAAAATGATAACCTTCCCTTGCGCCAAGATTAATCTTGGACTTAACATTGTAGGCAAACGTTGTGATGGCTACCACGACATTGAGACAGTTTTCTACCCGATACCGCTGACCGATGCTCTGGAGATAAAACATATGGATGATCGTTTCCCGTCCGACGTTCCCTGCGACATCAAGGTGACGGGGAATGCCATTGACTGTGATGAACGCAAGAACCTGGTAGTTTGGGCTTACGAGTTGTTGGCTACTGATTTCAAGTTGCCACGCATTCATGTTCACCTTGTAAAGCGCATTCCGATGCAAGCAGGTCTTGGTGGCGGTTCTTCGGACGGTGCGTTTATGATTCGCCTCCTTGATGAACGTTTTCGCCTAAATATTGGCATTGCCGAAATGGAACGTTATGCAGCCATGCTGGGTTCAGATTGTCCTTTTTTCATTACTTCCGAACCAACTTTTGCTAAAGGCAGAGGTGAAATTCTAGAGCCCGCCGATGGGCCGCGTGGCAACCTAAGTGGCTATTACATCGCCATTGTCAAACCTGATATTGCAGTCTCCACTCGCGAAGCCTATAAGTTGGTTACATGCCGTGCCCCAGAAAAAAGTTGCCGTGACATTGTGCGCCAGCCCATTGTTACTTGGAAAAACGACTTATGCAATGATTTTGAAGAGCCTGTTTTCAAAATGTATCCAGAACTTGCAGACATTAAGCAGCGACTTTACAATATGGGAGCCCTTTACGCTCAGATGTCAGGCAGTGGAAGTGCCATATATGGCATCTTCCGCAAAGAGCCTGTCGACCTTGCTCAGTCCTTCCCTTCTTGCTACACATTTTCCGCGGTTTTGTAGCAGCAAGCGAAAGAGTGGATGTGACAACCGTAAGGTTGCTACATACGCTCTTTCGTTTTACTTTTCTTCGTTTTATAAAGCACCAATGTCTTTCAGTGCTTCATAAACCTTCTCTACTGGCAGCCCCATGACATTATAGAAACTACCGTCTATTTTTGTGACTCCTGCATATCCAATCCACTCTTGTATGCCATAGGCTCCAGCCTTGTCAAATGGTTTATACTGGGTTATGTAATAGTCTATCTCATCCCGGCTCAACTCCCTGAAGGTGACAGCGGTGGTTTCAGAGAAGGTAATCTGATTGTAATTTGTGGTCAGGCATACTCCTGTAATGACTTGATGAACCCTGCCGCTTAATAGCTGTAACATTTGGCGTGCTTCTGATGAGTCTTGAGGCTTGCCCATTACCTTTCCATCAAGGACTACTATCGTGTCCGCCGTAAGCAAAACCTCGCTTGCAGATGGCTTGTATGCGGCAGCTTTCTCCTTGGCAATGTACTTGGGAATTTCTTCCACAGGCAAATCATTTGGATAATCCTCCTTTATTCCTTTTATTATCTTCACCTCGAAGTCAAGGTTCAGACCTTTCAATAGTTCGCGTCGCCGTGGGGAATTGCTTGCCAATGTAATTTTCATTTTCATGGTATATTTTTTTATTTTGCAAAGTTAGTCAATTATTTTCTTTAATTCAACAGCCTTGTTAGAGAATAATTCAATTTAGCAGCTATTATCTGTCAAGGTTATTGTTGTGTTTGGGTTAAACTTTTATCGACTTCCCGTTAAAGTTTTACCGCACTCCCACTAAACTTTTATTGTTTCCCCATTAAAGTTTTGTCGCATTCCCATTAAAGCGTTAGCGCAATATAGCCAAATATAGGCTGTCATGATGCCAAACGGTTTTCATGAATATAAATATCCCCAAGCATTTCCAAAAGAATGCTTGGGGATTGTTGCTTTAATCTATAAAGAATGTTTAATAAGGGTCTTCAAATCTTACCCGAAGTTGTCGTACATTATACTTTCAGACTCCACTCCAAGGCTGTCAAGATAGTCTGTAACTGTTTTAATTAACATTGGTGGGCCACAGAGATAGTATTCACAATCCTCTGGAGCGTCATGATCTTTGAGGTAAGTATCACGCACGCAATTGACTGCAAAACCTGCATAATATTTCACGCCAGCAGCATCTGCCTTGGGGTCGGGGCGGTCAAGGGAGAGATGCATGTGGAAGTTAGGGAATTCTTTCTCAAGTTCCCAGAAATCCTCAAGGAAGAATGCTTCTGACAGTGAACGCGCTCCATAGAAAAAGTGCATTTCGCGATCAGTGCAATGTATCTGCTTTGTCATATACATTATTTGTGAGCGTAGAGGAGCCATACCTGCACCACCACCAATCCAAATCATCTCCTTCTTGGAATTGAACTTCGGATGGAAGTCACCATAAGGACCGCTCATCTTAACTTTATCGCCAGGCTTTAGCGAGAAGATGTAAGAAGAACCTATACCAGTCGGCACATCCTGAAAGCCTACCTGAGGACGTGGTCTGAACGGCGTTGTAGCGATACGCACCGTAAGGGTGATAATGTCGCCCTCGGCTGGATAGTTTGCCATAGAGTAAGCGCGGATAGTCGGCTCCGGGTTGTGAGCCTTGAGGGAAAGAATATTAAACTTTTCCCAAGTGCCTACATACTCGTCACCAATGAGTGACTTGTCGATATCCTTGTCGTAATCGATGGTATCGTAAGCTGGAATGTAGATCTGTGCGTATGAACCAGGGATGAAGTCCATGTGTTCGCCTGGAGGCAAGGCAACCTTGAACTCCTTGATAAAGCTTGACACGTTGTTGTTGGAGATGACGGTGCACTCCCACTCCTTGACATTTAGAATCGCATCGGAAACTTTGATAGAGAGGTCGCCGTGAACCTTTGTCTGACAACCGAGCCTCCAATGATCTTTTATTTCCTTGCGTGTGAAATGTCCTTTTTCTGTATCAAGGATTTCTCCACCGCCTTCAAGGACTTGCAGGCGGCACTGGCCGCAGCTTCCTTTTCCGCCGCATGCTGAAGAAAGGTGCACTCCGTTATCATTGAGAGTGGAAAGTAACGAACCACCCTGCTCCACTTCGAGTTTCTTGTCACCATTAACGGTTATGGTGACCTTACCACTCGGACTCAAATATTTTTTGGCGACAAGCAGTACAACGACCAGCACTAATATGACAATGAGAAATACTGCTATGCTAACGCCTATAAATTGTCCCATAAATTTAACTTTTAAACTTTAGAATTTTAAACCACTGAAGCACATCATTGCCATTGCCATAAGACCGACGGTAATGAAGGCAATACCCATGCCTTGAAGTGGACGTGGCACGTCACTATACTCCATCTTCTCTCGAATGGCTCCGAACATGACTATTGCAAGTGTCCAGCCAAAACCACTACCAAGAGCATAGGCTATGCTATCCCAAATGTTACTAATGGCCTGAATACTTGTTGGATCCATTTTGATTCGTTGTTGCATAAACAACGATGCACCCATAATGGCACAGTTGACTGCTATAAGTGGCAGAAAAATGCCGAGTGATGCATAAAGCGATGGGGAAAACTTCTCTACAGCCATCTCTACAAGCTGAGTTATGCCTGCAATGATGGCTATGAAAAGGATGAAGCTTAGATAGCTCAGGTCAACGCCCTGTACAAGACAGTCGGGGCCGAGCACATAAGTTTGCAAAAGATAATTGACGGGCTCGGTTATTAGCAGAACAAAAGTTACGGCTATACCGAGACCAAGAGATGTCTTTACGTTTTTGCTTACAGCCAAGTATGAGCACATACCAAGGAAGTAGGCAAAAATCATATTGTCTACAAATATAGACCTGAAGAATAATGATATAGCGTGTTCCATGTTATTTTTCCTCCTTTACAAAAAAAGCACGATTGACCCAAATAACACAGCCGATAAGTATAAGTGCTGTGCACGACATCGTCATCATGCCATTATTGATATAACCGAAGTCGTAGGCTCCTTCTGGTATGATTTGGAAGCCAAGAAGGCTGCCACGGCCAAAAAACTCACGGAATGCACCTACGATGACAAGTATCATGGCATAGCCAAGACCATTGCCAATGCCGTCGAGGAATGATGGCCAAGGCTTGTTCATCATGGCAAAAGCCTCAAGGCGTCCCATGAGTATACAGTTGGTAATGATAAGTCCAACGTAAACACTCAGTTGCACACTGACATCATAGGCAAATGCACCGAGAATTTGATTGACTATTGTCACCAAAGCTGCCACAACCACGAGCTGGACAATGATGCGAATTCGCATAGGAATTGTCTTGCGAATGAGAGATATGATGACATTTGAAAATGCCGTGATTACTGTAACGGCTAATCCCATGACTATGGCAGGCTTAAGCTGTGAGGTTACAGCCAATGCGCTACAAATGCCAAGCACCTGCACCGTGATGGGATTGTTCAGGTGCAACGGCTCTATGAACGCAGCCTTATTTTGTTTTGAAAATAAACTCATAATTCTTTTTTAAATTAAAAACTTATTTTGCGTTAAGGAATGGCAGAAACTTACCGAGCCCGTCATGGAGCATTTCGGCAACACCGTTTGATGTAAGTGTGGCACCTGTTATTGCATCAACCTGAGTTTGAGGGTCAGTAACCTTCTTTGGTACTGATAAAGCGATGGAGTTTCTATCACTGCCTTTGAAAAGTTTCTTACCCTGAAATAGTTCTTGCCACTTCTGGCTATCCTTTATCTCGGCTCCTAATCCAGCTGTCTCACTCTCGTGATTAAAGTAAGCACCATAGACAGTAGACTTGTCATCGTTGACTGACACTAAACCGCTTATGCCACCCCATAGGCCCATGCCTGTCATGGTAAACACATATTTGGTTTTGCCGTCAACATTACAGATATACATTTTCTGTCCATCTATTTCCTTTTCTTCCTTTACCACCTTATTGTATGTGTCCTCTGCTGTAGCGTTGTCCAATCCACGGATATTAAGACTGTAGAGAACTTGCTTCTTTTGGTCAAGAGCTACATTTGCCTCTTGTTTTGGCTTTAATGCCTGGTAAACGAAAGCCAAGAGAAATGCTACTACAACCACTATTATGGCTGAGTAGATTATTGTATATGAATTGCTGTTTGTTTTCATAGCTTATAGTTTATTCAGATACCTTACTGCGCTTTGCACGCTTTGAAATGTTGCGCTCTACCACACAATAGTCTATCAACGGAGCTATCATATTGCCGAAGAATATGGCAAGCATCATACCCTCTGGATAGCCAGGATTCTTGACACGTACAATGATTGCCATAGCGCCCACAAAGAAGCCATATATCCATTTGCCAGTCTCGGTACGAGCTGATGTGACTGGGTCTGTTGCCATAAACACCGCACCGAAGCAAAAACCGCCAAGAACAAGCTGCTCCCACCATGCTATTGACGTGGAGCCTGTGGCATGGAAAATAGCTCCCATGACGCTACCGCCAATAAAGACGCTTAGCATGGTCTTCCAACTTGCAATGCCTGTCCACAATAATATAACAGCACCGATGGCAATGGCGATAACAGATGTTTCTCCAATGGTTCCGGGCATGAAACCTGTTATCATGTCGCAAATACTTGTGTCTACAGGTGTTCCTTGGCCAATGTGAGCCAATGGCGTTGCCATAGTAAATGAGTCTGGTAATGTGTTACCTAAGCCAAAGATGCTATCTTTTGCCACCCACACGGCATCGCCCGTCATTTTCGAAGGATAAGAGAAAAAGAGGAACATCCTGGCTCCAATGGCAACATTGAATATGTTCATACCCGTACCACCAAATATTTCTTTACAGAAGATTACCGAGAAAGCCACGGCTAAGGCCAATATCCATAAAGGAGTGGTTACAGGTATAATCATTGGAATTATGATACCACTTACAAGATAGCCTTCCTGTATTTCCTCACCTTTCCATTGCGCCCATGCAAACTCTATACCTAAACCTACGATATAGCTTACGAGCAACTTTGGCAGTACAGCGAGAAATCCATAGAAGAATATTGCCCAAAAAGATGCATCTGCAAGCTTACCGGCTGCAAGATAGTTCTGGTATCCCACATTATACATGCCGAAAAGCAAAGCCGGAAGCAATGCTATTACGACAAAGCTCATGATTCGTTTGGAGTCAATGGAGTCATGGATGGAAACGCCGCTTTTCGATGTCGCATTAGATACGAACAGGAACGAGTCGAATCCATCATAAAGGCTCTTGAAAGCATGCCACTTGCCTCCTTGTTCAAAATTGGGCCTTATTTTATCAAAATATTGTTTTAATCCGTTCATTTCAAATATTGAATTTTGAGTTTTGAATTTTGAAGAGGACTAAGCGTTTTCCTTTCTTAACGTGTCCAGCCCCTCCCTCACTATTTTCTGCAAAGGAAGCTTTGAGCTGTCAACAAACTCAGCCACGGCAAAGTCTTCAGGAGCAACTTCATATATACCGAGTTGCTCCTGCTTGTCTATGTCGCCTGAGATGATTGCCTTTATTAGGTACTCTGCATAGATGTCCATTGGTAACACCTTGTCATATTCACCACTCATTATGATGTGGCGTTCGCCTCCTTTGATGCGTGCGTCAAGGTCATAGCTCTTGTGCGGCGTAAACCATGAAAAATAGCTGCGGTTGACAGAAAACTGCTTTGTGCGAGGCATTATCCATCCGAGTATTTCGTCAGCATCATCTCCTTCCGGTATGACGGTAACCTCAGATGTATGCGCTCCGAGATAGCCTTCCATTGAATCTTTATGGCCAGTCAATGGATTGCCGTTTATTATTCGGATATGCTCTGTGGCATTAAGTCTGCCGTCAAGGAGTTCTTTGATTCTCGTACCAACAAGAACTTCTGAATAGGCAGGATTTTTAACCATGCTACCTGCAATGGCTATTGTGCGAGTTAAATCCACCTTACCAGTTAGGAAAAGTCTACCGATGAAAATTACAGCTGACGGATCAACTGTCCAGACAACTTCATTCTTGTTTATGGGTGAGATGTGGTTTATTTGAACGCCAACATTACCAGCAGGACACGGACCGTCAAAAACGTTTAGGTCTATGTTTTCTACATTTGTCAGTGTTTCGCTTGTTTGTTTGGCACCTACACCAAGATGCACTGGGGCTATTCGAGAAAGAGCATTAAGCCCCGTCTTGAACGCCTGTTCGTTGCCATTTAGCTCAATTTCAAAGTCAGCTGCAAGTGGCATGTCACGCAATGCTGATACAAAAATGCCTTTAGGTTGTGTGGAAGGCAAAGTGCTGACGGCATAAGGCAGTTGGTTGATATAACCAAAAAGTCCTGCTTCTAACAGCTTTTCCTTGATCTGTTCTGCATTAAGCGAATTTGGATTAGCTTTACCATAGTCATGAAACTCTTGCTTTTCGTCTGCTTTTATTTTAACGAACAGCACTTTACGTCTTTCTCCCCTTACAATAGCACTCACTATACCACTGACAGGTGAGGCATATTTCACTTCGGGGTAATTCTTGTTGTAAAAGAGAGCTTCGCCTGCAAGGATGTGGTCACCCTCCTTAACAGCAACCTTAGGAATAATGCCAGGAAAATCGGATGGAGACAAGGCGAATTCATAAGAACTCCTGATAACCACCTTCTCGTCTTTGGCCTTTCCTTTGAGGTTAATGTTTAAGCCTTTGTGCAACTTAATTACATTTGCCATAGAATGAAAATATTTATATGTACTCTTGAAACTTTAATCTAAAATAATTGCCAAAAAAATGTTCACGTGCAAATTTAAGCAAAATTTATCTCAAAACACATAATTTCCGTTTTTTTTATTTGTAATCCACTACTTTTTTATAATTTTGCATCTATTGAAGAAGGTTAGGCACATAATAAACACTATTGTATGGACTTTGATAGGCCTGTACGTAGTTGTCATGGTCATGGTGAATATTCCCATGATCCAATCAGTTGTTGGAAGTAAGTTTGCTTCTATGATGTCAAGGAAACTTGGCACGGAGGTTCACATTGGAAAAGTTAGTGTTGGCTTTTTCAATCGTGTTGTAATTGATGATGTTAGTATTCTTGACCAGAACGGACAGAATTTACTTCGCTCGACAAGAATGTCGGCAAAACTCAGTTATGTTGCTCTTGTGCAGGGAGATATAATAGTGACATCAGCTCAATTGTTTGGACTTAATGCCAATCTCTATAAGGCAAATGCTAAGGGAAAAACTAATTTCCAATTTGTCATAGACTCCCTCAAGTCAAAGGACACCACTTCGCAAAAGGCTTTCAGTATGGCCATTAATAGTCTTATTATACGACATGGAAAAATAACATGGAATCAGCTTGACAAACCCAAGAAAGCTCTTTTTGACCCACATCATATAAATTTAAGCAATATCAGTTCACATATAATAATAAACACATTAGGTAATGACTCTATAAACGTCAATATCAAGAATTTAGCTTTAAAAGAAGCTTCTGGTATTCAACTTAATTCCTTGTCTATACATGCAGCAGCAAATAAGGATTTTTTTTCAATCAGCAATCTACATATAGCATTGCCTAATTCTGAAATCAATGTTCCATTTGTTGCCGGGGATTTGTCAACGGCAAGACGCTTTAAGGCTTTGGTTTCAGAATCGCATGTTTCGCTTTCGGAACTTGCACCATTTGTGCCACAATTTAAGGGCGTTGACCGCAGCGTTGTTTTTAAGTCTACTTTATCGGGAAGCAATAATGTATTAAACATTAGGAATATTACGGTAAAAGTGCCAACAACAGGAAGCAAGGTTCTGTTACATTCACCATCTGATATAAGCTTATCGGCAAATGGCAATTTGAATTTCAGTCTTTCATCATTGCTATGGAAAGTCAATGTAAACCTTTTAGCGATAAATGCAACAGGACTGAGAAATGCAGAGAACAAAATTCCTGATGCCTTGACAAAATTTAAAGCTTTAAAATTCAATGGATTCATAGGAGGATATGGAAAGAAGATGGATGTAAAAGGGAATATCCTTTCAGATGCAGGCAATGCAAAAGTTGACATACATAAGAATGGCGATGATATAAAGGCACATTTGCAAGCATCTTCCTTCAATTTAGCACAGATCCTGGATGACAATCGATTTGGTTTGTTATCTGCCAATGTAAACGCTAAAGGAAATATAAAAAAGAAGCATATAACTACAAAAGGATCAATAGATCATTTTGACTTCAATCAGTATCCTTATCATGGCATTGACTTTGATGGCTCATTCATTGATGGCGTTGTCAATAGCAAGATTTTTTCCTCTGATCCTAACTTATCAGCGGAAATCGCAGGTTCTGTCGATATTCAATCAAAAGAAAAGGCTATAAAAGTCAATGCAAACATCAATAATTTGGCTCCATCAAAATTAAAGATATTCAAAGGAAGGTTATCTGCCGCTAACTATGCAGGTATCATAAATGCAAATTTGAGAGGAAAGGACATAAATAGTTCATTTGGACATTTATTGTTGAGCAAATTTACGATGAAATCGGCAAATATTGATTATTCGCTCGATTCTCTGCGCATACAAACAGGCGGAAGCCTTCAAGGGCACTATATAGGTATGAGAAGTGACTTTGGCGATGCCATTGTCTATGGACGATTCAACTATGCGAATTTGCCACAAGTCATTAAAAATGCCATAGTAAGCAAATTGCCGAGTATAACAAATCTTCTTCCTTTCAAATATGAGCCATTAGTTGACAACTTCTCAGTTATTGCCAATATAAACCGTAGTGATTGGGCACATGCTTTTTTCGATATGCCCCTTGATATTCGTGATACACTACAGCTGTCAGCCACAATTAGTGATAATGGAAAGTCACTTAATGCCTCCATATCAGCCCCTGATTTAATTTATTCTGACCATCATTTGAGAAAAGTAAAGGCAATAGTCAAGACTATAAATGATCAGCTCCATGCCAATGTTTCATTGACCAACATTAGGAATGAGTTTGTAGGAACTGATTTAAATTTATCTGCGCTGGCAGGAAATGACCGCCTGCAAGCCACGTTATCAGTTGACAATCATGCAAAAAAAGACAGACTTAGGGGTGCAATAAGTTCTTTCATTTCTTTCCGCAAAGATGCAGAAAGAAACACCTTGGCAGAACTGAACGTTCAGAAATCGAACTTTAGTATAGGCGACACATTGTTTGAGATTCATCCTTCAACAGTAGTCTATAGCAAGAATAGATTGGCAGTGAACTCTTTTTCCATTACCAGCGGCAATCAAAGTCTTTTACTTGACGGAGTTGCTTCGCAGTACAGCACAGACTCCATTACTGCCATAATGCATAACATAAATGTGAACTATGTGCTTGACCTTGTAAATTTTCATTCAGTAGATTTCTCAGGTGATGCTTCTGGAACGGCTCATATATCGCAAATCTTTAGTAATCCAACGGCCAATTCCCAACTTCGTGTCAATAACTTTCGGTTTATGAATGGTCGGCTTGGCACACTTCATGCCAATGTAAACTGGAATTCGAATGAGTCGCAGATCGACATAGATGCTATAGCCAATGATACTATTGCAGGTAAACAACCTAAGCCGAGATATACTTTCGTAAAAGGATATATTTCGCCAAAGCGTAACTATATTGATCTTGGAATAAAACTTAAGGACACTCGTGCTGAACTTGTTGAAGGACTTTGCTCCAGTTTCCTGAAAGATATGGATCTTACTGGCAATGGTGATTTGCGTGTGTGGGGTGATTTAAAGAAAATAAATCTTACAGGTAAAGTCCTGGCTCATGGTGCCGTAACCGTATCACCGCTTGGAGCCAGATACTCCATCCCGCATGCTTTGGTAAACTTTACGGAAAATGAAATCCAGTTTGCCAATGATTCTATTTATGATAGCAATGGCAATATTGGCATAATAGAAGGCGCTATGCATCATCAACATCTTGGGCACATGACATACGACTTAAATGTTGAGGCAAAAAAATTACTTGCTTTCAATTTTGATGGTTCAGATGGCAGTTCTTTTTATGGCAAAGTATTCGGCACGGGTAATGCATCCATAAAAGGCAGGTCTGGTGAAGTTGACATTGATGTCAATATGCGTCCTGAATCAAATTCAGAAATCGTTTATGACATTTCATCGCCAGAGAGTATAGGTTCACAAGACTTCATACAGTGGGAATCAAGAGACGGTATGGACGATTCTGCAATTAAGCCAGTTTCTTCCATACTTGATTCTGCTTCTATTGAGGCCAAAGCAAATCTTAAAAAGCATTACAATACAAGCATACAGGCTCCAGACATCGGGACAGATATACGTTTGAACTTTCTTATCGATGCAAATCCTAATGCGACATTAAGATTGATTATGGATCGCACCTCTGGCGACTACATTACACTTAATGGCACAGGAACCTTGCGTGCCACCTACTTCAACAAAGGCGGAGTGGACATCTTCGGTACCTATACTGTCGATCATGGAGTTTATAGGCTCACTATACAAAATATAATAAAAAGAGTTTTTGAGTTCACCCAAGGTGGTGCAATTGTCTTTGGAGGCGACCCTTACAATGCAATCCTTAACCTAAAGGCGCAATATCCTATAGCATCAGTGAGCCTTAGTGACTTGCAAGTTGGTCGCAGTTTCTCATCAAATAACATTCGTGTAAACTGCTTGATGGACATATCCGGCACACCTGCTTCGCCAAGAGTGGGCTTCAATCTTGATTTCCCGACATTAAGTCAAGACCAACAGCAGATGATTTCAAGTGTTATAAATGGTGAGGAGGAGATGAATCAGCAAGTACTCTATTTACTTGCAGTTGGTAGATTTTACTCTCGCGGAACCAACAACGCAGGGACGCAAAGCTATAATCAGACATCTCTTGCTATGCAAAGCATCTTGAGCGGGGAGTTGAGCCAGCAAATAAACAACGTGCTGGGTGCAGTCATGAAGAATGACGACTGGAATTTCGGAGCTAATATTTCTACTGGCGACGAAGGCTGGAACAACGCAGAATATGAAGGGTTGCTTAGTGGCAGGTTGCTCAACAACAGGCTACTACTAAACGGTCAATTCGGTTATCGCGACAATGCCAATACCACTCAGTCATTTATTGGCGATTTTGACGTGCGTTATCTTATAGTCCCATCTGGCAACTTTAGCGTGCATGTATACAATAAAACCAACGACCGTTATTTTACTCGCAATTCGCTCAACACACAAGGAATTGGCTTTATTCTCAAAAAGGACTTCTCGAGCTTAAGAGACCTATTCAGGTTGAAGAAAAAATAAAGACCTCCACAAATTCCTCATGTAGAAGATTAGTTGTGGAGGCTTAACCAGTAGTGCAACACTATACAGTAGCAGCCCTGACCCTACTGAGCGTTTCGGGGGTCATTTGCAAGTAGCTTGCAATGTATACCAGCGGAGCACGAAGCACTACTTGAGGGTTCATCTTGCAAAGACGCAAGTATCGATTTTGCGCAGACTCAAAACGCAACAGGTCAGCATGCTGTTGTGATATAATGAGGCTCTCCTCCAATATCTTGCGATATAGTATCTGTATGTTTACATTGTGCAGTGCCACTTGCTCCAAACGATGCTTAGGGATGATATATATAGAGCTTGTCTCAAGAGCTTCGACCTGAAGAAGTGTCGGTTCTTCCTTGAAAAGACTTTCAATACACATGAAAATCTCGCCGTCCGCGCCAATGTGCTCTGTAACCTCCTTGTTGTTCTTGTAATAGAACTGGCGTATCAGCCCTTTATCTATATAATAGATGTTTTCACACACTTCACCCTCCTTGAGAATCATTTCCCCCTTGGCATACTTCTTCAGTTTAAGAATGCTCTCTAAGGTGTCGAGCTCCTCATGCGTCATTGTGCTGTACTTGCGTGCAAGTTCGCGAGCTATGTCCCGTATTGTGTTCTGCAATTCTTTCATTTCTCTATAAAATCTTTTTAGGTCTATTGTAAATTGTCATATTTTTATGCTAGTAATATCTATTTTCATTTCCACATCAGTTTAATCAAGCTTCAGTACAGCAAGGAAAGCTTTCTGCGGCACTTGTACATTTCCAATCTGCTTCATGCGCTTCTTGCCCTTCTTTTGCTTCTCAAGCAACTTGCGTTTGCGGCTTACGTCACCGCCATAACACTTTGCAAGAACATCTTTTCGCACTTGCTTCACAGTCTCACGAGCCACAATCTTTGCACCTATGGCAGCCTGTATGGCAATGTCAAACTGTTGGCGCGGAATGAGTTCTTTTAGCTTAAGGCACATCTGCCTGCCCAATGTAACGGCATTGTCCTGATGAGTCAACGTTGATAAGGCGTCTACAGGCTCGCCATTAAGCAGGATGTCAAGTTTTGCAAGCTTTGAAGGACGATAACTGTCTATATGATAATCGAATGACGCATATCCCTTCGAGATAGACTTCAACTTGTCATAGAAGTCTATCACTATCTCGCCAAGGGGTATCATAAAGTGCAATTCCACACGGTTGCCTGACACATATTGCTGGTCGAGCAACTCACCGCGTTTATCAAGACAAAGCTTTATAATTGGACCGATGTAATTTGACGATGTTATTATGGTTGCTTTAATATACGGCTCCTCTATATGGTCAATCTCCGTAGGGTCAGGCAATCCACTTGGATTGTGGACTTCCAGTTCTTCACCTTGTTTGGTGAAAACCTTGTATGAAACATTGGGCACCGTGGTTATAACTTCCATGTTGAACTCGCGGTCAAGCCTTTCCTGCACAATCTCCATGTGCAGTAGCCCGAGGAAGCCACAGCGGAAACCAAAGCCCAACGCCTGGGACGATTCCGGTTGGAAGGTAAGGCTTGCGTCGTTGAGCTGCAACTTTTCCAATGAAGTTCTAAGGTTCTCGTATTCAGTTGGGTCTATGGGATAGACACCAGCAAAGACCATTGGCTTAACCTCTTGGAAGCCTTCAATGGCATTTGCACATGGATGGTCTACATGGGTGATGGTGTCGCCTACCTTTACCTCTGTAGCATTTTTTATTCCAGAGATAATATACCCCACTTCACCCGTTGAGAGTTCTTTTCTTGGCTCTAAATCCATCTTCAGCACACCCACTTCATCAGCAGCGTACTCCATGTCGGTCTGTACAAACTTCACCTTGTCCCCTTTGTGAATGGTTCCATTCACGACCTTTCCCAGCACTATTATTCCACGGAAAGAATTGAAGATAGAATCGAATATGAGAATCTGCAATGGCTTGTCAGGTTCGCCTTTTGGAGCCGGAATGCGTTTTACTACAGCTTCAAGTATGGCATCCACCCCTTCGCCTGTCTTTCCGCTCGCCCGTATAATGTCTGAAGAATCGCAGCCAATGAGTTCTACAATTTCGTCTTCAACCTCATCCGGCATGGCATTGGGCATGTCTATCTTGTTTATTACAGGTATGATTTCCAAATCATGGTCAATAGCCATGTACAGATTGGAAATGGTCTGGGCTTGAACTCCTTGCGTAGAATCAACCACGAGCAATGCTCCCTCGCAAGCGGCAATGCTGCGCGACACCTCATAGCTGAAGTCGACGTGTCCGGGAGTGTCAATCAAGTTTAGCAAATATTTCTTGCCGCCAAGCTCATATTCCATCTGTATGGCATGGCTCTTTATGGTAATGCCACGCTCTCGCTCCAAATCCATGTCATCGAGCATCTGGTTTTCCGTGATTTTGATGGTCTTGGTGTATTCGAGCATACGGTCGGCAAGCGTCGATTTACCGTGGTCGATATGGGCAATTATGCAAAAATTCCTTATTTCTTCCATTGGCTTTCTCTTGGTTAATGCAAAGTTACTAAAAAGAATGGATAAAAGATTCCTTTTATCTTACATTTTTTATAACTTTGCGCAAAAAGTAACAATTATTGCATTCTAAATCATATTTACCGCATCATGAAGCGCATTCTGTTATCAATCATTATAACCACATGTCTGGCATCGTGCAAACATGCCACGCTTGAGGACAGTGCCGAAAACATGGCAAATGAGTATACCGAGCGTTACTGCCCCACCCCCGTCAACGGTATGCAGCGCACAGACAGCGTCACTTTTGACCGAGACACGCATACCTTCAACTATTATTATACGCTTACGGATAAGGCTGACGACCCTGTGGCGGTTGGCGGTGTAAAAAAGAGCATTAGCAATGCGTTACTTAAGGAATTGAAAGAAAACACAAGTCTCAAGGCTTTCAAGGACGCACATTATGCATTCCGTTATGTGTTTAATTCACAGAGAAATAAGGCTACACTGTTAGAGCTTACGTTTAAGGCAAATGATTACAAATGATTTTAGCCTTTTAATGTCATAACCATGCCGTAGCGGTATGATGACTAAACCGTAAACGAATTGCGATTAAACTTTTATCGGGTTGCGATAAAGCTTTTATCGCATTGCGGCAAAGCTTTTATCGGATATCGATTGAAGTTTCACCGCATTTCATTTTAATCATGCAGCCGTCATCTTCTTGTATATAACCAAAATATTTTGTACCTTTGCAACATCAACCAAGTGAAGACACACATGCGTAAACAGTTCTTGATAATTGCAATACTATTGCTTACTGGCATCCTGCCTTCAAGCGCAGTGCTGAAAGAGCGCGACATAGCCGGCACACTTGCCATGTTGCGCATTGAGCTCAACAGCTATCACAATAAGCTTGAACGCGAGTCGGGAGCCTTGAAGGAGCAACGTTTGCAGGTTATGTCACAGCTTATGGATGCCATAAACAAAAGCCAGCAAAATGCCATGATGCTCTATTCGCAAAAGAGCGGACAAGTCTTTGACTTGACGTATGCCTGCCATGAGGCTACCGAGCAATATCATAATTTCAAGAACAATGTAGGGCCTTTTCGAGCATATGTAAGCAATACCGACGTGGAGATAGCACGCTATGACAGCCTGATCAACGACCTCAGCTCCATGTATACAGAGGGACTAAGCAAGCGGGCAAAGATTGACAGGAACGTTTGCCTGACATACGCGGTGAACATACGCCGCACGCTTGACTACAACCGCACGCAGATGCAGCGTTACATCTCGCTTTACAACCACACAGAGAACAGGCTACGCAGTCTGAACGACTATGCCAACAAGCGTTACGGCGACATACAGACAAGCATATTTTCGAATGCGGGAGAAAATTATCTCACCATTCTAAAAAACTTTCGCCACGAGTTAAGGGAGACCTCTGAGACTGTAATAGACAAATACAAGCCGACGAGCAATTACCGTTCAGACTGGGACAGCCGCATCATATTGATGTTGTTGGGGCTCATTGTATTCTACGGCATAGTAGCCGCCGCAGTAAGCTATCTCGTTGTCGGCTTTGTAGTTACACGTCTTGTCAAGCAAAATAAGGCCGATTTCATATTGAAATGGCTCTTTGGCAGTGAAACAGGCGAACAGGCACGTGAAACCTTCAAAGCCAAGCGTTTTTGTATCATTCTTGCGGCTACGGTTATCACCTTCGCTGCCGTGCTGGGCTTTGTCAGAGCCACCATCGCCCAAAACTTCCTCATCATGGCATCTGGCCTGTTAGTGGAGTATGCGTGGCTGATGGGCGTTATCTTGCTCTCGCTGCTAATACGTCTTGACGGCAAGCAGATACGCTATGGCTTCCGAATCTATTCCCCTATCATGACAATATGTTTCATTGTCATAACTTTCCGCATAATCCTCATTCCCAACAATTTGACGGACATCATACTTCCGCCGATCTTGCTTGCATGCACTATATGGCAATGGTGGACATTGCAACGCTGCAAAAACCAGTTGCCGCCGTCCGACACGTTCTACGCGTGGGTTTCATTCATTGTCTTCCTCGCCAGCATAACGGCTTCAATAGTAGGCTATACATTGCTATCCGTCGAAATGCTTATTTGGTGGACCATGCAGCTCACGTGCATCCTTACCATAACTTGCATTTCCTCCTTCCTCAAAAACTATGGCAACAACCCGAACCGCAACTACTTCGACGACAACACTCCTGTGAGCCGTACGTGGTTTTTCCGCTTGATATACACCGCCGTACTGCCAATCCTTGGCACGCTGTCCATTCTCGTGAGTATCTATTGGTCAGCCGACGTGTTCAATCTAAGCGACACTACATGGATGATATTCAACAGCAAGCTCATCGACACCAATAAGTTCACATTCAGCATCATGCGTGCCGTTCAGGCCACGACGCTGTTCTTCATTGCCGCATGGGCCAACAGAGTGTCTATCCATGTGCTTTACTATCACCTTATAAAGCGTGAGGAGAGGCGCGCCAAGGAGGAGAACCGCAAGTCGAGTTTGCAGGCTGTAACAAGCCACATCGCCATTTGGAAGAATTTCATACAAATAGTTATCTGGGGCTCTTGGCTCCTCATTACCATGAGCATATTCCACATTGACAACTCATGGATTGTGGCTATCTCTGCAGGTCTTTCCACCGGTATAGGTTTTGCCATGAAAGACATTCTCGAAAACCTTTATTATGGCATATCGCTTATGGCAGGGCGCATTAAGGTGGGCGATTATATTTCAATTGACGGAACCAAGGGCACTGTAAAAAACATTAGCTATACCTCGACTACCATAGAGGCTCTTGACGGCTCGGTCATTGCCTTCCAAAACGCACAACTTTTCTCAAAGAATTATAAGAACCTTACACGCAATCACGGCAACGTGCTTTCAATCGTTCCTATAGGCGTGGCATATGGCACGAAAGTGCCTGACGTAAAGCAAACCATAGCAGATGCCGTGGTAAAGCTCAATAAGCCAAATTACATAAAGTTCCTGAAAGTATCGTTCGCAGGCTTTGGCGACAACAGCATCGACTTCAAGATACTTGCGTGGGTGGACTCGCGCAAACAGTCAGATGCAGAAAGCGACATTATGGAAGCTGTCTACAATGCCCTTAACGACAAGAATATAGAAATACCTTATCCGCAGAGGGACATACATATAGTTTCAGATACCGCTCACCTTGTGGCACCAAAGCCATCAAAAATACAACATGCAGACTCTGAAGACGAAGCAGAAGACATAATAAGAAAAAACAGCAATTAAGAAAACATGCTTGACACAGATTATAATTCTCAAGTTTCAAATCCAAGCCATCAAAGCACTTTCATTGCCGGACCTTGCATCATTGAATCGGCCGAGTTACTTGACGTTGTGGCTCAAGAACTTGTGCGCATAAACAATAAGCTTGGCATTGACATCATTTTCAAGGCAAGTTTTGACAAGGCTAACCGCACAAGCATACATTCCTTTCGTGGACCAGGCATTGACAAAGGCTTGGAAATGCTTGCCGACGTAAAGTCAAAGTACGGCTTGCGGCTCACTACAGACATTCATGAGTCGTGGCAGGCAAAGCCTGTTGGCGACGTATGCGATGTGATACAAATTCCGGCTTTCTTATGCCGCCAGACCGATTTGCTTGTTGCAGCGGCTAAGACCGGACGTATAGTCAACATAAAGAAAGCTCAGTTTCTTTCTGGAAGGGATATGAGATTTCCGTATGAAAAAGCAATGGACAGTGGTGCCACTGAGGTATGGCTTACAGAGCGTGGCAACTGCTTCGGATACAACAACCTTGTGGTCGATTTCCGAAACATTCCGGATATGAAGGAGATTGTGCCAACGGTTATTATGGATTGCACTCATAGTGTACAGCGACCTTCTGCCGGCGACGGCAAGACCGTAGGTGACAGAAAGTTTGTGCCATCTATGGCTCTTGCTGCAAAGGCTTTTGGCGCAACGGGTTTTTTCTTTGAGGTGCATCCCCATCCAGATCGAGGACTATCCGATGCAGCCAACATGCTTGAACTTGATAAGCTTGAGCCTTTGATTGAACAGATTCTATATTAAAGTATACAACCCATATACGTTCATAAATAAGTAAACTTTCGTCTATGAGTACCCCAGAGGAAAGACTAAAATCGTCAGTAGCATACGGCATGAAATGCCTAAAGGATGAGGCTCAGGCCATTCTTGACTTGATACCACAACTTGATGACAATTTCGAAAAGGCGGTAGAGCTTATGTATCGCTGCCACGGAAAAGTTATTGTGACAGGTGTTGGCAAGAGTGGCAACATTGGCGCAAAGATTGCCGCTACACTTTCATCAACAGGAACACCGGCGTTTTTTATCAACCCTCTTGATGCTTATCACGGAGACCTGGGAGCCATGACCCCAGAGGATGTGGTGATTGCCATAAGCAACTCCGGACAAACAGATGAGCTTCTACGCTTTATTCCTATATTACTCCACATGCACGTGCCTATTATTGGCATGAGCCGTAATCCACAGTCGTTGCTCGGAAAATATTCCACGGTGCATATAAAAGTTCATGTTGACCATGAAGCATGTCCGCTAAACCTTGCACCAACAAGCTCTACCACAGCAGCATTGGCTATTGGTGACGCCCTTGCAGTGGCGTTAATGCAAGTACGTGACTTCCGCCCACGTGACTTTGCCCAATTCCATCCGGGTGGTGAGCTTGGCAAGCGGTTATTGACCACGGCAGAAGACGTAATGCGCACGGATGACTTACCAATTATTCCACAGGAGATGCACCTTGGTAAGGCTATTATAGAGGTGTCTCGTGGTAAACTTGGACTTGGAGTGTCGCTCAATTGCGACAAGACCGTTGCGGGAATAATAACAGATGGGGACATACGCAGGGCTATGGAAAGATGGCAGGCCCATTTCTTTGACCGAACGGTGGCAGACATAATGACCCGTGAACCCAAAACCGTCCTACCGACAACAAAAGTATCTGAAATCCAACGCATCATGCATAGTTTTAAGATACATTCCGTTCTTGTATGTGACAGCGAAAGACATTTGCTTGGCATTGTCGACAGCTATGCTTCATCGATGATGTAAGCCATATAAAATGAGGATAATGAAAAGAAAAACTATTATAAATCTTAATATAATAGCATCTCTAATCTTGACAATCTTTATGTCAATTTCGGCCGATGCAAAAGACATAAACAAAAAAGATACTATAGGTGTTCCCAGCGACTCGTTAATAGTTCGACATTTGGAGGGTTGCGGCATAAAATTTTCACACGACAACAGTGTGTCATTGCTGATGTCAGGACAAGAAAAATTTGATGACCTTTTCAAGGCTATTGACCAGGCACGCAGTTCCATACACATGGAATACTTCAACTTTCGCAACGACTCCATTAACCGTTTGCTGATTTCCCATCTTGCTCCAAAGGTCAAGGAAGGTGTGGAAGTTCGTCTCGTTTTCGATGGCTTCGGGAATGTATCCAATAACCAGCCAATGCGAAAGAGAGACATTGCTGACATACGTTCTAAGGGTATAGAGATATACGAATTCAATCCTGTAAAGTTTCCTTGGCTTGACGACATTTGGAGTCGTGACCATCGCAAGATTGTCATAATTGATGGAAAAATTGCCTACACCGGCGGAATGAACGTTGCCGACTATTATATAAATGGAACAGAGCAAGTAGGCTCATGGCATGATATGCATTGCCGCATACAAGGAGAGGAAGTAAACATTCTTCAGGCCATTTTTTTGAAGATGTGGAATGAAGTGTCAAAGCAAAATATCCACGGAGCCAAGTATTTCCGTGGATTGGGCAAAGATGAATACTTTAAAGGCCTGAAGCCTGACACATGCAAGACGGCAGGACGCAAAATGGTTGGGATAATAAATCGGGAGCCACACACTTCAAATAAAATCATTCGTGAGTTTTATACCAATGCAATAAGATATGCTAAAGACAGTATAAAACTAATAAACCCCTATTTCACCCTTAATCACCCCATTAAGAAAGCTTTGCGAGACGCGGTAAAACGTGGGGTAAAGGTAGAAATAATGCTCTCTGTAAAAAGTGACATTCCGCTGACCCCTGACTGTGGCTTTTACAATGCTCATAAGCTCATGAAACATGGTTGTACCGTGTGGATGTACAAGCCGGGTTTTCACCATACAAAAATCATAATGGTGGATGGCAAATTCTGTACGGTTGGCTCTGCCAATCTTAATGCACGCAGCCTTGCATGGGATTATGAAGACAACGCTGTAATAATAGACTCTGGTACAACACGAGAACTCAACGAGTTATTCGACAGTGAGAAGAAAGAATCTTTCTTATTGACACAAGAGAGCTGGGATAAGTGGCGATCTCATAAGGATAAATTCAAGGGATGGTTTGCTGCGGTGTTCTTGGCACCATTCCTATAGCTTCACGCTACTTATGTCTACCAGGTTATTTACAATCGCATAGATTGTAAGTCCGGCAGGTGAGTGTATTTGTAGCTTCCTTGCTATATTTCTCCTGTGCGTTATCACTGTGTTGATAGAAATATTCAAATGATCAGCAATTTCCTTGTTGGTCATACCCTGCACAAGTGATACTATAACATCCTTCTCTCGTTCAGACAGAGTTTCTTGCGACGTAGGATTACGGTTTATCATATTGCTGATTTTAACGCTTACATCATCTTGCCTCAAACGACGTTCCAAGCGCCTTACCGCAGGTATGAATATTTGGTCTTCTACTGCAGCATGTTCCGAAAGCCATTGCTCACAATTATAAATGTCGTAAAGCGTTGCTGTAAGTTGGTTGTTATGAAGACCGTCATAAGGAAGGTACTTTATGATGATGTTCTTAAGCTCTCTCAGCTTTTGGTCGGTTTGCTGATGATGCTTTGAAAACGTATATATATCGAAGTCGGTCGGCGTTTCGCCTTTTTCCAAGGCTTCAACATAGGGGAATACGGTTTTTTCTTCATATTGCATGTGTCCCCGTATGCTATGGGCATACTCATCGTAAAGTCTTAAAATAAGCCTTGCAAGATTGTCATTTTCATCAAGAGCGTCTACCAGCTCACGGCGTATGAAAGGAAGCTCAAAATCAAGATAATATGCATGGCTTGCTTTAAGGTAATGTATCAAAGTTGGAACAGACAAGTGTTCTGCGTCATCAGGATTCTGATAACCATTAATTGTAAAATTGACAACTGCAAGAAAAGTGTAGGTATCAACGTTTTCGTCGTCGCAAACCTCACGCACGGTCTTGTCTCCAAAGCCAAGATTTATGCCAAACGAGCCAAGGCTCTGTAGCACTCCATAGTTGTCGCTTATAATATTAATGAGCTTGTCATCAGGCTCATACATCTTCATGCTTTTCATATCTACACCTTAATTCTTATATAAAGCATGTGCAAAATAACAAAAAAAAAACGAGACTTTGAGCAATAAAAATTGAAAAATCTTCATAGATTTAGCAAAATACCTACAAATGGGGATGACACCCTTTTACCAACAATTAGGTATTGCATTATTTTAATTATGTTCTTAACTTTGCAATCGAAACACAGTGATAATTGCCACTCCCGTACCACAACCAAGCTATGCGCTTTGTGCCTTACTGATTGAGGGCGAGACCGCAATTAAAAATTCGTGTGGAGCACAACCAAAAGTTAATGAACAAGGCTTCGCCTTGCACAGCCCCCCCCAAAAAAAAGGAGGGTCTTTACATAGCCTACCATAAGTTTCGCTTGTGATGCTGAATTTCATAATTTTTAGGTATTGTGAGAAACCTTTAAACCCTTTAACTTTGCACCCGAAAAAGAAATCAATAAAAAGCATATTAAATGAACAGACTCAAAATTGGATTGTTTAGTGCATTTTTATGTGTAGGTGCTGCAGCGCAGGCTTACGCTGACGAACCACAAACATCCGACCAGACACAATCTGACAACAAGCCATTGGTTACCGCAGATCAAAGCGAGGATTTCAAAAAGTTCCGTATCGGCGGATACGGCGAAATGCTTGCGAAGTTCAAAGATTACGGACTGAACCGTTATAGCGGCACTCAGAATGGCAATCTGAAGAAAGACCATAACGAAATTTCAATACCTCGTTTCGTGATAACCGGCGAATACAAATTCTCTCCCAAATGGATTATGGGTGCAGAAATAGAATTTGAGGCAGGTGGCACAGGGTCTGCATACGAGATTGAGAGCGGCACAGGGTCTGAGAACGGTGAATATGAAACAGAAACGGAAAAGGGCGGTGAAGTAGCACTTGAGCAATTTCATATTACACGCCTTATCGTTCCTGCATTCAATGTAAGAGTCGGCCACATGGTTCTTCCCATAGGACTTACCAACACCCATCATGAACCATTATATTTCTTCTCTGCTTCGCGTCCTGAGAGCGAGACTGAAATAATACCATCTACATGGCATGAAACAGGTTTAGAACTTTTTGGTTCTTTTGGTAAGGGTCTCGGCCAGTTCAGCTATCAGCTTATGGTGACCACAGGTCTCAATCCTGATGGCTTTGGTAAATACAACTGGATAAAAAAAGGCAAGCAGGGAGCATTTGAATTCGACAACTTTACATCTCCTGCTTACACTATACGACTAAACTGGACTGGCGTTCCAGGCCTGCGCTTAGGCTTTGGCGGACTCATTAATCCGAAAATGGGCAAAAACTGCGAAAAGTTGAATCTTTATGATTCTTTCGACGATATAAACCTGTATCTGTATTCGTTTGACGCACAATATGTGAACCGTTACGTAACAACGCGTGCCAATGTGTTGCATGGCTATCTTTCTAACAGTAATGCCGTAAACTATCGCGCTGTATCATCTGCATCTCCTTATGGTTCACGCAAGGGTGGAGTTGGCTCGCATGCTTTAGGCTATAATGCAGAGATAGGAGTCAATCTTGCAAGCTTCTTCCCAGGCAGGAATTTCCCCGTTATCTATCCTTTTGCTCAATATGCATACTATGATCCACAGGAGGCAATGTCAAAGTCGAAGACTGTGAATGTCTCAGGCACAGCACAGGCATTTGCACCAGCTATTAAGGACAAGCGCACACAAGTTAGCATGTGGACATTGGGCTTGAACTGGAAACCACTGCCTTCCCTTGTAATCAAGGCAGACTATGCCATGAGGCAGATAGGCACACATGCTGTATTCGGCAAGGGTAAATATAACTCTGAAAACGAGTTCCGCCTTGGTGTTGCCTATACTATTTACTACGCTAAGAACTAAACAAAAAAAATTCAACCAATAAATTTTAACGTACTCAAAATGAAGAAGAATTTATTCATTCTTGGTGCCATAGCCATGAGCCTTGTGACATTTACCGCTTGTGGTGATGACAATGATGACAAAGGTGGCAATCAGACTGACAGAGAGAAGGAGCTTGCCATCATCAATGAGATTGACGAAGAAGACAATGTGGACTACACGTCAAGCAATGCAAAGGCTTGGGGCAACTACATGCGTGTTGTAGGTCAATTGCTGCAAAGCGATGCTACAACTCTGTATAACGACTGGACCCAAAGCTATCATGGCGGAGCTGCTTATCAGACTCAATTTAAGAACCACACTGTGCAAGGCCTGACAAGCGGACTTGCCTGCGTAGAGCAAATCATAGACGGTATGGCTGATATTGCCAACGAGGTTGGCGAGTCAAAGATTGGCGACCCTCTCTCAAAGTATACAGCCAATTGGATGAGTAAGACAAACATGCGCGAAGGCCTGTATGCTGTTGAGTCGTGGTACAGCTGGCACTCACGTCTTGACTACTCCAACAATATCCTGTCCATTCGCAATGCCTACTATGGCGTATATGACAAGAGCATCAGCAATATGTCAAGCACACCTGCTGCCAACTCAATGTATAACACTGTAAACTCCATTAATCCAACTCTGAACAGCAGTATAGTCAGTGCCATAAATGGAGCCATCAGCGCAATTCAAGCTATTCCGCAGCCTTTCCGTAACAATATCAATACGACGGAATCTCGTACCGCACAGACCGTATGCGCCACTCTTGAGTCAATCCTGTCAAAGGATTTGAAGACATTCTTCCAAAACAGAGCATCCACGGATGATGTTTGTGACCCAATTGTTGCCAATATAGTTGACAATGTAATTGTCCCAACAAGCCGAGACATGATGAACCTTAACACAACTCTTCAACAGAAAATCATTGCCTTCCAGCAGAATCCTACAACAAAAGGTTTTGCAGACTTAGGCGATGCTTGGATTGCAGCACGCCAGCCTTGGGAGTCGTTTGAGGCATTCCTCTTTGGCCCGGTATCAGATGACGGCCTTGACCCGAATATGGACTCATGGCCTCTGGACCGCGACGGCATTGTGAATCTGTTGAATTCACAAGACTGGAGCCAGATGGAATGGACCGGCAGCTACGATGAAGAAAGTGAAAAGATTGCTGCGGCACAGGGTCTTCGTGGTTTCCACACCCTTGAGTTCCTAATCTTTAAGAATGGCAAGACACGCACAGTGCAGTAAACAAATTTTCGCAATATATAATTTGAGGCGAGGCCAGGAAAAGACATTTCCTGACCCCGCTATTGTACGCTAAAATAGAATTGTAAAAAATATCAGTATGAAGATAGCTAAATATGCGTTATTCGTAACAGGCCTGCTCGCAATGTCGGCTTGTGAGGACAACGACGACCAGCTTACAGCCGACGACATTGACGTGCCCAATGGGTATGCCTTATCTGCCGGTACGTCAACAGAGTTCTCGCGCAGTCGCTTCTCTTATGACCAACCTGCAATGTGGTTGTCTGGCGATTATCAAACAAAATTCTATGAAGGTGACCGCCTCTATGACAATGTTACAACAAGCAACTATAACCACCACGGTGGTGGTCTTGGTCCTGTCTATGCAGGTTACAGCTGTGGCAGTTGCCATCGCAACGCTGGCAAAACAGAACCTTCCTACTGGACTGCTTTCAAACGTGGCAGTGACAAGGCTACAGGTGAATACGGCTTTACTTCTTTACTTTGCTATGTTACCAGAAAGAATGGCAAGTTCTTCCAGAACTACGGTCGTGTGATACACGACAATGCCATCTATGGTGTCAAGCCAGAAGGAGAGATTCATTTCAAGATGGATTCGGCGCAGTTCCATTTCCCTGACGGTGAGCCTTATACATTATATGTTCCCAAGTTTTATATTACCAAGTGGTACGCAGACAGCATCAAGCCCGAGGATCTTTTCATTTCCGTGCGTGCGCCGCTCCGCCACGTAGGCATGGGACAGATTATGGCGTTAGACCGGGATGAAATCAGGCAGCTTGCCGCTAAAAGCAACTATCCCGAATGGGGTATCAGCGGGCGCTGCAATGTCATATCTGAAAGAAACGTCAGCCAAATAGGCGTTGGCGGCAATAAAGCTCATCATGGTGACTTGACCGTGGAGCTCGGTTATTCTTCTGATATGGGACTAACCAATTCACGTTATCCGGAAGAAATATGCCGTGGGCAGATGCAAGTAGAAGAAGGCTCAATGATGGGTCTTAGCTATGATTTGCTCGACGTTAGCACTTCTGACATGGAAGCTGTTGACCTGTACCTCCAAGGGCTGGGCGTACCGGCTCGTCGCGATGCCAACGACCCTGATGTCATAGCAGGCGAAAAGCTTTTCTATAAAGCCGGCTGCCATCTTTGCCATGTCGTCACTTTACACACCAACAAGCGTGGCACCACACTTCTTGCCGGCATGACTTTGCCTTGGCTTGGAGGGCGGCAGGAGATACATCCATACTCTGATTTCCTGCTCCATGACATGGGCTCTGAAATAATGGGTATAGGCCTGAACGACAACATGGTCAGCGGTCTGGCACGTGGCAACGAATGGCGTACGACCCCTCTTTGGGGCATTGGGCTGCAGAACCTTGTAAACGGACATACTTACTTCCTTCATGACGGACGTGCCCGCAACTTTACAGAGGCAATAATGTGGCACGGCGGAGAAGCACAGGCAAGTCGCGAGAGATTCGCTCATTTCACCAAACAGGAGCGCGCTCAGCTTATACGCTTCCTATGGAGTTTGTAAAAATTAATATGAATACCCTTCCCTGCATTTGGGTAAAGGAGGACATGCATAAAGATTAAACAGAAAGAAAAGGAATAAAACTTCCTTATTATAAAAAAAGTAGAAACAATAACAAAAACAATACATGGAACTGAAAAGCTTTTTTGCTGCCGCCATTGCAGCAAGCCTGTCAACAGTAGCATTTGCTGAGACAGAAATCCCAACAACCGACGAGCCGGACCAGCTCAGTAAGGCAAAGGCAGAGATTAACAACACCGCCAACGCCATTGAAGCCGCTGGAGAAACGGCAAATGACGTGAGCTACGATATGGAGAATGGAGTTATCCCAATCGCAGACAATCGCGGGTTCTCCTTGCAGTCAAAAGACGGCCAATTTGTGTTGAAGCCATACCTGATGCTTCAGACTTTGCTCAACTACAACTACTATGATGACGAAGGCCTTGACAAAGCCTACAATCAGGACAATGTAGCAAACTCCGGGTTCTCCATTCCGTTTGGTATCATTGGCTTTACCGGCAAGGCATTTGGCAAGATTAACTACAATGTAAGCGTAAATGCAGCCGCCAGTGGCGGTGCCATACTGCAACAGGCTTGGATAGACTATGCTGTCAGCCCCGCCATTCGTTTCCGTGTGGGTAAGCAGAAGACACCGTTCACAGGCTCTTTCCTCACGACTTTAGGCGAGACGCTGTTCCCGCAGACTCCTATATCGCTGAGCGCAACCACCATAATGCCTTATTCTCTCAACGCCATCAACCCAACGATGAGCACAGGCTGGGATCTCGGCATCAAGATGCATGGTCTCATCGCAAACAAATGGGGATATGACATTGGCATATTCAATGGTACGGGGGGAAGCGTCAACTCCGCAACGAAAGGCTTCAGCGACGACAATCATCTTCCTTCCCTTCTCTACGCAGGGCGCATTACCTATCAAGGCAACGGCCCTATGCCACAGAGCCAAGGCAACCCCAACCTTGTGAAGCCGGAAACAAAATACCTTCTTGGACTGTCTGTGAATTTCAACAACGAGGCTGAGTATGAGTCGACCAACGACACGCGCGCAGGTTTCGAGTTTGCTTTGATGAGCGGCAGATGGTCAATGGCTGCTGAATGCTATTATATGAACGTGCATTTCACCCATCGCCAGAAAATCAAGGAAAGCTATAACTTCTGGGGTGCTTATGGGCAGATAGGCTATTTCGTGGCTCACGACTGGCAGCTTGGCGTGCGTTACGACTGGATGGACCGCAATGGCAACCATAAAGACGGAAGCATCAACCTTCCGGCAGTTGCTTGCAACTACTTTGTGCCTAAGACAAACATCAAGATTTCGGCAATGTACCAGTACATGGGCCGTTGGGGGCACGATACACAGCTCGACCGCGACCTCGACGACTTAGGCCTTGCCACACACAATGCCTGCATTATGCTACAATACGCTTTCTAAGCAACAATATATGAACAAAATTATATTCAGTATATTATCCCTATCCGTTTTTCTCCTTCTCTCATCGTGTGACGACGGGCCTATAGAGAAAGCAAATAATGCCACTACGGGCGGCAAGGTGGTCAAAGTGGAAGGCACCATAACGGGGCTTGGCACTTGGTCAGACCGCTACGATGTCGCCGTGGCAGGCTTTACGGAGGATGCCGCGAATGAGTCGATGCCCTATGCCACTATTTCCAAGGTGGTGACGGTTGACACCGACGGGCATGCCTCAATAGTGCTGTCAAACATAGGCAGCTCGGTTAAAAACGTAGAAATCTGCGCTCTCAACCGTCTGCGCCAGCGCATCGTCACTTTCACATCGACAGACATTTCCAATGCTTCTTCCAACGACACCATACGCTTCGATATTGGCACAGTAGATGCCAGCATGCTTGCAGGCATACAGACAGGCATCTTTAGTGCTACGTGCGCTGCGTGTCACGGAGCCAACGGCACATCGGCAGCCAACCTCAATCTCACAGAGGGCAACGCATACGCCAGCATTGTCAACCACAAGTCGATAATGCACCCGGAGATGCTTCGTGTAAAGCCGGGAGATGCAGACAGCAGCCTTATTTGGCAAGTCATCTATGGCGATGCGTCTGAAAGTTGGCCTATGAACCACGGCGACATGCTCAACAAAGACCGTGCGGCAGGGCTTTTGCAGATGCTCGAAGACTGGATAGACAACGGAGCAACCAACTAACATGATTTCAATGCAACCACTGAGAGCCAGCCGATGAAAGCATCAAAATATGTTGTTATGGCACTATACGTCATTATCGTCGTAGGCTTGGGACTCGCCACCTTCACGGGGCAAGCCCAAGGTGAGGCGTATGTTTCCCAGCACATTTATCACACACTTTGGTTCTGCCTGCTATGGGGAGCCTTGGTGGTGGCAGCTATAATCTATATGGCAAAGAGAAAACTGTACAGGCGGTTTTCCCTTTGCCTTCTGCATTTTTCATTTGTCGTCATTCTTGTCGGCGCTGTCGTAACGTTCTTCTTTGGTGAGAAAGGCAATATACACTTGCGGCAAGGACAAACAACAAATACATTCATTGACGACAGCAAGCATCCTCAAAAGATGCCGTTCCAACTAACCTTTAGGAAATTTGAGGTAAAGACTTATCCAGGCACGGAAACACCGTCCGACTTTATCAGCTATTTAAAATTCAGCGATAGCGTTCATAGCGAGGAAGTCACTATCTCCATGAACAAAATATATAGCTCCCACGGCTATCGTTTCTACCAAAGCAGTTTCGACGAGGACATGAAGGGAACCGTGCTAAGCGTCAACCATGACCCTTGGGGCACAGGCATAACCTATTTTGGCTATGCCCTGTTAGCCGTTTCCATGCTTCTTATTCTTTTCGACCGCCGCCAGGAGTTCAGGCAACTGCTTTCTTCCCCTGCTTTGAGGCGCACGGCACTTGCCGTCGGAATGCTGATATGCTGTCAGCAGCAGGCTTCCGCCCGCAGCGTTCCGACCATTAACGCAGACAAGGCAGACACGGTGGCGCGCTATCAGGTGGTTTACAATGACCGCATAGTACCGCTGAACACAGTCTCAATAGATTTCCTCGAAAAAGTGTATGGCAAAAAGACATACAAAGGGCTGTCGGCTGAACAAGTGCTTTTTGGCTGGATGCTGCGCCCGGAAATGTGGAAGTATGAGAAAATGATTAAGGTCAAGAACATGGAGTTGCGCCAATGGCTCGGCATTGACGGCAAGTACGCCTCCATGCAGGATTTGTTCGATGCCAAAGGGCAATATCGCCTGATATCGCTTGTCAGTACTGAACAATCAAACAGCTCTATGGGCAAAGCCGCGAGAGAGCTGGACGAAAAGGCAGGACTGATACTTATGCTCGTCAACCGCACGCTTTTCACTCCCTTGAAGCCCGACACCCCGCACCTGAGCAGCAATCGTGTAGAGGCAGAGATTTTCTACAACAAGGTGCCGTTTACGAAGATTCTTTTCATGGTCAATCTGACTATGGGAATACTGACATTCATAATGCTTGTCCTCGGCACAGTGCGCAAGGCAGGCAAAAGGTTGAGGAACAGGCTTACCCTTGCCAGCGAGATAGTATTATATCTTTCTTTTGCGTTCTCGCTTTTCGGCTATATCCTCCGCTGGTATGTCGGTGGACGCATACCGCTCAGTAATGGCTATGAGACGATGCTGCTGTTGGCGTTGATGATTATGCTTGTCACGCTGTTGTTGCACCGCCGCTTTGCCTTTGCCATGCCTTTCGGCTTCATGCTTTCCGGCTTTGCGTTGCTTGTGAGCCATCTGGGACAGATGAACCCGCAGATAACACAGCTGATGCCCGTACTCCACTCTCCTCTCTTGAGCATACATGTAGGCATTCTCATGGCGGCTTACGCGTTGCTCGCCTTCATGATGCTAAACGGCATCCTTGCCTGCCTGCTTATAAAAAAACGAGGCGACACGACGCAGCAAGTTGAGCAGCTGACCACTTTAAGCCGCCTTATGCTCTACCCTGCCGTGTTCTTCCTTGCTATTGGCATCTTTCTCGGAGCCGTATGGGCAAATGTAAGTTGGGGAGCTTATTGGAGCTGGGACCCGAAGGAGACCTGGGCGCTCATAACGCTTATGGTTTATGCCGTAGCCTTTCATAGGCAGTCGGTGCCCTTCCTAAGAAAAGACATTTATTTTCATTTATATCTTATATTCGCATTCCTCACAGTGTTGATGACCTATTTTGGTGTCAATTTCTTCATGTCGGGAATGCACTCTTACGCATAACAAAGTTATTATATTTATATGAGTATTAAAAGATTGCAATTAGCAAGCAGCAATGCCAATGTCAGGATGTTCGCTTTCGATGGAGGAAACGGAGTCAATGAATACCTCTGTATGTTCACTGTTACCAACCCCATGCTGACATTCACCGAGCAACTTGAAGTGCTTCTGGCATTGTGCAAGCATGTGCAGGAGACAAACTTTGAAAGCCAACTTGGCGACTTAGACAAGGCGAAGATTGGCTTCAAAAGATACTATCTGAGCGATGCCGCCAATCAGGCACCCGTCCTCAAGAGCATAACCGGAGAAGAAGACTGCGCAGTGTCCTTGGTTCAACAACCGCCGCTTTCCGGAGCAAAGGTAGGCATGTGGGTTTACTTCATGACCGGCACGGAGAATCATAAAATAGACGACCATCTCTACTGTGTTTCCCACGACGGCTACGACGAGCTGTGGTCTACGCAGAATACAGCCCCGGGCATAGAGTCGTATACACAGACCGAGGCCATCTTCGCACAGTATATGGAGAGGCTCGAACGCAATGGCTGCACGATGAAAGACAATTGCATCCGCACGTGGTTCTATGTAAACGACATAGACAATCAGTATGCCGGCGTTGTAAAGGCACGCAACGTGGTTTTCGATGCCGCAGGACTTACGGAGAAAACCCATTACGTGGCATCTACAGGCATAGGCGGCATGGACGCCGACCACTATGTCTACTGCAAGATGAACGCAATTGCCATACGAGGCATTAAGCAGGAGCAGATACACTATCTATATGCCCTTGACCACCTGAACCGTACGAGCGAGTATGGCGTGCGCTTTGAGCGTGGCACTTACATCGACTTCGCCAATCGTCGCCGCGTCTACATTTCGGGAACGGCAAGCATCAACAACAAGGGTGAGATAATGTATGAGGGCGATATTCGTAAACAGGTTCAGCGAATGTGGGACAATATTGAGGCACTGCTCGCTGAAGCCGGTTGCACGTTTGACAATGTATCGGAATTTTCAGTTTACCTTCGCGATATAGCCGACTATGCCGTCGTTTCAGAAATGTACAAAAAGAAGTTTCCACATACCCCCTATATTATCCTCCATGCCGCAGTCTGCCGCCCTGGATGGCTCGTTGAGTCAGAGTGCATCGCGCTAAAAAAACTCTAAGGTAAAGCCGCTGACGCACGGGACTTAAAAGACGTGCGTACAGGACACAAAAGGCGTGCGTACAGGACTCAAAGGGCGTGCGTATCAAAAATAAGCCGGGAAGGCTTGCAACACTCATAGCCCTCTGTCATGGCGAAACCTGACAGGGGGAACAGAGCGAACACAGTCGCAACTCCTGAGGAGCAGCCGCAGCAAAAGCCTGATGTCCGGCGGCTACCCTTCACAGGGTCGGATTCATGCCCTCAATGCAACAAACCCGCCTCACCTGCTTTGCAGATATGGCGGGGTTGCGAGTGCCACGAGCCTTTCAGGCTCTTTTTGATATACCATCAATCAACCATGTATTGCTGTCCAATTTGTGTCATATTGCTGACCAATTTGCCACAAACTTATGATGCTGCTTTCATGCTCAGTTTGCCCTCATAGCTCACTACTACCTCAACCTGATAGACGGACATACCTGCTCCAGGGATGACGAATGACGCTGTGTAGTGTATGCCTTGTCCGTCGCACGTGCGCAGCGTGAAGTCGCTCAGTATGCCTTGCCGCAGAAATTCCTCAGGAACCTTGCCTTCAAACTGCTGCTTGCGAAAGTCGGCACCAAAAAGCTTTTTTGCGCCTTGATATACGTTTAGGTTAATGATGTTGTCGTAATAAACGTTGTCGACGGCAACACCTTCGTCACTATATGATTGAGACACTACCTTATATGAAGTAGGATTCACCTGCACATAACAGTGGTAACGCTCGTCGGCGTAGGTCACCACCGTGTCACGCTTGATGAGCTTTCCTTGGTTTATGCTTAGTGCCTGCGGCCTTTTCTTTGAGAAGAAAGAAGCATCGTCGGGGTCATTGCTCAGCACGCACTTCACGTCATCGCCGTTTTGGTTCCTGAATATAAAGAGGTTGCGCGTCTGTTTTATAATCTGATACTTCACGTCGTTGGCTCCGTGCAGTAAAAGCGTGTCCTTGAATATTTGGAAATAAACGGGCTGCGACGTAGAGTCTGGGTAGAAAATGGTGTCGCCGTGAGCCTTGAAAACAACATCCTGCTGGTCTTCATCCACCCAGATGCCTTGCAGCAGCCGCTTTGCCTCAGTATCCTCATTGACCGTTTCCGCCATTCCGCTCTTTTCCCTCTTGCAGGCAGACATGCCCATGAGTATGGTAAAAATCAAAAGAAAAGCAAAAGTTTTTTTCATGACGCATCATTCAAAGACATCGGCCTCGCCAAAGCTTTTTGCCTTAAGGTCTTTCTCGCTTGTAAGGACATCCTTCGGGTCAATGGGCCATTTGATGCCTATTGTTTCATCGTTCCAGCGTATACTCGCCTCTTGTTGTGGCGCATATACGTTGTCAACCTTATAAGTAAATATGGCTTCAGGACTCATGACGAGGAAGCCGTGGGCAAAGCCGCGCGGGATGAAAAGCTGGCGCTTGTTTTCTTCAGAAAGCTCCACCATGACGTGCTTGCCGAATGTAGGCGAAGACTTACGCAGGTCAACCGCCACGTCGAGCACTTTGCCACGTATCACCCTGACGAGCTTTGCTTGCGAGAACTCACCTTTCTGATAGTGCAGCCCTCTCAGTACGCCATAGCTTGATTTCGACTCGTTGTCCTGCACGAACTCCACGTGTTCGCCGATGTGCGAGTCAAAGTCGGCTTGTTTCCAAGCCTCGAAGAAATAGCCTCTGGAATCGCCAAACACTTTGGGCGTTATAACCCATACTCCTTTTATATCGGTTTCCTCGTAATACATCTTAGTTATATTCACTGTTCCAACGTTGCAAAAGGCAGGGGTAACTTTGCAACGCCACAAAGATAACAAACTATTTCGTAATAAACAACTCAATTTGACTTTATTTTCTTTTTTCTCAAATTTAGCAATGAATGTTTGGATGTTTAGTCCAATTTTCTTAATTTTGCAAAAGATGATTAATCTGGATAAACATATAGAGATATTGCTTCTGAGCAACGATTGCGTCATAGTGCCTGACTTTGGGGGATTTATGGCGCATCACACCGATGCAAGGAAGGATGAAGACGACGGAAGCTTCCTGCCGCCTATACGCAGCCTTGGCTTCAACCCGAAGCTTACGCTCAACGACTCGCTCCTTGCGCAATCGTACGTGGAGGCTTACGACATAAGTTATCCAGAGGCTGTCATGCGTATAGAAGACGAAGTGAGGGAGCTGAAGCAACGCATAAGTGCTGACGGCAAATATGATTTTTCAGGTATAGGCACCATAAGGCTCAACGACGATGGGCATTATGAGTTTACGCCGTGTGAGGCTGGTGTCATATCGCCCGAGCTCTATGGCCTTGGTAGCTTCCGCATGAAGACCATAAAGGAAATCAAGGCTTCCATGCAGCCTGCCTTGAGCATTGCCATCAACGAGGAAGAAAGCCTGCGGGAGGAAACGAAGGCTGACGACAGGCTACAGCGCCACACCGCGCGCACCATTGCCTTGTGGCGCAATATAGCCGTGGCAAGCATTGCCGTCATCTTTTTCCTTTTGATGCCTTCGCCGCTTGTAAACGGCACGCAGATGGCGGGCAACCACATCAATACCGCACTGCTCGACCGAGTTATGCCTAAAGACATAACAACGGGGCAGGACAAGGTTGAACTTGCCGTGAAAAGCCAGGAAAGCATCAATGCCGTAAAGGAATTGGCGAAGGCAGAATTAAAAGAAAGCAAGAGCGAAGTAAAAAAGACGGCTCCGGCGAAAGACGGCTTTTCGCTTGTCATAGCAAGCCGCGTGACTCTCAATAATGCCAACGCATACGTGAAAGACTTACGCTCTCGCGGCTACACCGATGCTTTCGTGCAGCAGGGCACCCACGTTAAGGTGCTTCTGGGCCACTACCCTACCCGTGCGGAGGCTTCAAACGCCCTCAGCTCACTTACCGACAAGCAGGAGTTTGCCGGAGCATGGATTACTGACGTTAAATTCTAATTTGAAGTATTGACATGAAACGCGTCCGTTGCCCTAAGTGCGATTCTTATATCATTTTTGACGAGACAAAATACCAGAACGACCAAACCCTTATTTTCACTTGTCCTTATTGCAACAAGCAGTTTGGCATACGCATAGGCTCATCCAAGATACGCCCACGACAGGACGACGAAAACCCCGACGAGGAGGCGAAAGAGAACAGCCAAGGCCTTGGAAGCTTGACCGTTATAGAAAACAACTATTGCTACAAGCAGGTGCTGCCACTCGCAATGGGCGACAACACCATCGGGCGTTACATGAAGGGCAATAACATCTCCACGCCTATAGAAACAGGTGACCTGACTATGGACTTGCTTCACTGTATCATAAACGTAAGCCGCGACAAGTACGGCAAGTTGCGCTATGTGTTGCGTGACGGCCCGTCAAACCACGGCACGTTCCTCAATGGCGAAAGAATCGGGCAGCGTGACCGACGCAGGCTTGACAATGGCGTAGTGTTCAACATAGGCGTAACCACCATTATTCTCAATACAGAGGAAGATTCTTAATGATTACGTCAACCTTGTTTATCAAGAATATGGTTTGCGATCGGTGCATAATGGCCGTAAGGAAAGCTTTAATTGACAATGGCATTGCACCTGTAAACGTGGAGCTTGGCAAGGCGTACGTTGAAGGGAAAATTTCTAACGACAAGAAACAAAAATTAAAAAACGACCTTCAGGCTCTTGGATTCGAACTCCTTGACGACCGCCGCCATCAGACTATAGAAAAGATAAAGACGGCGATAATAAGGCTTGTCCATTATAAAGACAACCAAAGCCAAGTGAACCTTTCCGACTATCTTCAGCAGGAACTGCATCAAGATTATTCTTCGCTGTCGAAACTGTTCTCAGAGTATTCCTCCAAGACCATAGAGCGTTATTACATTGAGCAGCGCATAGAGCGTGTAAAGGAATTGCTCGCCTACGGCGAACTGTCGTTGACACAAATAGCCTTTAAGATGAACTATTCGAGCGTGGCATACCTTTCCAGCCAATTCAAAAGCATTACTGGCATATCTCCGTCAAAGTTCAAGCAGATGCAGGGCAACACAAGAAAAGAGCTTGACAAGATTTAAAAAGCGAAGACGAGCAACTGTTCACTTAATGAAAAACTATAATAAAAAAGAATAAAAGGAGGGGCATATTAATCAAGTTTGTGTAAATTTGCAACACTGAACACACCTAAGGTGCGTCCTTTTAACTTTAACAAGGCTCAATAAATATGCTCAAGAATAACCTCTTGCTTTTCACGTTGATTGCTACAACCACGGCATCGGCACAAATAGACAGGAAAATAAACAGCAGACGGCAGACCGTAAAGTTTGTGCCCGGCTCGGTTGTCCTGGCTAACAATCCTTCCACAGGAATGGCATGGCAAAGCGTTGGTTCGCCGTTTCTTTCTGCTCAGGCTGGGGGCGGTGTGGATGACATAAATGGCGTGCCGGCAAGTGAGGCTAATCACAATACAAACGCCAGTAAAAGTCAAGGCAACATCAATGCCGCCAATATTCATGCAATAGTTCAAGAAAACGCTATAGACTCCATTGATACAGACAGTTACATCTATCCCATATTCGCATCATTTGGAGGTTTCGGCAGCCTGCACCAAGGCTTGAACGCAAACATCGGACTGAGCGTAATGGCAGGCTTCGGCAAGAATGCTCCCAAGGGCGCGGGCTTTGCGCAGAACATCAGCGCCACCTATTTGACACCCGTTGGCAAGAAGGCATGGCTTGCGGCAGGCGGATTTGTAAACCATCTCAACTGGGACGGCATGAACGTAACCAACGGCGGTCTCCATGCAGAGCTTGGCTACAGGTTCAATGACCATTGGGCAGCCTACGTGTATGGGCAAAAGTCGTTGGCCAACAATGGCTCAAACGGCTACTATGGCTATAACGGGCTCTATGGCTATTCAGGCTTATGGGGTAATCCTTACTATTATGACTATGGCTACATGCCAGGCTATAATCTGTTTGGCGACAAGCTTGGGGCAGCCGTGCAATGGACTCCTAACAGCAAATTCTCAGTTCAGCTGTCGGTAGAGAAGAATTGGCATCCCCACTCTACCAATATTTATAACCGTCGGTACGACTACCAGAAATAGCAAAAACGAAAATGCCTGTCCATAGTTCAGCCTCATGCCTTTTTTGTAACAGGGTAACTATGAACAGGCATTTTTTCTCGTTTCATGCAAACTTCAGCCTCATACTGTTTAGCACCACGCTTATGCTTGAGAAAGCCATGAGCGCGCTGCCCCACATTGGCGTGATTTGTATGGGTGGATTTTCATAGAAAAGATAAAGCACGCCAGCGGCAAGCGGTATGCAGACAAGGTTATAGACAAACGCCCAAAAGAGGTTTTCCCAAATCATGTGCACCGTCTTGCGGCTGAGCTTGACGCTATAGGGCAGTGCCTCAAGGTCATCAGTCATAAGCGTCACCTGCGCCACGTCCATAGCCACGTCGGTTCCAGTCCCTATGGCAATGCTCACGTCGGCAAGTGCCAACGCCTGCGTATCGTTTATCCCGTCTCCTATCGCGGCAACGGTTTTGCCTTCACCCTTCAGCCTGCTCACAAGTTCTTCCTTGTCCGTAGGAACGCATTTAGCCTTATAGCGCCTGATGCCGGCTTTCCCTGCCCAATATCTTGCAGCTTCCTCCTTGTCGCCGCTCATCATCCAAACGTCTATGCCCTCTTGCTGAAGCTCGGTCATTGCTTCACGGGCATGAGGCTTCAAAGTCTCACGATCTTCAAGCGAAAGATTGTCGGTTTTAGTAAAGTCTACGTTTTTATTTGGTATTGTCAGAGTGCCTGTTTTGTCAGTGACAAGGACGTTCACCTTGCGCAAGCGTTCAAGCGCAGTGGCATCTTTTATGAGCACATGCTTGTCTGCCGCCTTGCCAATGCCTACCATCAAAGCCGTTGGCGTTGCAAGCCCCATAGCGCAAGGGCAGGCAATGACGAGCACGGTGACGGCTGAAATTATCGCTTTCGGCATCATGCCGACACCGCCTATAAATATCCAAGTAAGGAAAGTTATCAACGCGATAGCGCCTACCACAGGCACAAACACCAGCGCAGCCTTGTCTACGATACGCTGCAACGGTGCCTTGCTGCCTTCTGCCTCCTGCACCATCCTGATGATGTGTGCCAAGGCTGTGTCTTCGCCTACCTGCCTGGCTCTCATGTGGAACTTGCCCTGGCTGAGTATGGTTCCAGCAAGCACCTTCGAGCCTTTCTTCTTCTCGGCAGGTGTTGGCTCACCGGTCATCATACTCTCGTCAACATAAGCCGCATCGGGAGTCATAAAGCTTTCCGCTGAAATCACTTCGCCGTCAACCGGTACTTTCTCGCCCGGACGAACTTCAAGGATGTCGCCTACGTCAATAGTCTTTATCGGAACCTCACGCACTTCGCCGTCTTCAACGACATGCGCCGTCTTTGGTGCCATGCCCATCAGCTTGCGTATGCTCGTGGCAGTACCGTCCTTAGCCTTTTCCTCGAGCAGCCTGCCTGTGAGCACAAAGGTTATAATCATTCCGCAAGAGTCGAAATAGGTTAGTTCAGGATTACCCCAAAAGGTGTTGTAGGCACTGAACATGAAGGCTATCGACGTGCTCAACGCCACGAGCATATCCATATTTGCCGAGGCATGACGCAATTGGCGAACCGATGAGACATAAAAGCTTCTGCCACAAAAGTACATGTTAGCCAAGGCAATGAGCAACGCTACTTGGTTAGCAACGGAAACGCTGCCGGCATTAATCCAGTGCATATTGACGCACATGCCCGCCACAGAGAGCACCCATGAGAGGACAGTACGGCGGATGAGCTGTGTGTATTCGTGCTTGCGTATTTCCTCAACCGACCTGTCTTTCTCAATCACAAGGTCATAGCCAATGCCGTTGATTTCCTTCTTCATGGTTTCAAGGGAAATCTTGTCGGGGTCATAATCTACAAGTGCCGAACGCCCAGCAAGACTCACTGAAGCCGACTTTACGCCTTGCAGCGAACAAAGCTTGCGCTTCACATTGGCCGAGCACGAAGCGCAAGCCATGCCAACAACAGGAATTGTCTGTTTCATGGTCAAAGCTCTAATTCATAACGGCCGGCATTGTCGACAGCCTCTTTCATCTGCTCCAGCTTTACTTTGCCTTCGTCATATTCCACGGTAACACTGTGATTGTCAAGGTTTGCCACAGCCTTGCTTACTCCGTTCATGCCGTTAAGGACGTTCTCAACCTTTGCCTTGCAATGAGGGCATTTCATGCCGTTTACCGTAAATGTCTTTTCCATAATTATGTTTACTTTGTGTTTTACAGTGCAAAGTTAGTGGAATAAACAGAAAAAGGTATTACAGTTTTATGGATAAAAGTTATGACTTTTACAGTTTGCTGCCTTCCAAGAGCTTTGGGCAGAAGCTCTCGAAAGGGCACTTGTCGCAAAGAGGGCGAGCACTCCGGCATATGTATCTGCCGTGCAGCAGCAGCCAGTGGTGAGCCCGCGGCACGTCTTTCTCGGGTATGCTTTTCATAAGGCATTGCTCCACCTTATATGGCGTGTTAGCGGTTTGCGGCACCAGTCCCACCCTGTGTGCCACCCTGTAAACATGAGTGTCGACAGCCATTGTTGCCTTGCCAAACCAAACAGCCTGGAGCACATTGGCAGTCTTGCGTCCTACCCCAGGCAACTTTACGAGTTCCTTGGCATCGTCGGGCACTGCGCCGCCATACTCACTGACCAGCATGCGTGACATGGCAACGAGGTGGCGCGCCTTGCTGTTGGGATAGCTCACGCTGTGGATAAACTCAAGCAAATCCTCAGCCTCAGCCTGCGCCATAAGCTCAGGCGTGGGGTAACGCCGGAAAAGGGCTGGCGTTATCTCATTAATGCGCTTGTCGGTACATTGAGCCGACAGCAATGTGGCGCACAGCAGCTGAAAGGCTGAGCCAAACTGCAGTTCCGTGCTCACTTCGGGTTCTTTCTCCCGAAAGTAGTCCAAGATATATTCGTATCGTTGTTTGCGTGTCATCGTTATCAAAAGCCGAAAGCGGCATTGAAGCCCTAACCTTACGGCATTAGTGCCAAAGGCGGCAACATTATAACGCAAAGATAAACATTTATTTTGAATAAACCTTGCTCAAACAGCATTATTTTTCCTACCTTTGCCGAAAAATAATCATTACAAATGGACAAGAGCATTAAGCGCAAGACACCATACACGCACCGCGAGGAGCTTTGGAACTCGTGGAGTCATGCCGCAGGCATACTGCTTGGCGTGATAGTTGGCACTTTTTTCCTCATCTGGTGCTTCCGCTACCATAACGGGTGGGCAACGTTCGGCGTATCACTGTATCTTTTCGGAATGCTGTCCAGCTATGTAGCCTCTACGGTCTACCATGCTTTGTCAGCCCAATCGGCGTGGAAAGAGAGACTCAGGAAGTGGGATCACGCCGCCATCTATTGGCACATTGCCGGCTCTTATTCGCCCATAACCCTCATCGCCCTCCGCGAGCACGGACCGTGGGGCTGGGCGCTGTTCGCCTTTGTGTGGCTTTGCGCCATTGCCGGAACCATAACGTCCTTCCATAAGCTCAAGGCGCACAGCAACCTTGAAACCGCCACTTATGTGGGCATGGGGCTTTGCGTGCTCGTTGCCTTCAAGCCTCTCATAGACAGCGTGTCGCCTGGAGCCGTGGCTTGGATAATAGCCGAAGGTGTAATGTACATTACCGGTGCCTTGTTCTACACGCTCCACAAGCGCAGGTACATGCACACCGTTTTCCACTTCTTTGTGCTTCTGGGCAGCATGTGCCACATCATCGCTGTGTGGGACATACTGGCAGAATATCTGTGACTCCCCCCAACACACACGTTTGTCAGCCGTTGCTGAGAAAAGCCTTCAGCTCGTCCATCCGTTCTTCCATAGCTTTCCTGCCGTAGTCATACACCTGCTGCATCAGCTCGGGATCATGGCTGACGTGCTTGATGGGAAGGATAGCCTTAGGGCGAATAACAAAAGCCTTGCCCTCTGCCTCACGCTGCCGCACATAAGCCACTTGACAGTTGTACATTTCGTGTCTGACGGCAGCAGCATGAATGAACTTGGGATAACGGTTGAGCTGCAAACGAAACAAGGGCATGAAACGGTTGGGCTTCTTTACATATCCTAAGGGCTGTGTGAGCACAACCACATTCCTGTCGTAGCCCCGGCGTTCGAAAAACTCCAGCGGAATGGAGTCGGAAATGCCACCATCCAACAGCTTCCTGCCGCCAACCTCCACAATCCTTGAAGCCAACGGCATAGAAGACGATGCCCTGATCCATTCGTAACACTCATAGCCGTGGCGCATGAGCAGCTTGTAAACGGGCTCGCCTGTCTCCATATCGGTGCATACGGCATAATACTCCATAGGATTGGCATCGAACGTACGGGTGTCGAAAATATCCAAGTTGTCGGGGATATAGTGATAGTCGAACTCACCACCGAATATATCTCCTGTTTTAATCCACGACCTCAGGCTGCAAAAACGCCAGTCCTTTGCAAACCTTTTATTGTATCTGATGACCCTACCGGGCTGCCAGCTCTTATAGTTGCAGCCGAACGCAGCCCCTGCCGATACGCCCACAAGTCCGTCGAACGTTATGCCGTGCTCCATCATGACATCAATCACTCCTGCCGAAAACAGTCCGCGCTGCGCACCTCCCTCAAGTACAAGTCCTTTTTTCATCTATTGCCTTTTTTAAGACTGCAAATATACATCAAGCCATTGACTTTTCAAAACATTACTGCCTTTTTATTCTATTTTCACAGTCTTTCGAATAATCGGAGCAATAGGTGACAACGGCGTAAAACGAATAAGACAATTTTATTTGACCGACTGCCTACTTTTGATAATTTCTTATTAAATTTGCAAGCATAATCATTCCAAGAAATAAAGAATGGCAAAGCCTATGAAAAAATCCCATGAGACAGAAGAAAAACAAAAAGACAAATAGAGACATGAATACAAACAAACGACTTACTCGCTCAGCAAGCGACAAAATGATAGCCGGTGTGTGTGGCGGTATTGCCAACTACTTCGGCTGGGATCCTACTATCGCAAGATTAGTATACTTACTGTTGACATTCGGAACAGCCTTCAGCGGTGTCATCGTGTACATCATTCTGATGATTTGCATGCCGCTTGACAACAAATAGGCAAAGCCGATTAATATCAAGCGCATTCCATTCGTTGATTACAGGCTTACTAATTATTAAGAGCATCATGATAAAGAATTTAGTATTTGATTTCGGAGGAGTATTCTGCAAATTGGAACTGCAACGCTGCGTCAACGCTTTTGAAGCATTAGGCTTCAATAATGTCAGTGAATTCATGGGCACGGTAATGCAGAAAGGCTTCTTTGGAGACTTGGAAGCAGGTGGAATTACCGACGAGGACTTTCGCCGCGGAGTAAGCAAACAAGCCGGGCGAGAGGTAAGCTGGCAGGAATGCCAAAATGCGTGGAAAGCCTTTGTAGTTGAAGTCGGGCAAGCTAACCTCAACCAACTCCTCAAACTGAAGTCAGGGGGATACAATCTTGCGTTGTTATCAAATACGAATCCTTTTATGGCATCATGGTTCCGAAGCAAAGAGCTGGACGGTCACGGTATAGACCACTACATCCCCCGCGAGCACCAGTATCTAAGTTTTGAACAGGAGTGTATGAAGCCTGGCAAGGAAGCTTTTGAGAAGATGCTGAAAGGCGAAGGCTTCACTCCTAAAGAAACTCTGTTCATCGATGACGGAGAAGCAAACTTGAAGACAGCAAGGGAGCTTGGCATGAAAACTTTTATGCCGTCAAACGGCGAACATTGGGGCGAACGTCTTGAAAAGTTACTGAAAGAGCAAAGGCTGGTGCCTTGAAGGGGGCTTAAGCCCTATAAGCAACACAAAAAAAATGAAATCCACACTCATCAAAGGCATATATTTTATGTGATTTTCATTACCTTTGCACGCAGAAACCAACTTTTTACAATCAATGGAAAGAAATTTCAAGACTGCCACCCTATGTGTACAAGGCGGTTACCGGCCTAAAAACGGAGAGCCGGTAGAAGTGCCAATTATCCAGAGCACAACTTTCAAATACAACGACTCCGACGAAATGGCACAGCTGTTTGACCTGAAGAAGGAAGGCTACTTCTATTCCCGTCTTCAGAACCCGACAAACGATGCAGTGGCTTTAAAGATTGCCCAACTCGAAGGCGGTGTCGGCGCAGTATTGACATCAAGCGGACAGGCGGCAAACTTTTATGCCGTGTTCAATATATGTGAGGCAGGCGACCACATCGTAGCTTCTAATGAAATCTACGGTGGCACCTTCAACCTCTTTGGCGTTACGATGAAGAAATTGGGCATTGACGTAACGTTCGTAAATCCCGACTCTACGGAAGAAGAAATACAGAAAGCTTTCCGCCCAAACACAAAAGCCGTATTTGGCGAAACGATAAGCAATCCAGGATGTGCCGTTCTTGACATAGAGAAATTTGCGCGCATAGCCCACGGTAACGGCGTTCCGCTCATTGTAGACAACACCTTTGCCACTCCCGTCAACTGCCGCCCGTTCGAGTGGGGCGCAGACATTGTAACCCATTCAACGACAAAGTACATGGACGGCACTGCGTCGCAGGTAGGTGGAGCCATTGTTGACAGCGGCAATTTCGACTGGCTTGCCCATGCAGACAAATATCCTGGCCTCTGCACGCCTGACGACAGCTATCACGGCATAGTCTATGCGGAGCAGTTTGGCAAGATGGGCTATATCACAAAGATAATCTCCCAGCTCATGCGCGACCTCGGCTCTATACCGGCTCCTATGAACTCTTTCATATTGAACCTCGGCCTGCAAAGCCTTCACTTGCGCATGAGGCAGCATTGCGACAATGCCCAAAAGGTAGCCGAGTTCCTGCAAGGCGACCCTCGTGTGGCATGGGTTCACTTCTCCGGACTGAAAAACGACAAATACAACGCCCTTGCCGAAAAGTACATGCCAAACGGCACTTGCGGCGTTATGTCGTTCGGACTAAAGGGCGACCGCTCCACAGCTGTAAAGTTCATGGACTCGTTGAAAATGATAAACATTGAAACCCACGTTGCCGACTCCCGAACTTGCGTCCTCCATCCCGCCAGCCACACCCATCGCCAGCTTACCGACGAGCAGTTGCGCCAGGCAGGCATAGCACCAGACCTGATCAGGCTGTCCGTAGGCATTGAGGATGCAAGCGACATTCTTGATGACATAAAGCAAGCACTCGACATGCTTCCTGCATAGTCGCGGTGCAAAAGCAGAACTTTATCATCCTGTCGATGGATGAATAATGGCGAAACCGCAGACGACTGTCTTTTCGACGAAGAAAACACATACACGCAAGCAGATGGCTTGCAGGACGATGACTTTGCCGAAAAGAAGACGGGCTGTGTCAAAACTCCCAATAATCTAAAAATCACAAAGTGGGTGTATCAAAATTCTATAGAAACTCCCTGCAAATGTAAGAGAGTCGATTAGTGAATTTTGATACACCCACATCGTAAAATGCTAAAAAGAAATCGCCACAAACTTGGAGTTCAAATTCGTGGCGTTTCTTCCTTATTTCGTCAATACATACATCCTTGCGGTTTCTCCTTGCGGCTCCGTGCCGGCAGAGTCTGTCATGATGACGGATTCCGTGTCCCTGACTTTGTAATATGTTCTCTCGCCTGATGACGGAGTTACAAGCTCTATGACATCACCGTTCTTGTGATAAACGCCGCTTTCCTCGAAATGGCCGTTTTCCTTGTTTATATAGTCGCTTGCAAGCTTGTATGTGCTGTCAGCCTTTATGGTGAGTACAGTCTTGATGCCTGGGCAATCGGCTGCCGGCAGTGTACCCTTGTAAGTTCCACAATAGGTCGTGTCCTGTAATGCAGACAGTGCATTGCCCGACTTGCCGCCTTTTCCGCATGCGGCGAGCATAAGTACCATGCAGAATGCAGGAAATAATGTTCTTTTCATGATAATTGATTTTAAATAGTCTGACGTTTGTTGTTAATGTCGTTTGACATGATTGCGCAAAGGTATACAATATTTCCCACTTTACTACACTTTCCTCTAATTTATTTATTTGCAAACGGAAATATCATGCAAACCTGCGGAGCTATCAGACACTTGCGCCTCGCCTGCCCGAAAAAAATACGCACGCCACGCATAACATTATGGAGAAAACAACGTTGTTTAAACATCGACAAGGCAAATACTATGGAATACATCACACTGAAAGGCGGAGACAAGATTTCACGCATAGGACTGGGCACATCAAGACTTACCCCGGACAAGGAAGGCTGTGACACAGTATTAAAGGCTGTTGACAGCGGCATAAACCAAATCAACTGCGCCGACTTCTACAACAGCGGCGACGGCGAACTTGCCGTACGCGGTGCTCTGAGGCAGCACCCACGTGAAGACTTCTTCATATCCGTAAAGTTCGGAGCTCTTATGACCCTTGACCATCCGGGCATGACGGGCATCGACGTTGCTCCCGAGCACGTAGAAAACTATCTTGCCTACACCCTCCACCGCCTTGGAACCGACTACATAGACCTCTACCAGCCAGGACGCATCAATCCTCACATCCCTCTTGAGGACACACTCGGAGCAATAGAAAAATGGCAGAAGAAAGGCTACATCAAGCACATAGGCTTGACACAGGTTGACGGCGAAACTCTGCGCAAGGCAAACGAAGTGACCTCTATAGACCTCGTAGAGCTGAATTATAATGTAGTGAACCGCCGTTTCGAGGACATCACGATACCGGAGGCTCAGAAACTCGGCATACCCGTTTGCGCATTCGGCGTTATGCAGGGCTTGAAGAAAGACCCTGCCGTGCTTGAAGGCTTACAGAAGATTGCCGACAAGAAAGGGGGCACGCTGGCTCAGCTGTCACTTGCATGGGTTCTTGCACAAGACAAAACCAACGTTGCAATAATGGGTTCCCACCACCCTGAGCAGGCAGAAAGCGCAGCAGCAGCTGTCAACGTTCACCTTACGCAGGACGACCTTGCCGCCATAGAGCGGATTATACCGAAAGCGAAGGCTACAACCGTCTATATGCCCGACATCCCGATGGACGAGAAAGGCATATTCGACTTGTCTATCTTCAATAAATAATCAGCCGGCGCAGAGCCCTTACTTGCAGAGATTCTTCATTTCGGCGAAATGCTGCCTAAGCCGCATTACGGTTTCTTCAGCAGTGCCGGCTGCTGACACTATTTCTTCAAGAGGGCATCGCGCATCGCCTTTGGGAATAATTATTTGGTCAACGAGCTTGCCGTAGGAGTATCTGATGCCGTTGCCTTCAAGCAGCGGCAATGCCTTGCGGCTCAGCACCTCGGCATACACCTCCTTCACGCCGCCGTACGCCATCATCCCTGCGGCAGCCTTGCCGACGACTTTATCTGCGACTACGGCTCCTTTCAAGGTTTCAGGCTCATTGTCAAGCAGCTCTTCCAAGTCCCTCACCCCACTTTTATAAAACGACCTAATGTTCCCTTTCCTATCTTCAAGCACAAGAGAACATCCTTTTTCATGAAGAAGTTCTATGAGCTTACTCAGCGTCATTGCTTCTCTTCTATTTATTACCATATTCAAAGATTCTACCGCTTTGACTACAGAAAAGCGACGAAAGGCTTTCGCTTCACTGCCCTTGCTTTTTACCCATAAACTCTGTCCACTCAAGCCACCCGCCACGTAGATTCACGACCTTGTATCCTTTTTTGGCAAGAATGTTGGCGGCAATCATGCTGCGCTTGCCTGAACGGCAATAGACAGCAATAGTCTTGCCCTTGGGCAGGGCTGATGACGCAGCCTTGGCAAAACCGTCTTTGAGCACATCGATGTTCACTGCCCCGCCAATGTGGCCTGCATCGAATTCTTCAGCCGTCCTTACATCCACTATAGCCACAGAATCAGCCTTAATCAACTGTGCAAATTCTTCAGCCGATACAGTCTTTATAGAGCCTGACCGCGCATGAGAGCAAGAAACGAAGCCAAGCAGGCAAAGCAGGGCGGTTAATAATTTCTTCATATCACAACATTAATATAAACCTTTTGCAAAAGTAACTAAACTTTTTAATAACGCAAATTAAAACAAGTACTTTTACAAACAAAGGACGGAAATATAGCAAAAACCTATTTATTTATC
>CAZEEP010000002.1:133184-152057 GCA_964511295.1 uncultured Prevotella sp.
ATCGTGAATGCGCTTTATTTTCGGCAAATACCCAAAGAGCTTCCAGGCTCAATGGTAGTGTCAAGCAAACTGCAAGTATCTCTGACCCATTTGGATAAAGGCAGATAACCATTTAAATAAATACTCGCGACCGTTTGGAGCAATCAACAATTTTCCTTAAATTTGCAACCGTAACGTGAAAGTCAATGAAAACGGAGAAGCAACAACGGGAAGCGGCAGCAGCTTTTGCCAAAAGGTGGAAAGACAAGGGCTACGAGAAAGGCGAGAGCCAGAGGTTCTGGCTCGACCTGCTGAGCAATGTCTACGGAGTAAACAGCCCAACTGAGTTTGTTGAGTTTGAAGACAAAGTGCGGCTCGACTCCACATCCTTTATCGACGTTATGATACCGTCAACTCACGTGATGATTGAGCAGAAGTCGCTTGGCAAAGACTTGCGGAAGCCCGTCAGGCAGAGCGACGACACCATGCTCACGCCTTTCCAACAGGCACAACGTTATTCCGCAGCCTTGCCTTATTCTCAGCGCCCACGCTGGATTGTCACTTGCAATTTCGCCGAATTCGATGTCTATGACATGGAAAAACCAAACGCCGAGCCACAGCGTATCTATCTCAAAGACCTCGGCACTGACTACTGCCGCTTGCAGTTTCTTGTAGATACCGGCAGCGAGCACATAAGGAAAGAGATGGAGGTGTCGATGAAGGCGGGCGAGATTGTAGGCAAAATATATGATGCCTTTATCAAAGAGTATGATAAAGACGACCCTAAGTCTCTGCGCTATCTCAACATCCTCTGTGTACGCCTTGTTTTCTGCCTCTATGCCGAGGATGCCGGTATTTTCGGAAAGCATGATTTGTTTCACGACTACTTGCAGCAGTTTCCCACAGGATTGATGCGCGATGCGCTGATAAACCTCTTTGATACACTCAACACGCCCGTAGAGAAACGCAGCAAGTATATCAACAAAGACCTTGCAGCATTCCCGTATACCAACGGCGGACTGTTTGCAGAAGAAATAGAAATTCCGCCGTTCACCGACGAGATACGTGCGGTGCTGTTGCTTCATGCTTCGCTGGATTTCGACTGGTCGGAGATTTCGCCTACTATCTTTGGCGGCGTGTTCGAGAGCACGCTCAATCCGGAGACACGCCGCAAGGGCGGTATGCATTACACCTCGATTGAAAACATCCACAAAGTAATAGACCCGCTGTTTCTTGCCGACTTAAAACGTGAGTTTGAAGATATAAAGGAAGAACCGGTAGCCAAAGCGCGATTGAAAAAGCTGCACGCTTTCCAGGACAAGCTCGCGTCGCTGACCTTCCTCGATCCTGCCTGCGGCTCGGGCAATTTCCTCACGGAGACATATCTTTCGCTGCGCCGTTTGGAGAATGAAGTAATCAAGGAGATATATAGCGTTGAGCCTTTTGATGCTTTCACCAATCCTATAAAAGTCAGCATAGACCAGTTTTATGGGATAGAGATAAACGACTTTGCCGTGACGGTAGCCACGACGGCATTGTGGATTTCAGAAAGCCAGATGATGGCGGAGACTGAACGGATAGTTCATCACGACATCGATTTCCTGCCCCTTAAAAGCTATGCCAACATAAGGGAGGGCAATGCGCTGAGGATGGACTGGGGAAACATGGAAGTAGCTGAAAACATTCCTACCATTCATGCGAAGGACACTTATGTCATTCCCGAATATAAGCCTGACATTGCAGGCGAGCTTGCTGAATTTGCGAAGCTCAACTTGGTAACCTCGCGGCTGCATATCGGTGCAAATAAAACAAAGAAAGTACAGATTAAGCCAAACTATATCATCGGCAATCCGCCGTTTGTGGGCTATTCGCTGCAATCGAAGTCCCAGAAAGAGGACATGCTTCATGTTTTTGTAGATGAAAAAGGAAAGCCGTTCAAAAACGCAGGCAAAATAGACTATGTGGCAACGTGGTATTACAAAGCCGCCCAAATGATGAAGGGTACAAACACACGCGCCGCCCTTGTCTCTACCAACAGTATAACACAGGGCGAGCAAGTAGCTGCCGTTTGGAAGCCTTTGAAGAAAATGTTCGGTGCGCATATCGACTTTGCTTACCGCACGTTCCGTTGGGATAGTGAAGCTTCGCTGAAAGCTCATGTTCATGTGGTTGTCATTGGCTTCTCGTGCAGCGAGAACAAAAAAGGCAAGGCAATCTATGATAATGGGCGACAGATAGAAGCCAAGAACATCAACGGTTACCTTATGGATGCGCCGGATGTATTTGTTGAAAGCCGCAACAAGGCCTTGTGTGATGTCCCGCAAATGGTTTATGGCAATAAGCCCGTAGACGGCGGCTTCTTGTTCTTGACAGAAGAAGAAAAGATAGAGGCTATAAAGAAAGACAAAGGGCTTGCGAAGTTCATCAAGCAGATATACGGCTCTGCAGAATACATCAATAACAGAAAACGCTATTGCCTATGGCTTGTCGGCGCTTCTCCAAAAGAAATCAGGGAACACCCGTTTATTTATGACAGGGTGCAGAAAGTTCGTGAATACAGACTGGCAAGTCCGAAGAAAGCCACCCAAACAAGTGCCAACTGGCCCGCTGTCTTCCAGGAAGTAAGGCAACCAGAGCACGGAGATTATATCCTTGTCCCCCGCGTATCGTCAGAAAGGAGACGCTATGTGCCTATGGGATTCCTTCCCCATGACATCATTGTTAATGATTCAGTGCAAATCCTCCCCAACGCCACTCTCTACCATTTCGGCATCCTTGAGAGCAATGTCCACATGGCTTGGATGCGGGTGGTGTGCGGCCGCTTAAAGAGTGACTACCGCTATAGCAAGGATGTCGTTTACAACAACTTTCCTTGGCCGCATTGTGTCGATTCAGGCACCGGCATGTCTGCGGTTCACGACACCGGCAACAGCATCGCCGAGATAGAGAAGACGGCGCAAGCCATCCTTGACACCCGGAAGAAATATCCTGACAGCAGCCTTGCCGACCTGTATGACCCGGCAACAATGCCATACGACCTGCTACAAGCCCACCGTGCCAACGACCGCGCGGTGATGCACGCTTATGGTTTCTCCAGCAAGATGACAGAATCGGAGTGCATGGCACGACTGCTTGACATGTATGCGGAAATGACAAAAGAAAAATAAAAAAACAGCTGCGCTGTTTTCAAGTAACTATAGAGATTATGACACTTGAAAGCAGCGCAGCAGAAATATGTAAGCCCGGCGTTGCCTGAACAGGCTTTTTACGCTTCAGTATTTAGCAACTCCGTTATGCGTGACAACTGGTTTGGAATGCGTATCTGCTGCGGGCATTTAGGCAGGCATGCTTCGCAGTCGCGGCACGCGGTAGACCAGTTTTCCTCTTTCAGGGTTTTCTTGTATCCGTCGATGAATGCCTTTGACTTCGCCTCATAGTCGGCAGCCGACTTTGAAGGCAGGTTGCCTTTGTTTATGACGTCGTTGTAATATGCGAAATTGCCAGGTATGTCTACACCGAACGGGCAAGGCATGCAATAGCGGCAGCTTGTGCAAGGCACTACCGGCATGCCTGACATGCCGTCAGAGATTTTCTCCAGCAGGATTTCTTCGTCAGGCGTGAGAGCTGCAAGCGGTGAGAAGGTATTGACATTTTCTTCCAGGACGTTCATCTGGGTCATGCCGCTGAGGGTTACAAGGATGTTGGATTTTGAAGAAACCCAGCGGAAAGCCCATGAGGCAGCACTGTCGTTGGGGCGTACTGCCTTCAGTTGGTCGTCGTACTGTTTCGGCAGGCGTGCCAAGCGGCCACCTAGGAGAGGCTCCATCACGACATTCTGTATGTGCGCCTTCTCAGATTTGCTGTACAGGTATTCCGCATCGGCATCGCGCTTCCAACCGTTCTTGCTGAGGGAAGCGTGTCGCCAGTCGATGTAGTTGCACTCTATTTGGCAGAAGTCCCAATTATACTTGTCGTTATTGTTGACAAGCCAGTCGAAGACTTCCACGTTGCCGTGGTAGGAGAAGCCGAGGTTGCGGATGCGCCCTGCCTTGCGCTCCTCAAGCAGGAAGTCCAAGAGCCCGTTGTCGATGAAACGCTCGTTGAACTCCTTCATTCCCGAACCGCCAACTCCATGCAAGAGATAATAGTCGATGTAGTCAACCTGCAAGTTCTTGAATGAGTTTTCATACATTTCCTTGCACTTGTCAAAAGAGCGCTGGTTCTGGTTAGACATTTTCGTGGCTATGAAGTAAGACTTGCGCGGATGGCGGTGCAAGGCAATGCCTGTGGCTGTCTCCGACTTGCCGCCACAATAGATGGGAGCCGTGTCGAAATAGTTTACGCCATGCGCTATGGCATAGTCAACCTCTTTATTAACCAAATCCTGGTCTATCTGGCCGTCCTTAAACGGCAGGCGCATCATGCCGTAACCCAGCAATGAAACCTTGTCGCCAGTGTGGGTGTTGACACGGTAGGACATTTTGTTGTCACTGTCTGGCATGAAGTTAGCGTTCGCCGATTTGCCTGGGGTCATAGATGCTAAAGCCGACAGGTCTCCAAATGCCAGCATAGCCGATGCCGATGCCGCAGAGATTCCTACGCGCTTAAGAAATTCTCGGCGGGAATAGTTTTTCTTATCAGAGTCCATAATGTTTTTGTTTTTAGTCAACCGATGTTTTACTTAACGACCTTTAGGAGAGCCCATACGCCGAATATCTGAAGCAGGATGCCAGGCAAGCCAAGGCGAACGTCTTGCAAAGCAGAAACAAGGCTGCCGGTGATGCCCCACTCCACCAGCGAACCGAAGAACTGGTAACCGATAACGGCTAAAACTATGAACGGCAGGGCTGCCTTGCGTGACTTATCAGCAACGAATGCGGCGATAAGCGCAAGCAGGATGCTCTTGGCCATTATTGCCGGGAGCATTGGCAATGCAGGCATACCGAACATCAGATTGTTGATGAGCGGTGAGGCGACGGCGGTAAGCAACCCTACGGCATAGCCGTACTTGTAGGCGCCGAACAGCGTAAAGAAATAAATCGGCAAGAAGATGAGTCCGCCTTGTGGAATAAGATGGCAGAGTTGCGGCAGAAGAATGTTACCAGCAACGAAGATTGCTGCCATAAGATAAGTTTTGCTCTCGGTGTAGCCCAGCTGTTGCAGGCTTACTGTTGTTACTTTTTCCATAATATAGTGAATTTTTAAGTTTGTTTTTCCAGTGTTTCTACCATATCTTCCAACAACGAGCTTGTCGGCAAGTGTTGCTGACAAGCTCCTTCACGCCGTCAGCAACAGCTCCTTTAGTAAAAGGCAAGGCACATTTAGTAATCTCACAAGGCTCAGGCCTGGTTTATGCCAGGCATCTACTAATGAATTATCCATAATGTCATTGCTTCTTGTGCTCATTTGCAAAGTTATGAAGAAAATTTAGAATAGACTGTAAACTTTTTACAGATAATTGTAACATTTATAATTGATTATACTAATTATAATGCCAATTGCTTATTGCGAAGATTATTTGACGATTTTGCATCGTTATTTCGATTAAAATTATTACTTTTGCGACTGGATTAAATATTAATGACAATGAAGAAAAGTATACTTGCAATAGCATTTACACTCATGGCAACTATAGCCTGCGCACAGAACGGATTGAAGAAAGTGTATGACGAGACTGGAAACCCTATGGAGCAAATAGACAAGGCACTGGCCACCGCCAAGGCGGCAGGCACAGGCAAGTACGTCATCTGCCAGGTTGGCGGCAATTGGTGTCCGTGGTGCCTCCGCTTTGCCGATTTCATAAGCAAGGACACCGACATAGCAAAAGTCATCAACGACAACTTTGTCTACATTCATGTCAACTACAATCCACGCAAATCGAGCGGAGAAGAACAAGCCAATGCCGCCAAGGCTTTGATGCAGCGTCTTGACAATCCGCAGCGTTTCGGCTTCCCTGTATTCGTAGTGCTTGACACTGACGGCAAAGTGCTCCACACGCAAGACTCAAGCTTTTTGGAAGAGGGGCAAGGCTACAGCAAAAAAAAGGTTCTCCGCTTTTTCAACAACTGGACACCGAATGCCGTGGAACGGAAATGAAAACAACAGAGTAAATGTGGCATCAAATTACATGACTGACATAGATGGAAGCACCGATGAAAGGCGCAAAAATCTATAAAAAACGTGGGTGTATCAAAATTCACTAATCGTCTCTCTTACACTTGCTGAGAGTTTCTATAGAATTTTGATACACCCACACTAAGAATTCAGCTCTTTGGCGTATGCTTTCGCATCAGAGCCGTGAGTATCCTGTCAAAGGATTGCCCCAAATTTTGAAGATGGCAACGGCGTAGTGAAATAATAGTTCTGGTCATTGCCGCTGTCCAAGAATATAACTTTTTTCATTCCAAAGAATGCAAGCCCTTGGGGGAACATTCTATTGAAATCAGTCACGCCGCCGCTAAAAATAGATCTATTGGATTGTAAGGCAAAACTCCACGCCTTGTTGAAAGCAAGTGGCGCACCTTTTGACGTGTCATCCACCTCGCAGTTTATGTTTATGTTTGGATTCTGCGAAAAATTAGCAAACATAGGATTACCGTCACCGGCATATACACTATGGAAATCGGTATCAAACCAAATACCAAGGCTTGCATCTTTTCCCATTTGCTCGACACCCGTTTCTGTTGAAGCATAATAGTAGTTAGGAGTCATACAGCTGTTGTCAAGGTCTGCCCCATCCTGCTTAGGTTGTTTAAGCCCAAAGCGGCAGTCGTAGACAAGGTTGTTTACAAAGGTTGCCTTTGCTGCTTTTTCTACCCAGACACTTCCTCCCTTCTTGTTCTTCGATCGACGCCAGCCGCAATCAACGATGGTATTATTATAAACTGTAATATCGCTCAACGGTATGGTTTCGCTGTTACCGGAATTGGAAAGTTTAAAAGCGTTCGTGCATGCGTTATAGATAATGTTGCCGGCAACATCCATTTTGCAACCAGATTTTACATTGATAGCCTCGCCACCATCCGCAGCATTGCCATTGTCGGCAAAGATACTGCCCGAAATTATTCCATGCCCTCCGGTGAAATAGGTATGGTCATTATAATTGTCATGAAAGAAGCTGTTGTAGATAACAAATTTGCCCTTGACATTGCAGAAGTGGAAACCTGGCACGCCTCCATCGATAGTTGTCTTGAAAAGCTGGTTCTGGAATGATGCCGACGACTCCGTAGGAGTCGCGCCACCATAGGCTATGTCTACATGGGAAAGAACCACTTCTTCCGAATTGTAGCCACAGATTATGCCACCCCAATCAGCCGGCTTCTTCGTATCTGAAGTAAACATCACGGGCTTGTCAGCGGTTCCCATGCAATAGAGGTTGCCAAGAACAACAAGCTCTACAGGCACCTGGACTTCCGACTTGCATGTAACCGTTACGCCCGGTTCTATATACAAAGACGCTCCGGCCGGGACCTCAAAGCTCTCGGCGAGTACCGTATCATGAGTCCAGACGATGGACTTTGCCGGATACTGAGCAAGCTTCGTTGTCTGTATATCCTTGGAAACTATGTTATCGATTGAGTCGTTGCGGCTGACAAAGTCGTAAGGATTGATGTTGTCGTTCTCGCAACTTGTCGTTAAAGCAAGTGCCGCTATGGCAAAAAATATATAATGTCTCATAAATGAATATTGTTGATTAAATATTGTCTCCCCGGGGAGGCTTAGATTGGTTTCTATAATGAGTATCTTATTCCAAGTAAGAACGTACGCCCGTATTTATATGTACTTATAACCGTGCGATCACCGTACTGGCCCTGATATTGCAGATTGTTTTCGTTGACAGTGCGGAGATAACGCTCGCGCTTTGCATCAGTCAGGTTGTTTGCCTTGAAGAAAACACTCAGTCCGTTTTGAAACTTTTTCTCTGCGCTGAAATCGAGTGAGAACATCGCTTTGTCCCATTGGTCAGCATCTTTGAATGGTGAAACGATGGCGAGTTTCTTGCCCGTATAACTTGCTGCAAGCTGTGCGTTCCATCCGTGCTCCGTGTCCTTGTAAAGCATGGAGAAGTTTGCAGTGTGCGGAGCTTGATTGACAAGCGGACGCTCCTGGACAACACCCTTTTCATATTCTGCACTGCCTTTCTGATATTGGCGTTTTGACGTTGTAATTTCCGAGTGGGTGTAAGTGTAGTTTGCCTTCACCCCAAAATGGCGGATATACTTTATGATGTCAACTTCAAAGCCCATGTTCTTGGCATTGCCGAGATTGTCGGGCATGTAGTAAGCGTCTGCGCCACTGCCTATCAAGCCGCTTGCCGCGACAAACACCTGCTCTATAGGGTCATGAAGATACTTGTAGAACACCCCTGCCATGACTTGCTCCGTGGGCGAAGGGAACCACTCCCAACGCAAGTCGACGTTGTCAATGCGAGCGCGTTTCAAGTTAGGATTGCCTTGCTCCATATATTCCTCACCCATTATGCGATAAGGAACGACTTCATAAAACCCGGGGCGGTTTATGCTGCGGTAGTAAGACAGGCGGACGTTTGTCTTCTTGGTCGGAGTCCATTTCAATGCCACGGAAGGCATCCAGTCCCAATAGCTCTGTTCCCCCACCTGCCCCATATTGCGGAAGCGTTGGAGCATGGTGTAACGCTGGTTGGTGTGCTCCGCCCTTATTCCGGCATAAAACTCACCGAAAGGAACCTGCAAGGTACTCATGGCGTAGACAGCGCCGATAAATTCCTTTGAGTTATAATTGAGCTGCGAAGCCTGTGAATAAGGTGTCTTGCACGTCCAACCGATATTTCCAAATTGGTCGAAGCCGTTGCCGTCAAGCTGCTGCGATATATCTGAAGGATTAAAGTTGTATGAATAATACCTGTTTTCCCGTGTCTTGCGGCGGTATTGCGCACCTGCTTTCCACAAAGCATTGCTCTTGTCGCCGAAATGCTGGTTATAGCTGAAGTTTATATAGCCTGCCAAATCCTTGTCTGAGTTATGCTGAAAACGGCGTTCCATGCTTTTCGGCAATGTCTTTTCAATGTTCTTGTCTGCAGAAAAAAGGTCTGAGCCTTGTTGCCCACCGTCGGTCTTGACAGTGTTTGTAAGAGTTATATAAACCCTGTCGGGGTCGTTCTCCGTTGCCTTGGAGAATATTCCCGCCCAGTCAACGGAGAAGTTGTCCGTAAAGTGATTTGTGCCCTTGAGGTGTGTTGCGAAAATCGTTTCAGTCTCCTGCATGGAACGTGTCTCGTCTTCCTGCGTGTAGGTGTCGGTAGAGATATACTCTGTGTTTATGGAGTTGTTGTAGCGCACACTGTTGGAGCGTGAAGATATGAGCATATTGTACCATTCTATTTTGTGGCTGCCAAGGTTCAAGTCTACTTTTGCATGGAAGCCACCGTCAAGGTCATGGATAGAATAGTATCGATGCTGCAATTCATATATATACATTGCCTGCTCGCCCGACGCCATCTTTGCGGAATTATATGTACGCTCTGTCCCCCGGAATGTATTCTGTACACTTCCTGCCAACATAATGCCAAGCCGATTGTTCCAAAAGCGGTTGCCAACTGACAGGCCGCCGATGAAGTTTGGAGCCGGAGCCTGATGGCTTGTGATACGTGTCGGACCATTGAGGAAATCGTCAGTCGTAGCCTTGTAACTTGGGCCGAAATTCTCATAAGGAGCTTTCTTCGTGTAATTGCCGCGGTCGGAGGTTAGATAATCGCGTCCGTCTTTCCAAAAGTAGTCGCCGTAGCCGACAGCTCCATTGGCTTGCAACTGTAAACGGCCGGGGGCGTCTTTCATCACCATATTGACCACTCCGCCAGCGGCATCACCTTCCATGTCAGCGGTGAGAGACTTGGTCACCTCAAGCCTGTCCATGAGATCTGATGGAAAAATGTTCAGGGGAATATAACGATTCTTGTCATCGGGACTTGGAATTTTCACGCCATTGACAAGCGTGTAGTTGTACCGCTTGTCCATTCCACGAAGTATTGCGTAAGATGCCTGTCCCGATGCATCATTCTCCATTACCACTCCCGACACACGTGTGAGCACACCGGCAACGTTCACATCGGGCGAGAGTTGGATACTCTGCTGGCTGACAACGTTGACAACATTGCGCGAGTTCTTTTCAAAGTCGATGGCACTGCGGTCATTGTCGCTGCTCTTGAAGCCTGTGACTACTACTTCGCCAAGTTGCTTTGCATCCTCTTCCATCTGAATGTCCATTCGTTCGCCGGTAGCAGCAGCGTCCACCTTTATCTCACGGGTTTTGTAAGATATGTAAGATACCACAAGCGTCAGTGACTTGTCACTTGGCAATGACTTGAAGGCAAAGGTCCCGTCAAGCCCCGTGGTTGTTCTTTGCCCAGGAAGCTCCTTTATCTCGACAACAGAGCCTATGACAGGCTCGCCAGTCTTGCCGTCCCTGACGATGCCGTTTATGTTTTTTGCCGATACGGCTGATGACACCAACGCCACAGCCACAAATAAAATTTGTCTGAGCATTATTATTTTGTTCTTGTGACAGTGTGGATAATGTTTCCTTCCTTGTCAATCATTGACAGACGCAGCTGCTTCTTATCGGCTGTGATAATCGAGAATCCATCCAACGGGCTGCAAAACACGGTTTCCTTGATCTTCTCTACAGGACGGGAAAGCGAAGAAGAACTGTTTATTACATAATCGATATTGTCGCCAGGCATTCGAAGATGCTGAAAGTTGTGGATATGCCCACATGCATATATGTCCACATTATTATATTTTCGCAGTATTGGCAAGACGCGTTTTTGCATATCCGTACGCTCGCTGACACTTTTGGTTGTATGGCCGTAGATTGGATGATGGCCGACCACTATTACCCAATCTTCCCTTGCGTCCCTCAGCGTTTCGTCAAGCCATGAAAGTTCGGCTTCCATGTCCTGCCCTGTGGCATCAGGATAAGTGGCTGTGTCTTTACGGTACTTGTCAATGAGAGGTGTCGTGTCAAGAAAGACCACCCTTACAGACGTGCCGCTTTTATGAGTAAAGGTCTTGGTATAGTATCTTGCTGGCATCATCCAGCGGCGACTGACCTTTCCATAGTCAAGAAAAGCACTGGTGTTTCCGCGATACTCGTGGTTTCCACAAACCGGGAACCAGTCTATCATAAGGTCAGGGTGCGAGTAAATCGTCTCAAAGTTAGTTGCCCATAGCGGGTCGTTTACAGACACTATGCCGTTAAAATGATGTATATCGCCAACGGCAAGCACGCACTGAGGGTCAACGGTGTCTGCCATCCACCCCATGAGTTCGGCAATAGGCTTCTGGTCGTAATAACCGTTGCGTCCCATGTCGTTGGTCATGTAAAAAGTCAACTCGCCCTCCAATGTCTTCCATTTAAGCTCACTTGCGTAATGCTGCGGCTCGGCAGCACTGCCTACAGGCATAGCCCCGGCATCAACTGCCGTGCCAATACAAAGAGGCAGGCCTAATGCCAGGACAAGATGCTTCAGGAAAGCCTGATACCATGAAAATGCGCTGCCTTTGCCTGTAGCATTAAGATTCTTGATACCCATTCTGTTAATGTCTTGTTTTTTATTGTTTATGAATCAATCTTTTTTCGACTGCAAAGTTATTTATCCGATAATACAAAAATGTTACATTCCCTTAACGATATTGATAAAATAAAAGATTCACCATGCCACAGACGACATGCCGTAGCATAAAGAACAAATGCCCCCCCTTCTCCCAAAGGCGCAACGACGGCTTCATCCAACACCACCTTGGAGGAGGCAAGGAGCAAAAAATAATTTGGCTCGAATGTTGCTTTTTCAGAGTAGTTTGATTAACTTTGCCGCCGAATAGAACAAACGGGTATGACGGAAAAAAACATAACAGCGAAAAATGCCGATGACAGGCTGCGAGAACTTTACGAGACTGCCTTCCCCGTGGAAGAACAAATACCGTGGAAAGCATTGCTGCGCCTTATTGACGAGATGCCGCTTGACCTCACAGCCTATTACGAGAAAGGAAAAATCATCGGTTTCACCATAGTATATCCATACGAGTCATACAACTGGTTTTGGTATTTCGCAGTTCGTAAGGAGTTGCGGGGCAAGGGCTACGGACAGCAGATACTCTCAAAACTGACAGCAAAGTATAGCAACAAGAACATAATCCTCGACATGGAATCGCCCGACCAGGCTGACGCAAAGAACACGGAGCAACGCCTGCGCCGCCATTGTTTCTATTCACGCAACGGATTCTGCGACACCCATGCCCACAAGACATTCAACGGCATTGAATATACAATCATGCAGCGCGGCGAAGGAACCTTTACCGTGCAAGACTATGACGCAATCATAAACAACCTACACCGCTTTTGGCGGCCTAAGGGCAAATAAACAATGATGTTTTTCATGAAGAAAACAATACTGGCATTCATAATGGCGTTGTCCGCGCTAGCAACGCCTGCCCAAAACGTCGTTTCTTTTGTCAACGCGCAAATGCAGGAATATCCCAAGTCGCACCTGCTCGACATTTACAAGTCATGCTTTCAGGACTATATGGGAGCGGAACATTTGGTTACTGACACGGCAAGCACAAGAAAGTATCTTGACCATGAACTGTCGGCATCAGGCCTGCCCGACCTCCTGCCGTGGTATTATGAGCCTTGCGGCGTGAACGGCAATCATGTGCGCATAAGCCTCCGTGCCGTCAAAGAAGGGCTTGTCTCAAGGGAACGGCTTCTCGACGCTTTCGTAAAGAGTGCAAAGCGGGCAAGCCGCCCGTCGGTAGAGTCGTGGAAACAAAGATGGCACGAGATTGCCGACACGATAGCGAAGATGATAATTCAGCTTCCGCACTACAATGAGGACAAGCAACATATCGACAGCATCCTCGCTGCCGGCAAATATGCCATCAGCCATCCACCTGACTACAGGGAGGCGTATCACCCCCACTACCGCATAATAGACAGGGAAATATTCCCTCTGATCAAGAAGCGGCAAGAAACTGGCACGCACGGTGAAAGCAGATGACACACATCCCTGCGCCAAGTTTTTTGACACAAGTACGCCACGTCCGTAATCACCCGATCTTGCGACAGCATTGCACAGCAACATCACACGGTTGCGGACAGCCTTTTTTTGTCACGAGGCAGCCCTCTTTGCGGCATCCTCGGTGTATATGTATGTCAAGGATGCACCAGTGTGCCTATCTCCTCGCCGTCCAATACCTTCTTGAGATTTCCCTTCGAATCCATGTCGAAAACGTAGATAGGCAGGTTGTTGTCCTGGCACATGCAGATTGCCGTCAAGTCCATCACTTTAAGGCCGCGCTCCAGCACCTCGTGGTAGCTTATGTCCTTAAACTTTTTCGCCGTCGGTTCCTTCTCGGGGTCGGCAGTGTAGACACCGTCAACGCGCGTGCCCTTTAGCATCACGTCTGCCTCGATCTCTATGCCGCGGAGCGACGAGCCCGTGTCTGTGGTGAAATAGGGGTTGCCCGTTCCGGCAGAGAAGATGCAGACGCAGCCCTGCTCCAGAGCCTCCACGGCTTTCCACTTGTTGTAGAACTCGCCGATGGGCTCCATGCGTATAGCCGTCATCACCTTGTTCTTCACGCCTATTGCGCCAAGGGCAGAGCTGAGCGCAAGCGAGTTTATCACCGTTGCGCACATGCCCATCTGGTCGCCTTTCACACGGTCGAAGCCCTTCTGCGAGCCGCTAAGCCCTCTGAAAATATTGCCGCCGCCTATGACGATGCCGATCTGCACGCCTATGTCGTGAATTTCCTTAATCTGCGCAGCATAGTCGGAAAGCCGTTCGGGGTCAATGCCGAAGCCCTGTTTGCCCATGAGACTCTCGCCCGAGAGCTTCAAGAGAATGCGATTAAATCGAAGCATATATTCGTTTTTTAAAAATTATCGTTATTTTACAAACTCCACCTCCTTGAACGCATAGATGCGAATATGGCCGCCACGGTCGCGCAGGACAAGACGGCCGTCGTCCTCCACCTCTACCACAGCCGCCTCAAAGTCGCCGTCCCTGTCGCGAAACGGGAAGAAACCGCTGCCGCGGTACAGGCAAGACGCGTAGAGGCCCGCGATCTTCCCGTAGCTGCCGTTACGTATGTCGGCAAGGTAAGCGTCAAAGCGCCCTACGATGTCCTTCAACAGCCTCGTGCGGTCAACGTCGTGACCCACAATCTGACAGAGTGACACGGGGTTGGGCGCACCCTCGCCGAACGCTTGCTGGTTCACGTTTACGCCCGTGCCCATTATGCAGTCACGCATGCGTCCGCCGTGCAGCGAACACTCTATGATAGTGCCGCTTATTTTGCAGTCGTTCCAATATATGTCGTTGGGCCATTTTACGGTTATGCCGTCGGCATAGGCAGCAAGCGAGTCGCGCAGGGCGAGGGCCAACGCCTCGGAAATGAGGAATTGCGACTGCACGGGCACCCACACGGGATGGCACAGTATGGAAAACAGGAGGTTCTTGCCCCGCTCGCTCACCCATTTGTTAGAGCCTTGGCCGCGCCCAGCCGTCTGATAGTCGGCGCACGCCACCGTGAGGCGAGGCACTTTCTCTACGCCGTCGAGGGTTGCAAGCAGAGACTTGAGGTAGTCGCTCGTAGAGTTCGTCTCGTCGAGAAATATATAGCGTACGCCTTCTTGAGGATCTTCGTTCCTTTTGAACAACGTGCGTATTGAGAACTTTGACATGGCTTTGCCCTTTTTGTAATTGCAAAAATACGGGTTTTCTTTCACACTTCAAAAAAAATGCCTATCTTTGTTTAAAATAAAACGGAATATAACATGACAGACGAAAATATATCGCGCGACGAAAGCTTCATGCGCCTTGCGCTTGCCGAGGCACAATACGCCCTCGACGAGGGCGAGGTGCCCGTGGGTGCGGTGGTGGTGAGCCACGGCAGGGTGATAGCGCGCGCCCACAATCAGACCGAGGCATTGCACGATGTCACCGCACATGCCGAGATGCTTGCCATAACCGCCGCCGCCAACCTGCTCGGCGGCAAATACCTGCGCGACTGCACGCTCTACGTCACTGTAGAGCCCTGCGCCATGTGCGCCGGAGCCATAGGCTGGGCGCAGGTGTCAAGGATTGTCTACGGTGCAGGCGACGACAAGCGAGGCTACGTCCTCCTTGCCCCACACGCCTTGCATCCGAAGGCGAAGGTCACCTCGGGCGTGCTGCAAGATGAATGCAGAAAGCTCATGCTGGACTTCTTTTCAGGCAGGCGAAAGGCATGACCACCGCGCCTCTTGCGCGTCCACAGGCATAAATCCCGCCACGGTAAAATCATGCCGAAGAAGCCTGGAGCGGCATGCGACTTTTCAACATGTCTCCTTCGTCTACTTCAGCAAGCCATCCAGTACCGTATATATATCGTCGGTCTCGCCTACAAACGTCTTCAACACTTTCCCGTCCCTATCGACAAGAATCTTTGTGGGGAAAGCTGCAACGCCAAACTTCTTTGTTATGTCGCCGGCTCCCTTTGGGTTATAGACATTCACCCACGTCAAGGCATGCTTCTTGACGGCAGCCTTCCAGCGCGCCTCAGTATCGTTGCAGTCAACGCTCACGACCTCAAGCTTGTCCTTGTGCTGTCCATAGTATTCCTTCATCTTTGGGAAGCCCTTGATGCAATTGATGCACCAAGACCCCCAAAAGTCTAATATTACGTACTTGCCCTTCAACGACGAAAGCTTGAACGGCTTGCCGTTGATGTCGTTGAGCGTGAAGTCTATTGCCTCACCATCAGCAGGCATAGCTGTGACATTGGCAGCATTGACGACGTTGTTCACAGTGTTCACGGGTGCGGCAGCATTCACGGTAGTGAAAGCAGCCACTAAAGCTAAGCTGAAAAATAACTTCTTTATCATAATGCTACAAAAATACACCTTTTTGCGTTATGCCACAAAATATATTCGTTAAAAAAGCCTATTATTCCTGCTTCACCGAGTGCATGGTCACGGTAATGCGCCTGTAGCTGTCGAGAATATGGCGTGCCATTTGCTGTACGTCCTTGCCCGAAAGGCTGTCTACAAGCTTCAGGTAGTCTTTGTCAAAGTCAACGCCGTGCTCTATGTTGTTCTCTATGACATATTTCCAATAGTCATTTGTGACAACCGCCTGCCCATATTGCTTTTTCAAGTAAGCCTTAACCTTCTCGAGGCTCTCAGCCAAAGGCCCGTGCTCAGCTATGTTCTCAAGCTGGCGCAGCACCACGGGCATGATAGTCTGATATTTGCCCGGGCCTGTCGTGAACGTGAGCTTCAACAGTCCCGTCGGCTTGTTGTCAGGGTCTATGCTTGCCTGTGCGCTTATGCCATACACACCGCCTTGTTCCTACCTTACAGAGTCGGTATAGGCAATGGACAAGACACGGCGCAGGGCATCGAGCGCAAGGTCGTTCTTTGCCGTAAACTTCTCCTGCCAGGTATAGAATATGGTTGCTTTGCGGCGTGGCAGTCTCGCGCATCAACTCATGATTATGCACTCCGCCAATGATAGCCGGATAAGTGTCGGCAGCTACGTTCTTGCGACCTTTTGCAGGCAGAGAGGCTATATACTTTTCGAGCAGCGGACGGAGCGAGTCGGGAGACAGATTGCCTATGACCGTCATGCGAAATCCTGTAGCATCGCCAAAGCGGTCTTTATAGATTTCATATATACGGTCATAGTCCACACGCTCAAGATCCTTCAGTTTCAGTGGAGCCGTGCGCAGATTGTCGCCATAGACAGCCTTTGTTATGGTGTCGTTGTAGCTCACGTTGGGCGAAGCCTCACTGTTGAAAGCATTCTTGTCATAACGTGGCTGCGTGAAATAGAGCCACGTGAGCTGGAGCAGTGTGCGTGCGTCCTTGATGGACGATGAGCCGCTGATGGACTGTTTGCCATCGCCAACAGAAGGTGTCAGGCGTATTGTCTTACCGGTAAGAACCTTTGACAGTGGCTCGACATCAATGAAGTTGTTTTGTGCCTTGCGCACATAGTAGCTGTTCTTGCGGTCTGAGCGACTGTTGTAAACACGTTCTGCCACATTGCGCTGATAAACCTTAGCCCTGTCGAGCTCGCTCTGCGTTATGCTGTGCTGCCTCAATTGCTCCACCACGCCTATTGCTGCGTCGAAGCTGCCCTTGATGTTTTCCTGCCGTGCGCCAAAAGAGAGCGTAAAGGCATCTTTTGTACGCGATATGAAAAACTCCCAAGGCGTGCCGATGCCGACAGCCAAGGCTTTGGAGTAGTGTTCTGCATCTCGTCAAGCCTGTTGTTGACTATGCGCTGTATCAATGCATCGATATAGTTGTCCCGCTCATATTGCACATTATTTTTCAACGAGTCGGGAGTTGCGTTGCGCTTCATATATAGGTTGACAAGCATGATGGGCTGCTCAGCGTCTTTCAGCGAACAGACAATCATCGGCTCGTTGTCGGGAACAGGGTAGTACACCCTCTTTGCAGGATTGGCTGCCTTTGAATTTTTTGAGAACAGCGTGCGAACCTTCTGCTCCATCTTGTCTACATATATGTCTCCAACTACTATTATAGCCTGCAAGTCAGGGCGATACCACTTATGATAATAGTCTCTTAGGTCCTTGTATGGGAAATGATCCACTATGTCCATTGAGCCTATCGGCATACAGTCTTCATATTTGGAGTCTTTGTAGACTATTGGCAGTGCGCTTTCCATCATGCGCTGTGTAGCCATCCCACCCCTGCGTGAACGCCATTCCTCGTGTATCACTCCACGCTCTTTGTCAATTTCTTTATCCATAAGGTTAAGGTAATGGCTCCAGTCGTGCAGTATCAATAATGTGGAGTCTACTACGCTTTCACTGCCTACCGGCACTGCCGACACGTGGTAAACGGTTTCGTCGACCGATGTATATGCGTTGAGGTTGGCACCGAACTTTATGCCGTGTGCCTCGCACCAGTGCACTATGGACGGCGACTTCGCCGTGCCTTGGAAATTTTGCGAGCCGTTGAAAGCCATGTGCTCAAGGAAGTGTGCCAGTCCACGCTGGCGCGGTTCTTCCAATATTGAGCCTACGCGCTGAGCAATATAAAAGTCAGCGATGCCAGCCTCCTTGGCATTGTGTCGGATGTTATAGGTCATCCCGTTGCTGAGCTTGCCTATGCGGTATGTGTTGTCCAAAGGCAGAGGCTGCGCAAAGGTCAGAACGGCGGTCATGGCCAATAAGGCCGTCATCAGTTTTCTCATTGTATCATTAAATTAATAGAAGCGCGCGATGCCTTTCCACACCGTGCGCTTCTCATGTTTTTTACTTAACAACAACCTTTCTGCCGCCCTGTATGTACAGTCCTGCTGGCAGATTATTCAAGCTCTCGCCAACATACTGTCCGCTGATACTATAGACATGGCTGCTTGCAGCCTTGGATGGCTTCACCGAAATGGTGCTTATTCCTGTGGTTATGTCTTTGAAAGGCATCTGATAAGCGCTGACAATCATTGAGAACTTTGCTGGAGAAACGGTGATGTCAGAATTGTAGAAGCCCGTTTTGTTTCTGTTTCTGAACATAACATACATAAGCCCGTCATTGTTAATCTTTATTGCTTTTACATCGCTGCTCGATGTTGCTAAATTAATCTTATTCTTGGTTGCACTGATGTCATTGGGATCATAGCTTTCTAAGAAAATCGAACCGAGCAGAGTATGACCTGCCACGTACAGGCTGTCGTTGTCACCAACCACAGCATCGAAATAGCCAGCCTGGTTTGTGCCATAAATCTTGGAATCCAACAGATTTCCGTTTCGTGCGTCTGCTTTCAGAAGCACACCGTCACGAGTCTTTGTAGCTTCTACAGTTTTGTTATTGTCGCTAATAGTGAACTTTGCCTTTGATGTAATC
>CAZEEP010000002.1:152157-172648 GCA_964511295.1 uncultured Prevotella sp.
GTGTTGCTGTGCTTTTGCCGTCTAATGACACGCTTGTACCTTTCCCGTCGCCTGTCATCACACCAATGAAATACAACTGGTTGTTGACAAACCTCATATTCAAGATTCGCTCATGAGCAGCTTTGCCATCGGCCTTTACATTTGCAAGATAGTTTCCGTCTTTGTCAAGCTTTATAAGGAACAGTCCTCCGACTGACTTCTGCGTGTCGCCGTCCCATCCTTCCACCTCATTGGCTTCTATAGTTGTATTGCCAATGGTGAACGCTGTGCGATGGTCGATGCCTGTATCTACTATGAGCATTGAATGACCTGGCTGCACAGGGTGATCGGTGCCAGAACCTGGTATGACATAGCACGACCATACAGTGAACGTATCCTGGCGTATATCCGGATGATATTCAAAAAGCTGCGTTGACTTGAACTTCGATTCATAGAAAGCAAGTCCGTCCGCATAAAGCACATGGTCGGTATTATTATATATCTTGATATAGCTGTCACCATAATATTGTGAGCCAGAGGCACGAAGCGTACCGGTAAAGAATATCTCCTCGAAATAAAGTCATCATTAACGGTGGACAGGAAAGCCTCCATACTGACAGCCTTTGACTGTCCTGTAAACTCCATGTTCTCCACTTTGCCGGTGAGCCTGTCTTTGGCTATGACAGCATCAGAGTCGTTGCCATTCTTATAGGTCACGTCAGCACCATAGACACAGTCGTAGATTCCTTGCGACAGCAATGTGGTAACGCCTCTTGGTGTAACAAGCCTCTCGCCTGTTGTGAGATTGGTATAGACAAGTGAGTCGCGCACAATGTCAAGACTATTGACATCATTCGGCATTTGCACGTTCACAGTCGATTGTGTCACGGGCACGTCAGTATCGTTGTCAACACAAGCCATAAACACAAATGGCATTAACAACACTATCGCTTTGAGTTTTCTTATATAGCTATGCATTTGCTCTAAATCTATTTTTCTTATATCTAAACTCCTAACTCCTTACTATATCGTTACACATTTGCCTCCATTCCGAAGTATGGCGACGCATTGCAACGGATTATGTTTCCGTTAGACTCATAGTCTGGCAAATAGTCAAGGATTTTGTTGGCAAAGAAAGACAGGCGAAGATACTTGCCAATAGTTTTTGTTGCCTTGAAATAGGTAAAATGTATTGGTCAAAAGCTCTAAGTAACAGATAAAAAACAAGTTCTAATACTTACAAATAATGGTTTGAACTATCAAAACCACACAAAAAAAAGGCCGGTACACTCATTAGAATGTTACCAGCCTTGCCGATATTAGCATTTCAAAATGCCTGATAAATTGATTTAGCTAATTGATATAACAAGCTTTTTAGTCCATCTTGTCGTCGAGCATCTCAAATCCACAATATGGAACCAGCACCTTTGGAACACGAATACCGTCTGGTGTCTGATTGTTCTCAAGAATCGTGGCAACGATACGAGGCAATGCAAGTGCTGAACCGTTAAGGGTATGGCAGAGCTCTATCTTCTTGCTGTCAGAACGCCGGAAACGGCAGTGTAGACGGTTTGCCTGATAGCTCTCGAAATTTGACACGGAGCTGACCTCCAGCCAACGCTCTTGCGCTGCCGACCACGTCTCGAAGTCTACGCAGATGCTCGACGTGAAGCTCATGTCGCCCCCGCAAAGCAGCAGGAGATGATAGGGCAGCTCGAGCTTCTTAAGCAACCCCTCCACATGGTCAAGCATCTCGTGCCACGACTCGTAGGAATGCTCGGGCGTGTCTATGCGCACTATCTCCACCTTGTCGAACTGGTGCAGGCGGTTGAGCCCGCGCACGTCCTTGCCGTAGGAACCAGCCTCGCGGCGGAAACATGCCGAATATGCACAACGCTTGACGGGCAAACTCTTCTCGTCAAGTATCTCGTCGCGGAAAATGTTGGTCACCGGCACCTCCGCCGTAGGAATGAGGTAAAGGTCGTCGAGATTTGCATGATACATCTGACCTTCTTTGTCGGGCAGCTGGCCCGTGCCATAGCCAGACGCGGCGTTGACTACGTACGGCGGCTGAATCTCTACATATCCTGCCTTGCGAGCCTCGTCAAGGAAGAAAGACTCAAGGGCGCGCTGGAAACGCGCCATCTTACCTATATAGACCGGGAAGCCCGCGCCTGTTATCTTAACGCCCAAGTCGAAGTCTACAAGGTTAAACTTCTTCAGCAAGTCCCAGTGACAGAGCACCTCTCCCGACAGGTTCGGCTTCCCGCCGCCTTCCTTTATGACGACGTTGCTCGTTGCGTCCTTTCCCTCAGGAACTTCGTCGTTGGGTATGTTAGGTATGTCAAGAAGCACGGCGGTCATGTCCTGCTGTGCCTTGTCGAAGACTTCCTGCAATGCCTTGTCGGCGGCCTTGAGCTCCGCCACCTGGCTCTTGACTTGCTCTGCCTCATCTTTCTTCCCCTGCTTCATCAAACCGCCAATCTGCTTTGACAACTGGTTCTGCTGCTGCTTGTTAGAGTCGAGCTTCTGTTGAGCCTCACGACGTATTCTGTCATATTCAAGGACTTTATCCACTGCCTCACGCGCATTTGGAAAATGCTTCTTTTCCAAACCCTTCACCACGCGCTCGGTATCCTCGCTGATGAGTTTTAATGTAAGCATAACGCTATAATGTTTTTAAATATGTTTTTCTGATGCAAAGTTACAAAGAGTTTTTGAGTTTTAGGACAATAAGTTGATAGTTTTTGAATTTACTTTTGCATATTGCCGCATTAAATCGGCATACGCAGAATTGCGCCCACATGGCATGGACGAAAAAAGCGGAACAGGAAATCCTGCTCCGCTCTTAATATCGTTTGCTTCGTAGCTTACTTCACGTAAACGACTGCCAAACGGTTAGATGTGACACCCTGCACACCCTTACCGGTAGCGCTGTCGACGATTACGCCACGATCCTGCAGATACTTGGCAACAACATCAGCACGAGCCTGTGACAGACGGTCGTTAAACTCCTTGGAGCCTTCAGGCGACGCTGTACCTACGATTTCCACGTGGCTACCTGCCTTGATGTTGTCAAGAGCCTTCTTCGCATCGTTCACGAGTATAGACTTACCCTGCTGGAAAGTAACGAAGAAGAGGTTGTCGATACGAACTTCCTTCGACTCCTTGACAGGAACTTCCTTCACCACTTCCCTTACCACTTCCTTCGGCTTCTGTGCAAGCTGGTTGCGCAGGTCGTTGATCTGGTCGTTGAGGTCGCCAAGGTCAAGCTTCTTGAAGTTGTGCGTGCCGTTGCTGGTCAGGAACTTATAGTTGAGGCCTACGAACAGGGCTGCCTGTGCGGCATTCTTGTTCATTGCGACACAGTCGCCAGGACCGTGGGTAAGGTTCCAATAGACAGCCGGCTCTACATAGAGCTGCCAAGCCTTCTTTGAGCCAAGATTCCAGCCGAAATTAAGACCTGTCTTTGCCGTGAGCTCCGTATTGTCGCCCGTGTTGTCAGGCTGTACAAGTATGTCGTCGCCAAAAACATGATATATGCCGACACCAAGATCAGAGCTCAACTCAAACACCTTGTCCTCATTGTAACCAAGGAAAAGATTCGTCCAATTGATCGTTCCGTTCAAGCCTACGTTCAAAGTCTTAAAGAGGGTCTTCGAGTCAAGGAACGCGCCTTTTTCTGCCGAGAAGCCATTGTCGCCAAAACCAGTCAACACTTCAACATTGGCACCGAACACTGGAGAGAAATTCTTGCCGACCTTGACACCGAGTGCAGGGTTCAACGGGAATGTGTGATTAAAGGTCAAAGGAGTGGTTACACCAATCTTAGGGCCTATGTACCAATTGTCCCAAAAGTTAGCCTTTTGGAGTCCTTCTTGTGCACTTGCGCTGCTTATGCCTGCAACAAGGAGCGCAACAGCGAATAAAAACTTTTTCATAAGCTTATAATATAAAATAACAATAATAGTAGTATGTCAAATCTTTCAAATGCAAAATTAGGGTATTTTTTCCGAATACAAAACTTTTATTGAGAATATTTTCACTTTAGGCAAAAAAAAGATGACATTAGTTAATTATGACACCTGTTTTCATGATGCAGAGAGGCGAAGTGTCCGCTGACACTTCGCCGCCTGCCAAATGCAAATACTATTAATAATTACTTAGCCAGTAATTACTAATTTGAATTGATAGGATGACGTTCACTTTCTCAAGTAAGCGTCTACTTCGGCAGCTGTCTTTCTTCCGCTTGCCAATGCCCTTACGACAAGGCTTGCGCCATTGGCTGCATCGCCTGCCAAGAAGACATTATCAGGGAATTGCGGCTGTTGGGGCCTCAGGAAGCCCATTGCCAGCAAAACCATGTCTGCCTTTATTATCTCAGGCTCCTTTGCAGGCTTCATTATCGGCCGTCCACCTTCCGGGTTCGGCTCCCACTTAATTTCCTGCACCTTAACGCCTGTCAATTTTCCATCCTTTCCAAGAAACTCCAAAGAGTTGATGTTCCACCGACGCACGCAACCTTCCTCATGGGCAAAGGTTGTCTTAAGGGTGCGCGGCCAGTTAGGCCAAGGATTGTTCGGGTCGTCAGGGCCTTCCATCGGCCGCGGCATAATCTCAATCTGCGTGACGCTTTTTGAGCCCTGACGATGAGCAGTACCTATGCAGTCGGAGCCTGTATCTCCGCCACCAATGACGAGCACGTCCTTTCCTTTGGCATTCACGAGCTGGTCTTTCTTAAACTCAGCACCGGCAAGCACCCTGTTTTGCTGAGACAACATCTCCAAAGCAAAATAAACACCTTTCAAGTCGCGGCCCGGAATCTTCAAGTCACGTGCCTGCGGCGTTCCCGTACAAACCACTACAGCGTCAAAAGCTTTCGAGAGTTGTTCGGTAGTAACGGTCTTGTCCTTGGAAAGCGTTGGGTCGTTCTGGATGTTGACTGTTGGCTCGACAGGCTTATCAGCCTCATTACTCTCATTTGGCACAAGCATTGTGCCAAAGACGAACTTTATGCCTTCTTGCTTCAGTATATTAATCTTTCGGTCGATGATTGCTTTGTTGAGCTTGAAGTTCGGAATGCCGAAACGAAGCAATCCTCCTGCATCCTCACGGGCATCATACACCGTAACCTCATATCCGCGCTGATTCAACTGCGTGGCAACGCTCAGCCCCGAGGGGCCGGCACCTACCACGGCAACGGTCTTGCCGTTTCTTTGCGGGATGTGCGGTTTCACATAATCCTCATTATACGCATGCTCAATGATTGCAGCCTCATTTTCGCGGTTTGTCGTCGGTTCATGCTCCATGAGATTCAGCACGCATGCCTTCTCGCAAAGCGCAGGGCACACACGCCCGGTAAACTCGGGAAAGTCATTAGTCTCCGACAACAGCTCATAAGCAAGCTGCCAGTCGTCCCTATAGAGAGCGTCGTTCCATTCAGGAGCCTTATTGTGAAGCGGACAAGCCCAATGGCAGAAAGGAACGCCGCAATCCATGCAGCGACTTGCCTGCAAACGTCTGTCCTTGCTGTTGAGCGTTTGCTCAACTTCTCCAAAATCGTGTATTCTATCATGTATAGGACGGTAGCCCGCTTCCTTGCGCTCTACCTCCAAAAAACCTCTTGGATTTCCCATTGTTAAAGAGTCCCACTCCTGCCCTCCCCCTCAGGGAGGTGGCCCTGCTTTACCTATCGGGTGGGATGCAGGAAAATTGTTGTTAATAGTTATTATATGCAGTCTCCTTGTGCTAAAAGGATATAACACTTCCTCCCTCAATGTGGAGGGCTGGGGGGGTGCTTAATAGTCCCTCTGCATATCCGCAATCTTTTGCTGTAGCTTTTTCACCTGCTCTTCTTGCAGCACACGCTTATATTCTATCGGCACCACCTGTATGAAGTCCTCAACGTAGCGGTTCCAATCGTCAAGCATAGTCCGCGCGAGCTTTGAACCCGTGTAGAGATAATGCTGGCGGATAAGCTCATGCAGTTCCTTGCGGTAGGTGGTTTCCTCCACGAGGTTTATCTCCACCATGCCCATGTTGCAATAGTAGTCGAAGTCATGGTCTTTGTCCCAGACGTAAGCCACGCCACCCGACATGCCGGCAGCAAAGTTACGCCCAGTCTTGCCAAGCACCACTACACGCCCGCCGGTCATGTATTCGCAACAATGGTCGCCTGCGCCTTCTACAACAGCTATTGCGCCGGAGTTGCGCACGGCGAAGCGCTCGCCAACCTTGCCGTTGATATAAAGCTCGCCGCTCGTAGCACCATAGAGTCCTGTATTTCCGGCAATTATGTTGTCTTCGGCATTAAAGTTGCTGCGTATCGGTGGAAGGATGCTTATGCGCCCGCCGGAAAGTCCCTTGGCGAAATAATCATTAGTCTCGCCTTCGAGCTTGAAGTTGACACCATGCACGAGGAACGCGCCAAAGCTTTGTCCTGCCGAACCCTTGAACCTTACATTGACAGTGTCTTCGGGAAGTCCTTCCTCTCCATACTTCGAAGCTATTATTCCGGACAGCATAGTGCCCACAGCCCTGTTGGTGTTGCGTATGGCAAAGTCAAGGTTCACTTCCTCCTTATCCTGTATCGATTTTTGAGCACCTGCAATAAGTTGCTGGTCAAGCAAGTTGTCAAGCTCATGGTCTTGCGTCTTTGTGCAGTACAGGCTTACGTCTCCCGTCTCCTTCTTCTCCATGCGTGAGAAGTCGAGACTGCTCCATTTGCTTTCAACAGCCTTGCTTACAGGTTTCCAGATAGAAGAAGTGTCCCTACGGGTAAGCAATTCGGTATGACCCACTATATCGTTGAGCGACGTAAAGCCCATCTCTGCAAGATATTCGCGTACATGCTGGGCAAGGAACGTGAAATAGTTTATCACATAATGGTAGTCTCCACGGAAATGAGCACGCAGGCTCTTGTCCTGTGTTGCCACGCCCATCGGGCAAGTATTTTGCGAACATTTGCGCATCATGACGCAGCCAAGCGTTATCAACGGAGCCGTGCCGAAGCCGAACTCCTCGGCTCCCAGAAGTGCCATTATGATTACGTCACGTGCCGACTTCATCTGCCCGTCTACTTGCAGTCGTGCCAACGAACGCAAGCCGTTCTTTACGAGCGTCTGCTGTGTCTCAGCCACGCCAATCTCAGGCGAAATACCGGCAAAGCGCATGCTTGATGCAGGAGAAGCTCCCGTGCCGCCTTCGGCTCCTGAAATCACCACAAGGTCTGCCTTAGCCTTCACAACGCCGGCAGCTATAGTGCCTACCCCGCTCTCGGCTACAAGCTTGACGCTTATTGCAGCCTTGGGGTTCACGTTCTTAAGGTCAAATATAAGCTGCTTCAAGTCCTCAATGGAGTAAATGTCATGATGAGGCGGGGGCGAAATAAGGGATATTCCGGGAATGGAATGGCGTGTCTTGGCAATTATTTCGTTGACCTTAAAGCCTGGCAGCTGTCCACCTTCGCCCGGCTTAGCTCCCTGAGCCACTTTTATCTGTATTTCCTCAGCGTTCACAAGATATTCGGTTGTAACGCCAAAGCGCCCCGATGCCACTTGTTTTGTCTTCGACGAAAGGCTTATGCCGTCAACCTCGGCGTGGTAACGCTCATTATCTTCGCCGCCCTCACCGGTGTTCGACCTTGTGCCCAAGGCATTCATGGCAAGGCACAATGCTTCATGAGCCTCAGCAGAAAGCGCGCCAAACGACATGGCTCCGGTCACGAAGTGCTTCACAATGTTCTCCACCGGCTCCACTTTGTCTATGTCTATAGGATTGCGCTTGAAGTCGAGGAAGTCGCGCAAGAACACCGGCTCCAGCTTATCGTCAACCAGATGCTCAAACTTCTTGAACATTTCGTAGTTGCCCGTGCGAGTAGCCAGTTGCAGCGTGGCGATGGTTTCCGGATTCCAAGCATGCTTAATGCCGTCTTCGCGCCAGTGGAACTGTCCGAGGTTTGGCAGCGGACGCTCCATGTCTGCCTTAGCCATCGCCTTTGCCTTGTCATGGAAACGGACTGCGTCATAAGCTATCGTGTCAAGCCCTATGCCGCCAACCGAGCTGCTGTCAGTGCCGAAATAAGACTTCAACAGGCTTTCAGAGAGGCCTATAGCCTCAAATATCTGCGCGCCACGATAAGAGCGGATGGTGGAAATGCCCATCTTTGCCATTATCTTCAGCAAGCCTTTCTTTACGGCCTTTATGTAGTTTGCCTCAGCGGTATTATAGTCTTCCTGTATCTTTCCTTTCTTTACAAGGTCGTCGAGGATAGCGTAAGTCATATAAGGGCAAAGAGCCGAAGCACCATAGCCCAGCAACAACGCAGCGTGCATCACCTCCCGTATCTCGCCGCTTTCCACTATAAGCGCCGTCTGCACACGCTTGCCTACATCTATAAGGTAATGGTGCACGGCACTCACGGCAAGCAGAGACGGAATGGGCACTGCCTCTCCGCCGTCAGCGGCAGATGTTGCACTGGGTTTCACGTCCTTGTCTGAAAGTATGATATAGTTGTATCCCTCGTCAACGCTCTGCTCGGCATCATGGCACAGGCGGTCGAGCGCAAGACGCAGGTTCTCGCCTCCCTTTGCCGGGTCGTCAGACACCTCAAAGGTCATGCTGAGCTTGCGTGTGTTGAAGCCCTTATAGCGTATGTTCTGCAAAATGTCAATCTGCCCGTTGGTAAGTATCGGGTGCGGCAGCCTTACCATTTTGCAGTTGGTTTCGTCGGGGTTTAATATTCCCGTGCCCACACGGCCTATATACTCAGTAAGGCTCATCACGAGCTGCTCACGTATGGAGTCTATGGCAGGGTTGGTGACCTGTGCAAACTGCTGTCTGAAATAGTTGAAGAATATCTGCGGCTGGTCAGACAGCACGGCAAGCGGAGTGTCGTTGCCCATCGAGGCAGTGGGTTCCTGTCCTTTGGTTGCCATTGGTATCAGCGTATCGGCAATGTCTTCCTCGCCGAAACCAAATTCAACCTCCTTTGCCTCAAGTCCGTCAACCGAGTTGCTTACTTTTCGCCCAGTGTGAATTTTCTCAAGCTGTATGCGGTTTGTGTTCAGCCACTGGCGGTAAGTATGCTCATGCGAAAGCTTTTCCTTTATTTCGCCGTCATAATATATCTTGCCTTCCTTTGTGTCCACAAGGAGGATTTTGCCTGGCTGCAAGCGTCCCTTTTCGGCAATGATTGTAGAGTCAAAGTCCATAACGCCTACCTCGGAAGCCACCACCATCGTGCCGGTCTTTGTTATGGTGTAACGTGCCGGGCGCAGACCGTTGCGGTCGAGCATGCCGCCGGCATACCTGCCATCGCTAAAGAGCAGGGCGGCAGGGCCGTCCCACGGCTCCATCAGGATGGAATGGTATTCATAGAAAGCCTTAATATCTTCGGATATTGGGTTCTTGTCGTTGAAGCTCTCCGGCACGAGAATGCTCAACGCCTTCGGCAAAGACATGCCGTTCATGACGAAGAACTCGAAGACGTTGTCCAATGAAGCCGAATCGCTCATGCCCGGCTGCACTATCGGCGATATTTGCTTGATGTCGCCAAGAGTTTCCGACGAAAGCACTGCTTCGCGCGCCTTCATCCACGAACGGTTGCCGCGAATGGTGTTTATCTCGCCATTGTGGGCAAGCAGGCGGAAAGGCTGTGCCAACGCCCATGTGGGGAAGGTATTGGTGGAGAAACGACTGTGCACCAAGGCAAGTCCGCTGGTGAAATAGTTGTTTGTAAGGTCGGGATAGTACTGGCGCAACTGAAGCGACGACAACATGCCCTTATATACTATGTTCTTCGACGACAAAGAGCAGATGTAGAAATCTTTGTCGTGAACGCGACGCTCCATCTTTTTCCTTATTATATATAATGTGCGCTCAAAGACAGGCACCTTGTCGTCGGACACGCCTGTCACGAACACCTGCTTTATGGCAGGTTCCGTCTCTGCGGCAGCCTCGCCGAGACACGACGGATTGGTGGGAACCGTGCGCAAGTGCATGAGCTGCAAGCCCTCGCGCTCTATTTCCTCTATCATAATGGACAAAATTTCCTGCTGTCGTTTCTCGTCTTTCGGCAGGAAAATAAGACCCGTGCCATATCTGCCCTTCTCAGGCACGGGGATACCCTGAAGCAGAATGAACTCATGGGGGATTTGGAGCAATATGCCCGCACCGTCGCCGGTCTTTCCGTCGGCGCCCTCAGCACCACGATGTCGCAGGTTCTCAAGCACCTTCAATGCGTCGTCAACCAGCTGATGGCTCTTTCCACCGTGGATGTTCACTACCATACCTACGCCGCACGCATCGTGCTCATAGGCACTGTTATACAATCCGTTACTTTGCATTTGCTAATGTTTTTGTTTTATTACCTATCAATTCGTTTGCAAAATTACACAAAAACATTACAAAACGTCAAACATTGAAGGCTTATTTTTCAAATCAAACGTCACCTAAGCCCGTATACTTACAATTTATCACTTTCATATGTCTCCAAGGCTTTATCTCGTGCATCTGCAAGACACCTGTTGTTTCAGATTAAAACATTTAACGTATTTTTTAATTGATTTTAAAGCACATATTCAATAAGCTGAAATAAAAAAGAAAACAAACAATAGGTTAAGCATAAGCTTACGTTTACGGTTACACCGCAATCGCAATGCGACAAAACTTTCATCGCATTGTGGCAAAACTTTTACCGCTGACCGACAAAACCTTTACCGCAATGCGATAAAACTTTTGCCGCAAAAAGAAAAGGCTGCTGCCAAAAGAAAGCAACAGCCATATAATTATCTGTAAGTACTGCCTACAGCCGTCTTCGGGTCATAATCTTCACCCTCCTTAGGGAAAGACGGGATATAGCGCATGTTCGCCTTTATCTGCCTTTGGCGCTTGCGCATGTAAGCACTGGGACATTTCGACGAGAACTTGCGTGGGTTGGGCAAGGTGGCGGAAACAAGAGCACAGTCGTCACGCGACAGGTCTTTGGCGCGTTTGCCAAAATTGTATTCGGCACAGGCATCAGCTCCATAGATACCTGAGCCCATCTCTATTGAGTTCAGATAGACCTCCATTATGCGGTGCTTGCCCCACAGCACTTCTATCAGCGCGGTGAAGTAGACCTCAAAGCCCTTCCTCACCCACCGGCTCAGCGTAGAGCTGCCCGGCCACAAGAAGACGTTCTTCGCCGTCTGCTGCGATATGGTGCTTGCCCCATGCCGGCTACCTCCTTTCAAGTTGTGTTTGGCAGCCTTGCCGATGGCGTCAAAGTCGAAGCCGTGGTGCAGAAGAAAACGCGAATCCTCACCAGCCATTACAGCCACAGGCATGTGCGGTGACATCTCGTCAAGCGGTATCCAGTGGTGGTGCATGGTGAGATTGCCGTTCTGCACACAGCGGATGACCATCAACGGAGTTATATAAACGGGAATGAAGCGATAGGCTATAACGGCAAGAATGGTGGAAGCAAAAAACACTCCCACCACCCAGCGGATAATTCTTCTAATTTTCTTCATTTGGGAAGAAGTCCTGAGATTAGAAGTCCTGATACAGAAGGTCAGAAGTTCTGTCAAGAGTTCAATCTTCAATAAACTCAAGGCTTGTAGTAATGACAGAACTTCCTGACTTCTGTATTCTGTACTTCTAAATTACTGCAAAGTACCTGCGTTAGCAGCGTCTACCATAGCTTGTGAAGCATAGAGATAGACCTCTACACGGCGGCTTGCCTCGCGGTTTTCAGAGCCATCGGCGTTGGTTACAAGATTGGTCTCGCCATAGCCAACAGAGTTCCTTATCTGAGAAGCCGGCACGCCACAGATAGACGTAAGATAGTTCTTGACAGCATTGGCACGGTTCTGCGAAAGCGTGAGGTTGAGCTGGTCGGAGCCGTCAGACGAAGCATAGCCCTGAATGTCTACAAGGCAGTCGGAGTTGTTCTTCAGCACCTGCGAGAACTTGGTCAGGTCTGTCTTGGCAGCATTCTGAAGGTCATATTTGCCGACCTTGAAAAGAATGCCATTATCAAAGGTCACCTTCACTGCCTTCAAGCCGTTGTTGTCAGTAACAGTCTCCACCTTGGCGCTCTCCAACTCAGCGGCCTGTGCGGCAACCTTGTCCATGTGCCTGCCGATGAGCGTGCCTGCGCCTGCACCCACGGCGCCGCCTATTGCTGCACCTATGGCCGCACCCTTGCCGTGGCCGGCAATAGCACCGATTATAGAGCCGAGAGCCGCGCCACCACCGGCTCCGATGAGCGTACCGGTGCCCTGCTTGGTAGAGCAACTTGTGAAAGTAAATCCACTAACGACAGTAAGCATGCACATTCCAAGTGCAGCAGTCTTTAAATTCTTCATGATACTATTTAAATTTTAAATCTACATTATTTTCTTATGCAAAGGTAGCCTTTTTTTGCCAAGTCTGAATCTTATGCAATCTTTTTTTAGTAACTTTGCGGCAAAATTAAGCATATTTACTGATATGCGTCAATGGAGAATGCCTATTGCATGGTAGGGTTTTCCCTATTTCGAAAATTTGATTTAAAAAATACTATGGCAAAAGAACTGAAACAACTGACCAAGCGCGCTGACGACTACAGCCAGTGGTACAACGACCTGGTAGTAAAGGCTGACCTGGCGGAGAACTCCCCCGTGCGCGGCTGCATGATTATCAAACCTTACGGCTACGCCATCTGGGAAAAGATGCAGGCGCAACTCGACAAGATGTTTAAAGAGACAGGTGTACAAAACGCTTACTTCCCACTGCTTATCCCCGTGAGCTTCTTCGCACGCGAGGCAGAGCACGTGAAAGGCTTCGCCAAGGAGAGCGCAGTGGTGACGCACTACCGCCTGAAGGGCGACGACGACAGCAAAATAGCGGTAGACCCGGACGCAAAGCTTGACGAGCCTCTGGTCATCCGCCCCACCTCGGAGACGATGATATGGCATACATACAAGAACTGGATTCACTCCTGGCGCGACCTGCCAATCATGTGCAACCAGTGGTGCAACGTCATGCGCTGGGAGATGCGCACACGCCCGTTCCTCCGCACATCCGAATTCCTATGGCAGGAAGGTCACACGGCTCACGCCACGATGGAAGAGGCTGAGGCAGAGGCACAGAAGATGCTGCACGTATATGCCGACTTCGCCGAGAACTGGATGGACGTTCCCGTGCTGCAAGGCGTAAAGAGCGAGACCGAACGCTTTGCCGGTGCTCTGAACACTTATACCATCGAAGCAATGATGCAGGACGGCAAGGCCTTGCAGAGCGGCACCAGCCACTTCCTCGGCCAGAACTTCGCCAAGAGCTTCGACGTTACCTTCCTCAACAAGGACAACAAGCCCGAATACGTTTGGGCAACCTCATGGGGCGTTTCTACCCGACTGATGGGCGCGCTCATCATGGTTCACTCCGACGACAACGGACTCGTGCTGCCTCCACGCCTTGCTCCTATACAGGTTGTCATAGTGCCTATCAACAAGAACGCAGAGCAGCTTGCAGCCATCACAGCCAAGCTACAGCCTGTCATCGACGAGCTTCGCGCAGCAGGCATCAGCGTCAAGTATGACGACGCCGACAACAAACGCCCGGGCTTCAAGTTCGCCGACTACGAATTGAAAGGCGTGCCCGTACGCCTTGTCATGGGCGGCAGAGATCTTGAGAACAACACCATAGAAATCATGCGCCGCGACACCTTGGAGAAGGAGAACGTGAGCTTCGACGGCATCGTTGACCGTGTGAAGAACACTCTTGAGGACATGCAGAAGGCAATATTCGAGAAGGCGCGCAAGCATCGTGACGCACACGTCTACGAGTGCAACAACTACGACGAATTCAAGGAGCGCGTCAAGGACGGCGGCTTCTTCCTCTGCCCTTGGGACGGAACTGCCGAGACCGAGGCGAAGATCAAGGAAGACACACAGGCAACCATCCGCTGTATTCCTTTCGCCTACGACCAGAACGTAGAAGGACTCACGGACATGGTGAGCGGAAAGCCGGCTGTGAACAAAGTCATCATTGCGCGCGCTTATTAAGCACTTGCCGGGGCGGCTCTTGTGGCCGTCCGGTTGTCCAACGGAGAGAATTAATCAATCACCAAATCGGTTTTGCAGACAGATCGGACGGCAACAAGGGCCGCCCCCTGCAAAATCATAACAACATGCTACAGTCTGCTCCATTAACCGTCTACAAAGCTTCAGCAGGCTCCGGCAAGACATTCACCCTTGCTGCAGAGTACATAAAGCTCCTGGTCAGCGACCCGCAAAACTACCGCTACACTCTTGCCGTGACTTTCACCAACAAGGCGACGCAAGAGATGAAGCAACGCATACTGTCCACATTATACGGCATCGCGAACAGCCTTCCCGATGCCGACGATTATTACAATAAGGTGAAGGAAGCTTTTCCACAGTTTTCGGAAAGGGTTGTCAGAATGCGTGCAGGGGACGCACTGGCAATGCTCATTCACGACTACAACTACTTTCGCGTAGAAACCATAGACAGCTTCTTCCAGCGCATCCTGCGCAACCTCGCCCGAGAGCTCGGGCTGACGGCAAACCTGCAAGTAATGCTCAACGACTACGAGGTGGAGAGCCAGGCGGTAGACAACATTGTGGAGAACATCGACAGCGAAAACGACCCCTTGCTCTCTTGGATAATGGACTTTGTACAGGAGCGCATGGACGATGACAAAAGCTGGAATGTCATAGGACAAATAAAGGACTTCGGACGCAACATCTTCTCCGATTTCTACAAAGACCATCAGGCGGAGTTCCGCGCCATAATGGACAACGCGGAATTCTTCAACAAATACACTTCCACGCTGAGAGCCCTTAAAGCCAAAGCCGACAAGCAGATGAAAACCTTTGCCGAAAGGTACGATTCCATAGCCACGCACGCCGGCATCACCGACTCTTGCTACACCCACGGCAAAAGCAACGCCCCGGGCTACTTCGCAAACCTCGCCTCAGGCAACTATACCGGCGAAACCGTGAAGATACCCAACTCGTATGTCCTCAACGGACTTGCCGACCCGGCGAAGTTTGTAAAAAAGGCAGACATAAACAAGCCTGAGACACAGGTAATCATCAACGACATCGCGCCTCTGCTTGAGGAGGCCGAGCAGGCACGCAAGCGGGCAGCCGTGACCGCCGTCTCCGTAAACCTAACCCTGCAGAACGTCAACCAGTTGCGCCTGCTCGGGCGCATAGAGAAAGAAGTAAACGACATCAACGCCGCCAACAACGACTATCCCCTGAGCAACACGCAGAAGCTGCTCAACAACCTGATAGACGGCAGCGACTCGCCATTCATCTACGAGAAAATCGGAGGCATGTTGCGCTATATCATGATTGACGAATTTCAGGACACGAGCACCGTGCAATGGGACAATTTCAAGGTATTGCTGGACGACTGCATAGCTCATCAGGCAGGCAGCCTCATCGTAGGCGACGTAAAACAAAGCATATACCGCTGGCGCAACGGAGACTGGCGGTTGTTGCAAAGCCTCACCGCCGAGAACAGCTCAGGGCAAGTACAGGTGAAGAACCTTGACACCAACTACCGCTCGCAGCGGAACATCGTCGAGTTCAACAACGCCTTCTTCAAACGAGCATCCGAGATAACGGCGGAGGAGACCTTCGCCGACTTGCAGGAGAAGAATCTTCCCGACAGAATCCTCCACGAGGCTATAGAGATTAAGAATGCCTACGCCGACGTAGCGCAGAACGTGCCATCAGGCAAGCCGAAGGCAGGACTGGTGGAAATCACGATGCTGCCCAAGAGCGACTACGACGACCTTATGATTCAGAAAGTCAAGGAGACGATAGAGACACTCCTCGAGAACGGCATTCCTCAAAACAAGATTGCAGTCATCGTGAGAAAAAACAAGCACATAAAGCTGCTTGCCGCCTACTTCCTCCACAACCCCGTAGCCGTCAATGGCGAGAACAAAATGGTGAACATGGTCTCCGACGAGGCGTTCCGCCTGGACGCATCCCTCGCCGTGAGCGTCATCGTCAAGGCGATGCACCTTCTGGCACACCCCGACGACAACCTCGCCAAGGCATTCCTCGCCAAAGCCTACACGTCAATCCGCCTACAAGCAAACGCCGCCTTGGCGCCAGCCGGCAACGGCACGCCCGACGCGGAAACCTTCCTCAACGAGAAAGGGCTTGACGCATCCATGCCACGGGGCTTCCTCGCCGGCTCCCCCACCCTGCTCTCCATGCCCCTCGTAGACCTTGCGGAAAAGCTGTTCCGCATCTTCCATCTGGAGCAGCTGCAAGACCAGAGCGCATACGTCTGCGCTTTCTTCGACCAGCTGTCAAACTACCTCCAAAGACATATAGCCGGAATCGACGAGTTCTTGGAAAAATGGGACGAGGAACTGTGCGCCAAGCCTATCCACAGCGACGAGACAGACGGCATACGACTCTTGACCGTACACAAAAGCAAAGGGCTGGAATATGACAACGTCATAATGCCCTACTGCGACTGGAAGATAGAAGACCGGAGAGACATCCTTTGGGTGGAACCGAAGTATGCGCCCTTCAACCGCCTGCCCGTAGTGCCCGTAAACGTACAGGCAAAGAAGTTGCAAGCTTCAATCTATGCCGACGACTACGAGAGCGAGCACATCAAGAACCTCGTCGACAACCTCAACATCCTCTACGTTGCCTTCACGCGTGCGTCAAAGAACCTCTTTGTAATAAGCAAGAAAGACAGTGGCGATTATCCGTCAGAAATCATACAGAAAAGCCTTGACGACCTTGGCGTTTCCAAAGACGCCGCCGCCGACATTGTCACATACCGTTACGGCACGCTTGCAGGGGCGGCTCTTGCAGACAACACGTCGGCATCAAGACCCGATGCGCCGCATGGCAAAACCGCCGCGCCGGAGCAACAGGAAGGGCACGGAGGCAGCCACGGCAACGTATTCATGGAGCATGAAACCGGCGTCACCGTCGCCATCACGAACACCGAGCCGAAAGCGCACTTCCGGCAGAGCAACGCCAGCACCGACTTCATGACTCCCGACGACGAGATGGAGGAAAAACAAAAGACACGGTCATACATAGACACGGGAAACATCCTGCACAAGCTTTTCGCTTCAATCCATGACTATACGGAAATAGACACCGCCATAGACCAACTGGAGTTTGACGGCGTGCTCTATGACAAGCCGATGGCGCGAGCCGAATTGAAGGAATACATCGGCAAGGAGCTGGCCGAGCCCCAAGTGCGCGAGTGGTTCTCGCCCCATTGGACAGTCATGAACGAACGCTCCATCCTTTTCTACGACGAGGGGAACGGCCACATCGCCGAGCAACGACCCGACCGCGTCATCTACGACGGCAAGGAAATGACGGTAATAGACTTCAAGACAGGCAGGCAACTCGAAAAGCACAAGTCGCAAGTACGCGGCTATATGCGCCTCTTGAAAGACATGGGTTATGACAATGTCCGCGGCTACCTTTGGTATATCAGGCACGGCGAAATCGTGGAAGTACCGCAGATGCAGTAGAAACCACATTAAAACCTTGGCGGTATCCGAGCCGTCAAGGAAGCACAAAACGCTTCTACGGCTTGCGCCTTTTTTTATTGTCCTACTTTCTGCCTTCAAGGAACAGCCCGGCTTTCAAGAGACAGCCATATGCTTCAAGCCGTTCTTGCCCTGTGTCTTGACTGCCTCAAATCCGCACGTTCACGGGCTTACAGGTATTTGGCTACGGCGACGACGCGGAAGACGCGACGGATGTAGGCGAAAGGAATGTCCTGCTCGTCCACTTCCTTGTTTACGGGTATGAGGCGGAAGGTGTCGGGCTGGGAGCCGCGCCCGAGCTTCTTGATGGTGCGCATACCGTTGGTGCAGTCGAAAGCGTAGGTGTCACCGAAAGTGAGAAACGTGGGGTCGTCGATGAGCTGGAGGCAAACATAGTCTCCGTTGTCGATAAGCGGTTGCATGGAGTTGCCCGTAGCGCGGCACCAGCAGGTGGCGTTGTCCGTACCGGGCAGGTTGACGTATGAAGAAGGCAAGGTAGCGGCATCGGCATAATCGAGGAAACCGCAGGCAAAGTCCTGGTCATAGAGCGGCACCCCCTTCTTGTTGCCGGCCGCCAACGGCTCCGTCTGCTTCAACATCGAACCCTCGCCCGTCCTCAGCCAATTCAGATTCAAATCGGAGAAAGCGTTAGATATTCTTTCTAATGTATTGGTACGGGTGTTGTCCCCCATTTTGGAAACGGCACCGTTGCTCAAGCCTGCCTGCTTCTCAAATTCTTGTACCGTCATAGCCTTGGACACTATGTATTGTTGCAATCTTTGCCTTAAATTCGTTTTCATAGCCTTAATAACTTTTAAACCCACGCCCGACAGACTGCAAATCTAAAATACTTAGATTTACTCTTGTTCGTTTAGATTATGCGTTTATATTTGCAACGCATTTCGAATGCTTGGTGCAAATCACGTTGCAAATATAGCAAAAAATCGGAACATCAAAGGATATTTTTTTAAAAAAAGAGCCATGACAAAACAAGTGCTTCTAAGGCTGGCGCATCGCCAAGAGGTATCAATGCCTTATGTTAGCTACTTACGCAATCCCGCCTTTCAACTTTTGCGCCGCCGCACAAGCAACACTGCGCCGCCGCACAAGCAACACAGAGCCGCCGTACAAGCAACACTAAGCCGCCGCACAAGCAACGCAGAGCCGCCGCACAAGCATTTGCATTAAAACTAACGATAATGGTTATGCAACTCCATATCTGACCGATGGGCGCAAGGTCGTCAAAGCAGGCATCCATTTCAATTCCGACAAACATACTATTGATGAGTGGGAAATTGAATAATTGAGGACTATGGCAAAAAAGAAAGCTAAATCAGCAATATATTTTCGGACGAGTTGTTAGCAGATGCTGTGGCATTCCCAAAGTCGGAACTATGGAACAATCTTGATAGTACCTACCTCGGAATGATTTATTCCGACAGTCAACCTTTCCTTGTGATGAACGAGATACCAATGGGCTTTGGTTGCATAAAATTTGCAGATTTCATGCCAAAAGTGATTCCGTTGGGATTCGAACCCAAGACCCACAGCTTAGAAGGCTGTTGCTCTATCCAGCTGAGCTACGGAACCTTTTGAACATGGATTTACTCAAAAATTACCCCTAAGATTTAAAACGCCTGCAAAGGTAAGCATTTTTTCTCACATGGTTTACAATTGGCAGTCTTTTTTTCATCAAACTTGTGTTAAAACAGAAAACTGCATGTGAAAACGTGCAGCGAAATACGCATGCGGCTCTATTGCAGAAACGTCCGTGCAAGGCAAAACCGTGCCCTGCACAGACGTTATTTCACTAGGTTATTAGTCCCAAATAAGTCCTGTATTATATCCTCTTATTACAACCTCAGACTTGTTTTGTACTACCCTATTCTCGCCTCCCATACCTGTATATGTACACAATCTAACTAAATAATTATTAATTATAGACTTTCCTTTTCCTGGTATGGTTTTAGCTAATCCAGCAACCAATCCACAGTTATTTTTATCACTTTTTTCCGGAATATGACAGGTAGAAACTCTTATAGTAAGACCATCTATCGTGCTGGAACTTATCTCCCCTGCGAGAAGACCGATGCTTATCCCGTTGCCTGTTACCCTTTCAGAGGAAACATGCACGTTATCAATAATCAGGTTTCTGACAATAGCGTCCTCTATGCTACTAAACAATCCGGCTTTATCCAGGCTGCCATAATCCACATTTAGATTGCTTATTTGGTGTCCGCCACCATCAAAAATGCTGCCAACCAAGGCACTTATGGGCTGTATGGTAATGCCGCCAAGGTCGATGTCTGACATCAATAATATTATATTGTCCTTGAGATTATCACCGTCCTTGATAAGCGCCAGGAAGTCTGATGCGCTTGATATTTGGTTCAATATTATTGACGCGCTCACCTCCTTATAGTCATTAGTGATTACGGTCACTCTCAAAACTGCCTTTCCAACGCTGCTGTTTGTAAATTTTACGGTCGCTTTCTTGTAATTGTCGGAAAGTTTCACGTCAATGGACCTGCTGGCACGCGTGAGTGCCATAGCACTGCCGTCCGCTGTCTTCAGCTCTGCATACATACCATAATAGTTTGCAGCCGACAAGCCATCTATATTGACATCGACGGTAATTGTATCCGAAGAAGGTAAGATCCGGATATTTTCATAATCGAAAGACAATACTATTTCTGGACAGCGCGGAACCTTGATAGTGGTGCCATCGGCAAACGTGAAGACTACATAGCCGGGATTTGACGCGTCAACACTTTTGAAGAACGAGTCGCCCGTGTCACCCTTAGCCCCGGTATCTCCCTTGTCGCCTTTCTTGCCTGTGTCACCCGTAGCCTTTACCTTATATCCGTTGGATAGCAGGTAAGTCCATGTGTTACCGTCATCGGTGGAAATCTGCCAATAGTTGTCATCGGAAATGCGAAGCTGAGGGGTTATGCCGTCATCGCCCTTGTCGCC
>CAZEEP010000002.1:172748-199842 GCA_964511295.1 uncultured Prevotella sp.
GTCGCCCTTGTCGCCCTTGTCGCCTTTCTCGCCCTGTGCGCCGTCATCGCCCTTGTCGCCCTTGTCGCCTTTCTCACCCTGTGCGCCGTCGTCGCCCTTGTCGCCTTTCTCACCCGTTACACGCATCTTGTTTCCGTTGCCGTCCGTCAGATATTCTCCATCGATAGTCCAATAGTAAACACCGTCAGCATCCTGCTTCACGCCGATGGCAGGAGTCTTGCCGTTTAAGCCGTCCTTGCCATTGACGCCATCCTTGCCGTTCAAGCCGTCCTTGCCGTTCATTATGGTTATTGACTGGCCTGTTTGGAATGATATAGTATAGCCTGCGTCGCCTGTGGTAGCGGTCAATGGCGTGACGGATGCTATGAAGTTCTTGCTTTGCAAAGCTTCGACAATGGTCTTCAATGACGCAATATCACTGTTGACGCTCTTCTGCCAATCTTCAAGACTTGCCACGCGTGTCTGCAAGTCGGCGATGTCGCCCTTCAGGTCATCGTCGTCGTAACATGACGACATGCCGAACACACACACAAGCAAAAAGGCAAACGCCCTTGCAAACCGCTGTACGGAGAATGTTTTTCTTTTCATTGTTATTCTTTTTTATTTATGGTTAAAGTTTTGAATAATTCATAACAACAGTGCAAGGACATTGCAGGAACAGCACTGTTTCCGGCTTCAAAATTAATAAAAAAGTTTTTACAGGCAATGCCGTCAAGCCGCCGCTTCCAAAGAATTATCCAATACAGCAAAAACTTGTTGTTAGGACAACAGGCTAAATTGTGGTTAGAGCAAAAATTGTGGATAAAGCAAAGATTGTTTTACCCTGAGAAAGACTGTTTTCCTTACCGCTCGGCAAAAGAAACCATCAACACTTCTTCCGCCATTTTGAAGGGGAGGTGCCGACCTTTTGCGTAAAGATTTTCGTGAAATAGCTCAAAGACATGAACCCCGATTCCTCGGAAACGGCGGCCACGGTAAGCTCGGGATGGCTCAAAAGCCTGTCCTTGGCGTACTCTATCCGAAGGTCGCCTATCCATTCGCGAAACGAAACACGGTAAGTTGCTTTTATATATGACGAGAGGTAGGTGCGGTTGGTGGAAAGCGCATTCGCCACGTCCTCTATGGTCAGCCCCTGCCTGATGTATCCACGCTCGCTTATCCACTCGGAAAGGCGCTTTTCTATTTCGGCATGATAGGCGGGAATGTTGTTCGCCGCATCCTCAGCACTTCCGCTCTCGTCAATGCCATCGGAGCTTTCAGGCACAATGTTCTCCAATATGGCTTCCATCTGCTCATAAAAAAGCATGTAGTTCATGTAAGAACAATACAAATAGATGTAAAACGGTATGGAAGAAAGAATCCAAAGGAAACACCAACGCTCGGGAAGAAACGTGAGAAAACCGCAGCCTACACCAAAGCCCAACGCCAACCACGTGAATATTGACATCCACCTGATATATGCAGCTATATTCTCCGAATGGGTCTCGTCGAACAAGCGCACCGCCCTGCGGTAAGTACTTATGACCTGCATTGAGAGATGAATGCCATAGCCTACCAGCAACAATGCCATGAGCAACAGCCCTACATGACAAGCGGGTCCTTCAGGGAAAAACAGCACTACGACTGCCGACATTGCGGTGAACAGCATCCAGCACAGCATGTTGCGAACAGACCGCCGACGGGTGACCCTTGCTCTGTCGAGCAGCGTCATGAAGGCGGAATAGAACAGCCAATAGGCAAGGAAATAGGTCGACAGGTTCATCAATATAGCCGCGTCCGTATGGGAAAAACGAGGCTTGCACAACAGGTGAACCATATAATTGGCTGACAACACCAACATCACCCCCCCCATAATACGGCGGGAGCGAATATAATTAGCAAAAACAGGCTTGTCCAATGTCTTGGCTGTCAGGAAATAGACGGCGAAAAACAGCATAAGCACCAATGCCACGACAAGCGAGAAATCATAAAACGTATTGACTGCCATCAAAGTGTGTGTGTTTCATATATTCGGCGCGAAAGCCTATTTCACCTGCACTACAAGATACTTGCTCGTGCTCCAGAAAAGTTGTGGGTTTGATATGGCAAGCCGATATTGCCCGTTGTTGTCTTGCGTAAGCTCATAGCTGCCCGACGGGTGCATGGTAAGAAGCTTGACCGACTTGGAATAAAACTTTATCTCCTTGGTGACGCGTATGTCAATCTTCGTAAAGTAATCGCGGTTGAAAGAAGAACGCAGCACCTTTCCGTTGTCTAATATGCGCTGGTCTTTCAGCTCTTTCTTTGTGCCGAAGACGTACCAGGCTGTGTTCAGCTGCATGTCCTGGCTGCTTATGGTCTGCGACTTCTGCTCGCTCTCGTTTTGCAGGTCCTCCACGTTGTCGTTGAGGTCGCCTATGGTCTTGTCAAGTTCGGCAATGTGTATGTCTTTTGCCTCCAGCTCCGCCCTGAGTTGTTGCAGCTGGTTGTCTTTCTCGCTGAGCTGACGCAGCATGTTGGCTATCACTCGCTTCAGCTCCACGCTCTTGAAGTCGCTTTCGCGCAGCTGCTTTTGCAGTTTCTTTATGAGCTCTCGGTTGAGCTGCATGCGGTCGGCAATGAACTTTATGTTTTCCTTTATCTGCGCGGCTTTGTCCGTACGCTCGCCGTCCCGTATGATGTTCACGCGATTCTCGGCTTCGCTAATCTCGTTGAAGCCGTCCTGAATCTCGTTCATCGTCGCCATCATGCCGTTTATCTGGTTGTCTCGCTGCTCGATAATCTTTTCGAGCGAGTCGTCTTTGGCAACGACGTGCACGCTCTTCGGCTCCGTCCTGCGCTCTACGCAGCACGACAGCGAAAGGATTATGGATAAGGCTATGAGGTATTTAAGACTTTTCATGTTCAGTTTCGGTTTTGCTTTTCTTCCGCTCGCTTTCCTTTCCTGCGAGCACGATTACGATTTCGCCCCTTGGCTCGGTCTGCTCAAAGTGGCTTATCACCTCGTCGAGCGTACCGCGCACGTGCTCCTCGTGCAGCTTGCTTATCTCGCGCGCCACGCTCACCCGTCGTTCGCCGCCAAAGATGTCCCTGAACTGCTTGAGCGTCTTCAGCGTGCGGTAGGGCGACTCATAGAATACCATTGTGCGCGTCTCGTTCCTAAGGCTTTCCATAAACGTCTGCCGCCCTTTCTTTTGCGGCAGGAAGCCCTCGAAGCAGAAGCGGTCGCAAGGCAGACCCGACGACACTATAGCCGGTATGCAAGCCGTGGCTCCGGGCAGAGTCTGGACGGTGACACCCTCCTTTGCCGCCTCACGGGCAAGGAAAAAGCCCGGGTCGCTGATGCCGGGCGTGCCGGCATCGCTTATCAGCGCAACCGTCATGCCTGCCTTCAGGCGGTCGATGATGCCTGCCGTGGTGCCGTGCTCGTTGAACTTGTGGTGAGACATGAGATGGCTCTTGATGTCATAATGCTTCAGCAGGATGCCCGACGTGCGAGTGTCCTCTGCCAATACCAAGTCTGCCTCCTTCAATATGCGGAGAGCCCTCAGCGTGATATCTTCCATGTTGCCCACCGGAGTAGGTACGATAAACAGTATGCCCATAATCTGACAACAAAAATAAATATTTTTTTGCAAGCCTACAAAGAATGGCGATATTCTTTGCTTTTTTTAATAGAATGAGCGGAAAATGCCTTAACTTTGCAGCTGTTATGATGGAAAATATCTCAGGGGAGAGCCACCGCCCTGGCAGAATAGAGGTGGTTTGCGGCTCCATGTTCTCAGGCAAGACCGAGGAGCTGATACGTAGGCTGAAGCGTGCCAAGATTGCGCGCCAGCGCGTCATGATTTTCAAGCCTGCTTTCGACACGCGCTATTCGGACATGGACGTGGTGAGCCACGACCATAACAGCATAAGCTCCACTCCCGTGCGCAACTCGCAGGAAATACTGAAGGACGGCATGGGGTATGACGTTATTGGCATTGACGAGGCGCAGTTTCTCGACAACAGCATCGTTGACGTGTGCAACCGCTTGGCATACAGCGGCGTAAGAGTTATTGCCGCGGGGCTTGACATGGACTTTCTCGGGCAGCCGTTCGGCCCCATGCCGGCTCTTTGCACCGTTGCCGACGAGGTGACCAAGGTGCACGCCATTTGCGTGAAGTGCGGGTCTCTTGCTTACGCAAGCCACAGGCTCGTGAAGTATTCGGCGCAGGTCATGCTTGGCGAGAAAGAGGAATACGAGCCCCTATGCCGCGACTGCTTCCGCAAGGCATTGGAGGAAGACAAACGCAACGAAAGGTCGAAAAACATTTTTGATACACAGGAATAATGATAACGGACATGAAGAACGAAATCACTTTTGACAAATTCATACGCTGGACTGCTGCCATACTGCTTGTCATCGCCGCGCTTTACTTAATAAACTACCTTAGCGCGGTGCTCATACCGTTCTTCGTGGCATGGGTCTTCGCCTACCTCCTCTACCCTATCGTCAAGTTCATTGAAAACAAAATGCACGTCCACGTGCGCGCATTGTCCATAATCTTGACCTTCGTCTTCGTCACGGCTATCATCGGACTCATCGTTTATCTCATCATCCCGCCTATGATAGACCAGTTTGCGAAGCTTTCGGACATACTCACCCATTGGCTCAAGCGCACTACGCACACCAACGACCTAACGGCTTGGTTGTCGGAGCGCATCATGGAAAACCAAGAGACGATACATAATTTCCTTAAGAGCCGCGACTTCACCGATGCGCTGAAAACGGTCGCCCCAAAGCTCTTCAGCGTGCTCGGGCAAACGGCAAACGTGGTCATGAGCGTCGTGGCATCGCTCATAGCCCTGCTCTACATGTTCTTCATATTGCTCGACTATGAGACCCTTACCAACAACTGGATAAGGATTTTCCCAAAGAAGAACCGCCCGTTTTGGCGCGAACTGGCACTGGACGTGGAGCGTGAGCTCAACAACTACATCCGCGGGCAAGGCTCGGTGGCTTTCTGCATGGGCGTGATGTTTTGCATCGGCTTCACCATCATGGATTTCCCTATGGCTATAGGCCTTGGCATACTCATCGGCATACTCGACCTTGTGCCTTACCTGCACACCTTTGCGCTCATCCCGACAGCGTTCCTCGCCATGCTGAAAGCCGCTGACACAGGACAGAACTTCTGGATTATCTTTGGACTGGCGGTGGGCTTGTTCATAGTGGTGCAAATAATAACCGACATGATCGTAACCCCAAAAATAATGGGCAAGGCTATGGGTCTGAACCCTGCAATACTGCTTTTGTCGCTTTCGGTTTGGGGAGCCGTGCTTGGCTTCATCGGACTGATAATAGCCCTGCCACTCACCACGCTCATCATAGCCTATTGGAAAAGGTACGTAACCAAGGAAGAGCAGCCGCAACTCCCTATTAAAACCGGAGAAACCATGTGATGCCAAGGCATAGGCTCTCGGACAGGTTCACTTATTTTTTCCGCACCCCTTTGTCCCGATGCCTTTATCACACCGTTACCTTGCGTAGAGCATTTAACAGCCACACGCAGAGGCTTTCATTGCCCGGCGTTGAAACTTCTATCGCCATGCGTTGCAACTTTCAGCGCATGGCAATGCAACTTTTAGGGCAATGCGCAGAAACTTTAACCGCATGTCCATGATACTGGCTGTGTCCTCGCATAATCGCTTTCTTCGTGACACAATAACATTTCCATGACATTAAAACGCCATGCAGAGGCTTATGCTACATTGTGGTGTCTGCCCCTGTACATTCAAGCATTAATACTGTGTGTTTATTGCGACGGAAAACAATAAACCCTGCTTGATGTTCTATCAAGCAGGGTTCTATTGCTATTTTTCTTTGCCAATCCGTCAGCCTGCCTTGTTGGCAAGGACAACGGATAGACGCATTTATTGGTTGCTTAGAGCTGAGGACCTGCAGCTACGAGAGCCTTACCAGCCTCGTTGCTTGTGTACTTGCCGAAGTTCTTGATGAAACGTGCGGCAAGATCCTTTGCCTTCTCCTCCCACTGTGTTGCGTCAGCATATGTGTCGCGTGGGTCGAGGATTGCAGGATTAACGTTTGGCAATGAAGTCGGAATCTCGAAGTCGAACATAGGAATCTTCTTTGTCTCAGCTTTCAGGATTGAGCCATCCAGGATTGCGTCAATGATACCGCGTGTGTCGGGGATAGAGATGCGCTTGCCTGTGCCGTTCCAACCTGTGTTTACGAGATATGCCTTTGCGCCGGACATGTTCATCTTCTTGACAAGCTCCTGAGCGTACTTTGTCGGGTGCAGCTCAAGGAATGCCTGACCGAAGCAAGCCGAGAATGTCGGAGTCGGCTCGGTGATGCCACGCTCTGTACCTGCGAGCTTGGCTGTGAAGCCAGACAGGAAGTAGTACTGTGTCTGCTCAGGTGTAAGGATGGAAACAGGAGGCAACACGCCGAAAGCGTCTGCTGACAGGAAGATTACGTTCTTGGCAGCAGGTGCTGATGAACCCGGTTGGATGTTGTTGATGTGGTTGATAGGATAAGAAACGCGAGTGTTCTCGGTAACCGACTTGTCGTTGAAGTCGATTGTGCCGTCGGCAGCTACGGTAACGTTCTCAAGGAGAGCGTTGCGCTTGATTGCGCCATAGATGTCAGGCTCATGCTCCTTTGAGAGACCGATAACCTTGGCATAGCAGCCACCCTCGAAGTTGAACACGCCGTTGTCGTCCCATCCGTGCTCGTCATCACCGATAAGGCGGCGCTTCGGGTCGGTAGAAAGAGTGGTCTTGCCTGTGCCGGAGAGACCGAAGAAGATAGCGGTGTTCTCGCCGTTCATGTCGCAGTTTGCAGAGCAGTGCATGGAAGCGATGCCCTTCAGCGGCAAGTAGTAGTTCATCATCGAGAACATACCCTTCTTCATCTCGCCACCATACCATGTGTTGATGATAACCTGCTCACGGCTTGTTACGTTGAAGGCAACGCAAGTCTCAGAGTTGAGGCCAAGCTCGGCGTAGTTCTCTACCTTTGCCTTTGATGCGTTGTAGATAACAAAGTCAGGCTCGAAGCTCTCAAGCTCCTCGGCTGTAGGCTTGATGAACATGTTTGTAACGAAGTGAGCCTGCCATGCAACCTCCACGATGAAGCGAACTGCCATGCGAGTGTCCTTGTTGGCACCGCAGAAAGCGTCAACGACATAGAGGTTCTTGTCGCACAGCTCCTTCTTTGCAATCTCCTTGACCTTTGCCCATACGTCCTCAGACATTGGGTGGTTGTCGTTCTTATATTCGTCAGAAGTCCACCACACGGTGTCCTTTGAGTTCTCGTCCATTACGATGTACTTGTCCTTGGGGGAACGTCCCGTGTAGATACCAGTCATAACGTTGACGGCATCAAGCTCGGTCTTCTGACCTACCTCGTAACCTTCAAGTCCAGCCTTTGTCTCCTCCTCGAACAGCTGCTCGTAAGAAGGGTTGTGAGCGATTACTGTTGCGCCAGTAATGCCATACTTAGTCAAATCTAACTTTGCCATTTTGCTAAATGTATTTAAGTTATGAATATTGAATGATTTCGTTCTCTTTTCGAGTACAAAGTTAGCAAAAACTCCATGTTTTGCAAAAACAGTCGTTCTTTTTTTCTTTGTTATAATACTTTTTTAGGTTAAAGATTACAAAATCCCAAATTCGCCCTTTCGTTTTGCAAAATGAAGTGGGCAAAACAACATACTTAGGTTGAGCATCCGAAACGGAAGCGCAACGCTGTGCAAGAAATTACTTTTCATGCCAAGGCATACTATATTACTGTGAAGCGGGCAAACTTCAGCAAGAGCTGCCTTTGCCCATTATAATCAAAATCTACAGTCGCCTTCCTGTTTTCTCCCGTGCCTTCAAGCTTCACCACCGTGCCCCTGCCAAAACGCTGATGGTCAATGACGGAACCTACCGCAAGAGCTGAGGAATGGGTGTCGGCGGTTGATGATTGAATAGGTGTCGACGATTGGGAAAGCTGGCGGCCACCGTTTACGATAGCCTTTGTAACCTTCGACCACCTGCCGCCTTCCTTTAGTTTACGCTCAAATGAATCGGAGAACGGGTTGACCGCCTTTTCCGGCATGTGCGGAGCGGTCGCCTTCGGTCGTTGGTCTGCCATAAACTGTCCTGCCACGGGGCGTGAATTCTGCATGCGGCTACTGCGGCGCGTGTAGCCGTCGCCCCATGCATGGGAGCCTGTGTAAGGCGCGTTTATCTCATAATCGTCATTGAACACAGAACGCGCCCAGCCGCTGCGACCGCCTTGTGACACCGCCATGCCGTCGCTCTTGCTCTCCACGTACTTACAGTTTATGTCATCAAGAAAGCGGCTGGGCTCTATGAAGCTGTCCATCTTGCCAAAGCGCCAGCGCATGTGTGCCCAGGTAAGGTAGCAGTGCTTCTCGGCTCGTGTTATAGCCACATAGAGCAACCGGCGTTCTTCTTCAAGAGCCTTGTCGTTGTCAACGGACAGCATGCTTGGGAAGATGTTCTCCTCAAGGCCCACTACAAACACCGTGTTAAACTCCAAGCCCTTTGCCGCATGTATCGTCATGAGCGTTACCTTGTCGTCGGAATCGTCGGTGTTGTCGGCATCCGTCATAAGCGAAACCGTAGAAAGGTAATCGGAAAGAAGGATGTTGGGGGTGGCAGGTGAGTCTTGCGATTCAGCCGCCAGTTGCCTCTCCTGCACGAAGTTGGCAATGCCTGAGACAAGCGCGTCTACGTTTTCACGCCTTGCTTCGCCCTCCGGCGTGCTGTCTTTGGAAAGATCTTCCTCTATTTTGCTTTTGGTTATGATCTCCTTGCCCAGTGTCAGCGCGTCGTCGGTCCGGCTCTTATTTATAAAATATGTGATAAGCTCACGGAAGGCACCAAGCTTATCCATTGTGCCACGGTTCACGACAAGTCCGTTTTCCTCAGGGTGGCTGATGGCCTCCCACAGGCTCACGCCACTGTCTTGCGCGACTTGGGCTATTTTTAATATTGTGGTGTTGCCTATGCCGCGCGCCGGATAATTGATTATGCGGCGGAAGGCTTCTTCGTCGTTGGGGTTTACTACGAGGCGGAAGTAAGCTATGATGTCTTTTATCTCCTTGCGCTGGTAGAAGCTAAGTCCGCCGTAGATGCGGTAGCAAGAGCCCAGCCCCACCTCCGGCTTGCGCATTTCTTCCTCAAAGGTACGGCTTTGCGCGTTGGTGCGATAGAGGATGGCGAAGTCCTTGTAATGTAGATTTTCCTTCTTCTTAAGCCGCTTGATTTCGTTGCAAACTACCGTAGCCTCGCGTTTGTCGGAAGCCGTTTCATACACTATTACCTTCTCGCCCTCGGCATTCCAACTGTAGACTTCCTTGTCAATCTGCCGACGGTTGTGCTTCATCAGCGAGTTGGCGGCAGCCACAATGTTCTGTGTGGAGCGGTAGTTCTGCTCAAGCTTGAAAAGCTTTGCCGTAGGGTAGATGGTGTTGAAATGCAGGATATTGGCAATGTTCGCCCCACGAAAAGCATATATGCTCTGATAGTCGTCGCCCACGACGCATACGTGCTTGTTCTCCTTTGTCAGGAGCATCACTATCTGTTGTTGGGCGAAGTTGGTGTCCTGGTACTCGTCTACAAGGATGTATTGAAAGCGTTCGGCATACTTCAGCCTTATGTCCTCGTTTTCACGGAAAAGGCGGAAGGTCATCACAAGCAGGTCGTCGAAGTCCATAGCGTTGGCTTGCTGCAGCCTTTGCTGGTACGCCATGAAAATCTTATACGTCTCCGGCATGTTGCGCCGGCGGTCGCGTTCCGTTGCCCCACTGTCGTTGGCATAGTCGTCAGCCGACTGCAACTGATTCTTTGCCATAGATATAGCTGAATGCACGGTGGCGGGCTTGTAGGTCTTGTCGTCAAGCCCCATCTGCTTGGTGATGTTTTTTATCAGCGAGCGCGAGTCGGTTTCGTCGTATATCGTGAAGTCTGAGGTGAAGCCTATGCTCTTTGCCTCATAGCGCAGTATGCGTGCGAAGATGGAGTGGAACGTGCCCATCTGCAAATATCCCGCCCTTTCTTCGCCCACTATTGAGGCAATGCGGCTTTTCATTTCGCTTGCCGCCTTGTTGGTGAACGTAAGCGCAAGAATGTTCCACGGCTTCATGTCGTAATGCTGAAGCAGATATGCTATCTTGTAACTAAGTACGCGCGTCTTGCCCGACCCTGCGCCGGCTATTACAAGTTGCGGCCCGTCACAATAGGTCACGGCAACTTGCTGCGCAGGGTTCAGCTCGTTTAATATTTGTGTTTCAAGCATTGCCTTTGTCTGGTTTCTTTTCGGCAAAGGTACAAAATAAAAAAGTAATGAATGCTACATGCCGTTGCATAATAACACGTTTCAAACCTTAAAATAATATAAAACTATTACATCTTTTATTGAAAACCATCATCGATTCATAAAACATTTTGTAAATTGCGCCCAATTTGAGAAAGCACAACAGTAAAAAACTTTAAACCGACCTATTTACATGTCAAATATAAGGGCAGGAAGCATGAAGGTGCAGGCATTGACGAACTGCTTTGTAGCCGGCTACAACTATGTGGACAAGAGCTTGATTTACACCAAGCATCCCGAATGGGCTTCTGTGGTTTACACTTCTGAGGAGCTCAGGCCGATAACAAGAGGAGAAGCACTCGGCGATGGCCTCCCCCATGAATCCGGGTCTGTGGAAAGAAGCTGAGAAAGGCATGAAAGGAATGACTAAATAAAAACATATTAAACCTTTTAGTATTATGAAGTATCTTATACTGTTGATTTTAAGTGCCGTCATTGCTACGGCGAAAGCGCAAACAACACTGTTTGAAAGCACCACTGCCGAGAACTCACACTACCGTATCCCGGCAATAGTGAGCCTCAACGACGGCACGCTTATGGCGTTCAGCGACTCACGCGAAAACGGCGGAGCAGACATAGGCTATGGCTGGATAGATATTGTCTACAAGACTTCAGCCGACAATGGCAAGACCTGGAGCGAGCAGAAATATGTGGTGAAGCACTTTGCCAAGTCGGGCTTAGGCAAGGCTCTCGGCGATGCCTCCACGGTGGTTGACCGCAAGACTGGCGACGTGTTGCTCATGGCTTCGGCAGGCGACGTGGGCTTCCTCATGCAAAATCCCAACGACAGCGTACGCATAGCCAGCATGGTCTATTCTGCCAAGAAAGGCACGTGGTCGGCTCCTGTAGACATCTCGGACAGGCTCTATGTAAAGGGCGACCGCAACGTGGGACACCTGTTTTTCAGTAGCGGGCGGATGATACAAAGCCGGAAAGTAAAGGTTGGCAGCCACTACCGCATCTATGGCGCAGTAAACACCCGTGTAGTCGGCTCTGTCTATGTAGGCGGCAGCCGTGTGGTTTATTCAGATGATTTTGGTGCCACGTGGCACTATCTCGGCGGTATTGGCGTAACGCCCATAGACAGTGGCGACGAGTGCAAGGTAGAGGAGCTGCCCGACGGCAGCATATTGCTGAACGCACGCCTTCGCACAGGCGAAAGCGTTGGGCGAGGGTTCAACGTCTTCACGTTCACCAACATCAAGAAGGCAGAAGGCTCATGGGGCACCAAGGTGCATTCTGGCGAGACTGATATAGAGGGTCAGACACTCTCTGGCGGCTGCAACGCAGAGCTACTGCTCGTCAAAGCAAAGCGTGCAGCCGATGGCAAACGGGTGAACCTGCTCCTGCTCTCATCGCCTATGGCAACCACGCGCAACAATGTCGGCATATATTACAAGGAATTGCCCGATAACTATCACGACCCGAAGGCATACGTCGACGGCTGGCGCAAGTACATGGTTACAAACAGACAGTCGGCTTATTCCACGATGATACCTGACAGCAAAGCCAACATAGCCTTTCTTTATGAGGAAGACTGGCGGGAGGAGTGCGGCTATAACATAGTATTCAAGTCGCTACCGTTGCAGCAGATTACGGGCGGATCTTATTTGCCGCTACGTTAAGAATTGTTGCTAAAACTCCTTCCCCAATCACACTGCCACGGTGTCATAAAGCTTTTGCCAAGAAGTATCTTGAAGCCTCCCCCGCCCACAACAGCATCAACTGATATTTGCAGGTCGGCATAAGATTGGCAAGAAACGCCGACATTGAGGCTTTGTTGCCGAAGGCAGATGCAAAGCAGCCTTTACCTGTTGGCTCTTGAAACAAACGGGAAGGGATTTTTCGAAAGGGGATTTTAGTTCCACAAAACAAAGCAAATACAGGCAGTCTAAAAAGGCTGCCTTTTTTCATTGATTCAGGCAAATCTTTTGTAACTTTGCCCCCGAAAACAAGAAATCTCTTTGCCGGGACTTATTTTACAGTCTTATCTTTAGGTCGCTCCAACATACTGTCTTTGTTGCAACTTCCTCGCAAAAAGGAATGGAAAGAGATTACGTAGAACAACAAGGATTGTATTTATGGAGAAAGTAAAAAGAAGCAAGAAGGAATGGGTAAGACGCTACGTCAGTTTTGTATTCATAATGTTCATCGTGGCGTTCGGCATTTCACTGTCATTGCGTGCCAATCTCGGCTCATCATCAATCTCAGCTCCGCCATACGTCATTTCGCTGATACTGGGAATGCCACTGACAATGGGCACTTTGGTGATAATAATGCACCTTATGTTCATTGCCGGGCAAATACTTGTATTGCGAAAGGACTATGAGCCAAGGCAACTGCTGCAAATTGTCGTCACGCTGCTGTTTGGCTTTTACACCGATGTTACGATGTGGATGACAAGTTTCTTGCAGGTTCCCCTCTCTGCGCCTTATGCCATAGCATGGCCGTTGCAGTTTGTCGAAATGCTCGCCGGCGGAGCCATTCTTGCTTTCGGTATCGCGTGCGAGGTAAGAAGCGATACGTTGATGCTTGCTCCGGAGGGCCTCTCGCTGGCAATATCGAGGAAGTTCAAGAAGGACTTTGGCAAGGTTAAGATTGTTTCCGACACGCTTCTCGTCGTCATTGCCATCGTGCTGATGTTCGTATACTTCCATCGCTGGGACTGGAAGATGATTGGCGTAGGCACACTTGTCAGTATGTTCTATGTAGGATTCATGGTGAGGGTCGTTGCTCCGCATATATCCTGGCTTGACTTTATATTCATTCCGAAAGATGAAAGGATGGCTATTTCCAAGGAAGAGGAGCTTGCACGTTCGGAAGGAAAATCAGTGCCGTTTGTCATCACCATTGCCCGCGAATATGGCAGTGGCGGACGCGAACTCGGACTGTTGCTTGCAAACCGCCTCGGTGTTGGCTTCTACGACCGTGACATTATTGACGAGACCGCCAAGGAACTCGGCTACACTCAGGACTTCGTGCGTGATAACGAGCAGAATATAAGCACAGGAAAACTATGGGAGCTTGTCTTCACCGACAAGGCAATCCCGATGTCGATGAATCCTTCACTCGACGACGCCATCTTTGTAAGCGAGAGCCGCATCATTCGCAGCATAGCCATGAAGAAGCCATGTGTCATCATCGGCCGTTGCGCGAACTGGGTTCTCCGCAATGACAGCAAGGCTCTGAGAATATTCGTAACCTCCGACAAGGACGATGCCATCAAGAGGATTATGAACCGTGACGGACTGTCATACGAAAATGCCGAAAAGCGCATGGAGCAAGTCAACACAGGACGCTCCAACCACTATCTGCAATACACCAATCACCGTTGGACAGACCCTCACGGCTATGACATCGTCATCAACACAAGCCGCCTCGGACTAAAACAGTGCGCAGACGTTATAATGGAAATTTATAATCAGAAAGTCAATTAGCAGCAAGAAAATATTATTCTGCTAATTCAAGGAGTTGTTTTCATTATAGCGACATTTGCAAGAGTCTATATAATGCGAAAGCTGATAGACCTTTCTATATAGGGCTACGCAAGAAAGTTAAAGCCATTCTGAATATCTTTCATAAAAACAAAGTGTCCTAATCAGCTTGCATGAACAAGCATGCCAATTGATACTATTATTCATGTGAGCTGGTTTGGATATGCGTACCAATTGGTATAATTTTGCGTACCAATTGGCATAATTAAATAAACCAATTGGTACGTTTGGAAAAATCGTTTTATTTTCATCCTCAATGCGTTTTCTCAAAAACATTTCTTATCTTTGCAAAAACAGATGTTATGCTTCACATTTTTAATCTAAACAGTACTGGATCATGTCAATAAAATACGAAGTTCACAATATAGAGAATGCAGTAGGAACAGGCGAAAAGCGCAAGTATGTGCAACTGAAGACCTTGAAGCCGAAGACCATAGACGAACTGGCAAGTCAGATTGCCCATTCTTGTTCGCTGACGGCATCAGATGTCAAGGCAGTAATGTCGGAGCTGCGTCAGGTAGCAGTTGAAGACCTTTCTTCGGGCATACGTTTTCATTTGCCGGAATTAGGCTATCTGTCTCTTGCTGTAGGCAATACGCCGACTGACAAGCTGCCTGAAGGTAAGATTACGGGTAAAGACATCTTCTTGAAAAACATCAACTTTCAGCCCGAGTCGTCTTTTTTAAGAGATGTCCGGGGCAAGGTCAGGTTTGAAAAGTCGAAATATTCTTCTGCGTCTACAAGCTATTCTGAGGAAGAATTGTGGCAGCGCATTGAAGCGTATCTCAAAGAAAACAAGCACATCACCCGCCGCACCATGCGCGAGCAGTTCGGCCTCAGCGAGCATATTGCAAAGCTTTGGCTCGGCAAGTTCGTTGAAGAAGGACGCTTGGTAAAAGATGTCTTTGGGAGGCAGCAGATATACAGTCTGGCATAGGACTTCATGCAAGAAATACAAGGGTGGCGAGACTCTGCATTTAGATGCTGTTGACGAAATGCACAACTATTTATCCCACGACCAATGAATATCGCAATCCAAGAGCATTGCTAATCAGCAAGAATGTTGAGAGCTGCATGTCGCTGTTACCACGCTCTATATTGCTGATGAACTCGCGCTTCTTCCCGATTTTATCGGCAAGCTGTTGCTGGGTCATCTTTTGCTGCTTACGCTGTTCCTTTAATATTTCAGCATAATAGTAAGCCTTAGCGCGGGCTTCAAAGGCTTCACGCGAAGGCGAACCCTCAATGCCGTACTCCTTATCAAATCTTTCTGAAGATGTATGAAGCTTTTTCAATTTGTTTTCGTCCAATCTAATCATATTTTTCCTCCTCGTATTGTTTTAATATTTTTCTTGCTATTTCCGTTTCTTTCTTATATTGCTTTTTGTTCTTCTTTAGAAAAGAATTAAGGAAAATAACTCTTGTACATTCAATGAAGTTTTCTGCGTCTATAGCAAAAACAACAGTTCTGTATTCATTACTTCCAACCGAGACCCGAGCTTCATAAAACTCTGTTCCTTCGATTACCTTTACGAATTTAGTACTTACTACCTTTGTTGTTTTTATGACCTGTTCAATGTAGTCATATTTCTCCCTTACCTTTTTAGGAAGAGTGTCCAGATAGTCTTCGTACTCATCTGAGTAGTAAATTTCCCTAATATTTATTCATACCGCAAAAGTAAGTAAATTATTCCAAATAATCTAATTAGCGGAATGTTTTTATTACTTTTTATATAATACAGCCGCTATAGGAACGGTTGGTTACTAAAGAATTGACAGTTTTATCTCTTTCTTTGATAATACCTATATTAAAGAAATGTATTAATTTTGCATTCGGAGAAAACCATTAGTAAAATTATTAAACAACAAAGATTCAAATGAAAACACTCAGTCTCAAATCTCTCATAATGCTTTTGCTGATGTCCTTTATTGTTGGCGCCACGGCAATGGCTCAGACAAAGGGCAAAAAGGATAATAGCATTACAGCCATTGAACTTTATCAGGCTTTCCGCACGAATAAAGCAAAGCCCTATGAGGGCAAGGTGATGCAGATAAGCGGCACGGCGACGTCTGTAGGCCCTGACCCGTATGCCCTTCCTTCGGTAGAACTTGCTGAGGGCAAAGGCAAAAGCAGCCGCGTGCTCTGCGTTCTGCCTTTCAGCGACTATCTCAAGCTCCGCCATGTGTCAAAGGGAGACCAGGTTGTAATGCAGGGCGAAGCAAGAGGCTTTTCTAAGGAGCACGACTATGTTGTGGTGAAGGAATGCAAAATAGTAACAGTTAATGGCAAGAAGCCATAAAGTTATTGTAAACCTCGATGAAAAAAAACTCGCCTTCCTTGTAATTGTTATACGCTTAAAAATATTACCTTTGCAAACGGAACAAAAAGGTATCAGAGCAAGAAACAAGCTATTATGAGGAAGGCAATACTTTTTTCGATAATGATTTTTTCAGCCTTAGCAATGCAGGCACAGGGCATCGCGTCATTTGTAAACAGGCAGATGCAGGAATATCCTAAGTCGCGCTTGCTTGACATATACAAGACGTGCTTTCAGGACTGCATGGGGGCAGAGCATTTGGTTTCAGACACAGCCGGTACGAGGAAGTATCTTGATAATGAACTGTCAGCGACGAGTCTGTCTGACCTCATGCCGTGGTATTATGAGCCTTGTGGCGTAGACGGCAATTATGTGCGTGTAAGCCTCCGCACAATAAAAGAAGGGCTGATCTCAAAGGAGCAGCTTCTCGAGGCTTTCATAAGAAGCGCTAATTCTGCCAGTCGTCCGTCAGTAGAATCATGGAAACATAGATGGCATGAGATAGCTGACACGATAGCGAAGATGAATATTCAGTTCCCCCACTACAAGGAAGACAAACAATACATCGACAGCATCCTCTCTGCCGGTAAGTATGCCATCAGCCATTCGCAGGACTACAGGGACGCATATCATCCTCACTACAGGATAATAAGCCGGGAAATTTTTGACAAGGAACTGTTTCCTTTAATAACAAAGAAGCAATGAAAAGGCAATAGAGACGAAACCAAAATTTTACATAGGTGTAACTCGGATTGTTGCATTCTTGCCGTACATTTGCAAACTAAAGGACTGAAATAATGGAAACAAGTGAACTCGACAACAAGATTATTATATACCAGACCGATGACGGTAAGACCCAGCTTGACGTAAAGTTGGAAAATGAGACCGTGTGGCTGACACAAGCTCAGATGGCAGAGCTATTCCAAAAAGACAGAACTGTTGTCGGACGTCATATCCGCAACATCTTCAGGGAAGGAGAACTTGATGAGAAAGTGGTAAGTGCAAAAATTGTACATACCACTCAGCATGGTGCTATAGAAGGAAAGACTCAATGCCAAGAGTAACTATATACAACCTTGATGTAGTTATCTCTGTCGGTTAATTAGGACAGCTGTATTTGTCTGCATCTTTAAATGCCCTAAGGCGAGGAACGATGAGCTTTGCAAGTATATGGCAAGTTTCCCATACTTCACTGAGTGGAAAATCATGCTTATAGCTCCATTCTTGTTCTTCTGTAAATTTCTTTTTCCGTTTACCCATACTCCATTTCTCTTCCATTTAAATGAAATCACCGGTGACGCATATTTATATAACGCGACCGATGACAATATATAGAGAATTTATGGTCAATCCAATGCCTTGAAATCGAAGTCAGACTTATTGCAGCAGGACTTCTTGTAGTCAAAGCCATACATACGCATGTACATTTCCTGAACTTCCTTTGCACCATTGTAGAAAGGGTCACTGGTGTACATCTTAGTTGTTACCGTCACTCCCATTTCAGGAGTGAGAACCTGACCGTTGCAACGCTTAATGCGCTTAGGCGTAACTCTGAAAACTTTTCCCATAGTTCTTTGCTTTAGAAATTGAATATTAATCCTTTAAATTATGACAGTGCAAAGATATTATGAGGTGGTCTGAAAACGTTGCCCAAGCGCAATAAATATTTTCAAAAATCTATTATTCCTTATAAAGCTCACCCATCTGATCAACCCAGCTCTTTACTGTATTGCGCAGTGTTGTTGGCTTAATTACCTCTACATCAGGGCCGTGAGACATTATCTCTTGAACGAACTCAAAGGTGGGTTTCAGGTAATATTCGAAGACAGTACAATCATGAGTTGAAGACAGCTCGTGCTGTGAGCTGTGAAGCGGGAGAGACCGGAAATAGTCAGCCTGCCCGTTATAGACTTTTATCACAATGCGCTCCGCTTTCTCATTCAACGCAAGCGTTGTGCCATAGACAGAGTAGAATAAATCCTCAGCGTCAAAGTCCTTCGGCATCTTGAACTTCTCGTCTGTTATTTCCAAGTCATGAATACGGTCAAGGGCATAGATTCGTATTCCATCAAAAGCGACATTACCACCGATAAGGTACCACCGCTGCTTGAAAACTTTCAGAGCATAAGGCATAAGTTCAAATGTAGACTCTTTATCCTTCCAGAAGCTCTGATAGGTAATGCTTATTATCCGATTGTTGCGCATTGCCTGGATAATCTCCGTGAGATACTCATATCCCGACGGTATCTTTTCGCAGAGTATACGCCCTTTCAGTTTCAGTCCCTCCATGAGCATGTTGCCGACGGAAAAACTGTTGATGAGCCATTCCTGCAACTCCGGCTGTCCGAGTTTGTCCTCATACTCGATGTAGTACCGGTTGGTATGCTTGTCGCACTCAATGTCGATATGGAACTGTATGCCAATCTGCTTGCGGTGTTCAAACCATGTCTTTCGAACAATTTCCTTTCCATCACTTAGTGAGCAATTAGCCCACTTCTCATTGAGCTCTGCCAGCGTCAGTCCATGTCTTGACTTAGCCAGAGTGTTGATTTCCCATATATAACGTGCAATTAGATTTGCTGCCATAGGTGTACCTCTTTTTTGTTTCGAATGATTTTGTGTGCAAAGTTAATAAAAGCATGGGCGAAAAAAGGCTACACATCCAAATTAAATTGCAAGAAAAATAATTTTGCAAGTTTTCTTTTATGTGTAACATGTTTTCGCCCAGTCTAACGGTAACTTTGCCGGAAAAAGTTAATGATGAAAAAACAAATTCTGAAAATTACAACAATTATGTTCTGGTATTTCATGCGATTGTATCTGCTTGCTGTCACTCTGTGTTGCTTCCGTAGACAATGGCATAAGTCTGCCGAGTGGCATCGCAAGTGGTGCCGTAAGCATAACATGAGGATAAAGCGGAACATGTATAGAGATCTTTTAAACTCATAATTATGATAGCTGCAAATCCGTAGGCAATTGGCTTTGCAAATAAATTAGGAATTCGATGACTTCAGCTACATGCGGGACACAGGAAGGTCAGTTCTGGTAGATTAAAAATATAGGAGTGGCTCGCAAACTACTTTTGTCATTCGAATTCCTTTAAAAAAGTAAGGTTTTGTTTGTATGGAAAAGAAAAATTGTTTAATTTTGCCTTTGGTAATTGTGCGTTTGTGCAGACTACACGCTGTTCTGACGGTCGAATCTGGTAAATTTGAACTAATAGGACGAACAGGAAATGTCGGTACAGACGCACGCTCGCATAGGGCGTGGTGTCTCTTGTCGTGTTTCCGTCCTATGGGTTTACCAGAGCCTGACTTTCGGGAATCGCTGTCAGGAACGCTACGCCTTTTTCCGTAAATGGCTTACTGGAACGACAAAACCATTGGGCAAGACTAATAAACACTAATAAACCATACTATGTCAAGTTTAGACTCTGTCAATGAACCATAGGGCATCCAAAAAACGTTGCCACCAATTAATGAAATTAAGGTTTCCCAACCTGCACAAATCATTAGTATTAAGGATATTCCGTTCGCAGATTTGGAAATTCCAGAGTACCAGCGTCCATACAAGTGGGGAGTGAAGAACGTCAACCAATTGATAAACGATTTGTTGACATTCTCTAAGACAAAAGAATATCGTCTTGGTACGCTTGTGCTTAACGACAACAAGATTGTTGATGGTCAACAGCGCATCGTAACGTTGTCCTTGTTGCTTTATGCTCTATTTCAAAGACTTGATATTTCCAAAGACAACCCATATCAGGAGTTACAAGATAATGTCAATGTCTTTTGGAGAAGAACTAAATTCAAAAATGTATATTCGATAGGGCATGTTCGTGAAAACCTTGACGCTATCTTTGAAAGGCGTGAAGACTTAACAAATGAGTTGTTGACATTCTTGCTTGAACGCTGTGAGTTTGTAGTTGTTCAGTTAAAGGACATTGCGGAGGCTTTCCAATTCTTTGACTCGCAGAATGCCAGAGGAAAGGATTTGGAGCCGCATGACCTTCTCAAGGCGTTTCATCTACGCGAGATTGAACATTTTGATAAAAATGACGGCAAGAATATTGATGATTGGCAGGCTATGGACACAAAGAAGCTCGCTATGTTGTTTCTTTCAATGTTTAGAGTAAAACGGTGGGCTAAGAGTAACTCTGGTCGTAAATTCACAAAAGATGATGTTGATACATTCAAAGGAATTTCTCTTGAAGACAGGCGTTTCCCTTACTATATGCAGCAAATAATTTGCAACTATTTTGCGGATATATACCAAAGTTCGCCATCAAGAAAAATTGACAGGGCAACTTTTGAGTTCCCTTTTCAGTTGGATCAAGTGTGCATCAATGGAAGCCGTTTCTTTGATATGGTCAGGCATTATCGGAAGCTTTATTCTGAGATCATTAATCCTGATACTTTCAGAAACTTTAGATATAAAGAAGATGGAAGTAAAGTTCCCGGAGTGTCTGCGTATGAGATTATTACGCTTCTCAACACTTACGACTTGAACCACCGCAAACGCACGGGAGACCAGTTCGTCCGTCAGTTGTTCGACTGCCTGCTTATGTATTATGTCGACAGGTTTGGTTATACTGATGAAATTAATAAGGTAGTGCGCAAACTTTTCCTTTGTGCATACAGTATTCGAATTGAGCATTGGAGTATTCAACTGCCTACAGTAGATAATGATGCTGTTTATGGTACAATGTTTAAGACCATACGTGATGCCAAAACACCTTACGATATAATAAATTGGAGAATACGTGATATAAGTTTTGCGAACAACTCCAAAGGAGAGATTTTAGACATGTATAATAAGATTTTAGGAAATGAATGATATAAAAGAGCTTTCTGTTAAAGACTTGTTGTCTACAGACAGGTATAGAATCCCGATTTATCAGCGGAACTATGCCTGGAGCATGGCCGAAGTGAGCCAGCTTATACAAGATGTGGCTGACTATGCCAAAGACAATATGCAGAACTATCATATAGGAAATCTTATTGTGTTTCCTAAGACAGATGGTAATGGTATTTATTATGAGACCATAGACGGACAACAGCGAACAACAACACTCTCATTGCTGATGTGCGCTATAAAAAATCAAAAGGATGTAGGCTATCCCGTAGATTGGTACACGCACGTTAATATCTCATTTGATCATCGCGCCAAGTCGAATGTCACCTTGTCCTCCCTATATGAAGGCCGTATGAACGACTGGGATATGGACAATATGAATTCCGACATCCTGAACGTCTATGATAGCGCGTGGAATGCCATTACCAAAACATGCGAGGATGTCAAGATAGACATAAAGTCATTTCTTGATTATTTCCTGAACAAGGTTATGATTTTAAGAATTTGTGTTCCGAAAGAGACCAACTTGAATCATTATTTTGAGATTATGAATTCGAGAGGTGAACAACTGGAACAACACGAAATAGTAAAGGCAATGCTTATGAAACCTTTGGGTAAGGATGTGTATGCAATGAAAGCATTTAACTTGATATGGGAAGCATGCGCCAACATGGACAGATATGTACAAATGAACTTCAAATCTGACCTAAGGAGACAAATCTTTGCTAATAATGGTACCGGATTATTGAATGCCAATATTGATTTTGAGATTTTTGCCGAAATTATGAGGCAAAATTATATGGAACTGGGAAGTGATAAAGAGGAAGAGTCCCTTGCACAATTATTCGAAGATCAGAGGAATAATAAGAAGTACAACAAACCTTGGGCGGTTAACAGTGTTGATGAAGATTCTGAGAGCTTCCATTCTGTAATAATGTTTCCGAACTTTCTGCTTCAGGTTGCTAAGATTATCGATCCTGAGAATGACGTGATTGTACTTGATGACAAGAAAATGTCTTCAATCTTCAAGCATCTTTCAAATATTCAGGATGCAGCAGATTATTCCAAGAAGTTTATCACGGCATTGCTGAAAGTCCGCATTCTTTTTGATAAATATGTCATAAAAAGAAAACAAGAAAAGTGGACTCTTCAAGCCCTTTCGCCATTACCATCTGACAGAAACAGGACTTATTATCCAAACACTTTTACGGAAAGTAGTGATAACAAGCAGTTGATAATGCTTGAATCAATGTTCCATGTCTCAAGATCTACACAGAATTATAAATGGTGGCTGTTTGCCTTATTGTCTTTCCTTTATAAAAAGTCTGATGTAACATCTCGCGAACTAATCAGCTTTTTGGAAGACTTGGCTCGTGCATATATGCTTGACAGGTATCTTTCATCTGATTCTTTGGATATAGACACAATTATTATCAAGAATGACGGGAAACCTAAAGGGAACGTCAATACTGTATGTTGGGCGAACATTAATATAGACGACAGTAGTAAGGTTGGCGAAAAAATTGAAAACTTTGTTTTCAACTACTTCGACTATGTTTTATGGAAAGATAATAAAAATGCAGATTTTGAGTTTGCTTACAGAACTTCAGTAGAGCATTTCTATCCACAGCACCCAATAGGCAGAGTCCCTATGGACTTTAGGGCATTACACAGTTTTGGAAATCTTTGCATTATAAGTCGTGGTATGAATTCAAAATTCTCAAATTATCTTCCCACAGGTAAGGCTGATAATTTTGGAGACACCGATTCCATGAAGACCTATAGCTTAAAACTGCAATATATGATTAACAGTGTGAAAAACAAGGAGACGTGGGATGAAGCGATGATACTACGTAAAGAGCAAGAAGCAAAGGGGCTCTTAGAAGATGCCTTCACATTCCAAGAGTAAAAATTAAAGTGGCATAGGACAAAGTCCGTGAGTGAGACTTTGGTCTATGCCCCACTATTTTTGCTTTTGACACATTCTCTTTTTGGTTTGATGAACGTAATGGCGTTATCCTTTAATAACAGCAATCGGGGACAGGTGGACTTTGACTTTCACAAGGTCTTGTTCTTCGGCAATCACCTCTTCAATATTCTTGTAAGCTGAAGCAGCCTCCTCCAAGTCCTGCTGGCAACGGATAGCGTGAACGATGCCAAGATTGTCAAGCCGTTCCTTCTCCTTTTCAAGGTCAAGAGTATGTACCGCCTCAGTACGGCTCATGGCACGACCGGCACCATGGGAGCAGCTCATGAACGAGTCGGGATTGCCGAGACCTTCTACAATATAGCTGCTTGCACCTTGCGAGCCCGGGATAATGCCAATCTCACCAAGACGTGCCCGTGTCGCACCCTTACGGTGAACGATGCAGTTCTCACCGAAGTGGTTCTCCCATGCAGCATAGTTATGGGCGATGTTTATCATCGACTTGAACTCTGCGTCAGGTATAGCGTCAGCAATAACTTCCTCTATCCGCTGCATCATCAGCCGACGGTTGCACAAGCCGAACTCTATGCAGTATTCCATCTCATTCCAATACTCCTTGAACAGTGGGTCATGGAGTGGAATGAACGGCAGCATTATCTCTGACTTCACCGTTGAGAACCATCGGCGGTTGAGCATGTCAGCCTTCTCATTGTAATAGTCGCCGACCTGCTTGCCAAGGTTGCGTGAGCCGGAGTGAATCATTATCCACATAAAGCCTTCATCATCCTTCTGTAACTCAATGAAGTGGTTTCCACCGCCAAGTGTACCGACCTGCTTGGCTGCTGAGATATAGCGGCGCTTGACAATCTCCAGTTTGTCGATGTCAAAACCTTGCGGCATGTACTTCTCGTCCTGAGCCTGTTTGTGATGTTCCTTGCCAAGCGGAATCTGCTTGCGGATGCCACGCATAATCTTCTTGCGCAACACCTCCGGCGTTACGGTCTCAACCTTGATGTTAGTCTTTACCGCACACATTCCGCAACCAATGTCCACACCTACAGCATTAGGTATAACCACACCTTTGGTTGCAAGTACAGTTCCTATGGGCATGCCCTTGCCTCCATGAAGGTCAGGCATGAGCGTAACATGGTGATAGATGAACGGAAGCGAGCAGATATTTGTCACTTCCTTCCATGCATGCGCGTCGCACGTCCGTGCCCACATCTTTACGGGCGTGTCATTAATCATGAATTCTTGCATATCTGTCCATTTGTTTTTATCCGACCACTATGGTCTGATTTTCGCTTGTAAAGTTAGCATGGCACTACGCAAGGTTTTTACGCAACTAGAAAAAAGTTATGGAAAAACGATAAAAAAGTTCAGTTACGCAAATAGGTTTCGTAAAACTACGCTATCTTTGCATACGAGAAACCAAAACAAAGCAAAAATGCCTGCAAACAAGAACGCTTTACTACGATACAAGACCATTGACAACTGTCTCCGCAATCGTCAACGCAGATGGACATTGCAAGACATTGTCGATGCTTGCTCAGATGCACTATATGACTTTGAGGGAATACGCAAGGGCATATCAACCCGTTCCGTGCAGCTTGACATACAAATGATGCGCAGCGACAAGCTCGGTTACAATGCACCGATAGAAGTCTATGACCATAAATATTACAGGTATTCTGATCCGAACTTTTCCATTATGGAGTTGCCGCTATCACAAACTGACTACGACAAGCTTGCCGAAGCGGTTGATATGCTCCACCAGTATGCCGACTTCGACTATTTCACAGAACTCTCAGATGTAATAGGTCGTTTGCAGGATACCCTTGCCATAGCCAAGAATAAGCGTGCGCCGATTGTTGACTTCGAACGAAACAGCAATCTTATGGGCTTGAAGTTTCTCAATCCGCTATACAATTATATCGCCAACAAACAGACTCTCACCATAAGTTACCAGCCGTTCAACAATCCGAAGCCAAAGAACTGGGTTGTGTGGCCATATCTGTTGAAAGAATACCGTAACCGTTGGTTTCTGTTCTGCACAAGGGTAACAGACCATAAGCTCTTCAACCTTACCCTTGACCGCATGAAGTCGATTGAGCCAAACAAAGAAGTTGCTTTTCAAGAGGACTCTCAATTCGACCCTTCAACATTCTTCAAGGATGTCATTGGAGTAACCAAGACACGAAAGACTCCGCTTGAAACTGTCCGCTTCATTGCAAATAGCGAGCAGGCTCCATATATTGAGACAAAACCTGTGCATAGTTCGCAGATGGTACTCGAAAGAAACGATGAAGACGGTACCGTCCTCTTTCAATGCAAGGTAGTTCTCAACTTCGAGTTCTATGCCCTTATGCTGTCTTATGGTCCAGGAGTGAGGATAATCTCACCCAAATGCGCCGTCAGGACGATAAGAAAGATGCTCTATGAAGCAGCGAACCAATACAATCCGAAAAATAATTTATGACTGTGCTTTGTTTTGTAACATCATAGAGTTAACTTTGCACACAGAAAAGAAAAGCAAGTATGAAAGACTTCGCAGCTATAGACTTTGAGACAGCCAACTTTGAGCGGACAAGCGTCTGCTCTGTCGGTGTTGTTGTGGTCAGAGATGGAAAGAAAGTAGACCAGTTCTACTCCCTTATCCATCCTGAACCTGACTACTATAACTACGTTTGTTCCAGTGTCAACGGTCTCTGCCGTGAGGACACAGAAGAAGCACCAATATTTCCCGATGTCTGGAAGCAGATAGAGCCAAAGATAGAAGGGCTGCCACTTGTAGCCCACAATAAATCATTCGACGAGACATGCCTCAAGGCTGTCTTCCGTATGTATCAAATGGACTATCCCGACTATCCGTTTTACTGTACTCTTATCAAATCCCGCCAAGTATGGCCTGGTGGTCATCACAACCTTGACATCATCGCTGAACGTTGCGGTTACGACCTTAAGAACCATCACCATGCCCTTGCCGATGCAGAAGCATGTGCAGCCATCGCTTTAAAGATTCTGTAAATGCCAACAAAATACATTTCCAATTCTGACCACTACAAGGAAGTCCTTTCACATGTCAAAGACGTGAAGAACACTTTATGGATAGGAACAGCCGACATCAAGGACTTATACATCGAAGTCGGCAAGCAGAAGCTACCTTTCCTCGGCTTGCTCGCAAAACTCATCTGCAAAGGTGTTGACGTGCGCCTTATTCATGCCAAAGAACCCGGACCTGCATTCCGTGAAGACTTCGACAAATATCCTATACTCTTCAAGCGTCTTGAAAGAGTTCTTTGCCCCCGTGTCCATTTTAAAATGATAGTCTTCGACTGCAAGAAAGTCTACATTGGCAGTGCCAACCTTACAGGCGCAGGCATAGGCATGAAGTCAGAGAACAAAAGAAACTTCGAGGCAGGCATTCTAACTGACGAACCGACAATAGTTCAACAGACAATGGATCAGTTTGACAGTGTTTGGAATGGCTCCATGTGCAAGAAGTGCAGGAGTAAGCAGTATTGCGCTGACCCAATATCAAATTTATAATGTACATACTTCATATCATGGTGAACAATAACTACAAGACTGTAGGTTATAATGGCTATGGCAATATGAATGCGAATAGCAATCTCTGTGGAATCCAGGAACCTTTTGATTTTGAGATGCTGCTTAAGTCATTTGAAGAACAACTCGACGAGCTACCTTTTCTTAACTTCAAGAGCCGTGAGATGCTTGGCATTGATGAGAAAAATAAATTCACTATTTTCTTCCTCGTCATAGTATCCGACAGGTCTGAGCGACACGGAATATTTCTTTTCTGAAAGATAAACTATCAGCTTCACCATGTAATCGACCTGCACGTTCCTTGGGCTTCAGCTTTTTCCATTAGGCCACAAAAATACAAATTCAAAACTGTTGACTTTCAAAATTGTTCATAAAAGACCGTAATTCTATAAATTCAAAGATCGATTATCTACTTTAACGGGACAGTAGTGACTGTTTGGATTAAATATGTGAGGGATAACATTTGTTTTTGCAAAGACAAGAAATATTTTTGAAAAACTACATAGAGGATGAAAACAAGTCGATTTTATGAAGCGCACCAATTGGTTTGTTTAATTGT
>CAZEEP010000003.1:0-148147 GCA_964511295.1 uncultured Prevotella sp.
GTCTGGTTTCATTTTGCAAAGATAACACTATACTATGACATTTCCTCCGCCAACCGTAAAATCCGCTGACCCAAAATCCGCTGCCCCCTCATAAATGGCTAACAAAAATTTATTCAGATTAAAACGAAAAAAGGAGTTACAGTAATGTAACTCCTTGATTTTAAATGCGCTCCAGGATGGGCTTGAACCAACGACCCCCTGATTAACAGTCAGGTGCTCTAACCAACTGAGCTACTGAAGCAGAATGTTCTTATTGCTGAATTGCGAGTGCAAAGGTAAGTACTTTCTTGGAACTGACCAAATATTTTCCTCGCTTTTTTTATAATTTCTCTCAAAAAAAGCATTTTTCTTACCTTTTAGTCCCATTCACATCTTTTTTATTAGTATCTTTGCACGTGAAAAGCAATAAAATGATGAAGAAAGCTCTCTTATCAGTGATATGCCTTGTGGCAACACTCACTGTCCATGCACAAACCGACGGCATGAAGGCTGCCAACAGCGACAGCCATTACTTCAAGGTGGCAAAAAATCTCGACGTGTTCAACACAATATACAAGAACCTCGACATGATGTACGTCGATACGCTTGATGCCGACGAGGTCGTGGGCACTGGCATCAACGCCATGCTAAAAAGCCTCGACCCATACACCGAGTATTATCCGCAGGACAAGAGCCAAGATGTGAAGATGATGCTCACGGGCAAGTATGCCGGCATAGGCTCGCTCATACGCTACAACTTCAAGCTCGGGCGCGTATGCATCGACGAGCCATACGAGCACATGCCTGCCGCCGAGGTGGGATTGAAGATGGGCGACATTATACTGTCTATCGACGGCGAGGACATGACCAACAAGGACAACAGCTACGTGAGCGAGCACCTGCGCGGAGATGTGGGGTCTACGTTTGAACTGAAGATACACCGTCCCTCTACAGGCAAAGACATGCGGTTCAAGATTACGCGGCGGGCAATACAGCTTCCCACGGTCACCTATTACGGTTTACAGCCCAACGGTTTCGGCTACCTTAATCTCAACTCGTTTACCGAAAATTGTGGCAAAACCGTGCGCAATGCCATAATAGAAATGAAGCAGAAAGGCATGAAGGGGCTCGTGTTCGACCTGCGCGGCAATGGCGGAGGCTCAGAATACGAAGCTGTAAACATTGTCAACTGCTTCGTGCCAAAGGGAAAGCTCGTGGTTAGCAACCGCGGGAAACTGAAGCGAGCCAATCACGACTATTACACACAAGTGGAACCAGTTGACACCATAATGCCCGTAGTGGTTCTGGTGAATGGCACTTCAGCCTCTTCATCTGAGATAACAAGCGGCTCGTTGCAAGACTTCGACCGCGCTGTAATAATGGGCACCAAGACCTACGGCAAGGGACTGGTGCAAACCGTGCTCAACCTGCCGTACAACGGCCAAATGAAGCTCACCACCAACAAATATTACATACCGTCGGGACGATGCATACAAAAGCTCAACTATAAGCACACCGCCGACGGGTCAGCTACAGAGGTTGCCGACTCGCTCCGCCACACCTTCCATACCGCCAACGGGCGCATAGTGAAAGACGGCGGAGGCATCATGCCCGATGTGGAGGTGACACCCGACTCACTGCCAAACATCACCTATTATCTTGCAGGCATGCGCGACAGCGACGAGGTCGTGAACACTTTCGAACTTGAATACATAGCAAGCCACCCCACGATAGCAAGCCCCGCCGAGTTTGAGCTCACCGACTCCGACTTCGAGCACTTCAAACAGATGGTTCTTGCGAGCCGTTTCAAATACGATGCTATGAGCGGCAAGCAGCTTGACGAGCTTGAAAAACTTGCCAAGTTCGAGGGCTACTACGACGACGCGAAGGCAGAATTCGACGCACTGCGCGCCAAGCTGAAGCATAACCTCGCCCACGACCTCGAATACAACAAAGAAAGCATAAAGCGCATGCTGGAGCAGGACATCGTGACAGCGTATTATTTCCAAAGCGGAGCCGTGCAGAACACCTTGCGTCACGACAAACAAGTGAAAGCGGCGTTCAGCCTACTTGAGGACACTGAAAGATACAGTAAATTGCTAAAGCCATAGCCTATTTCCGAAACGCGCTCCCTAAAGGGCAAAGCTTGTCTAAAACAAGAAACACGCTTAGGAAAAAGCATAGAAACCTTCTACCTATATAATATGAAAACAAGACTTATCACCTTTCTGACCGCACTTGCCGTGCCAGCCATAGCCAGTGCCCAGCAGTTGCTGCCCCAGCCCAAACAAGCCACCTTCGGCAAGGGCTTCTGCGAAAACGCCACAGTGGTTTACCATGACAACGCAGGCCGCGAACACGGCAAGGAGTTCTACTCCCTGCACATCACCCCCGACACCATAGCCATATCGTTCAACGATTCCACCGGTCTTTTCTACGCCCGCCAGACGCTCGACCAGCTGCGGCACGGCAAGCGGCTGCCCGTTTGCGACATTGCCGACTGGCCCAGCTACGAATGGCGTGGCTGCATGATTGACGTGTCGCGCCATTTCTTCCCTATCAGCTTCCTTAAGAAACAGGTGGACATTCTCTCGCGATACAAGATAAACCGCCTCCACCTCCACCTCACCGACGCAGGCGGATGGCGAATGCCTATAGACCGCTATCCTAAACTCACAAGCCGTGCCGCATGGCGCACAGAGTCGGATTGGAACAAATGGTGGATAGGCGGCGACCGCCGTTACTTAGACGAAGGTACGCCAGGAGCCTACGGCGGCCATTACACTAAAGACGAACTGAGAAGCCTTGTTGCCTACGCTGCGCAGCGAGGCATCACAATAGTACCAGAAATAGAGATGCCCGGCCACAGCGAGGAAGTGACCGAGGCATACCCGGAACTGAAATGCGAAGGCAACAGCGGTGCACAGGGCGACGTGTGCCCGTCGGCAGAAGCCACATACGCCTTCATCCACAACGTGCTCGACGAGGTGATGGACGTATTTCCCTCGCCGTGGATACACATCGGCGGCGACGAAGCAGGCAAAGACCATTGGAAGCAATGCCCACGCTGCAAGGCAAAGGCACAACTACTGGGACTGCGCAGCGTTGCCGACCTGCAGGGCTACCTCATACAGCGCATGGCGGCATACATGAAGCTGCAAGGGCGGCAAATCATAGGCTGGGACGAGGTTCTCGACGACAGCCTGCCAGACCACTCCCCGTCGCTCGGCAGCAATGTAAACGTCATGGTGTGGCGCGACCACAGCGCGGCACGCCGCGCCATGCACCGCTCCCATAATGTCATCCTCACCCCGGGAGAATATTATCTCGACCGCTATCAGGACGCACCACCATCATTGCCTTATGCCGGCGGCAGCTACATGCCCCTCAACCAGATATGGGCACGCGTCAGCCCACAATCCTTTACCGACACATCAGCTTCAGGCCGTGTGCTCGGCGTGCAAGGCAACCTGTGGACTGAGTACATTTCTACACCCGACTATGCCGAGTTCATGCTCTACCCCCGCATGCTCGCCATTGCCGATGCCGGGTGGGACGGCCATAACCGCAGCTACGAACAGTTGCGCCAAGCCATCTTTGCCCAATACCCATGGCTCGAAGCCAACGGCGTAAACGCCTTCGACCTGCGTCACGAACAAGGCGACAGGCGTGAGACAACAACGCTTGTGCACCACAAGGCATTCGGTGCTAAGGTCACGTACAACAGTCCATGGTCACCATATTACCAGGGAAAGAAAGAAGCTACACTCACCGACGGCCTCGGCGGAGGATGGTCCTATGGCGACGGCTCGTGGCAAGGCTTCATATCATCGGCAGACACCACCAGTGCGCCCTTCGACGTCACCATAGACCTTGGCACCGTGAAAACGTTCTCCACCGTCAGCCTCGACTTCCTGCAAAGCGAGCCTGCGTGGATATATTATCCTGCAATCGTGGAAATAAGCGTCTCTGATGACGGCAGCCATTTCAATACCATTTACCGACAGCAATACCAGCCAACCCATACCAGCTCCTTTGCCCTGCGCACCATAACGGCAAAAAAAGGCGGCAAAGCCCGATACATACGCATCAAGGCCATGCCGCCTCAAAGAGGACAATGGCTTTTCACCGACGAAGTCAGGGTAAAGTGAGGAAGCCCTCACGCCTGCCAATTATGAATATCCGCCCAAATGAGCTTGAAAGGCTCATTTGGGCGGATATTCGTATTACTAATTTGAAATTACTTGTCAATATTCACGATAGTATATTTCTTTGAGCCGAGGCCTATCTTCTCCGCCCAGTCAATGGTATGCGTGCCGTGCTGCTTGTCTATGCGCTTAAGCAGGTCGGTGGGGTCGTTCTTTGCCGTAACCTTCTGTTGGTTTATGATGTCCACGCAAGCCTGGTCAAGAGCCACAGGATCGGTAGAGGCAAGAATGCCATAGTCCTCCAGCTTCACGGGAGCGGGATGGTCAACACAGTCGCAGTCTATAGACATATTATTCATCACAGAAATGAAGACTATGCCGTTCTCCTTCTTGAAGTAGTCCACCACAGCCTGCGCAGAAGCAGCCATGCTCTCGAGGAAGCCGTCTTGGTCGCCCACGTATTCCGGAGTCCACAATTTACTCATGTCCAGCTTCTCCATCTTTCCAGCCGAGTGAATGTAAGCCTTACCGTTCTGGCTGGCGCAACCTATGGAAAGATTCTTCAGCGCACCGCCGAATCCGCCCATCGGGTGACCCTTGAAGTGGTTTAGGGCTATCATGAAATCGTAGTTGGCAAGGTGCCCGCCCACAATGTCATAATTCAAATGCTTATGGTCACGCACGGGAATACGAATCTCGTCATATTCATCCATAATGTCCACGGGGAAATACTTCGTGAACCCGTGTCTCTCTATCACCTTCCAGTGATTTGCCGTGTTGTTGCGCACGTCTTCCGGGTCTCTACCATAGGCAGTATTGCACTCCACGATGGTACCGTCAACGTCATACACCAAGTCCTTTATCAGCTCAGGCTTCAAGTAGTTTGGGTTAGCTCCCTCGCCCGTACTTATCTTCACCGCTACACGCCCTTTGGCAGGCACGCCAAGCACCTTGTAAATCTTCACGAGTGCCTCAGGAGTAATCTGCCGCGTCAAATATACCTTCGACTGTGCAAAGCCAGACATGGCGGCAAGCAAAAAAGTTAATGATAACAACAGTTTTTTCATTGTATTTCAAGTTTAATGATTTATCGTTGCGTTAGTTGCGAAAAACAATAACAGACACCTCACATTTTTTTCAGAACATACTGGCTAAAAACTAATGTTCACGCCACCCATGAACGTGGCACGCGGCATTGGGAAGCCAGCGTTTATCTCATACTTCTGAGCCAACAGGTTGTCGCCCTTGGCCCAGAGGTTCAGAGCCTTCGTGAGCTGATAGCCCACAGTGGCGTGCAACAGCGTGGCATTCTCCTTGGTGCCCTTGCCCGACACGTCGGTGAACAATCCGGCAAGCTGCACCAACCCGCCCGTCGCCGACCATCGTCCGCTCTGCCACGTTGCGCCGAGATAACCCTTGTATTCGGGTGCGGCAAGTACATGGTGCACCATGTGCAGCACCGAGTGGTTGGTGGTAAGCGTCAGGTGAGGATTCACGTGCCACGTAGCCTCAAGCTCTGCACCGCTGTTCTCAATCTTTCCAGTATTCACGTTGCGCGGACGACCGTCCACACGCACCGTCTGAATCATGTTGTCACCATTAATATAGAAAAGGTTCAGCCCATAGCTGAAGCCACCCAGGCTGTGCCTCCACGACAGCTCATAGTTCATCAGGCTCTCCGGCTCAAGGTCGGTGTTCGATGGCGGATAGAGATAAAGCTCGCGCATCGTCGGGTTGCGGAAGCCCTTGCTGACCATAATCTTCAGCGCGCCGCTCTCCATCGGGCGCAACACAATGCCGCCCTGCGGCACCCACTCGTTGCCAGTAATACTGTGGTGGTCAAGGCGCACGCCGGCGTCCACCGTAAGCCATGAAGCCACGTCCTGGCGGAAGTCAACATATCCGGCAACCTCATTGCGGTGGCTGTGGCCGCTCTGCTTGTTAGGCGTGTCGAGCACCTCGCCCGTAGCAATGGACGTGTAATAAGCCCTGCCGTAGATATGTTGGTAGTCAACGCCCACCGTCAGGCGGTTGCCTTGAAAAAGCCGTGCGCTCTGATACCAGCTCACGCCCATGAGAGCGTCTTTGGAGCGGAAGTAGCGCGTCTGCGGCTCGGCAACGTTGCTCGAACCGTCGTTTATCTTGTGGCGGCCGAAATTGTCATACACGCTCAGCCTGCCGTTTGTCCATCCATAGTTGTTGTCAATGCCGAGCGAAACCACGCCGCGCGTAATCCATTGCCGAGCCCCATATAGCGGACCGCTCACCGTGCCGGGGTTAGAGGCATTGAAATGAGTGAGGTCGGCATCGAGCCACGCATTCCAATGCCGGCTGATGTCATAGCCCAGCTTCACGTAGCCGCCATATTGCTCAAAGCCCATGTCAGGCCGCTGGTTGTCACTGCGACCGTACTGAGCCGCAACCGTAGACGTGAAACGACCCGCACGCACCTGATTGCTCAGCTCACCCTGGAACGTGCCCCACGAACCGGCACCAAGGCTCACGTCCGTGCGCACGCCATCACCGTGCATGCCGCGCGTAACGATGTTTATCACGCCACCCATAGCGTTGGAGCCATAAAGCATCGACGCAGGGCCACGCAGCACCTCCACACGGTCAGCCATCATCGTCTGGTAACTGTCGGCAATAGGATGCCCGTAGACACCGGCATATTGCGGATGCCCGTCGATGAGCACCATCATCTGCCCCGAACCGGCACTGACACCCCTCAGGCTCAGCCCTCCGGCGGCATTAGTGCTCACGCCATAGCCCATCATGCCGCGCGAGGTAAGCATAAGCCCCGGCACCTGCTCCATGAGCGTTGGCAAAACATTGACGCGGTGATTCTCCGTCAACTGCGGCCGCCCGATAACGTCCACGGTAAACGGCAGATGCCGCACGTCAGTCACAGTGCGCGTACCCGTAACCACGACATCGCGCAAATCGTAAGAAGCAGTGTCAACGGGCGTGACACCACTCATCTGAATACATGTAAGCCCCATTAAGGCAGTCAGAAGTTTAACTCTCGTTTCCATGAGTGCAAAGGTAACTCTTTTTCCCATATCAACCATTACACATTTTACAGTTTTTTCCCTTAATAAGAAAACTCTTGTCGTCCACTCTCCCACTCTACATATCAAGTCCCATCATATAAGAGGACGTTCTTCATGCTTACCATCTTTTTAAGCGTTGAAGTTTTATTTTTCCCCATTTTCTTGAAACCAGAAAAGTGGAGCAAGAGCATCGTTTTCGCAAGCATTGCGAAAACTTACATTTGTTTGTTTCAATGGAATGTTGTAACTTTGCAAAAAAGACTTATGCCGTAACGATAAACATAAAAACAAACACAAAATATGAAAGAACAAGCCACTACAAATCAAGTTAATTATCCAACAAAGTACGTTATGTGTTTCAACAACACATGTACGAGGGCAACCGAATGCACTCATCACCTTGCCACACAACATATACGCAAGGATGATGTAGCCGGCTTTGCCGTTTACCCGACAATGAAAAACAAGGAAACCTGCCCTTACTACAAAAAGATAAGAACCATACGTTCTGCATGGGGCTTTGACACCATCTTCAAGGATGCAAAACAAAGGGACGCTCCTGCACTGAGAGATCGCATCAAGGCATATCTTGGAGGCAACGGACAATACTACCGCTATCATCACGGGCAGCTCCTTCTTACGCCAGAACAGCAAAGCTGGATAATAGAACTCTTTAAAGAATACGGTTATACTGAAGGACTACAGTTTGACAATTACGTGGAAACAACAGACCGGTAGAATCACCTTATCAAGATTTCCTGTAACTAAAGCATTAAACTACAATGGCATTACCACGCTTTGGTAATGGTGTTACCAAAGTTTGGTAATAATATTACCACGGCTTGGTAACGGTATTACCATGATTGGGTAATACCGTTCGGATTATGATGCCAACCTTATTTAAAAGACACCATAAAAAAACCTAATTATTTGCCATTGTCACAGTTTTAGCTTAATTTTGCACGTTATATTGTTATATTATGCGAAAATGAGTCTCACGAAGATAGCAAGCAAGCTTTTCCTGCCAAGGCAGGGAGAGTTGACAAAGCATTACACTGACCCTGAAAGCCTCCAGCGGAACGTGCTGAAGTACCTCGTCGGCAAGGGGCGCGATACGGAATACGGGCGTGACCACATGTTCAGTAGCATCATGAATTATGATGACTTTGCCAAGAACACACCCATAAACACATACGAGGAGCTAAAAGGGGACATCGACCGCATGCGCCACGGAGAAGAGAACGTGCTTTGGCCAGGGCTTGTGAAGTGGTACGCAAAGTCGTCGGGCACAACCAACGACAAGTCGAAGTTCATCCCCGTGACTAACGTCGGGTTACACAATATACATTACAAGGGCAGCTCGGACGTTGTGGCGTTCTACTTGCGCAACAACCCCGACAGCCGCATATTCGACGGCAAGGCACTGATACTCGGCGGAAGCCATTCACCCAACTATAACGTAGAGGGCTCGCTTGTCGGCGACCTGAGCGCGATTCTCATAGAGAACATCAATCCCATTGCCAACCTCGTGCGTGTGCCGAAGAAGCGCACGGCGTTGCTCAGCGACTTTGAACTTAAGCGCGACCGCATAGCCCACGAGTGCCTTGGCAAGAACGTGACCAACATCAGCGGCGTGCCGTCGTGGATGCTGAGCGTACTGGTGCGCGTGCTGGAGTTGTCGGGCAAAAAACACATCGAGGACGTGTGGCCCAACCTTGAGGTGTTCTTCCACGGCGGCATTGCCTTCACGCCTTACCGCAAACAGTATGAGGAGATAATAAGGTCGCCGAGGATGCACTACATGGAGACCTACAATGCCTCGGAGGGCTTCTTCGGCATACAGGACGACCCCAAGGACAAGTCGATGCTGCTGATGCTCGACTATGGTGTCTTCTACGAGTTCATACCGCTTGAGGATGTTGGCAACCCGGATGCACAGGCTATTCCGCTTGAGGCGGTGGAGCTGAACAGGAACTACGCCATGATCATCTCCACGTCGTGCGGCCTATGGCGTTACATGATAGGCGACACGGTGTCGTTTACGTCAAGAAAACCGTACAAGTTCATAATAACCGGGCGCACCAAGTCGTTCATCAACGCCTTTGGCGAGGAGCTTATACAAGACAACGCCGACAAGGGGCTTGCATATGCCTGCGAGAGGACTGGGGCACAGGTGCTGGAATACACTGCCGCACCCGTCTACATGGACGAAAATGCCAAGTGCCGCCACCAATGGCTCATAGAATTCTCAAAGGAGCCTGACGACATGCAGAGGTTCAGCGACTGCCTTGACAGCAAGCTTCAAGAGATAAACTCTGACTATGAGGCCAAGCGTTTCCACAACGTCACATTGCAGCACCTGGAGGTTGTGAAGGCTCATCCGCATCTTTTCGAGGAATGGCTGAAGGCAAAGGGCAAGCTCGGCGGCCAGCATAAGGTGCCGCGCCTGAGTAACTCAAGAAAGAACATGGACGAGCTGCTGGAGCTGAACAACGCCATCCTGTCCCGGCAAGGCTGAGACTTTCCGCTGCCCTTCCAGAGAGAGTGAGCTAATTATACAACAAGCAATAAAATGAAGCCTCTAAGAAAAGCAATACAAGATATTGTAACAACAAAAAAAAATGCAATTGACATGCTTGGGCATATCAATCCTCTCTCCCTGAGAAAGGCAAGGGCGGCCTTGTTGGCCATGGCGGGGCTTTTAGTGCTTTACTCTTGCGCACGCATGGGCAATCCCGACGGGGGATGGTATGACGAGACGCCACCCAAGGTAATCGGGGCTGACCCGGCAGAGGAAGCGACAAACGTAAGCAAAAAGAAAATAAACATATTCTTCGACGAATACATAAAAATAGACAACCCTACGGAAAACGTGGTGGTATCGCCGCCACAGCTTGAGGCTCCGGAGATAAAAGGGCAAGGAAAGCGAATCAGCGTGGAGCTGATGGACTCGCTGAAGCCCAACACCACTTACACCATAGACTTTTCCAATGCCATAAGCGACAACAACGAGGGGAACCCTCTCGGCAACTATGCCTACACGTTCTCCACCGGCGACCACATAGACACGCTGCAAGTGTCGGGCTATGTGCTCCAGGCGGAAGACCTTGAACCTGTTAAAGGCATTCTCGTTGGGTTGTATGACGACCTTGCCGACTCGGCATTCAAGAAAAAGCCTATGCTAAGGGTGTCGCGCACGGACTCGCGCGGACACTTTACAATAAAAGGCGTGGCACCAGGAAAATACCGTTGCTATGCGCTGCAAGATGCCGACGGCAACTATATCTTCAACCAAAAGAGCGAGATGATAGGCTTCAACCACAACATCATTGAGCCTACGTCCAAGCCTGACACAAGACAAGACACGACATGGATCGACTCACTGCACATAGCCTCGATAGACAGGGTTGGCTATACCCACTTCCTGCCTGACGACATCTGCCTGCGCGCCTTCAACGAGATACAGACCGACCGCTACCTCGTCAAGAGCGAGCGCAAGGATGCCGACCGCTTCACATTATATTATAGCTATGGCGACAGCATACTGCCGAAGATACATGGCCTGAACTTCAACGCCGACAGCGCATTCCTCATACAGCCGTCGCCAAAGCTTGATACGTTGACATACTGGCTGCGAGACACCATGCTCGTGAACCAGGACACGCTGGAGATGGCTCTGACGCATAACATCACTGACACCACGGGAGTACTGCGGCAAACTACCGACACGCTGCAACTGATAGCCAAGACTCCATACGAAAAGCGGTTGAAAGAAGCTCAGAAGAAATATAACAACTGGAAGAAAGAGCAGGACAAGAAGCGGAAAAAGGACATGCCGTACGACTCCATAATGCCGCGAGAGACCCTACAGCTGTCTTTCTCACCTTCAGGGGATATGGATCCTGACCAGAACATTACCATAAGGTCAAGTGTGCCGCTAAACAATGTAGACACGGCTCACGTACATCTTTATTCCCATCCGGCAAACGATTCGCTGTGGTACAAAGAACGCTATGACCTGCAACGCATGGATGTATGCACGTACTTGCTGAAAGCAGAGTGGCGGCCGGAGACTGAATACAGCCTTGAGGCAGACAGCGCGACGTTCTCGTCAATATATGGCATCGAAAGCGGAAAAATCAAGCAGGGGCTGAAGGTGCGGTCGAACGACTCGTATGCCTCGGTGCTGATGACGTTAGAAGGCATGAAGGGAAAACACGTGATAGCCCAGCTGCTTGACGGGTCGGGCAAGGTCGTGAAGGAGGCATATACCGATGACGGGCAGGCTGAATTCTATTACCTTAAAGCCGGAAAGTACTACATGCGCATAATAGTGGATGCCAACAACAACAACAAGTGGGACACGGGCAATTACGACAAGGACATCGCGCCAGAAGAGGTGTATTACAATACGGAGGTGATAGAGTGCCGCGAGAAATGGGACTTGACGCTTTCGTGGAATCCTATCGCAAAGCCCCTTTGGCAACAAAAGCCCGGGACATTGGTAAAGCAAAAGGCTGACAGGGAAAAGACCATACAACGCCGTAACCTCGACAGGGCGAAAAAACTGGGAATACAATACATACCGAAATAAGATAACGCAGAGAGGTAAAAGTACAAAAAAGATAAAACGGAGGACTGACAAACAATGAAAATCATGAAACACTTGAAGATATTTATCTTAACGACATTGCTGACGGCTGTCTCGCTTTCAGCATCGGCTCAATGCACCTTTCACAATACGGCTTTCAAGTCAGGAGAAAAGCTGACTTACAACCTCTATTTCAACTGGCAGTTTGTGTGGGTAAAGGTTGGCACGGCATCGTTTGACACCGACCAAGTTCATTATGGCGGTCAGCAGACATATCGCGGCAGCCTCACCACGAGAGGCAACGCGCGTGCCGACAAGTTCTTCGTGCTCAGGGATACGCTGCTTTGTTACAACACTCTTGACATGGCCCCGCTTTATTACCGTAAAGGAGCCAAGGAGGGCAAGCGATACACTGTAGACGAGGTGAACTACTCTTATCCTGACGGCAAGTGCCGCGTGAAGATGCACCGCCAAAAGCACGACGGTTCGCATATTCGCGCACAGCATACATACAACGACTGCGTATTCGACATGATGAGCATTTTCCTGCGTGCACGCTCCTTTGACCCTACGGGCTGGAAAAAGGGCTACGTGGTAAACTTCCCTATCGTGGACGGACGCAAACGTTACCCTGCACAACTGCGCTATCAGGGCAAGGTGAACGTGAAGGCGGACGACAAGCATACCTACCGCTGCCTAAAACTCGCTTACATGGAGAACGAGAAGGACAATGAATGGAAGAAAATCGTAGACTTCTATGTCTCCGATGACGAAAACCACGTGCCAATCCGTCTTGATTTGCATCTGCGTTTCGGCTCTGCCAAGGCCTTCATGACAAGTGTTACAGGGTTGAGAAATGCAAACAAGTCGTTGGTAAAATAATTTCCCAACGACCTGTTCCTCTGTAGCCAATGGCTTGTTAATCAATAGCCAATGGCTTATTTTTCTGTGTAAATGACCTGTACCATCGTCTGACCGACAGCCTTAAGAGTATTCTTGTCAATATGCTTCATGTCATCGCTTAAGGTATGCCAAGTCGGCCCAAAGGAGCTTTGCTCACATTGTGGGTAATAAGGTATGACATCTATGCAAGGTATCTTTGCCGTTTGGTTGACAGGTATATGGTCATCCGTAATCATGCCTCCGTCCTGCTTTGGAAAGAAAGAGCCATAACCGACTTGCCTGGCGGCGCGCCACACTTTCTTTACTATCTCCGGAGCGTATTGCTGTGACATACCTTCACGATAGAATTGCGCACCTTGTCCGCCAACCATGTCAAGCAGGATGGCATAGCGTGGGGCATAGCCTTGCGGAATGTTTGAAGCCCAGTATTGTGCTCCGAGAGCCCAGGAAGAACCGTCGTCCTGATGGTCGCTCCATTGTGGCGTGCCCCAGTCCTCTGCATCGAAACAAACGAAATCGACACCTATATTCAGGGCTTCCCCAGCATTGCCTCCGGCAGTAGTGGATTGTTTCAACAGTCTTGCAAGCTCCACCATAACAGCCACCCCGCTTGCGGCATCGTTTGCAGCCAATATAGGCTTTCGCCAATTGGCAGAATCAGGGTCGTTGTCAGCCCACGGGCGTGAATCCCAATGGGCGCAAAACATAATGCGCGTAGTGGCTTCAGGGTTAAACTGCGCCATGATGTTCGTGGAATGCAGGGTGGTTCCGTCCCAGCCTGTAAGGTCAGCTTTCTGCGTAGTAACCTTGCAACCATACTCCTTGAACTTGTTTACAATCCATTGCAAGCACTCCTCATGCCCTTTGCTGTTCATGTCGCGTGGTCCGAAGTCGCATTGTGCCTTGGTGAAGGCGTAAGCCGAGTCGGCACTAAAGGCTGGGCCTACTGGCTGCAATGATTCCACTTCCTCGATTTCCTCAGTTTCCTCAATATGGAAACTCGTGACAAAAGGACCTACGGTGAAAAGCACCCCTAAGATGCAGACTACAAGTAGTATCACGATTATTATTATTGATTTCTTTCTCATTTTTTAATAGACTACATAGACAGAATAGACCATAATAGACTTAATTTACCAAATAGACTATAATAGGCTTATAGACTATAATTATGGCTTTTTGGAAGCCTGCACCTTAGCCATCACACGCAGCCAGTTACCGCCCCATATCTTCTCTATGTCGCGTTCAGAATAACGGCGTTTGAGGAGATGGATGGTGAAGTTGATTAGTTCGGAAGCGTCAGCACATCCTCGCACGGTGCCGTCTCCATCGAAATCGGTACCTATACCTACGTGGTCTATGCCCATAATGCTTATAGCGTGCTCAAGATGGGCTATGGCATCATTGATTGTTGCCTCAGGCGTGTCCTTGCGCAGAAAACCATGATACAATGTGATGTGAGCCACACCGCCTTTTGCGGCAAGCGCACGCATCTGGTCGTCGGTGAGGTTGCGTGGCACGTCGCACAGGGCACGGCAACAAGTGTGGGTGCATACTATTGGCGTGAGGCTTATGTCAAGGGCATCATAGAACGACTTTTCCGATGCATGGCTCAGGTCGACCATTATGCCTTCTTCATTCATGCGCCTGATGACCTTTTCGCCGAATTCGGACACGCCGTTGTACATATTAGAGCCTCTGTTGCTGTCGCAAATGTCATTGTCGCCGTTGTGGCAAAGAGTGATGTAAACCACTCCTCGCTGAGCAAAATGGCGCACGTTGCCGAGGTCATTGCCAATGGCAAGGCCGTTTTCTATGCCGAACATTATCGACTTTCTTCCCTTACGCTTGTCTTCATACAGGTCGGCAGTGGTGCGGGCAATGCTGATATACGCGCTGTTATCGTTCACAATCTGTTCCAGTTTGTCAAAGATAAGGTCAGCATAACGCGTTGGTGACATTTGGGTTGACAACCCATTGAGCTGAGGATTGTGTTTTATTATTCCAGCAATGTCAACCTTGTCGGAGAACTTCTCGCCTATTTTCGGCTGAGGGAGGTAAGCTGCCATGATGACTGCATCCTGCCTTCCGTCGGTCATCTTGTGCAGATCGTAGAGTATGCGTGGGTCACGCTGGTCGAAGCGTACGCCCTGCGGAAAGAACATGGGCGTGTCGCAATGGGTGTCAAGCGTAAGGATACGGTCGTGCAACTGCTTGGCTTTATTAAAAGTCTTTGCACTGTCTACAAGCCATTTGAACAAAGGCTGGCCGTCATTCCCCAACCATTCTGGATGCCATTGCACGCCCATTATCGGCTTGAACTCGTTGCTTTCTATTGCCTCGATGGTTCCATCTTGGGCTCTTGCCGTGACACGGAAGCGTGAGCCGGGAGCAGAGACAGCCTGGTGATGGAAGGAGTTTACAAAGAGCTGAATGCCTGTGGCATCGGGCTTGTTGTCAGTGTTCGTTGTGTATATGTCATATAAGCTTGAGCCTTCATCAACACGTACGGTGTGCGTAGGCTCCCATCTGTCAGCATCTTGCGAGTGCTTGATGGTAGTCTTGATGTCTTGGCTCACTTTTCCGCCAAGAGCCATTGCCAGCATTTGTATGCCACGGCAAATGCCGAGCATCGGTATTTGGCGGTCGAAGGCGAGGCGCACGGTAAGCAGTTCCGGCAGGTCACGTGTTGCGTTTATCCCGTGAAGCAACGGCGAGGGCTGCTCTCCAACCCAAAGAGGGTTTACGTCTCCTCCGCCCGTGAGCAACAAACCATCAATATTATCAAGGGTGTTTATGATAACATCCTTGTCGGCTACGGGAGGTATAAGAACGGGTGTGCCGCCGGCCTCAACTATTTGAGTATAGTATTTGTCACGCAAGGTGGCATCGCCGTCGACATAATTGGACGTAATACCAATCATCGGCCGTCGGTTGGCTTCCGGGTAAGTAGCATAGGCCTTGTCTAAATACGACTCAAGATTAAAGGTATTCACGTTTGTTACGCTTTTTAATCTTCTACTTTTACAGGTATTTCGCGCTTTATGCTCTGTTCAAGTGAGATGAGCGTCTCCGTGGAAACGACACCAGGGATAGTCTGGAGCTTATTGTTGAGAAGGTCCATAAGCTGCTCGTTGTCTTGCGAATAACATTTCACAAGCATTGTGTATGGGCCTGTCGTGAAGTGACACTCCACTATTTCCGGGATGTTAACCAATCGTGACACAACATTCTTGTACATTGAGCCACGCTCCAAGTTTATGCCAACATAAGTGCATGTGTTGTACCCAAGGCTCTTGGGGCTTACGTCAAACCCACTGCCTGTTATCACGCCGCTTTCTATAAGATGTTGCACTCGTTGGTGGATTGCCGCACGAGAAACGCCACATTCTGCCGCTACATCCTTAAACGGTATGCGCGCGTTCTTTGATAAGATTGAAAGGATTTTCTTGTCGAGCTTGTCTATTTTGTCCATTTTAGCTGATTTGTCTTTATTCATAATACAGGTAGCAAAAGTAGGCAAATAAATTGACATAAGCAACAAAAGGCAAATAAAAATAAGAAAAAAGCCACTCTTGTATAAAAGAATGGCTTTTTATCTTATCAGTATTTATATTCTTAAGGAAGCCGGCTTACTTTCTATTTTTCTTTTTCTTCCCCTATTCCCACAAGTTCTACGGTGAATATAAGCGTAGAGTAAGGCTTTATCTCCCCTGCATCACGATTTCCGTAGGCAAGGCTTTGTGGAATGTAGATTTCCCACTTGCTGCCGACGTTCATGTTTGTGAGTGCTTCCGTCCAGCCCTTTATCACTTGGTCACATCGGAAAGAATCTGTCTTCTTGCCGCCGTGGTTTGCCGTTGCGTCAAACACCTTGCCGTTGATGGTCTTGCCTTCATACACTACTTCTACCTTGTCTGTGGCCTTGGGCTTCGGTCCGGTTCCGTTTTTCAGCACTTTATACTGCAAGCCCGACTCTGTAGTCACCACACCTGGCTTCGTGGCATTGTTTTTCAGCCAAGCCTCGTTTTCCTGCTTGTAAACACGGTTGCGCATGTCTATGGCAGCGGTCCTGCGGCTCTCAAACCGTTCACGTGCCTCCTGAAGTTTATACACTGATGTGTCTTGCTTCACCCCGGCAATGAATCCCTCATAGAAATGCCGTGCGGCAATGCTGTCATCCGTACCCTCCATGTCACGGCTCATGTTTGGGTATATCTGTTCAGAAGCCTGCTTGGCGATATTACATCCAGCTATATAAGCTATGTAGGCTGGGTCATTCCCTTTTTCAACGGTTTCCCTGTAACCGCGCACAAAGTCGTCGATGTGGGCAGAGTCAACATGCAACTGACCTATTAGATATGACAGCAGTCCGCTTGTAGCAGCATAGCCTGCCGCATAGCTTGTAGAATCTGAAGACGTGGCAAGTGCTAATGACAGCTCGGCATCTTCCTTCTTGCCAGGTTTCTTGTCCTTCTTCTTGTCGGCAAGGGCAGGAGTGCCGAGCGACGCGACAAGGAAGACAAATACAAGTAATAATATCTTCTTCATTTGTTCACTGTTATTCTAAAGGAGATAAATTGATTAAAGGAGACAGAGGAGGTAAAGACATTAGGCTTGCAGTCATACATTGTTCAACATGCAATAGTCTTTTAACTCCTTTATCTCCTTTAATCCCTTTAAATCCTAAAAAGTTTTTTCAATAATTACTTTCCAACCTTTATAAGCTCAATCTTGAAGATAAGCGTAGAGAAAGGCTTGATTTGTCCTGCCTGACGATTACCATAAGCAAGCTGCTGAGGAATGTAGACTTCCCAAACAGAACCCTCAGGCATACGTGTGAGAGCCTCTGTCCAGCCAGGAATCATCTGCTTCGGAATCATTGACGCAGGACCGTTGCCGTTCTTGTAGCTACTCTCGAAAACATTTCCGTCGATTGTGCGGCCCTCATACTGCACCTTTACCTGTGTGGTGTCCTGTGGTATTGCGCCCTTGCCTTCCTTTATGACTTTGTATTGCAGTCCTGACGGCAGTGTCACAACTCCGGGTTTCTTCTTGTTGGCGGCAAGGAACTTTTCGCCTGCAACCTTGTTGGGACCATACTGCTTCTGCATGGTCTGGCTCTTTATAGCCTCCATCTTGGTTTGGGCTATCTGGTTGGCAGCGTCCGTTGTCATGAGACCATTCTTGCCCGTTGCTCCGGTAATGAAGCCCGCCATAAGGTTCTTCATCGAAATGGTCTTTGTCGAATCCTCACCATATACCTCATGGTTGATGCCCTTGACAAGCTGATTGCTTATTTGCTGTCCAACCTGCAAGCCTGTGATATAGGCTGCCTTTTTCTTGTCGTCGCCTGCGCTGGCACCTTCTTTGATACCCTTTACGAATTCGTCAATATATGTTGTGTCGATGACCTGTCCTTGCTGTATGGCCTGGCGCACATACTGCGACTGCAAGTAACCGATGGCATAGCTCATAGAGTCGACATCTGTTTTAAGGTCAGCCCTTGGTGCTGACGAGTTGCCGCATGCCGAGAAAGTAGCTGCGGCGATGGCCAAAGCGGCCAGTGTCTTTAAACTTTTCATTGTCCTTATTTTGTTTTAAATCATTTTATTTATTAGCAAGCTTAGGCATGCGTTTAGTCCTAAATCACTTTACCTTTATCAACTCCACGTCAAAGATGAGGGCTGCATAAGGCGGTATCGACTGACCTGCGCCGCTCTCGCCATAAGCAAGGTTGTAGGGGATGAAAAAGCGATACTTTGCGCCTTCCTGCATCAGCTGCAAGCCCTCGGTCCAGCCCTTGATGACTTGGTTCAGACCAAACGTTGCAGTCTCGCCACGGCGGTAGCTACTGTCGAACACCTGCCCGTTGACGAGCGTGCCCTCATAGTGGCACTCCACTTGGTCAGCAGCCGTGGGCTTACGGCCGTCACCCTCACGCAAGACCTCGTATTGAAGTCCGCTTGGCAACGTTTTCACTCCGGGTTTCTTGGCATTCTCGGCGAGGAAGTTCTCGCCCTCAGCCTTTGCCGCCTTAGCCTGCTCCTCTGCCTTCTCGCGGAAGAATCCCTGAACAGCGGCCTCAGCCTCATCATCAGTGAACTTTGCCTGATTTGCAAACACATCCTTGATGGCTTGCGCGAAGTCGTCGACATTAAGGTCGCTGGCATTCATCTGCTGCAACTGGTGGCCGATGCTCATGCCAAGGCCATAACTTACTTTGTCCATTTCTTTCTGTATATGTATTAAATAATGTGCAAAGATACAATTTTTCAACCTTATTGCGCCATAATTACGGGAAAATAACTATTTTTGTAGAAAACTTTTAGTTAAGACTATAGAAAACAGGAGGTTGAAGAAGTATGGGAAAGAAAAAAGTAGTGTTCTTGACCGGTGCCGGCATGTCTGTGGAAAGCGGCTTCAAGACATTCCGCGGCAACGACGGCTTGTGGGAGAATTACCCTGTTGAGCAGATTGCCTCGCATGAGGGATGGCTTGCCAACCCTACGCTCGTAACTGAGTTTTACAACAAGATGCGCCGTAAGCTGTGGGACGCGCAGCCTTGCGAGGGGCACAAGCTCATAGCCGGAATGGAGAAGGATTATGATGTCACGGTGCTGACGCAGAACGTAGACAACCTGCACGAGAAGGCTGGTTCAAGCCATGTAATCCACTTGCATGGCGAGCTTACCAAGGTGTGTTCAAGCGACAGCCCTTACGACCCACGCTATATACAGGAGCTGACTCCTGAGAACGGCGATGTCAAGCCAGGCACGAAAGCTGGCGACGGTTCACTGTTGCGCCCGTTCATAGTGTTCTTTGGAGAGAACGTGCCAATGCTCGAGCCTGCCGCCGAAGAAGCTTCCACTGCCGACATATTCGTCATTATAGGCTCTTCGCTCGTAGTATATCCAGCCGCCTCGTTGGTGCAGTTCGTACCACGCCAAAGCCCAATCTATCTCATTGACCCCAACCCGGTGTCGGCAGGCAGCGCGGTGAAGCAAATACAGAAAGGAGCTTCAGAGGGAATGAAAGATTTGTTGGACATAATCAAAGTCTCTTGATTTTTCCGGATTTGGCTGTTTGGTCAGTGTTAATTCAAATCAGCCAACACACGATAGAAAGACTTCTAAAAATAGGGAAAAGCCTACGCTGCAATAGGCCTTTCCCCTGTTATCCTTTGACTTAAAAGCTTTAATTTTGCAGATAGAAAACATAAAAAGTCAAAGGTTATGAAGAAGCTGTTTCTATTTTTCGCCGCTGCACTTGTCACAGTGTCGGCTTCAGCGCAATATTATCCTGACGGCAGGCCAATACCTCCGAGCAAGCGTTACAAATATTATAATGACCGTGGGCGTGACTACCACGACTGCAGGGCGTTCGACACCTACTATGGTTTCCGCGTGGGCATGGCGGCAGCTTCGGTTCACAGCGACGCTCCTATACTCGATGGCAGCGACCCAAAGGTGGGGCTTGACGTGGGCTTTACCATCGGCACGCCCATAGCACCGCGCACGCCACTGTTTTTCGAGACAGGATTGACATATACCGAGAAAGGAGGCAAGGGCGAATACCAAGGCAACAAGTTCACTTATGGCTTGCACTATCTAGAGCTTCCGCTGCTGTTGAAGTACAAATATTACGCCTCTCCTGGCTTTAGCATCGAACCGTTCATGGGCGGTTATCTTGCCTTGGGTGTCGGTGGAAAAATCAAGGACTATGGCAACCGCGAGGCTTACTCAAGCTTCAGCAACGACAAGGCAAGCTTCAAGCGTTTTGACGGCGGCATGCGGCTTGGCTGCGGAGTGAGCTATGACATGCTCTATCTTGGCTTGAGCTATGACATTGGCCTTGCCAACGTCGGCCACTATGATTTTGAGGACACACGCACAGGTTCGCTCAACCTGAATGTAGGCGTAACATTTTGATTTCTGTTAAATACACATCTCGGCTCAGGTAGCACTTTGATTATGCCTGCGCCCTTTTTTATTCAGAATATTAACCATCTGCTTTGCAAAGTGGAGATGTCACTTTTTTGTCGCACAAAACAAAAAATATGCCAAAAGTAATTGCGTCTCACATATTTTGTATATCTTTGTAGCGCAACAACAAAAGACAATTGAAAATGGCGAAACGTCCTGAATGGCACGATGAATATTGGCTGTTGCTCATGCAGCTTTACCTCAAGAAGCCGCAAGGAGTGAAGCACCTGTACAGCCGCGGGCTCATAGACGTGGCTTTAGAGTTGCACATCCATCCGAGATATATACACCGCAAGATGTATGAGTTGCGCAGCATAGACACACCACGCTTGCAACGATTGTGGGATGAATATGCCAAAAGCCCCCGGAAGCTCGCCCGCGGCATCAAGCTCCTGCGACGCATGAACGGCTTTGGCAATGCCGACGAGTTCTATGCCGGCGTTGAGGTTGGCGAGGCTTGGGAGCGAGATTTCAAGCCATTGGCTATTGAAGGATACATGGCAAAGGAAAGCCAAGAACAGCTGACAACGGTGAAACTCGTAATGATTCTCAACCTTTACTTCCGTCTCACGCCTTTGACAATGACGGCAGAGACACCAGAAGTGGCAGAACTTGCCAGCCTGATACGTTCCAAGCCCCAAGAGGTGGCCGATGTGCTGGAAGCGTTTTTGCAGTGCGACCCTTTCATTGGCTTGCCGCCAAAAAATCCATCACCTTTGCTTGAGCCTTGCCGGAACGTGTGGAAACGGTTCGGCAATGAAGACCCTGAAAAGCTCGCCTCACTGGCATCGCAGCTAAGGGAATATTTTGTGTAAGGGAAAAATTGAGATTGAAAAACAAAGAATCAAGAGGGTAGAGGGAAAACTCAGAAACCGATAATCCATGAACAAGACATGGCACAAAAACTGATACAGACCCAGACACAGCAACAGGTACAGCAGCAAAGGCTGTCGCAACAACAGATGTTGCAGGTTAAGTTGCTGGAAATGCCGCTTGCCGAGCTTGAGCAAAACATAAATGCCGAGCTTGACGATAATCCGGCTTTGGAGGAACGCCGTGACGATTTCGACGGGCCCGTGAGCGACAATGGCGATGGCGACGAGGCTTCCGGTGGCGATGATTATGAGGAAAAGAGCGAACGCGAGGAGCGTGAGGAAGCTCTTGACAATGCGCTTGAGAGTCTTGGCGGCGACGACGACATGCCGGAGGCAACGCCTCACGGAACGCCACAGGGCGATGCCGAGCAGGAGGAAATGGTATGGGGTGACACCACATCGTTTTATGACAACCTGAAAGAGCAGATGGGCGAAACGGAGCTGACGGAACAGCAACAGGGCATAATGGAATACCTCATAGGTTCGCTCGACGACGACGGGCTGCTGCGGAAAAGCCTTGACACCATTGCCGACGAGCTTGCCATATACCAGGGTATCGACGTGCCTGTGAAAGAAACTGAGCATGTCTTGAAGATTTTGCAGACATTCGACCCGCCAGGCATTGGAGCCAGGTCGCTGCAAGAATGCCTCTTGTTGCAAATAAAGCGGAGACATGAAAGCAGGTTGAAGGAGCTTATGACAGAGGTGGTGCGCAACCATTTCGACGACTTCACTAAGAAACATTGGGACAGGATAGCCCAGTCTATGCAGCTCACAAAGGAGCAGGCGGAAATAATACGGGAAGAAATAACAAAGCTGAACCCCAAGCCAGGCTCGTCGCTCGGCGAGACCGAAGGCCGCAGCTTGCAGCAGATAACGCCCGACTTTATTGTCGACACCGACGACGAGGGCAACGTGACGTTCACTATCAACAACGGCCGCATCCCCGACCTGAAGATTTCGCCGTCGTTTACCGACATGGTAGATACCTACCGCAACAACAAGCAGAACATGAACCGCCAGGAGAAAGAGGCCCTGCTCTACGCCAAGGAAAAGGTCGACAAGGCGCAGGGATACATCGAGGCGGTGAAGCAGCGGCGGCACACGCTTTTCATCACCATGAAGGCCATCATCAATTGGCAGAAGAAATATTTCCAGGCAGGTGATGAAGCAGACCTCAAGCCGATGATATTAAAGGACATTGCCGAGAAAACCGGGCTCGACATATCCACAGTGTCGCGCGTGAGCAACATGAAATACGCCCAAACACGATGGGGCACCTTCCCCTTGCGATTCTTCTTCACCGACAGCTATGTTACCAAAGACGGTGAGGAAATGTCGACAAGGAAGATAAAGCTTGCCTTGAAAGACCTCGTGGACAACGAGGACAAGCGCCATCCCCTGTCCGACGACACGCTGGCGAAAGAGATGGAAAAGAAAGGATTTCCCATAGCCAGGCGCACGGTGGCTAAATACCGTGAGCAGCTGGGGCTGCCGGTGGCAAGGTTACGTAAAAGTTGAAGTCTTTTGATGGAAAAGAATATTATTATAGCCGCACGTGTCATGAGCATGGTCTTCACGCCCTTTTACCTGCCTTTGGCAGGGTTGCTGGCGTTGTTCCTGTTCAGCTACATGAGGCTAATGCCGTTGGCATACAAGCTGACGGTGCTCCTTATGGTGTACTTGTTCACAATTTTACTGCCTTCGTTTCTCATACATGCCTACCGCAACTACCAAGGTTGGTCGCGGTGGCAACTCGGCAGGAAGGAGCGACGGCTGGTGCCATACGTAATAGCCATACTCTGTTACTTTCTTTGTTATTACATCATGAGCTGGATGCGGATACCACAGTTCATGGCAAACATCCTTATTGCCGCGCTCGTGATACAGGTCGTGTGCGCCATCGTCAACGTGTGGTGGAAGATTTCAACCCATACGGCGGCTATTGGCGGCTTCGAAGGCGCGCTCGTTGCTTTTTCCATACTCTTCTCATTTAATCCATTGTGGTGGTTTTGCCTTATACTCATAATCGCAGGCATGGTTGGCTCCAGCCGCATGATATTGAGGCAGCATTCATTGTCGCAAGTCGTCACAGGCTTTCTTGTAGGAGTGGTGATAGGCTTTTGGGCGATAATTTAGCCAACGCTTCCGAAATCCACCCACAACGAATACGGGGTGGATTGCCATATAGCCAAATCTAATAGAAAATATGAAACCGTTAGTAAGTATTATCATGGGTTCTACAAGCGACCTTCCTGTAATGGAGAAAGCTTGCAAGTGGCTGGAAAGCCAGGAAATACCATTCGAGATGAACGCCCTTTCGGCTCACCGCACACCCGATGCCGTCGAACAGTTCGCGAAGGGAGCCAAGGCTCGTGGCGTAAAGGTCATAATAGCCGGCGCAGGCATGGCGGCAGCCCTTCCAGGGGTCATAGCAGCATCTACGCCGCTGCCTGTGATAGGCGTGCCAATAAAGGGGATGCTCGACGGCCTCGACGCGATGCTGTCGATAATACAGATGCCTCCAGGCATTCCCGTGGCTACGGTTGGAGTCAACGGAGCGCAGAATGCCGCCATCCTCGCGGCTGAGATGATTGCCATTGGCGACGAGAGCATTGCCGCCAAGGTGGACGCTTGGAAGGCCGGCCTCGGCGCAAAGATTGAAAAGGCTAACCAGGAGCTTGCTGCCATAAAGGATTACAAGTACAAATGCTGAGCTTGATATGAGTAACTTGGGAGAGGCTTTGTTTAATTATCACCGCCGCGAGACATCGGTGGTTCATATCGGCGCGCTCGACATGGGCGGCGAAAACCCGATACGCATCCAGTCGATGACGACCACGAGCACCGACGACACCGAGGGCAGCGTGGCTCAGGCTGAGCGCATCGTTAAGGCTGGCGGAGAACTCGTGCGCCTCACTACACAGGGCGTGAAGGAGGCTGAGAACCTGAAGAATATCAGCGCGGGAATACGTGCCGACGGCTTTTCAACGCCTCTCGTGGCTGACGTTCATTTCAATCCGCGCGTCGCTGACGTGGCGGCACTGTATGCCGAAAAGGTGCGCATCAACCCCGGCAACTATGTAGACCCTGCCCGCCGGTTCATAAAACACGAATACACCGACGAGGAATATCAAGAGGAACTGCGGAAGATAGAGGAACGCTTCGTGCCGTTTCTCAACATCTGCAAGGAGTGCCACACGGCTATACGCATAGGCGTGAACCACGGCTCGCTCTCCGACCGCATACGCAACCGCTATGGCGACACGCCCGAGGGGATAGTGGAGAGCTGCATGGAGTTTCTGCGTATATGCAAGAAGCAGGACTTCAGCGATGTCGTCATTTCCATCAAGGCAAGCAACACCGTAGTCATGGTGATGTCGGTGAGGCTGCTCGTCGACGCAATGGACAAAGAAGGCATGCACTATCCCTTGCACCTCGGCGTGACTGAGGCAGGCGAGGGCGAAGACGGGCGCATAAAGAGTGCCGTGGGCATTGGCGCATTGCTTGCCGACGGCATCGGCGACACCATTCGTGTCTCCCTGTCAGAGGAACCGGAGGCTGAGATACCTGTCGCCCGCCATCTTGTTGACTACATAGGCAGAAAGGCAGGGCATGTGTTTATACCAGGCGAAGCTTACAAGGGCTTTGACTGGCTGCATCCTGAGCGCAGGCAGACCTGTGCCGCAGGTGACATTGGCGGCGGCAACGTCCCCGTGGTAATAAGCAGCCTTATGGGCGACAACCTGCAAAAGGCTGAGGAGGATAAGCCAAAAGCCGACTATGTGTATGTAGGCTCTAATCTTCCGGAAAAGATTGTACCAGGGCAGAAATACATTGTTGATTTCCAGCATTATGTCAGGCTGCAACAGAGTGGCGCGAATGTAGACTGCTTCTTCCCTATTTTCCCTGTCAACGCAATGCCTTTCATAGGCATGGTAAAGGCTCCGCTGAAGTTCTTGGTGTTGCAGTTCGGCACGCCTTCAGAGGAATACCTTGCTTGCCTGAAGGAACATCCGGAGATTGTGGTAGTCTGCGCAAGCAATCATCAGAACCGCTTGGGGAGCCAGCGCGCCCTTGTGCATGAGATGATGATTGCAGGAGTGAACAATCCAGTGGTCTTTGCCCAGATGCACAAACTCAACGATAAGGAGGAGTTCCAGCTTGAGGCAGCCGCCGACATGGGCGCGCTCATGATGGACGGGCTGACAGACGGCATTTGGCTTATGAACGACGGCAACGTTTCGCGTGAGGACATAGAGGACACGGCATTCGGCATTCTGCAAGCCGGGAGATTGAGAACATCCAAGACCGAATATATCAGCTGCCCAGGCTGCGGCCGCACGCTGTATAATCTTCAGGACACCATAAAGCGCATACATAAGGCAACGAAAGGCATGAAAGGCCTTAAGATTGGCATCATGGGGTGCATCGTAAACGGGCCCGGGGAGATGGCGGATGCCGACTACGGCTATGTGGGTGCAGGACTTGGCAAGGTGTCGCTGTATAAGGGAAAGGAATGCGTGGAGCACAACATTCCTGAAAGCGAAGCCGTTGAGCATTTGCTGCGATTGATAAACGAAGACAGGAAAGACGATTAGTCTTTTACTTTTAAACAGATTGCAAAGAAAACATACAAGAAACAAGAGCCTTCGCAATAGGCAAAAGAGAGATTTAAGCCTTTTATGTTTTGTTCTCCCTGCCTGCCTTGCGAGACTCGTTAGCCGCGCGAGATTTTCTCATACGCCGTATGAGCAGGTCTCGCACGGCGTATGTATGAGCTACACACGCCGTATGTATGAACCACGCGCGCCTTACGTACATTATATAAAAGATAAAAAGGGGATGCACCAACGACTTTGCGCCTGAAAGGCTCTTTTGGTGCATCCCCTTTATTTTTATTGTATCAGACTTTTCTGCCAATGTCATTGATGATTTTCTCCGCGCTTATTGCTTGGCTTTGCCTTGGTTGGCTACTGCCTGTTGCTTCTTTGCAATCTCCTCGGGGTCGCCAAGATAATAGTCCTTTACGAAGTTGAGGTCGTCGTCGAACTCAAAGACGTAAGGCGTAGCGGTGGGTATATTGAGTGAGGAAATAGCCTCGTCGCTGCTGCCTTTGAGGTGTTTCACTATGCCGCGAAGGCTGTTGTCGAGGGTCTTCACGGCACGTTTCAGATATGAAGTGTAAGCTTAGTCGAAATGGAAGCCGTTCTTTTTCAGCAGCTTTCCAGCTTCGTAAGCTTCTTTCTTACCTTTTTCGGTGAGGTCTACATCGGTCCACCCCGTGAATCGGTTCTCCATGTTCCACTGGCTTTCGCCATGACGAATCAATACTATCCTTTTCATATTGCTTAGTAATTTGTTTGAGATTCTTCTATTCCTTTTACGGCAAAAGGTGTGCCTTTTGGCTTTTCTATTTCCTAATCTTTGCTATTCTGATGACGTTTTCCGCCCCACGACCTTTCCGTTTATTATCTCATAGCGCCGGTCGAATTCTTCCTTTGTGCGCTTCCAGCGGTTGTGTGTCCACAGATAGTATTGCGGAGCTTCGCGTATGCTTTGCTCCAGCATATTGAAGAACCGGCGCGTTACCTCGCCCTCTGGCAGGCTCTTTGGGTCGTCAGTAATCGGCAAGTATTCCACTTGGTACTTGCCGCGGCACGGACGCGTTACCTTTACATAATACACAACGTTGTCCATCTTCCTCACAATGCGCTCTGCGCCTGTGAAAACAGGAGTTTGCAGATGGTTGAGGAATGGCAGCCACAGGTGTATGTTCTGCCATTTGGGAGCTTGGTCGGCTATATAGCCACCCAAAGACATAACGCCCTGTTGCTTCCAGATAATGAGCTGGCGCAGGATGTCGCGCTTTGGCGTGGGAACCCCTGTAGGCGGATAAGAGCGCAGGCGAAGAAACAAATTGTCGAAAGCCTTGTTGTGTAGCGGATCGTAGATAAGGCATACTCGGCGGCTCTGATTCATGTCCTTGCCCACGCGTGAGAGCCATTCCCAGTTGCAATAGTGCCCGAGGAAGCCGGCGGTATTGCGTCCCTTGCGATACCAAGCTTCGTGCACCTCAGGGTTCTTGACTATCAATCTATGGTCAAGCTCTTTTCTGCCTATGCTCAATAGCTTGACAGACTCAAAAAAGTAGTCGCAAAACCAGCGGTAGAACTTTCTTTCTATTGCTTTTATTTCCTTTTCGGGCTTTTCAGGGAATGACGTGGTGAGGTTCTTCCAGACAATGCCTCTCCTATACCTTATTATATAATACAACAAAAAGGCAAGCACGTCCGATATGGCATAGAGCACTCTTAAGGGGAGCATGCTTATAGCGTAGAACACATAATAAACTATCCTTGTCATGTCTGTTTTGCCTTTTTATTGTTTTGTCCTTCTGTCTTTATTGTTGCATGTCGTGCAACTTGCGGTAATATCCGTTTTTATCCATCAGCTCGTCGTGGGTTCCTCGCTCAACTATCTCGCCGTCATGCAACACACAGATTTCGTCGGAGTTCTTTATAGTAGAGAGCCTGTGTGCCACGGCTACGGTGGTTCTTGTCTTCATAAGCCTAAAGAGAGCATCCTGTACGAGCCGCTCGCTTTCAGTGTCAAGTGCCGACGTAGCCTCGTCAAGAATCAGTATTGGCGGATTTTTCAGAATGGCGCGCGCTATGCTTATGCGCTGACGCTGGCCTCCGGACAAACGTCCGCCACGGTCGCCGATATTTGTGTCGAAGCCGTGCTCGGTCTCCATTATGAAGTCATAGGCGTTGGCAATCTTTGCCGCACGTATCACTTCCTCGTCGGTAGCGTCGTCCTTGCCGAACTTTATGTTGTTCTTTATGGTGTCGTTGAATAGTATAGCCTCTTGATTGACGTTGCCTATGAGAGAGCGCAAGTCATGGAGTCCCAGGTCTTTGACGTTGATGCCGTCTATCAGCACTTCGCCCTCTTGCACGTCATAGTAGCGCGGAATGAGGTCGACAAGGGTTGACTTGCCGCTTCCGCTCTGCCCTACGAGAGCGACGGTCTTGCCTTTCGGTATCACCAGATTGACATCCTTGAGCACGTAGCGCAACTCGTCTGTCTTGTGGTCAGTGTAAGCGAACGACACATTGCGGAACTCTATTTGGTGCTCGAAGCTCTTGATATGTACCGGATCAGGCTTTTCCTTAATTTCGTTCTCTGCCTTCAGAATCTTGTCTACGCGTTCCATTGACGCAAGGCCCTTGGGTATGTTGTAGCTTGCCTTTGAGAAATCTTTCAATGGATTGATAATGCTGTAGAGTATTACAAGGTAATAGATGAATGTGGGGCCGTCGAGCAAAGCCTTGTTGAGAACCAGTATGCCGCCGAACCACAACACTACGATTATCATCACGGTGCCGAGGAACTCAGACATCGGGTGCGCCATCTGCTGCCTTATGGTCACGCGCAGAAGCTGATTGCGGTAGGCTGAGTTTGTGCGGTCAAAGCGATCGTTCATCTTTTTCTCGGCGTTGAATGCCTTTATGATGCGCAAGCCGCCGAGTGTTTCCTCCACTTGGCTCATGGTGTCGCTCCACAACTGCTGCGCAAGTATGCTCTTTGACTTCAGCTTTCTGCCCACGAATCCCATGAACCAGCCAAAAACCGGCACGAAGACGATAGTGAACAAGGTGAGCTGCCAGCTTATGACAAGCAGGGTGACAAAGTATGCGACGATAAGTATGGGGTTCTTGAACAGCATGTCGAGCGACGACATGATGCTGTTTTCTATCTCTTGCACGTCACCACTCATGCGGGCTATGATGTCTCCCTTGCGTTCTTCACTGAAGAAAGACAGCGATAGCGACGTTATTTTGTGGTAGAGCAAGTTGCGTATATCCCTCACGACACCGGTGCGGATAGGCATTACAGAAGCCGACGACAGGAAATACGCCGCTGTCTTGAGGAATGTCATGAAGGCAAGGAAAACGCCTATGATGAGCAGCGTGGTGGTGGCACTCGTCTCTATTACCAATTCCTGCACATAATAGGACATGTTGTTTTGCAGCACCTCCTTGTCGAGTGCCCAAGGCATAAGCTCATTGGCGCGTAGGCCGCCGTCCACTTGGAAAAGTATTTGCAGGATGGGTATGAGGGCGGCAAATGAAAAGATATTCAACAACGCGGATATGATGTTGAATACCACGGACATTACAAGGTATTTCTTGTATGGCGGAATAAACCGCCTCAGGACTTGCAGGAATTCTTTCATGACTTATACCTCTCCAAATAGCGTAGCCGATGTGCTACCGGTTATCCTCACTCTTACAGTCTCGCCTATGTGGTGGTTGCCGCGTGGTATGACTACCGCCTTGTTTTGCTCAGTCCGCCCCATGAGCTGGTCGTGGCTGCGCTTTGAGAATCGTTCCAACAGAATATCAAACTCCTTGTCCTCGTCCTCTTTGTTGCGCTCGGCTGATATTTGCGTCTGCAAATGTATGAGTTCGTTCAGGCGGCGTATTTTCTCCTCCTCAGGCACGTTGTCGGGCAGATGCTTTGCGGCATAAGTGCCAGGACGCTCAGAGTATTTGAACATGAACGCAGAGTCAAACCTGACCTCTCGCATCAGCGACAGCGTTTGCTCAAAGTCGTCTTCCGTCTCGTCGTGATAGCCAACGAAGACATCGGTCGTAAGCCCGCAGTCGGGAATAATGCGGCGTATGGCATCCACCTTTTCAAGATATTCTTCACGTGTGTACTTGCGGTTCATGTCACGCAAGACCTTTGAACTGCCGCTCTGCGCAGGGAAATGTATGTGTTTGCAAAGGTTGGGTTCGTCGGCAATGGCATGTAGTATGTCCTCGGTCATGTCCTCCGGATTGCTGGTCGTAAACCGCACACGCATGTCGGGCACTGCCTCTGCCACCTTTCTCAAAAGCTCTGCAAACGAGCACACATGCAGTTCTTGCCCACCTTGTTCTCCTATTATTATGCCGTTCTCCGGCCGTTTGCCGTTTGGCAGCAGCCCGTAGCTGTTGACGTTCTGCCCAAGCAGAGTCACCTCCTTGAACCCGCGGTCGTGCAAATCGCGCACCTCGGCAAGTATGCTTTCAACGTCGCGTGAACGTTCACGCCCACGTGTGTAAGGCACTATGCAGTAGTGGCAGAAGTTGTTGCAGCCACGCATGATGCTCACGAAGCCACTTACCCTATTCCCTCCTATACGCGTTGGAATGACGTTGCGGTATGTCTCTGTAGTCGAAAGCTTTACGTCTACGGCTGGCTGTCCGAGCTCGGCGGCAGCCACAAGCTCCGGCAAGTTCATATAAGCATCGGGGCCGCACACTATGTTGGCGTGGTGGTTCTTTATGAGGTCGTCCTTCACTCGCTCTGCCATACAGCCCAGCACGCCGAGGATAGGACGCTTCGTCTCTGTGTTCTCCGAAAGAGAGGAAGATGCTTCGCCCTTGGGGCGGGCATGCCTCTTTGCGTGCCTTTCCTCTCCTTTCGACAGGCTGTAAAGCTGGTCTAAGCGTTGGTATATTTTGTTCTCGGCGTTCTCACGCACAGAGCATGTATTCAGGAATATAGCATCGGCATCGGCATCGTTGTCTGTAGGCTCATAGCCTGCCATCTTCATGACGGCGGCAACAACCTCTGAGTCGGCAACGTTCATCTGGCAGCCGTATGTTTCTATGTAGAGTTTCTTCATTTTCTTATATTTTGTTTTTCATTGCCACCAAAGCCCAAAAAGCATAGAGCGCTAAACCTGCGAACAGTCCGACGATGGCATCAATACAATAGTGGGCGCGGATATAAACCGTGGCGAAGCAAATGCCGATGCTGAACGGCAGTATGCTGAGCGTCAATGTCTTGTTGCGTGTCTTGGCTGCGAGGATAAAGCTTACTACCGTAATGCCGATGTGCGAGCTTGGAAAAGCCCCTGTCGGGCGTTCGCCACCATGTATGTCGGTTATGAGTTGGTAACCCAGCCCGTCAACCCAGCCTGGTGGTTTCATCATGTCGAAGTGGTTGCAAAAATAATCGCCAATGGCAGGAAACCCCCCCCCTGCCGCATTGCTCATGCCGATGGCAGGATAGTAATACATCGGCCCGGCAACTGGCACCAAGTCGAAAAATAGGTAAAAAGTAAAGAAGGAAGCCACAATGATGAAGCAGCACTTTTCAAACTCCTTATACCAACTGAAGAAGTAATACATGCACACGGCTATGATAATGGGGTAGTATGCCGCATACGAAATCTCTAAGAACTCGCTCAGCAGTGGGTTGGTGAATCGTTCGGCAAAAAGCAGTGCCGGCTGGCAGCCGAACAGGTACTGGTCCCACGAAGCTACTATATGGTCAAGGTTAGGAAATAGGATGTTTATACTATAAGTGTCAGTGTACCACCAGCCCAGCAAGACCATTTCCACTCCCGCTCTGATAAACTTTATGGCTTTGCACGGCACCATCCTGTATGCCGCCCAAAGAGCTACAGTAATGGCTACGATGCGCACGCGCCCCCACACCATAGAGTCGGGGTTTTGCAACTTGGTATAGCAGAAAAGCACGATGAGCAAAGTTATAGCCATATAAGCCACTATTACCCACTCAAACGCCATCAACCCCTTCTTAGGCTCCTTTTCCTTTTCAAAGTATTGTTTAATCTTCACAGCCAGCCGTTCTCCTTATACCATTTAATGGTTTCCTTAACCCCCTCGCGCAACTTGAAGTAAGGGTGGAAACCGAGCTCGTCGCATGCAGGCTCAATGTCGCATCGCCAGTTGCGCTGCTTTAGAATGTTGAACTTGTCGTTATTAAGCACTATCATTTTTCCTGTTATGCGACCCACATATTCGCCGCATAACGTCACGAGGCGAAGCCCCCATATCGGTGCCTTGACTCTTATCCACCACGGCCGCCCGAGCTCCTCGTGTATATAATTGCTGAACGTAGAGCTTTGGTAAACGTCGCCGTCGCTAAGGAAATACTTTCTGCCCGACATGCCGTGGTCAAGAGCAAGGAACACAGCCTGCACCACATCCTTTACATACACAAACGTTATGTCCTGCCGTTTGTAGCCTACGGCAAAGTCCATGTGGTCCTTTATGCTCTTTGCCATTACATAGTAGTCCTTTTCACGTGATCCATAGACACCCGTAGGGCGCAATACAATATAGTTGAAGTCGTTGCCTATAGAGTCAAGAAACTGCTCCGCACGCAGTTTGCTTCGCCCATAGGCAGTGTTGGGACGGGGCGTGTCGTGCTCCGTTATCTCCTGATAGGGTTGATCCTCCTTTATGGCGCCGAAAATACTAAGGCTGCTCATGTATATAAAGCGTTTCATGGGCATGCCCGTCTTCAATATGGCATTCACGAAATTCTTTGTACCCTCATAGTTGACACGCATGAAATCGTCCTTATGCAGGCATTTTGTCACGCCGGCGGCATGTACTACGTAGTCGAAGTCGTGGTCGCGCAGTTCTTCCCTCAACTTCTCCTCCGACGAGAAGTCAAGGTCTATGAAGTGGATACGTTCGTCCTGCAAATAGCGGCGCGAGCTCGTAGGCCGCACGCCTGCCCACGTCTCGAAGCCCCGGCGGAGAGCCTCCTCGACGATAAAGCTGCCAATGAAACCGCTGGCACCGGTAATTAATATCTTCATAATCTGTTTAAGGTTACAAAGTTAATACAATAATTGGAGAAAACCGTTTCCGTTGACTATTTTTTCCTTTTCCGATGAAATTTAGGACATTTAAAAACGTCACAGCACATAATGTACTACGAATACAGACTTTTCTGTGTCTTTTTATTTACCTTCCCGTCTGAAAATAAACAAAAAATCTTTGCCGTTTAAGGATAAAGTATTATATTTGCAACTATGAAAGCATTATCACTTTTTCCAGAACTTGAAGTCGTTGAGAAGAAAATGCACTCAACGACTTTCCAAGACAATATGAAGTTGCCCATCCATAGGTGGTATCGCTATACGGCTGGTTTTTCCGGTGCATGGGTGGGACAATTGATAGAACAGGAAAAAGATAACGGCAGATGCAGGGTGATTGACCCTTTTGCAGGCTCGGGAACGGTAATGGTAGAGGCTATGCAGCATGGTATAGATTCATACGGTATAGAATCTAATCCATACGTTAATAGAATTGCCAATACAAAGCTCATGTGGAAAGATATGGCTCCTATGGAGTGGTATAATTCCTTGATAGATGTATTGAGAGTTGCAAGCAAACTGGAAGTAAAGCGAAAAGAATATCCGTCGTTGATACTAAGATGCTTTACTCCAGAAAATTTGCGAGAATTGGAATCGTTGCGTGAGGCGTGCCTTACTTTAAGCGATGATAAAGTAAAGCGCATGGCTTGGTTTGTGATTACTTCCATTTTGCGGCCGTGTTCTTATGTGGGTACAGCCCAATGGCAATATATACAACCTAAGAAAACCAAGGCAAAAGTATTAGATCCATATATAGCTTTTAAGGATAAGGTGGCAGAGATTGTTAGCGATATGCTTACTGCACAAAACGCGTTTGGCAATGGTTGCTTTGCAGATGTTTTGTTAGAAGATGCAAGAGAAATCAAAGGCATTCCTGATGGATGGGGAGACCTTGTGATAACATCGCCGCCGTATGCCAACAATTATGATTATGCCGATGCCATGCGTCTGGAGATGTTGTTTTGGGACGACATTTCCGGTTGGGAAGATTTACAGGAGAAAGTGAGCGTCCACTTGATAAGGGCTTGCACACAGCATGTATCAACGCTGAAGAATGAGGAGGACTATATAAAATCAAATTTACTTTCTGTTATCAGTGACGAGCTTACCGAAAAATATGGCCTTTTGAAAGAAGAAAGGCTAAAGCATGGCGGCAAAAAAAACTATCATAAGATGATAGTTGCTTATTTTTATGATATGGCATCAGTACTGAAGTCTTTGTATCGCGTCACGAGTAACAAGTGCAAGATGTGCTTCGTTATTGGCGACTCGGCTCCTTATGGTGTATATATACCTGTAGATGATTGGCTTGGTAAGCTTGCATTGCAAGCTGGTTTTTGCAGTTATGAATTTGAGAAGTTGCGCGATAGAAATGTTAAATGGAAAAACCGTAAGCATCGTGTGCCTTTGAAGGAGGGACGCTTATGGATAACAAAATAAAACTGTAAGATAACGTATGGCAATTTCTTATGCTCATAAATTAGGAGAATTCATTGGTACTTTCTTTGAAAGTACTATGAAACAACCAGTTAAAGACATAGCAAAAAAATATGGTATGTATTTTGACAGCTATGGCTATCGCAAAGCGAGGGGCAAGGATAAAGTGTCATGGGAAGATGCGCGTGGCAGCAGGCATGATTTAGATTATGTTATAGAAGAAAACGGGACGGACAATGTCATCGGGACACCTGTGGCTTTCATCGAATTAGCATGGCGACGATATACTAAGCATTCCAAAAACAAAGTTCAGGAAATAGCAGCAGTAGATGCTCTATACGATAGGTTTAAGCTCAGCGACCCTTTCAAGGGTGTAATATTAAGTGGTGAATTTACGGAAAATTCATTGAAGCAATTGCGGGGCGATAAGTTTCATGTCTTATATATATCATATTCTGAACTGGTTGATGCGTTTAAAAGTTGTGGGATAGACATATATTATGATGAAAAAACGCCAGAGAGTTGGTTTTCCAATGTAGTAAACCAATTGGAGGAGCTTAAGCAATCTGATGATGATACTTTAGCAAAAGTATCAAAAAAGATAATCAATAATAACAAGCAAGCTATAGGCACATTCCTTATGGAGTTGTCCAAGCATTTTGACAGAAGAATTAAATTAATTCGTATCTTGCCATTGCATGGCATTGAAAGAGATTTGCCAGATGTTAGCAAAGCAATTTCTTTCATAGAAAATTATAAATGTCAAAGCAGCATTGCAGAACCATTAAAGGAGTTTCTGCTATGGGTAGTTTATAACAATGGCGACGAGGTGAAAGGTGATTTTGGTACTAAAGATGCGGCAATAGACTTTTTGTCTCGGTTGAACAGAATATGATTTTGCGGGCACAGCAAACTCAAGAAACTAATAAAAACTCACAAATACTATGGGAAAGAAAGGAAAGAAAGGCGGCAAGCGCATGACCAAGAAGGAGCTTGGCGCGGCATTGGAGAAATATTTCGCATCCCAGCCTGGTAAAGAATTGAGGTTGAAGGACATCTTCCACGCCCTCCATCTCGACACACATCCGTTGAAGATGCTCGCGATGGACATCATGGAAGAGATGCAGTGGGACGACTTCATAACCAAAGTCAGCGACACCTCATTCCAACTCAACACAAAAGGACAGGTGCAGGAAGGTGTCTTCCAGCGCAAGTCAAACGGCAAAAACTCCTTCCTGCCCGATGACGGAGGCAAGCCAATCTTCGTGGCTGAACGCAACTCTATGTCAGCCCTCACTGGTGACCGCGTGAGAGTGTCGTTCATGGCACGCCGCCGCAACCACATAAAAGAGGCACAGGTGATAGCCATTCTCCATCGTGCCAAAGACCTGTTTGTAGGCAGATTGCGCGTAGACAAGGACATAGCCTTCCTCGTCACGCCCGAAAACACGTTCGCGCAAAACATACTTATACCAAAGCGCAAGCTGAAAGGTGGCAAGACCAACGACAAGGCTGTGGTGAAGATAGTCCAGTGGCCTGACGACGAGCACAAGAACATTGTGGGCGAGGTTGTCGACGTGCTCGGTAAGAGTGGCGACAACGACGTAGAGATGAACACCATCCTCGCGCAGTACGGACTGCCATACAAATACCCGAAGAACGTGGAGAAGGCAGCCGAGAAGATAACGGGCGAGATAACCGAACAGGACGTGAAGGAGCGCGAGGACTTCCGCGACACATGGACATGCACCATCGACCCGAAAGACGCAAAGGACTTCGACGACGCCCTGTCAATAAAGAAGCTCGACAAAGGACTTTATCAAGTAGGCGTGCACATTGCCGACGTAAGCCACTACGTCTCCGAGGGCAGCATAATAGACAAGGAAGCTGTGAAGCGTGCCACGTCAGTATATCTCGTCGACCGTACAATACCGATGTTGCCGGAACGGCTTTGCAACTTCATATGCTCGCTTCGCCCCAATGAGGACAAACTCACTTACAGTGCCATCTTCGACCTTGACGATGAAGCCAACATCAAAGCATCACGCATTGTCCATACCATCATACGCTCAAACCGCCGCTATGCCTACGAGGAGGCACAACAGATACTAGAAGACAACGGGGTTGTCGACGGCACCTGCCAGCCCGCCGTACCTGCCAAAGACGGCTCGTTCAAGGACGAGTACGGATGGGAAATATGCACTCTTGACCGCTTGGCAAAAAAGCTGCGCGAGAAACGATTCAAAGACGGCAGCGTGAAGTTTGACACAGAGGAGCTACATTTCGACATCGATGAAAAAGGATATCCCGTATGTTGCTATTTCAAGCGCTCAAAAGATGCCAACAAGCTCATAGAGGAATTTATGCTCCTTGCCAACCGCACCGTGGCAGAGAGCATAGGCATAATGCCAAAGGGCAAGAAAGCAAAAACCTTCCCCTACCGTGTGCATGATAACCCTGACCCTGAAAAGATGGAAACGCTGCGCAAGTTCATAGTACCATTCGGGCTAAAGGTGAAAACCGACGGCACGCGCAAGGCCATGATAAAAAGCATCAACAAGCTCATGGACGACGTAGATGAAACCCGCGAAGGCAAGCTCGTGCAGAGCGTTGCATTGCGCGCAATGATGAAAGCCAAGTACACCACACACAACATCGGCCACTTCGGCCTCGGCTTCGACTATTACACCCACTTCACCTCGCCCATCCGCCGCTATCCAGACACAATGGTGCACCGCCTGCTAACCAAATACCAGCACGGTGGACGATCAGCCAACGAGAAGCACTATGAGGAACTGTGCGAGCACTGTTCAAACATGGAGCAGATTGCGCAAAACGCTGAGCGCGACTCCATAAAGTACAAGATGGTAGAGTTCATGGGCGACAAGATTGGCAATGTCTACGATGCCCATATCAGTGGCGTGACATCATACGGCATCTATTGCGAGATAGACGAGAACCATTGCGAAGGAATGGTGCCGATGCGTGACCTTGACGACGACTACTACGAGTTCGACGAAAAGAAATTCCTCCTTCGTGGCCGTCGACACCACCATAAGTACCAGCTTGGTGACCCAATACACATAAAGGTAGCGAAAGCAAACCTTGAAAAACGGCAGCTTGACTTCGTATTGGATGACAAATAAGTTGTGTGCGCACACAAAAGTTTGATTTACGTCAATAAACGAGCCTAAAAAGCATAAATCCAGTATAAAAATATTGCGGCAATCCAGTTTTCTTCTTAACTTTGCAGTGTCAAAAAGGAAGTAATGCCTCCAACGGCGAGGGATTCCTAAAGGCACAAACATGAAAGAGAAAGTTTTAGGTTAGTAGATTGTTTCATATAGGTTTTTAGTTTTTAGGTTTTAAGAGTTAGTTTTTTAGGTTAGCACAAATCCCCATCTTTCAAGCGTGAGAGTTGGGGATTTGCTTTTTTATATTGCCAAAATCAATCGGAATAATCGTCCTGTACTCATACTACGAAAACATAGATATACCGATATACATATAGAAACCTAGGCATACACCTTAACCCTCTATACTCCGCAACACACAGATATCCTCACGGTAATGACAAACATGTGAACAACTTATGCCTACATGTCTATAAGGCAAAGATAGCAAATATATCGTTACATAACCCAAGCCAACAACTACGAACGAACACAAAATTTGAACAAAAGAGTTGAAATAAATTTACGAAAAGTAAAAAACAGGACAACGCGATGTCTTGAACGGATTTAGCTTGTCATGTTTCAGCCCTCAACAAGAGTAAAAGAACATGACAAGCTAAATCCGTTCAAGACATAAAGATTACTCACAACTGGCACAACTGCAAACAAAAGAAGTAACGCTTTCCCAACCGCCTGCACAATCTGTTGAATATATGGTAATTACAACTTTAACCATAATTTCGAATTCGCAGACATAATTCTTTTTATTTGAAAAAAGCCTGTTCCTGAGAGAATGGGGCATGACTTTATATTGACAAAACGGCAAATGACGAGTGTAGAACATCGCCATGACAGAGCATCCAAGGCACAGGAGCTTTGACAATTTCATCGTGAACTTACTTGGGCCTTTTGATGCTTATTGTACGCTTCCAAAAAGACCTGTATCAATGTACGACGTACTGTAGACACAGATTGCTTTATTTTGAATAAAGCCGACTCACGTTAAAATATCTATAGTGTTAGGTTCAACGGTCAATGTTCGTTTCAAGCCAATTAGACTCTTTTTTATCTTAAATTGTGTGAAATCTTTTGCACTCTGAATATTAAGCTTTATCTTTGCACAAAGGATAGCGGATGCGCTATTGCCGTGATGGTGGAATTGGTAGACACGAGGGACTTAAAATCCCTTGGCCAGAAATGGCTGTACGGGTTCGAGTCCCGTTCGCGGCACAGAGAAATCTTTTTAATATTAAATATTACTATGCGTAACCATTTATTCCTTTCCTTATCAGCATGTTCTTTGCTGGTTTTAGCATCATGCTCTAAGATGGGATCTTTGTCTGCCGACAATTTCACGGTGGACCCCAATCCACTTGAGACCGTAGGTGGCCAAGTACCTGCGACAATCGACGGAAACTTCCCTGTAAAGTACATGAAGAAAAAGGCCGTGGTGACCGTGACACCAGAGCTACGCTCTGCCAACGGCAATGTGACCAAAGGTCAAAGTGCCACTTTCCAAGGAGAAAAGGTTCAAGGCAACAACCAGACAATCTCATATAAACTGGGCGGCCGCTACACCATGAAGGCTTCTTTCCCATACACCGACGACATGGAGGAGAGTCAAATGTACTTGACTTTCTATGCTCGCAAGGGCAACAAGACATATAACGTGCCGGCAGTGAAGGTAGCTGACGGTGTTATCGCCACTTCCGAGCTTTACAAGCGCACAATGGACAACGCCGGCGCATGCATTGCACCCGACAGCTTCCAGCGCATAAAAGCACAGAAGCAAGAGGCAAGCATAAAGTTCCTCATCAACCAGGCAAACCTGCGCAAGAGCGAGCTTAAGAACAACTCTATTTCCGAGTTCGTGAACATGCTCAAGAAAATCAACGCCGACCGCGAGGGTCTGAACCTGAAGAACGTAGAGGTTGCTGCATACGCATCCCCTGATGGTGGCTACGACTTCAACGACAAACTGTCAAAGAAGCGTGAAAACGTAACTTCTGCATACGTGAACAAGCAGCTGAAAGCCGCACAACTTGCAGACGCTGACGTTGACGCTCACTATACTGCCCAGGACTGGGACGGCTTCAAGCAGCTCGTTCAGGCAAGCAACATTCAGGACAAGGACGTGATATTGCGCGTTCTTGAGATGTACAAGGATCCAGAGGAGCGCGAGCGCCAAATCAAGAACATGAGCGAGGGCTTCCGCGAGCTCGCTACAGGTATCCTGCCTGAGCTCCGCCGCAGCCGCCTCATCATCAACTATGAGACCGTGGGTCGCAGCGACGAGCAAATCAAGCAACAGTATGAGAGCGACGCTACCAAGCTCTCTCCAGAGGAGATTCTTTATGCTGCAAGCATCGAGAACAACGCACAGAAGAAGGCTGAGATTTACCAGAAGGCCACTGAAGTTTACGACAAGGACTATCGTGCTTACAACAACCTTGCCGCCCTTGCTTTCAACCGTGGTGACATGAATGCCGCAAAGCAGTATATTGCAGAGGCTCAGAAGTTGGGCAACGCTCCTGAGGCTTACGCTAACCTCGCCCTCATCAACTTGAAAAACGGCAATACCAGTGCTGCAGAGAACTGCCTGTCAAAGGCTACCGACGCCAACGGACTGAGCGAGGTGCTCGGCAACTTGAACATCGCCAAAGGCAACTATGCACAGGCTGTGCAGAACTTCGGCGAGTCTGCATCAAACAGCGCAGCTCTAGCACAGATACTGAGCAAGAACTACGCTACGGCTCTCGCTACGCTCAACAGCGTTAAGAATCCTGACGGCATGACCGAATACCTGAAGGCTATCGCAAACGCACGCCAGGGCAAGAACAGCGCAGCCAAGACAGCTCTGAACAAGGCTCTGCAGCTTGACTCAAAGCTCAAGGCTTATGCCGACAAGGACATCGAACTGAAAAACGTGAAGTAAACGCTTCGAAAAAACAAAACTACAGATAACTGTGAGGGAGCCAAAGAGCCACAAAATGACGGCTCTTTGGCTCCCTTTCTCTTTATACAATCAAGTTTCCATGAAGTCTATTGCATACATATTGTCCATCTTAACTGCGGCTCTCCTTGTGTCATGTGGCGAAGACGGCAAGTACTTCAAGATAGAAGGACGGCTGCTACAGATGAACCAAGGCGAGTTTTACGTCTATAGCACAGAGGGAAGCATACAAGGCATTGACACCATAAAAGTACAGGGTGGACGCTTCGCATACGAGACTCCATGCGAACGGCCTACTACGCTGACGCTTGTATTTCCAAACTTCTCGGAAACACCAATATTTGCCGAACCCGGCAAGAGCGTGAAGATAAACGGTGACGCGTCACACCTCAAGAAACTTGAAATAAAAGGCACCAAGACCAACGACCTCATGTCTTCGTTCAGGGTACAGATAGCCAATGCCTCGCCACCGGAGATTAAACGCTATGCCGCAAACTTCATTTCCGACCATCCGCAATCGCCTGTATGCCTTTGGCTCGTAAGGCAATACTTCATAGACACGCCCACTCCCGACTATAAAGAGGCGACAAGGCTAATAAAACTCATGGCGGAGCAAAGAAAAGACAACGGTCAACTGCTTGCGTTGTCAAAAACAATCTCGGCTCTGAGAGACTGCTCGGTCGGCAACAGACTGCCTTCCTTCACCACATACGACACCGACGGCAACGCCGTGACATCGGCAAGCTTGTCGTCTGGAACCGCCGTAATATGCGTTTGGGCATCGTGGAACTACAGCAGCACCGACATGCTCCGCCAACTGAAAAACGCTCTCTTGGAAAAGAAAAACGTGAAGGTGGTTACCATATCCGTGGACGCAAGCAAAGTAGACTGCAACAACTACAAGAAGATGAACCAGATAGACTGGCCCGTGGTGTGTACCGGAGATATGTTCGAAACCAATGTCCTCAAACAGCTTGGAATGCTCACCGTGCCCGACAACATGGTTGTGAAAGACGGAAAAATTATTGCCCGTAACCTGTCAGCAAAAGACTTGGCAAATAAAGTGAAATAGCCCCCTTTGCCACAAGCGAAAGCATTAAACATAATACCTCATTTTATCAAGAAACAATGCTCGTCAAAACCTACAGCGCGGCTGTCAATGGACTCAACGTCACAACCGTGACAGTGGAGGTAAGCATCTCAAAAGGCATAGTGTACCGACTAACCGGACTTGGTGACGAAGCCGTGCGCGAGGGGCGCGACCGTATCGTAGCCGCCATGCAAAACAACGGACTCTGCTTTCCTCATGCCGACATAACCGTAAACCTTGCCCCTGCAGACCTTAAAAAGGAGGGCAGCGGCTTTGACCTGCCGCTTGCCATAGGCATCCTCGCCGCCGACGGACAGATAAACGCCGACGCGCTGAACCAATACATGATAGTGGGCGAGCTTGGGCTCGACGGAAAATTGCAACCCGTGAAAGGCGTGCTGCCAATAGCGATAAAGGCCCGTGCAGAACACTATAAAGGACTTATAGTGCCCAAACAAAACGTGAGGGAAGCCGCCATCGTAAACAAGCTTGAAGTCTACGGCATGGACAACATGATAGACGTTATCAACTTGCTTACGGGACAAAAGCATTTTGAGCCAACCGTTGTTGACACGCGCAAAGAGTTTTATGAGCGCCAGTATGCCTTCGACCTCGACTTCTCCGACGTGCGCGGACAGGAAAACGTGAAAAGGGCACTGGAAGTGGCGGCGGCAGGCGGCCACAACATCATAATGATAGGCCCTCCAGGCTCAGGCAAAAGCATGATGGCAAAGCGGTTGCCATCGATACTGCCTCCACTCACCCTTGCCGAAAGCCTGGAGACTACACAGATACACTCTGTGGCTGGCACGCTTACCAAAGGCTCCTCGCTCATATCGCAGCGACCTTTCCGTGCGCCACACCACACCATTTCAGAAGTGGCTCTTGTGGGCGGAGGCAACACCCCCATGCCTGGCGAGATTTCGCTCGCGCACAACGGCGTGCTGTTTTGCGACGAGCTGCCGGAGTTTAACAAGCACACTTTAGAGGTGCTGCGCCAACCGTTGGAAGACCGGCAGATAACCATCAGCCGCGCGAAATACACGGTCACCTACCCTGCCTCTTTCATGTTCGTGGCATCAATGAACCCTTGTCCGTGCGGCTACTATGGCGACCCGACACACCATTGTGTCTGCTCGCCGGGACAAATACAACGCTACTTGAACAAGATTTCCGGGCCATTGCTCGACCGCATCGACATACAATGCGAGATTGCCGCCATCCCTTTCAAGGAGCTGAGCAAGGCGCAGCCCGGCGAGCCGTCGGCAAAGATACGTGAGCGGGTCATTGCTGCGCGTGCCATACAGACCGAACGATACAAAGACGTGAAGGGTGTGCACTGCAATGCTCAAATGTCTGAGCGCATGATACATAATTTTGCCGAACCCGACGACACAGGGCTGGAACTCCTTCGTCAGGCAATGGAAAAGCTGAGCCTTTCGGCACGTGCCTACAGCCGCATTCTGAAGGTGGCACGCACCATCGCCGACCTCGCCGCCTCGGAAAAGGTGCAGCCGCAGCACATTGCAGAGGCTATTGGCTACCGACAGCTTGACCGTGGCGACTGGGCAGAACGAGGGCTGTAAACTCGCAGATACTTGCCTAAACCTATGAGAAAATCCACACGTAATTGGCGCAATCTTTATATTTTTGAGAGATTGCGCCAAAATAATGTTTATATGATAAGAAAATTAGGCACGGTATTCGTCTGTTGTCAAGCCTGTTAGCTTTTTGAAAATATCACGAAACTCAGCAACGTTGGCATAGCCCAGCGTAAGCGATACCTTGGCATCGCTGTCTTTGCCGGCTATAATGAGCTTCTTGGCAAGCTCCACCCGGCGCAACTGCACATAGTCAGTGACCGACTTGCCAGTCTCATTGCGCACAAGGTCGGCAAGATAAGCTGCCGACATATCCATTTGCGAAGTGAAACGGCAAGCCCCACAAGGCATTCCCGTACGGCGCACGCGCCCACTCGTAAGATAAGAGTCAACGATTTCGGCAAAACGCCCGAACTCGGCAGAATCGGCATCATGACGCATGATGAACTGGCGATGGTAGAAACGCGCGCAGTAATTCAGCAGCAACTCAATGTTGTTAGACAATATCGTGGCACTGTATTCGTCGATACCGCGACGAAGCTCATTCACAATGTCAGCCAATACACGATTTATATCACGCAACTCAGCCGCCGATACATGCAGAGCCTCATCCTTACGGTATTTGAAAAACGTGTAGCTGCCAATGCGTCGTCCAAGCGAAGTACACACGAGAAGACTTGGGTGAAAGAGAAGAATATGACCATTGCGAGGGCACTTTTCACCATGACGAATATCCACCACCTTGGTAGGAGTGTTGAAAATAATGGTGGCGGCAGTAAAATCGCAAGAGCGCAGGCCATAGCCTATGGTATCGCAAGCGCCTCCACGGCTTTCATCCTCCTCCATCACCATAACGCAATAGCTGTCTGGTCGCACCTGCTTTTGATTGCAAGGCGCGCTCAAGTCGATGACGCTGGCTAAAGGATGCAGAGTCTTCTCGGCAAACAATTTATTGCATTGCGCTATGCTTTCCATACACTCGCTTTAAGAAATCTACATTATGAATTAGCAAGCTGCTTCCTGTATGCGCTTGGAGTGACACCCGTGCCCCGCTTGAAATAACGATTGAAGTGCTGGCTGTACTGGAAGCCGAGGTTGAAGGCAATCTCATTGACCGTCTTTTCAGTGCTGGCAAGTTCCTCTTTTGCAAGATTCAATATTTTGTTTTGAATATGTTCCTGCGGCGTAATCCCGGTCTCTTTCTTCACCATGTCACCAAAATAGTTAGGCGACAGGAAGCAGTTTTCAGCAAAATACTTCACCGTAGGCATGCCTTTCAACATAGCGTTGTTGCCTTCAAAATACTTGTCGAGTAATTCTTCAAAGCGTTGCAGCACACTCTTGTTCACCACCTTGCGAGTTATGAACTGGCGGTCGTAGAAGCGCATGCAATAGTCGAGCAGCAACTCTATGTTGCGACAAATGATTTTTTGGCTATGGCTGTCGATGGGGTGAGAAATCTCTTGGTCAATCTTTGCGAGGCTATCCTTGAAAAGGGCCTTCTCGTCATCGCTGAGATGCAGTGCCTCACGCGAAGAATAGCTGAAGAAACTGTACTGCTTTATATCCTTGCCGAGCGACGTGCCACGTATAAGGTCGGGATGGAAGAGAAGACCCAAAGCCATAGGCTTATAGTCGGGCGCAGGGTTGAAGCTCACCACCTGCCCTGGCGCGAAGCTCGTCACCGTGCCTTCTTGGTAGTCGTATGGCATACGTCCATAGGTCATATCACCACAATAAGTCTGCTTCAGCCACAGCACATAGACACCATATTCAAAGGTATGCTGAGTGCAAGCCGTGACGGGAGATGCCTTGGATAAGTCAACCACTGCCACAAGCGGATGTTTGGTTTCAAAGCCCATCAGGCGGTTGTAAGTGTCGACAGAGTCAATTTTCAGAATCTTCTTCTCTTCCATAATATTATGCTTTTACACGGTAATGACGTTATATCATAACAGCTGCAAAGTTACTAATAATTATTATCAGGAAGATTATCTTATTTACTGATTTCTGCAACAATATTACCTTTAAACAGATATTTCTCATATCTATTTTGTATTTACTGCGTGCATGGTTCTCACACACGGCGCACGAGACTCCCACACACGGCGCACGAGACTCCCACACACGGCGCACGAGACTCCTACACACGGCATACGAGACTCCTACACACGGCATACGTGTATGGAAACCAAGTAGCAAGTTAGGGCGCAGCTTGGTTTGGGGTAAAATGGCAACGTTTGTTTCTCATTCTCATTTTATTTTCTTAACTTTGCAACAAGGAAAAAAGAATAATCCAATGGATGCCCTCACATATCTTGAAGAACAATGCCACCTGAGGCGGAACGTGCTGACCGGAGCTATTCTATATGCGCCGGAAAAAACGGCAAGCGATGACGACTATAAGCCATTGTCGCATGAAGGCATAAACACCATCATACTGCAAGGCGGGCGCGACGGTGTGTCTGTTGACGAAAAGACAATAGACAGGTATGTACATTCCACCCTTATAGAGCAATGGAACCCGGCAAGGGAATGGCTTGAGACGCTACCGGAATGGGACGGCGTTGACCACGTCTTCGACCTTTCACAGCGCATTGTGACAAACAATATAGACTGGGGCAGCCTTTTCCACAAGTGGATGTTGCAGATGGTGGCACGCTGGATGGGGCACGACGTGCAACAGCGCGACATCATTGTGCCGGTGCTCGTAGGGCAATGGGGATATGGCAAGACATCGTTCTGCAATCTCATGCTCCCCCCTACCCTACGCCGATACTACACAGACCAAGTGCACATGAAAAGCTCCGCCGACGTGTATGAGCTCATCACCACCAACCTGTTGGTAAACATAGACGAGTTTTATCAGGACAACAGCGAGCAGCAACCCCTGGTACGCTATCTTTTCTCCCGTTCCACTCCCGTTTTCCGCCGCCCTTATGGCACCACGGAACAGCCACGGGGCAAATATGCCGCATTCATTGCCACGACAGGCAACCTGCACCCCATGACCGACGCTGCCGGCGCGGCAAGGCTCGTTTGCGTGGAGGTTGGTCATAGCATTGACTTGAAAACTCCGATACCATACGAACAGCTTTACGCCCAGCTGATGGCAGAGTTGAAAACGGGCACTTCCTACACTCTGACAGACACGGAGCGGGAAGGCATGGCTGTGCAGAACTCGCCATTCGAAGAGGCTGACAATCTCGTGAAAATGGTGCGCCTGCTTTATGCCAATCCGCCTAAAGGCAAATCCACCAAGGCAATCACTCTCGACAATGTCATAGACCGTCTGATGAAGGAATACCCTTACTGGACACCGGGCGAACACGTCAACCAAGATGTCGGTTTCGCCCTTCAGGAAGCCGGCTTCACCCGCAGCCGTATCCACGGACGCTCATGCTACCGCATAGTGCCGCGTGACCCTCGCCGCTTCGACTTTACAGACGAGGCACCGGAGAAAAAGAAAGACGACGACATTGCAGACAACCCATTGGCACGTGCCTTGCTTGCAGGATTGGGCGGATTAAATAAATAATGCATGATGCGGCTCTTGCGACCGTCAGCCGTTGACACTACTACAATGCGGTGACGGACGGCCACAAGAGCCGCACCAAGCAAGAGAATATAAAAAAAGATTACACAAATAATGGCTAAAGATAAAGACAATGCCCTCACTCCAATGATGCGGCAGTTCTTCTCCATGAAGGCGAAACACCCCGACGCATTGTTGCTGTTTCGCTGTGGCGACTTTTATGAGACCTACTGCGAAGATGCCGTGGAGGCAGCAAGGATTCTCGGCATAACGCTCACGCGACGAAACAACGGCGCATCGGCAGGAACAGAGATGGCAGGCTTTCCGCACCATGCCCTCGACACGTATCTGCCAAAACTGATACGCGCCGGAAAACGTGTGGCTATTTGTGACCAGCTGGAAGACCCTAAGAAGAAACGAGCCATGATAAAAGGCAAGAAGGGACTGACGGAAATGGACAAGATGGTGAAACGCGGCATAACGGAGCTCGTCACGCCTGGCGTGGCAATGAGCGACAACGTGCTGAACTATAAGGAAAACAACTTTCTTGCTGCCGTACACTTTGGCAAAACCGCTTGCGGCATAAGCTTTCTTGACATCTCTACCGGCGAGTTTCTTACCGGGCAGGGCACTTTCGACTATGTGGAAAAGCTGCTTGGCAACTTTGCGCCAAAAGAAGTGCTATACGACAAGACGCACAAGAAGGATTTTGAAAGACATTTCGGTACCAAGCTCTGCATATTCGAGCTTGACGACTGGGTGTTTACGGAGCAGAACGCACGGCAAAAGCTATTGAAGCATTTCGGGACAAAGTCGCTGAAAGGCTTTGGCGTAGAGCACTTGAAGGACGGCATCATTGCCTCTGGTGCCATAATGCAATATCTTGAGCTTACACAGCACACGAACATCAACCACATAACGTCGCTAAAGCGGTTGGAGGAAGAAAAGTACGTAAGGCTTGACAAGTTCACCATCCGTTCGCTCGAGCTTCTACAACCAATGCAGGAAGACGGCAAGTCGTTGCTTGACATCATCGACCGAACAATCACCCCTATGGGCGGACGCTTGCTCAGGCGCTGGATTGTCTTCCCACTGAAAGACGTAAAGCAAATCTACGACCGCCTTGACGTGGTGGAGTATTTCTTCAAGGCTCCGGAGTTCAGGCAGGTGATAGACGAGCAGTTGCATCACGTTGGCGACCTTGAACGCATAATATCAAAGGTGGCCGTGGGCAGGGTTTCGCCACGAGAGGTGGTGCAACTGAAGAATGCGCTCATGGCTATTCAACCTATAAAATCTGCATGCCTCTATGCCAACAACGACAGCCTGAAACGGCTCGGAGAACAGATGAACCTGTGCGAAAGCCTGCGCGACCGCATTGAGAAGGAAATACAGCCCGACCCGCCACAGCTCGTGTCAAAGGGTGAAGTGATTGCTGACGGCTACAGTAAGGAACTCGACGAATTGCGCTCCATATCGCGTGGTGGAAAGGAATATCTGCTCGAGATACAGCAGCGCGAAACCGAAAAGACCGGCATTTCATCACTGAAGGTGGGATATAATAACGTGTTCGGATATTATCTTGAAGTGCGCAATACATTCAAGGACAAGGTGCCGCACGACTGGATAAGGAAGCAGACGCTCGCCCAGGCTGAAAGATATATTACGCCGGAATTGAAGGAATATGAGGAAAAAATACTCGGTGCCGATGAGAAAATACTTGAGCTTGAAGCTCAGCTTTTCTCTGAGCTCATAGTGGCGATGCAGGAGTTCATACCTCAAATTCAAATCAATGCCAATGTGCTGGCAAACATCGACTGCCTGCTAAGCTTTGCCAAAGTGTCCGAAGACAACTTGTATGTCAGGCCTTCGGTAGACGATTCTACCGTGCTCGACATTAAGCAAGGCCGCCATGCCGTAATAGAGACGCAAATGCCACTTGGCGAACGTTATGTGCCAAACGACGTTTACCTTGACACTGAGAAACAACAGGTGATGATGATAACCGGCCCCAACATGGCTGGTAAGTCGGCTCTGCTGCGCCAAACGGCACTAATAGTGTTGCTTGCCCAAATAGGCTGCTTTGTACCGGCTGAAAGCGCAAGGGTTGGTCTTGTTGACAAGATTTTCACTCGTGTGGGCGCAAGCGACAACCTTTCGCTTGGCGAAAGTACCTTCATGGTGGAAATGACCGAGGCCGCCGACATTCTCAACAATGTCTCGCCGCGCTCGCTGGTGCTCTTCGACGAGCTTGGCCGTGGCACATCAACCTACGACGGCATAAGCATAGCCTGGGCCATAGTGGAGTATCTCCATGAGCACAAGGGGGCACAGGCTCGCACGCTTTTCGCCACACACTACCACGAGCTGAACGAGATGGAGAAGCTGTTCCAGCGCATAAGGAACTACAACGTAGCAGTAAAGGAAATTGACAACAAGGTCATCTTCCTACGTAAGCTGACCCAAGGCGGCTCAGAGCACTCTTTCGGTATACACGTGGCAGAAATTGCAGGAATGCCACGAAGCATCGTGAAACGAGCCAACGAAGTGCTCAGGCAACTTGAGGCTGACAACGCCGAAGTGGGAAGTGCCGGAAAGCCAAAGGTTGAGAACCTGGGCAAGGGACACGAGGGGATGCAATTGAGTATTTTCCAGCTCGACGACCCTGTGCTGAAACAGGTGCGTGATGAAATCCTTGGCTTGGACATAAACAACCTGACACCCGTGGATGCCCTGAACAAGCTTAACGAGATAAAGAAAATAGTGACCGGGAAAAGCTGCTAAACAAGCTGCCAACACACTATTTTTAAAGCGACAGCACGTTAAAAGCCTTGCCGTTTCACACTTTAATGTGGAAACGGCAAGGCTTTTAACGTATAACACAAGAACATACGCCACGCATTATAACATAAAAAAGCACCTCACCATCACACATTTATACAATGTGAAGGTGAGGTGCTTATGTTGCTTATCCTTTTCATCCGTCAGTATCTTAAGAAGATACTCTGACGGATGGAAGTTTTTTCAGCTACAACGCATTATGCCTTTACAGCCGCAGCGGCAACCTCGCGATCATGCTTGATCTTCTTTCCAAGCACAAGATATGCGACAGGCGAAGCGATGAAAATTGTACAGAGCGAACCGACTGCCACACCGATAATCATGGCGAAAGCAAACGAGCGAATCGAAGCACCACCAAGGATGAAGATGGCAAGAAGCACTATCAACGTAGAGAACGTCGTGTTCACAGTACGCGCAAGAGTCTCATTGATAGAATCGTTGAATATCTTCTGATGATCCTCCTTCGGGTGCAACTGCATGTTCTCACGGATACGGTCAAACACCACCACGGTATCATTGATGTCATAACCAATTACCGTCAGGATGGCACCGATGAAGGTCTGGTCAATCTCAAGCGAGAAGCCTATCCAACCATAGCACAGCGAGAATATGCCCACCACAATAATCGTATCAACAGCCAGGGACACTATTGAACCTACGGAGAAACCGACGTTACGGAAGCGCAACAGGATATAAAGGAAGATGCAGAACAGGGCAAGACCAACGCTCATGAACGCGTTCCTCGTAATGTCCTTTGCCACAGACGGACCCACCTTCGACGATGTGATGATTGAGCCACCCTCGCGAATATCCGGGTTCTTGAAGGCATCAACGCTTGCCTGGCTAACGTATCCTGCTTTCTTAAGCGCATTGTAAAGCACTGTCTCAGCGCGGTCATCCTCCATCGGGTCATTGCTGTCAATATTATAGTTGGTTGACACACGGATTGTCTTACCATCGGTACCAATGGCAATAACCGTTGTCGTTGCCGGGCGACCAGCGTCTTGCCCTATGGTGTTAACGAAAGCGTTGTTCAACACCAAGCGCACATCCTCAACAGGAACCTCCTTGTCGAGTGTGACAACATAGTTGCGACCACCAGTGAAGTCAATGCTACGGCTAAGGCCACGTACAGCAAAGCTTGCAACACAAATGGCGATGATTATGCCATATACCGTAAAGCTCTTCTTGTACATTGACATGAAGCGGAAGTTTGTGCCTTGCATCATGCCCTTTGATATCTTAGTATCAAACTTCAAGTGCATCCACTTGCCGTGGTTGAGCTTGTACTCGTAAAGCAAACGTGTAAGGAACACAGCCGAGAAGAAAGAGCAGACGATACCGATAATCCAGGTCGTGGCAAAACCACGGATAGGACCTGTACCTACAACAAGAAGGATGATACCTGTAATCAAAGAGGTAAGGTTCGAGTCGAAGATTGCCGAGAAGGCATTCTTGTAACCAGCCTCAATGGCTCTTTTCATATCCTTTCCAGCCCTCAACTCCTCCTTGATACGCTCATAGATAAGCACGTTGGCATCGACGGCAGTACCAAGCGAGAGCACCATACCGGCAATACCACTCATGGTAAGCGCGGCCTGGAATGAGGTCAATATGCCAAGCGTGAAGAACACGTTGATGAGCAATGCGCCAATGGCAATGGAACCAGGTATGATGTTATAAATGACAAGCATGTAAGCAATCAGCAGGATAAATGCCACCGCAAACGAAATGACACCTTGCTGAATTGACTGCGCACCAAGCGTAGGACCAACGACTTCCTCCTGGACAATGTGGGCAGGAGCCGGCATACGACCGGACTTAAGCGTGTTTGCCAAGTCCTTGGTGTCCTGAATGGTGAAGTTACCGCTGATGGAGCTTTGTCCGCCACTGATTTCACCATTAACGCGCGGAGCTGAATAAACAACACCGTCGAGGACAATTGCAATAGCCTTGCCTACGTTAGCCTTTGTGAGCTCAGCCCAACGGCGTGCCCCCTCAGAATTCATGGTCATGGAAACTTCCGGCTGACCGCTGATTTGGTTAAACTCGTCCTTTGCGTCAGTAACTACATCACCCTCAAGCGGAGCACGACCGTTAGTGGTAGTGACCTTCAAGGCGTGAAGCTCGAAGATGTTCTTTGCCTGAATGCCATCGGCAGGCTTTGCACTCCACAATAGCCTGACATCAGACGGAAGCACCTGCTTTGCCAACTCACTGTATATAATCTTGTTGATTGCAGCGGTATCACGAACACTTGCATAACCAACGGTGCTCAACCCCTGGCCTGTGACTTGCAACATAGAGAGCAGCGGATGCTGCTTCTTAGCCTCAGCAAGCTGGGCATCAGGAGTAGTACTGATATTTTTCTTGGCATCATTGCCCTTGATCTGAAATTTAGGCTTTGCGTTCTTGGCAACCTTAACAGCTTTCTCAGCTTCAGCCTTTGCAGAAGCTGCGCTATCCTTCACGGCCGTGGTGTCTTTAGACGAAACGTTATCGCCATTTGCCTCACGCTGGTCAAGCTGCTGCAAATAGGGCACAATTTCATCGGCATTGTATGTCTCCCAGAACTCAAGGTTTGCAGAACCCTGCAACAGCTTGCGCATACGCTCAGGCTCACGGATACCAGGCATCTCAACCGATATGCGGCCATCAGCTCCCTGCACTTTCTGTATGTTAGGCTGCACGACACCAAACTGGTCAATACGTGTGCGGACAACATTGAACGAGTTGTCAATAGCGGCACCCACCTCAGAGCGAAGCACCTTTTCTACCTCGCTGTCAGAACTTGTCGGGGAAACCTTGCCCTGAAGCTGCTGAGTGGCGAACACCTCGGCAAGCTTGTGGCCAGGAGCATTCTTGTGGTAAGCATTAATGAAGATGCTGATGAAGTCGCCCTGCGTGGCTTGCAGCTCCTTGCGAGCTTCCTCCATCGAGCGAGTGAAAGCGACGTCTGTCTTGTGGTCAGCAAGATTCTCTACGACATCGGGCACTGAGATTTCAAGAATGACATTCATACCGCCCTTAAGATCCAGACCAAGACCAATCTGTGTCTCCAAGCACTTCTGGTAACTGTAGATGCCCAAGTACTTCACAGAATCCTTGTAATCCTGTTGCGCAATGGGATCTTCCAGCTTTGCCGCCTGTTTGTCATAATAGCTTGTGGCAACAGGGAACGACAAATAGAAGAGGCTCACGAGCGTCAGTAGGACGGCTGTCGTGATAACAATTCCTTTGTTTTGCATTTTGTTTTAATTATTTTATTTATTGATTTTTTCTGTTTCTATAGCTCAAACGCATATAATATGTGCAAAGTTACAGCTTTTTTATTAGTTGAGGGAAAGATTAACTATTAATTTTTATCACTTTACTTCATTTTAAGCCAACAAATAATGGGATAATGGTCAGATTTGCCTATTTTATTGTCAACGTAGCAAGAATAAGGCTCAAAATCGTCGGTGCAGAAGATGTTGTCTATCCTCACATACATGCCCGACTTGTGGTAGCTTATTCCCGGTCCGTTGCCTGTGGAGACATAGCAGTCTGTCAGCCCCTTGCCTATCGTGCGGTGGGCATACGAGATGGGCGAGTCGTTGAAATCGCCACACACGATCATTGGCGTGCCACGGTGGTAGGCTATGTATCGAGCCACAGCCTCTGCCTCCGCCGCCCGTTTCTTGGTTTGCTTGCCAAGATGGGAGATGAACCATTTCGATGTTCGTGTGGCTGTATCGGTTTTCAGTTCACCTTTTACCAACGCCTTGAACTTATCTTTTTCTTCCAAGGTCAAGCCTGTGGTTTCAAGGTGATTGTTCACCACGATGACCTCGCGTCCCTTTATCCTCACCTTGAAGGCTGCGGTCATGTTGCCCTTCGACACATACTGGATACGCTCATGAGAAAGTATGGGATACTTGCTGAAGAAGGTGAGGCAATCGCTATTGTACATCAAGGTATCCTTATACTGGTAAACAGGCCCAATGATAGAGTCTACTTGAGCCGAACCTGTCTCATTCTCAGCAGATTCCTGCAAGCATACAATATCGGCATCCTGCTCTTTAATATATTCCAATATGGCATTTGGCTTGCTTCTGTCTTCCCAACCGGCAAAATACCAAACATTGTAAGAGAGCACCTTTATGCAATCTTCAGGTGGATTGTGAGGGATATTTATAGGCATATAGCGCCGCACGGGACCATAGCATATTATGAAACCAAGTAACGGTATTATGACAAATCGCGGCTTAACGACCACCCAAAGCACCAAGAAAAAGAAGTTGATGGCTATCATTGCAGGAAAGAGAAGCCCGATGTTGCTCAGCTTGGGAAAAGACTCAGGCGGTATCATGTCGGCATGGCCTATAAACAGCATAAGCAAAATGCTGGCGACATTTGCCCCACCTACCATCTGAATTGTAATCCGTGACAACTTCTTCATCTTCGCATTATAAACATTAAGAAGTCAAGGAGTTATAGAAGCCAATGGAGTAAAAGACATCACTTTGGTAAATACATTAGCCATTGCTCTCATTAATGAACTTTTGTCTTTAACTCCTATAGCTTTTTATTTCCTCCAATTTCTAAAATCATTTTTTGCTTTGGTCGAAAAGTGTTTGCTTTTCCTCGCGCGAAAGACTGTCATAGCCGTTCTTTCTTATCTTGTCCAATATGCGGTCTATCTCCTCCTGCGTAGCCTCCTTCCGTGCGTTATAATCCCAATCGGGGTTTCCAGATGGCTTAGTGTCATTTCCTTTTCTTGATGTACTTGACCATAATCCATGTCCGCCATCGCTAAACTTATGCCCCTTATTGGCTTCCCACTTGTTTTTCATATTGTTGAAAAAGTGAAGCCCGTTTTCGAGTCCACCTCCATAAGGGTGCTTCTGCCAATACTTTATAAGGAAAAAACCGAAGACCATGCCACCAAGGTGGGCAAGGTGGGCAACCTGTGATCCTGGCGAAGCAAGTGCGGAGAACAGCTCAACGACTATCGAGCCAAGCACCATCCACTTTGCCTTGATTGGAATAGGAATTGGAATTATGAACATACGCTCGTCGGGAAACATCATGCCGAATGCAAGCAACAGAGCGTAAATGGCTCCAGAAGCACCAACCGTAGTCCACTGGCCAAGGGCAGCATCATTAGCGGCAGCAACCTGTCCAAGCATGGACAGTCCAAAGCCAGAGTCGGAAGCTATGAAATAGAATTGCACTAACTGGGCAATCTCCTGCAACAGCCCTGCACCAACACCGCAGAATAGATAATAGAAAATGAACCTTTTCCGCCCCCATACACGCTCCATTACCGCACCAAACATCCAAAGCATAAACATGTTCAAAATTATATGCTCCCAACCGCCATGCATGAACATGTAGGTGAAAAGTTGGTAAAGGTGAAAATCTGAAGCCATAAAAAAGTGAAGTCCGAAAATATTGTTGAAATCGGCTATTCCCATTTGGGCAAACACCAACATTCCTATGAAGCACAGAAAATTTATTATTAACAGGTTACGGGTAACCGTAGGTATTCTAAACATAATTATTTTTTTAGTCAATGAAAAACAGTTGCAAATTTACGAAAAAACTCCCTTATTTCGGCTATTTATGCGGCTTTTACCACTTTTTTTCATTGTTTATAGCATTTTTCCGTCTATTTTGTTTGTAGATTAAAACAATTATTCTATTTTTGTCGCTGATTTATAGCAAGTAAGCAAAAATTATTCATTTAAAACATACAATTATGACCAAGACTGATTTAATTAAGAAAATTGCTGAAGCAGCAGGTGTTACCAATGAAGTGGCAAAGAAAGCCCTTGAGGGTGGCATCGACGCAGTGAAGGATGCTCTTGTGGCTGGCGACAAGGTTCAGCTCATCGGCTTCGGCACATTCAGCGTCAACGAACGTCCTGCACGCGAAGGCGTTAACCCGTCAAACGGACAAAAAATACAGATTGATGCCAAGAAGGTTGCCAAGTTCAAGGCTGGTGCAGAGCTTGAAAAGCAGCTCAACGCATAAGCGTCATATATATATTTTCCAAAAGCCAAGCCTACGACATAAAGGCAACTGGCTGTATCCAAGCGAAATCCTCTACGGCGTAAATAGCAACCCATTACGCCGTAAAGGTTTATTCTTTACGTTGCGAAGACAAGACGATTAAACCTTAAAGATAACGCGGCAACTTTTTTTAATATATTTTCTTCACTCATTGTCAAAATAGGCAGTAACTTTGCGGTTGACAATGAGGATATTCTTTACCATAATACTGCTTCTCACCATCGGCATGGGTTGCTATGCGCAAACCGATAGCAAGAATCAAGTGAATCCCGAAGACCGCGAGGTGGACATGGACAACCCTACGTTCGTGCCAATGGTAAAGGTGGGCAAGGTGAAGCAAGGCAACGACTCTATCCAATACGTAGAGCTGAACAACATTTGGGTTTACCCACAGCCCATATTCAAGAATGCAAGGCAACGGCAAGCTTATAACCGACTGGTTTACAACGTTAAGAAAGTATTGCCCATAGCAAAGGAGGTAAACCGCATAATAATAGAGACAGGCGACTATCTTGACATGCTACCAAACAAAAAAGCGAAAGACGAACACATGAAAAAAGTGGAAGCCGACATCATGAAGGAATATAAGCCACGCATGAAAAAGCTGACCTACTCACAGGGCAAGTTGCTCATAAAGCTTGTCTATCGTGAATGCAACAATTCTTCGTATGATCTCATAAAGGCTTTCCTCGGTCCTATCCGAGCTGGCTTCTATCAGACTTTCGCCTGGTTTTTCGGAGCTTCACTAAAGAAAGACTATGATCCAGAGCACGTTGACCGACTTACAGAAAGAGTGGTAAGACAAGTAGAGGCGGGGCAGCTGTAGGTCTTGGTTAGAATAAAAGAATTAATCGCCGCGCTCAGAATAAAAGCCAAATGGTAGATAAACAACTCCTTTGGGTGTAATGGCTTTTATTCTGAGCGCGGCGATTAATTCTTTTTATTCTTTTATTCTAAATCCCCCTATTTTTCCAAAAATATCAGTATCTTTGCACCTATAATTAATAAGCGAAAATTATAATGGACTACAATTTCAGCGAGATTGAGAAAAAGTGGCAGAAGAAATGGGGTGAAGACAAGACTTACAAGGTAACAGAAGACCCAACACGTCCTAAATACTACGTACTCAATATGTTCCCCTACCCTTCTGGTGCGGGACTCCATGTTGGTCACCCTCTCGGCTACATTGCCTCAGATATTTACGCCCGTTACAAGCGTCTCAAAGGTTTCAATGTCCTGAACCCTATGGGCTACGATGCTTACGGACTTCCAGCAGAACAGTATGCTATCAAGACAGGTCAGCATCCTGCTATAACAACAGAACAGAACATCAACCACTATCGTGAGCAGCTCGACAAGATAGGCTTCTCTTTCGACTGGGATCGTGAAATCCGCACTTGCGACCCGAAATACTACCATTGGACTCAGTGGGCTTTCGAAAAGATGTTCTGCTCTTACTATGACAACGACCTCAAAAAGGCTCAGCCTATTGACAAGCTCATCAAGTATTTCGAGGAGAAAGGCACCGAAAACATTAATGTTGCCCAAAGTGATGACAGTATAAGCTTCACTGCCGAAGAATGGAAGGCAATGGATGAGAAACAAAAGAGCGATATACTGATGAACTACCGCATTGCCTACAAAGGCGAAACAATGGTAAACTGGTGCGCTGGTCTCGGAACAGTGCTTGCCAACGACGAAGTTGTAGAAGGCGTGTCTGTTCGTGGTGGATTCCCCGTTGTACAGAAAAAGATGAGCCAATGGTGCCTTCGTGTTTCCGCTTACGCACAGCGTCTGCTCGACGGTCTTGACACCATTCAGTGGAGTGACTCCATCACAGAGACACAGAAAAACTGGATTGGTCGTTCAGAAGGTACAGAGGTGGAGTTCTCTGTTAAAGACTCCGACGTGAAGTTCACGATCTTTACAACCCGTGCCGACACAATGTTCGGTGTAACCTTCATGGTACTTGCTCCTGAGAGCGACTACGTACAGCAGGTTACAACTCCTGAGCAGAAAGACGAAGTACAGAAATATCTCGACTACGTGAAGAGCCGCACAGAGCTCGACCGTATGTCTGACCACAAGGTAACAGGCGTATTCTCCGGTTCTTACGCTATCAATCCGTTCACAGGCGATGAGATTCCAATATGGATTTCAGAATACGTCCTCGCTGGTTATGGTACCGGTGCTATTATGGCTGTGCCAGCCCACGACTCTCGCGACTATGCTTTCGCAAAGCACTTCAACCTTCCTATCATTCCGTTGATTGAGGGGGCTGATGTATCAGAGGAGAGTTTCGATGCCAAGGAAGGCATCGTGATGAACTCACCACGTGAGAACCACGGCAATGCAGACGGCTTCTCACTTAACGGTTGCACTGTCAAGGAAGCTATCACAAAAACAAAGAAGTATGTCACCGAGAAAGGTATCGGTCGTGTGAAGGTCAACTACCGTTTGCGTGACGCCATATTCTCACGCCAGCGTTACTGGGGCGAGCCGTTCCCGGTATATTACGACAACGGCATTCCAAAGATGATTCCAGAGGACTGTCTGCCAGTTGAGCTTCCTGAGATTTCAGAATATAAGCCTACAGAAGACGGTGAGCCTCCATTGGGGCGCGCCAAGAAATGGGCTTGGGATACGGCGAACAAGAAAATAGTCGTAAACTCGCTCATTGATAACAAAACCGTCTTCCCCATAGACCTTTACACCATGCCAGGATTTGCCGGTTCAAGTGCTTATTACCTGCGCTATATAGATCCGCACAATGAACATGAGCTTATAAGCAAGAAGGCTGATGAGTATTGGAGGCATGTTGACCTCTATGTAGGCGGTACAGAACATGCAACGGGGCATCTTATCTACTCTCGTTTTTGGAATAAGTTCCTGCACGACTACGAAGTAAGCTGCGAGGAAGAACCATTCCAAAAGCTTATCAACCAGGGTATGATTCAAGGTCGAAGTAACTTCGTATATCGTGTCAACGAGCTCTCTACCGCTGAAAAGCCTGTCTTCGTAAGTTATAACCTCCGCAAGAACTACAAGGATGTCACTCCTATCCACGTTTGGATTAACCTCGTGAAGAACGACATTCTGAACATTGAGGAGTTCAAGAAATGGAGTCCGGAATATAAGGATGCAGAATTCATTTTCGACGATGGCAGCAAGTCTGCCGAAGGAGGCAAGGGCAAATACATCTGCGGCTGGGCTATAGAAAAAATGTCAAAGTCTATGTACAATGTCGTCAACCCTGACGATATTGTCCGCGACTACGGTGCCGACACCTTGCGTCTTTACGAGATGTTCCTCGGTCCTGTGGAGGCATCAAAGCCTTGGGACACTAACGGCATTGACGGTTGCTTCCGTTTCCTCAAGAAGCTGTGGGCACTTTTCTATGAGAACCGTACCGACAAATTCCTTGTCAATGAAGACCAACCATCGTCTGAAAGTCTCAAGAGCATCCATAAGCTCATTAAGAAGGTAACTAACGACATAGAGGCATTCTCTTATAATACCTCTATATCAGCCTTTATGATCTGCGTCAACGAACTTGGTCAACAGAAGTGTCACAATCGTAAGATACTCTCAGACCTCGTAGTGCTCATTGCTCCATTTGCGCCTCATATAGCAGAAGAACTTTGGTACCAGCTCGGCAACACAACAACGGTCTGCGATGCCAAGTGGCCGACATGGGACGAAAAGTATCTCATGGAGAACGAAATACAACTCGCCGTCAGCTTCAATGGCAAAGCTCGTTTCCAGAAAAAGTTTGCTGCCGATGCCGACAAGGCAGCCATTGAGAAAGAGACCCTCGCTGACGACCGCTGCGGCAAGTATCTTGCAGGCAAAGAAATCAAGAAAGTAATTGTAGTGCCTGGAAGGATAATCAATATAGTAGTAAAGTAAGATTTAGAAGTAAAAAAGGAGTTAAGGATTTTAAAAGAGCAAAGCCATGCAATAAGCTTTTATTTCTTAACTCCTTCAAATCCTTAAAAACCTCCTAATAATGACTATCAACCAAAAACTAATTTTCAACGAAGCAAAAGATTATGTCGGAATAACATTCGGCGTTTGCCTTTATGCCTTTGCTTTTACTTTATTCTTGCTTCCATACGAAATTGTGACTGGAGGAGTAACCGGTATGTCAGCTGTAATCTACTATGCTACTGGTTTTCCAATACAAAACACTTATCTCATTATAAACATTGCGTTGCTCATAGTAGGACTTAAAGTATTGGGATTCAAGTTTTTGATGAAAACAATCTATGCCATCATCCTGCTGTATTTTGCACTATGGTTCGCCCAAAGCGTCATGCCAATAGACACGACAGGTCATTATGTAAAGATTGTAGGTGAAGGCAACGATTTCATGTCATTGCTTATAGGCTGTACGCTGACAGGTTCGGCACTTGCTATCGTATTCCTAAGTAATGGCTCTACAGGCGGCACTGACATCATAGCCGCATCAGTCAACAAATATTACAGGTTCTCACTTGGACAAGTACTGCTTGCTATAGACCTTTGCATAATAGGAAGCTGTATGTTCTTCCCTCAGTTTGGCGATGTTTTAGGACGCCTGCACAAAGTAATGTTCGGTCTTTGCACAATGGTGGTTGAAAATTTTGTTCTTGATCACGTAATGAACGTACGGAGAGAATCTGTTCAGTTTATGATTTTCTCTAAGAAAAGCCAAGAAATAGCCGATGCCATAGGCACTCAACTCGGACGTGGAGTCACCATACTTGACGGGCACGGATGGTACACAGGTCAAGACATGAAAGTACTCTGCATACTTGCAAGAAAACGTGAAAGCACCCCTATTTTCCGCCTTATAAAGATGATAGACCCTAACGCCTTTGTATCTCAAAGCTCTGTAATTGGTGTATATGGCGAAGGTTTTGACCCTGTAAAGGTGAAAATACCTAAGAAAAAAATGAAAAAGGAAAACTCAAAAGAAAATATAGAAAATGAAAATAGTATTCGCGACCAACAATGCGCACAAGCTACAGGAAATCCGTGAAATCCTCGGCATAGAATTTGAAATAGTCTCTCTCTGTGACATTGGCTGTCACGAGGACATCCCTGAGACAGGAAAAACTCTTGAGGCAAACGCCCATCAGAAAGCAGAATATATCTTTGATAACTATCACTTAGATTGCTTTGCCGATGACACAGGCCTTGAAGTAGATGCACTCAATGGTGAACCAGGTGTCCACTCTGCCCGCTATGCCGAAGGCACCGACCATGACAGTGAGGCAAATATGCAGAAGCTGTTGAGTAAGCTTGGCAACAATCCAAATAGGAAAGCTCGATTCCGCACTGTCATATCACTCATCCAAATAGAAAGTGGAAATCCTGCATGCAGTAGTGAATATCGTTTCGAAGGCATCGTAGAAGGCCACATCAGCTATGAAAAACATGGTACTGAAGGTTTCGGATATGACCCAATATTCATTCCCGACGGTTACGACAAGAGCTTTGCAGAGCTTGGTGAAGAAGTAAAAAATAAAATCAGTCATCGCGCAAGAGCTGTAAAAGAACTCGCTCAATGGCTTAAAACCGAAAAATAAGTCTCACCATTTTCCAAGGGAAAGGATACTGATTACATAAACAATTTTACAATATAGCAAAAGAATAATACGTTTTTATCTTAAAATGATATTATGAGAAATAGTTTTCTGAAAATATTTTTTATTGCTATCACGGTAATTTACGTCCCTTCCCTTAGAGGGGCTTGTGGAAGCTTTGCCTTTGCTCAATGGAAAGCATATCTTAGTTATTATGAACCAACAGATATTGAGCAGGCTAATGATGGCACGCTCTACGTACTTGCATCCGGCGGACTTTACAGCTACAATCCTAAAGACCATCAACTAACAACTTTCGACAAGACAACTGTACTAAACGACTGTGGAATAAGCCACATAGCCTGGTGCCAGGCTGCAAAACGCCTCGTTATCGTTTATGACAACTATAATATCGACTTACTCTCACCCAATGGTAATGTTGTAAATATGCCTGCTTATATGAACACATCAATGACCGTAGACAAGACCGTTTACAGTTTGGCTGTTTCAGGCAACTATACCTATATATCCACGGCTTTTGGAATCATTCAACTTAACGCCTCGACCGCTGAATTCTCTAACACATATAACCTTGGATTCAAAGTAAACTACAGCTATATTGAGGGAAACTACATTTATGCTGCAAGCTCTACTAAAGGCATCTACCGTGGTTCATTGACAGACAACCTCCTTGACCCATCAAAATGGATTCGAACCGCCAATTTCAAACCTCTTTCCAAGACTATTGACCCAGACATGTTAGCAACTGTAAGAACTCTAAAACCTGGCGGACCAAAGTATAATCACTTTGGAGCTATGATATTTAAATATGGCAACCTATATACCGTAAGTGGTGGCTACCAACCTGCATTAGAGCTTAACTACCCTGGCACCGTACAAGTTTTAAGAAACAATGATAACTGGCATATTTACCAAGACAGCCTACAATATATAACCAATCATGCTTATATAGACAATATATGCATAGACGTGAATCCTACAGACACAAGCGATGTATATGTAGGAGGTAGGACAGGACTGTACAAGTTTCGCAGCGGCAGGTTTATAAAAGAATATAATATAGACAATTCTCCATTACAATCTGCTGAAGGAACAAACAAAAACTATGTTCTTATAGAAGGTCTTACTTTTGATGCAAATGGAAATCTTTGGATATTAAATAGTGCAGCATCAAACCAATCTGTATTGAAATTAAGCAACAACGGAGAATTCACATCATACCATTCTTCCTCTTTTGTTTCTCCAGAAAACAACCTTTCCTTTTACAGTATGATTTCACCATATATTGACAGCCGCAGCATTTTATGGTTTGGAAACCAACACTGGTATACTCCTGGACTTTATGGATATAATACAGCTAATGGAAACACATACGCATTCGCCAATATTACCAATGAGGATGGAACGGTATACAATGACTGTAGAGTAAAAGCAATAGCGGAAGACGGAAATCATAATCTATGGATAGGAACGAATATCGGTCCTTTTATGATTGAGGAAAACCAATTAGATATTGCCAACCCTGTTTTTACACAGGTGAAAGTCCCACGTAATGATGGAACAAACTATGCAGACTATCTTCTGTCTGGTGTAGATATTACGGCAATAGTCATAGATAAATCCAATCGTAAATGGTTTGGAACAGGTGGTAATGGAATATATTTAATCAGCAGCAATAATATTCAACAAATACATCATTTCACAAAAGACAATAGTCCTTTACTCTCCGATAATATAACCTCTATAGCACTAAATGAGGCAACTGGAGAAATGTACATAGGCACAGACAAAGGGCTTTGCTCATATACAAGCCGTATTCCCAATGCTGACGAAGGTATGACAAAAGATAACGTTTATGCTTATCCAAATCCTGTTTCAGCTAATTATACTGGAGCCATTACCATTATTGGGCTTGATGAAAGCGCAGATGTTAAAATAATGACTTCAAACGGCACTCTTGTAAATGAGGGAAAGGCAAATGGAGGACAATACAAATGGTACGGACTTGATAACAATGGCAAACGAGTAACAAGCGGCGTGTATATGGTTGCAGTGGCAACTACAGAAGGCGAGAAAGGAGTCGTATGCAAAATAGCAATCATAAGATAAACATTAACAATAAAATAAATTACATGAAAAGAAATGATTCCAAGATTGAATAAAGTCTATGATATATTCATGATTTTAAATAAGCCAATAGAGCTTAATTTTACTTTCTTTTTTTCTCATAACTGGAACATTCTGTATCATTTTCGAGCCAGGTTTCGGTCATAGGTTTAACGCTATGTTCAACCTTTTCCTTGACCTCTACATTTTATGCGCTTTCCTCGCATGTCTTCCAACAAAAATAAGAAAAGCTATAAAATTTATATTATACATTGTTTTATATGGTATGGCATTAGTGGATGTAACATGCTATATAAGGATAAATTCGCCTATCACACCAGTATTCATACAACTTGTAGAGCAAACCAACAAACAAGAAGCCACAGAAGCTTTATCTTCATATCTTTCATTTTCATTACTTTTTTCTAAACTTGGAATATTAATATTAATAATAATTGCCAACATCATTGTATCAAGGCATAAACTCAATATACCACAAAGCACCCCTTTGTCAGGAGCCATAATATTATGCGCTGTCACAATATGCGGATTTATGAGCAAAACAGACATAGAGTATAAATATTATAGAATAGTTTGTCAATATGATGAAATTAAAACTCTGCAAACAAAAGACCTTATACCAAAAGCATACTATTATATTCCAATACACAGGCTTATATATTCCATTTCAGAAAATGTAAGATTAAATCATACAATAAAAGAACTTGCCAATTCCGTAAATAAAGCAAGCGTTACAAGTTGTAGCCATCTTTCCCCAAATATAGTTCTCATAATAGGTGAAAGCCTTAACAGATTCCATAGCTCCTTATATAGATACAGTTATCCTACAACACCAAACCAATTAACAAGAGAGAAAAAAGGCGAACTTATAAAATTCAAGGATGCAATAAGTTCTTGGAATGTGACTTGTGAATCTTTCGAGAACATGCTATCAACATGGAGTGAAGGAGAAAAAGGTGAATGGTATACATACTCTCTTTTCCCAGAGTTATTCCGTAAGGCTGGTTACCATGTAACATTCATAAGCAATCAATACGTACAAAATCCAGCCACAAGTTATAGTGAATTCAAGGAAGATATTTTCTTAAACAATGAGAAAATAAGCAATGCTTACTTCGACAAAAGGAAAAGAAACCTACATCAATATGATGAAGGTTTGATAGAAGATTTTAAAAGGTTGGAAAAAAGTAATAATAAGACCACATACAATCTAACTATATTCCATTTTAAGGGCGTTCATGCCAATTTTAAAGACAGGTATCCTGAAAAATTCAAGTTTTTCAGCATAAAAGATTATGCCAACAGGACTGATTTGCAGGAAAAAGATAAAGGCATATTGGCAGATTATGACAACGCTATAAGATACAACGACTATGTAATAAACAAGATAATATCGTTATTTGAAGACTCTGAAACCATTATTGTGTACCTTTCTGACCACGGTGAGCGTGTTTTCGACAATAACAAAGAATGGGGAAGAAATCTCACTTGGAACAAAAACGACATCATACATCAGTTCTGCATACCAATGTGGATATGGTTTTCAAAATCATACAAGGAAAAACATAAAAACATCATCAAGCAAACTGACAATGCCGCAAACAAGAGATACATGACTGATAATCTGCCCCAGCTCTTACTTCACATAGCTGGGATAAAATGTAAATTTTATAACCCCGCAAATGACATTCTAAGTCCTTTATACAATGAAAACAGAAAAAGAATCATAAGACATGAAAAAGATTTTGATAAAATCATTGGTCATTGACTTATAAAATGTTATAAAAGAATTCCTTAATAAAACATAAAACAATTGGACTTTTCTTCTAACATTGATAAGTATATCATATCTTTGTACTGTTAGTGCTCTAAAACTAAAATAACAAGTTAAGTACAACAAACACAAAAAGCTATGTTTGCAGTAAACCTGCTTACTTAGTGTTCGCTGAATGATTTTAATATTAACTTTTAATCTCCTTAAAATGGAAAAAAAGCTTCTTTTCTGTCTTCTTCTGGCTGGTGGAATATCACTTTCCAGTGAGGCGAGTCCACGACAGTTGGGTTATCTAAAGGCTGAAAATTTTGATGTGTCATGGATCGCAAATCAGCATGTACTAAGTGTAAACCGTGAGGCTGGCCATGCTACGATTATTCCTTATGCTTCTAAAACCAACCTTCTTTCTGACCCTCACCACGCCAAGCCGTGGCTCACGCCGGAAAAAGCAATGACGATGAGTCTCAATGGCAAATGGCGTTTCCGCTATGTTCCCGGCTCTAACCAAGGTCCTGGACAGAGTGAATTTCAGGCTGAAAATTATAATGATTCACGTTGGGACCTAATACAGGTTCCGATGAGTTGGGAGATGGCTGGCTACAGCAAGCCCACTTACAACAATACTGGTTATCCCTTTAAGAATAACCCTCCACGTGCTATGGACGGTTATGAGGAGCACGGAGTAGAAGGCAACAACTGTACAGGATTCTACCGCCGTACTTTCGACCTGCCTGCGGATTGGAATGACAAACAGATTATGATTCATTTCGATGGCGTCTACAGTTGTGCAGCTGTCTGGGTGAACGGTAAATTCGTAGGATATGGGCAAGGTGCCAACAACGACGCAGAGTATGATATTACAAACGTGGTTCGTCCGGGCAAGAATCAATTGTCTGTACGAGTCTACCGCTGGTGTGACGGTTCTTATATAGAAGGCCAGGACATGTGGAGAATGAGCGGTATACATCGTGATGTGTATCTTGTTGCTACTCCAAAGGTTTTTGTCCGTGACCATTATATCACTACCCTTGACCAAAGCGAAGATGCCAAGAGCGGAAGACTCAATGTCGCTCTGGATATTGACAATCGAAATGGGTTGAAAGGAAGCAGGACTTATCTCATGGAGCTTGTTGACGCTGATGGAAAAGTCGTTGCCAGCAAGCAACAAACCGTTAAACTCAATGGCAAGGAGAGCCATGTAGTGCTTACAACGGATTTGCTGAACAACTTGAATACATGGGATACAGAGAAGCCTTACCTCTATGACGTGATAGTAAGTCAGATAAACGGCAAACAGGCAGATGAAGTCTTTTGCACGAAGTATGGCTTCCGCAATGTGAAGATACTGAACACTCCTACTGACAAATATCTTACCATCAATGGCAAGCGTGTATTTCTAAAGGGTACTAACATTCACGATACACACCCTCTGTACGGCCGCTATGTAGATGTGCCTACAATGCTTAAGGATATAACATTGATGAAGCAGGCAAACATCAATACTGTTCGTACAAGCCATTACCCTCGCCAGCCAAAGATGTATGCGATGTTTGACGCTTACGGCCTCTTTGTCATCGACGAGGCAGACCTGGAATGCCACGGCAACCAGGGGCTGACTCGTGATACAACATGGACTGCTGCTTTCGTAGACAGGGATGAGCGTATGGTGCTTCGCGACCGTAACCACCCGTCGGTCATCATTTGGTCTGTAGGCAATGAGAACGGCAGAGGACAAAATATGGATTCTTGCTATGCTGCAATGCGGAGGTTGGATCCTCGCCCTATACACTGTTGTGAGCAGGTGAAAAGTTCGGACATGTATTCTGAGATGTATACTTCGATAGATGGCGTAAAAAGAAACATGAACGGACGGGAAGGAAAGCCTTTCATCATGTGCGAATATGCTCATGCTATGGGACAGGCTGTCGGTAACCTTGCTGAATATTGGAAACTTATAGAAAGCAGCAAAGGTACTATCGGCGGATGTATTTGGGACTGGGTTGACCAGGCTGTTTATGACCCTGTGAAGATAATGCTGGGCGACACTATCAGTAGTACAGGCTTCCATGCTTGGGCTACAGGTTATGACTACGACCACTTTGTTGATGACAATCCCGGAAGGTTCAATGACCACTCTTTCCAAGGCAACTTCCTTGATAATGGAATTGTCACCCCTGACCGTAATTGGACTTCAAAGCTTACTGAGATTAAAAAGGTTTATCAGTACGCTGAGTTCAAGCTCAACGGCAACAAACTTAGCATCAAGAACAAATATCCATCTATCAATCTTGGTGATGCCTTCTACCTGAAAGGTGTTGTACAAAAAGATGGCAGGAAGGTTAAAGAATTCACTATACGTGACTTAAATATCAATCCTGGCGAAACAGGCAGCATTACTTTGCCTGATTTGGGTGTTGACACTTCTGACGGGGCTGAATATACACTTATCGTAGGGCTCTGTCTTAACAAGGATTATCCGTGGGCGAAGGCTGGCTATGAGCTTGCTGACGAGCAGATGGTATTGCAGCCTCGTTCTGAGACATTGCCCGCTAACAATGCCAAAGGTTCTCTTGCTGTAAAGGACAATAAAGTTAGTGGAAAAGACTTCAGCGTTGAGTTTGACAAGAATGGCGCCATCAGCAGCTATATATATAAAGGCGTGCAACTCATTGCTGCCGCTCCTGAATACAACGATTTCCGCCGTATAGACAACGATACCCAAGGGAAGCAATTTATAAAGAATGTCAATGATGGAGGCGACAACCAATATGACTATGCTGCAACGGGCATAGAAAGCCACAACGTCACATCTCCACTCAAAGTGAAGGACGGACAAGCTACTATCGCTATGAAAGCTGACGGCTGGAAGACTAATTACAACGTGAACTACACTGTATATCCAGACGGAGTGGTTGACATGACTGTTAAGTTCGACCCTCAACGCCGTGGACTACGCAGGCTTGGAATGGGAGTGCAGTTTGCTCCTGGATTCGAAAACATAGAATACTATGCCCGTGGACCAAAGTCCAACTATATCGATCGCAAGACTGGTTCCTATCTCGGACGTTACACAACAACAATTGACGGCATGGTGGAGGAATACGTACATCCCCAGACTTACGGTGACCATCAGGATTTGCGTGAGCTCTTGCTTAAAGGCGACAAAGGTGTCAACCTCCGCATTCAGACACAAGGCACTGTGTCTTTCTCGCTCAGTCATTACAACGACTTGCAGTGGAATATGCACACTCAATACGTCCGCCAGCATTGGACAGACCTTGTCTACGATCCGCAGGTTTATGCTCATTTCGACCTTTGGCATCGTGGCATTGGCAATAACAGCTGTGGCAGTGACTGCTGTCTGCCTCAGTTTGAAACGCCATACCCTGGCAATAACCAAGGTTCATCTCTCACTTATACCTTGAGGTTCATACCGGAAAATAAGTAATAATAAGAATAAAGTCCTTGGAGTTTAGAAAATTGCTATAATTCCAAGGACTTCTTTATAACTAATAAACTATCTGTCAATCCTTCAAACCATAATCTCCAAGCTTAATATACTATTCAATAAAAGCTTTCCTTAATAAAGCATAAAACTATTGGGCTTTTCTTGAAACATTGATGATAATATCATACCTTTGTAGTGTATTACTTAGATAGTACACTAAAACAATAATAAAGAAGTAAAGAATAAAACTCAAAGCAAAGGCTATGATAACAGTAAAAAAGCTTACTTATACCTATCAGGGCAGTCGCAAAAGGGTGTTTGACAACTTTTCGCTGACACTCAATGGCAATGGCATATACGGTTTGCTCGGCAAGAATGGCACGGGAAAATCTACGCTTTTATACCTCATAAGCGGACTCTTGCGACCAAACAAAGGAACTGTGGAAATAGACGGCACTCCGAGTTTCCTGCGTACTCCCGAAATGCTCGCTGACATTTTTCTTGTGCCGGAAGAATTTGATATGCCGGAAATATCCCTGAAACAATTTGTAAAGCTCAACAGCGCCTTCTATCCGCACTTCAGTCAGGAACTGCTTGAGGAATGTCTGCATGACTTCGATGTTAATCCAGGCTCTAACCTAAAGAGTCTTTCAATGGGTCAGAAGAAAAAGGTCTTCATGAGCTACGCTCTTGCTACCAATACAAAAATACTTCTTATGGATGAACCAACCAATGGTCTCGACATTCCATCGAAAAGTCTTTTCCGCAAGGTCATAGCAAGCCACATGGACGAAAGCCGCACGCTTATCGTCTCAACCCATCAAGTACACGATATAGAAAACCTGCTCGACCATATCATCATAGTCGATAACAGCCATGTCTTGCTTGACGCTTCAACAAGCGATATAACCTCGCGCTATGCTTTCCGCACTATTCCTACAAGTGATGCCACATCTGCCATTTATGCTGAACCAAGCTTGGGAAGGCTCAATGCAATCCTCAAACACGAGAACGGCGAGCCTGAAACACAAATAGACTTAGAGTTATTATTCGATGCTGCAATAAGCCATAAAATTTAAATTACTATGCAAACATTCAACATACATCGTTTTGGAAACACTCTGCTATGGCAAATTGCCGATAGCAAAAAGACATGCCTCAACTTTCTGGCCTTCTCTTTTCTTTTCTCTATCGTGGGCGAACTTTTTAACTTCATGTTACAACTTGACTTTAAAATGATGTCTCAGCTTGACTTAAGAAAATTGCAGGCAAACAATGTTGCCACTTTTTTCTATGCTATATTCTTAGTTTATATGCTCACCTTTGGCACACTGATAGTGAGCAATATCTCAGATAAGACACGCCGTATCAATACATTCATTCTTCCTGCAAGCAAGTTGGAAAAGTTTGTCAGCCGATACATGTTCCTCTTTATTATTATTCCTCTGGTAGCCATTGTCGGACTCTTTGCTGGAGATCTTGTACAAATGATTGTCTTGAAGATAGTTACAGGAGATGCTTATTCTATAACATTATGCTATTTCAATTGGCTTGGAGAAATGTTTGACTCAGAAGATGTATGTACAACATTTTTTTCTGCATGGTTTATCCACTCCTTCTTGCTACTTCTCGGCACTTGCTTTCGCCGTCATGCCTGGATAAAGAGCGCATTGGTAGCTGTTGGCATAGCAATAGTAATTAGCCTTGTATCCATTGTTGGCACAAAAGAAATCCTCGACCTTATTTATGGCGAGCATAACTATAATATTGTGCTTATAGATTCGCCTTGGGTTACCATAGCAATTTGCCTTTGCTTCTTCGCTGTGACGGCATTCAACTATTTGGCATCCTTCCGCATCTACTCACGTATGCAGGCAATAAACAACAAATGGTATAACTTTTAATAAGCGTTTTTTCAATGCCGCAAGCGGCATTGCGTAAAAATTAAACTCATGAAAAATACTATTTTCCTCTCATTAGTTTCTGTTTTCTCCATTCTCGCCTTCACTTCTTGCAAGGTTGAAGTAATCGACAAGAACCAAGGGCCAATAAAAGCAAGCACTGTCGATGCAAAAGACTTCGACTGCATTACTATCTCTTATCCTGCCGAAGTTACTTATATTCCATCTGAAACTTTCAGTGTGGTAGTTAAGGCTTCGGAAAAAGTAAAGGAAAACATGATTATCAAGGTCAAAGATGGTGTCTTGCAAATCAGTCTGCAAGAGATGTGGGGCAAGAACAAGCGTTACCTCATCTTGAATGGTTATAGCATTAATAACGAAGATGTAAAAATAACCGTCAAGGCTCCAAGCCTTAATGAAGTATCAATAGCAGGAAGTGGTGACTTTAAGTGCAACTCTACAATGAAGGCACAAAAGTTAGTCCTTTCTGTTGCTGGCAGTGGCGACATTGACATAAAAAATATCGAAGCACAGTTTGTTTCAGCAAGTATTGCCGGTAGTGGCGACATTGATGCGGGTCTTACCAAGGTTGCAAAAACAGAAACTTCTATTGCTGGCAGCGGAGACATTGAAATGAAATTCAGTGACTGTGGGCATGTCGAAGCAAACATATCTGGTAGCGGTGATATAGAGCTTAGCGGTGACATTAAATCCTTGTCTAAGAATATTATAGGTTCAGGAGAGTTCCACACTGACAAGTTAAGAATTAATAGATAGTAATTAGAAATTAGAGTTAAGAGATTAGAAGTAAATCATTTTATATGTTTAATGACAATAGAGCGATATACTTGCAGATGGCAGACCGCCTGTGCGATGACATTCTTGCCGGACGATACCGTGCCGATGAACGAATACCATCGGTAAGAGAGTATGCAGTAAGCTTAGAAGTAAACACCAATACGGCAGTCAAAGCATACGAAGAACTTTCGCGCGACGGAGTCATATACAATAAACGAGGTTTAGGTTATTTCGTCAGCCAAGAGGCTAAGGCGCGAATACAACGACAGCGTCGTGCCGCTTTCTTCAAAGACCTTCTCCCGGAAGTATTCAGGCAAATGAAACTTTTGGGAATTGGCATCAACGAGATAGATGCCAATTGGAACGAAACTGCAAACAAATAACATTTTCTTCTATAAAAAAGAGAAAGAATAATGAAAAATACTTTACTTGTGTCATTAATAATTTCTATGACACCATTTATAGCAAATGCACAATCGACAAATGATTCTACAAAAATAGACTCTGCCGCTTACTGGAAACAGTTTGAGCTGAAAGAAGTAAGCGTTACCGCCGCACGCAAGCTCATAAAACAGGATATTGACAAGATGACCTACGACATGGCGCACGACGAGGAGGCAAAGACTAACAACACCCTTGAGATGCTCCGCAAAGTGCCAATGGTAACTGTTGACGGACAAGATAACATACGCGTGAAAGGTTCTACATCGTTTAAAATCTATAAGAACGGACATCCCGACCCTTCACTCGACGGCAGCAATGTAAGTAATATTCTGAAAGCAATGCCTGCTAATACCATCAAAAGAATTGAGGTTATAACAGAGCCAGGCGCAAAATATGATGCCGAAGGTACTACCACAATCCTCAACATCGTCATGAAAGACAATGCAGGGATGGCTGGCGTGGCAGGAACCATAAACTATGGAATAAGCCATAGGGGCGACATGCAGCCAGGAGCAAACATCACCACTCAAACCGGCAAGCTGACACTTTCTGTAAATTACGGCTATGTCAAAACTACAAAAAAAGCTACAGAGTCTGACGTTCATAATGAAGAAAACTACATTGAAAGTGGCGAAAAACTTATCTTAAACCAGCACTATAATGGTCCCTTACAGGTTCACTTTGGCAATATATCCGCAAGCTACGAAATAGACTCTCTGAATCTCGTCTCACTCTCAGGCGGCGGTTTCTATGTTCTGCCAGACATGCTTGGTAATAATCAGCTTACAAGGTACAATGGCGACGGAACAGTCAACTACAGCCTTGATGGCGTTTTCACTACTCCTAAATCCAAACAATACAACTTCAATGGTCGTGTAGACTACCAACACAAGACTCGTCTCGATGGTGAAGTGCTTACTTTGAGCTATATGGGCGTAGCAACACGCAACAGTCAAAACAACGACAATACTTTTTCAAATATAGTCAATGCGCCCTTCTCTTATACCGGTTACGAACAGCGTCAGAAAGAAAAATTCTTTGAGCATACAGGGCAGATAGACTATGTACGTCCTTTAGGCAAAATACACAAGATGGAAATAGGCGCAAAATACATCAACCGCTCCAATAAGAGCAACACAAAGATGGAGTATGACGGATTCGATGCCGGCGACATAGACAGCCGATTCAACCATACCACGCAAATTGCCGCTGCTTACGCCGAGTGGCTTGCCACTATTGATAAGTGGAGCCTGCGAGCCGGTCTGCGTTATGAATACAGCCACATGAAAGCCTCCTATCCCGACGGTTCTGAAACAGGTTTCAGCAAAAACTTAAACGACTGGTGTCCCTCGGCAAGCGTTCAATATAAATTCAACGACTTCAACACCTTGTCTGCCAATTATTCCACAACTATCAATCGACCCGGAATCAATTATCTTAACCCTGCCCGTGTGGAGACTCCTGTATCTATTTCGGAAGGCGCACCAGGGCTGAGCAGCACCCGCAACCAAAGCATCGGACTCACTTACATGCACATTGGCAGCAAGTTTACGTTCAACATCAATCCGACATTCTATTTCAGTAACAACCAGATAGCTGCCTTGCAGGGAATACAAAACGGAAAGGCATGGACAAGCTATGGCAACGTGAACCACGAGCGCAGATACTACACAACGGCATACGCGCAAGTAAATCCGTGGACAGGCGGCAGCTTCTCACTGAATCTCGGCGGAGGATACCACTGGTTTAAAAATCCAAACATAGACATCGACCTTGGAGGATGGCACGCCAACTACAATATCAGTCTCACGCAGCACCTGCCCTGGCAATTAGTCCTCAACGGCGGCGTTGGAGGAAGCATAGGGCACGAGCCAAATTCTGTATACGGATTAGACGGCAATTGGTCTTACCACTATCTCAGCCTCCAACGCAGCTTCTTGAAAGATAACCGGCTCACGGTGACGCTTGCCGCTCAAAATCCTTTTGAACATTGCAGCGTCTACAAGCAGCGCATAGTGCAAGGCGAGTATAGAAGCATAGTGCGCACTAAACGCAAGCCTCAGATGTTTGGCATACGCGTCTCCTACCGCTTTGGTTCGCTTAAAACTCAAGTCAAGAAAGCCGACCGCTCCATTCAAAACGACGATGTTGTTGGCGGAATAAAGCAGCAGGGAACAAGCAACAATTAAGTCTGGTTTCGAGCTATGAATGCCATATATTCTTTAATTTTCTTGGAGAAAGTTGCAGGCTAACTCAACAACCTTATATATTTTGCTACATTGTTATTAATATAAAGTAATTTCGCAGTATATTAAAAGACTATGAACTACAGTGCCAAGCATCATAGCACGCAAAAACATTGCTTTCTATAGGGAAATGCTGGAACGCTTCAAGCTAAATCTCCAGTTTGAACCCAACAGTATTGTGCCTGAGATGGCGCGTCCAAAACTTTCGGCGCGCATCTAAGGTTATCTTCACAGCCTCGTCTTCGTTGAATCCACGAAGGCGAGCGTAGTGCTTAGACAATGAAATGATGAAAGCTTTTGGTCCCCACAGACGGGCAAAGTTTTTACACCCGGCTTCCATTGAAATTTTCCCGAAACGCATGCGGTTTATATCTACAAGCGAAAAATGGTAATTCCCAGCAGAGTCTTTGTCCCAAAGTATATTTCCTGGAGAAAAGTCAAGATGCAGTATGCCCTCGTTGTGCATGTGGGCAGTGAATGCCGCCAATGCCTCTGCCATAGGCTCGTATGCGTCAGGCGTAGCATCACCCATCTCGTAAAGCCTGTGCCGGTAAGGGCACTGCATGGTTATCAGATAACTGTCAAGCAGCAAACCGCAACTCCTGTGCTCAATATAAGCCACAGCTTCAGGCGTGTCAACACCATGCTCGTTCAGTACTTCTGCATAACGGTATGCACGTTCGCCTTTAGGCTTACGCATTCCCGATGAATACACTATAAGGTTTATGCCTCTTGGCTTATGGTAGCGTTTCACCACAAGTGTAGTTCCGTCGTTTGTAACAAACGACTTTATGAGGTTGCGCTTACGGCCGTATATCCATGTGCCTTCACTGTCCATGCGTTGCGGTATTTCAAGCAAGAAGTCGCGCCATTGACTGTATTTATCTGATATTGTTATACTGAAAGCCATAGTTATCATGCGGATAGAATTTGTTTATAGAGTTTCAACACTTGTCCTGCCACATCGTTGTTTTCAAACCGCTTAACATATTGTTGTGACCTAATAATCCTCTCTTGCCTCTCTTTTGACATACTTGAAAGGCTTTTTACAGCCTCGGCAATCCCCTTAGGGTCGTCAGGCGATACATACAGGCAATCGGGACCTCCAGCTTCCTCAAGGCATGAGCCTGTAGCAGCCACTACCGGCAGCCCGCTTTGTATGGCTTCAATGATAGGAATGCCGAAACCTTCATAACGTGACGGATATACGAAGCATTCGGCATGGCGATATATTTTAGCAAGCTCATCGTTGTCTACTCCGCTCAATATGTGCAGCCTCGGTGTCAATCCATGCATTGAGGCAAAGCGACGCACCTGCTCCGCATAAGGAGTCTCCCTGCCAACAAGCACGAGATGCATCTCCTCAGGCAAATATTCCAAAGCCTGCACGCTTTCCATTGCGTTTTTCCTTTCCTCAATAGTGCCTACTTGGAGAAAGTATTTATCAACACCTTCTAATAAGGATGACTGCAGCAACGCCTCCTTCATGTTAAACTTCTTGGACGCGCTTTGATATACCACAGTTATCTTGTCTTCAGGAAAATCACCGTAATATAATATATCACGCTTTGTGCATTCGCTTATGGCAATGATGTGTGTTGCTTCTTTCAGCGTGGCATAAAACTTGCGTTTGTAAATATGTGCGTCAATCCACTTGTAATATTCAGGATGACGTAGGAATATCAAATCGTGTATTGTTACAACGGCAGGTATCCCTGCCTTCCTTATTCCCGAAGGCAACTCGCCTGAAAGCCCGTGATAAAGGTTCACATTGTCTTTTATAAGGTCACTTACAATGCCTCGTGTACGCCAAGCGTCACGCTGAAAACGGAAGCGGCCGTGCGCAGGATAATGAAAACTAACGTTCTGCCTAAGCTCTACCTGCTCACGCAAGTCGTCACGTCCCTCGTCCGGGGCATACAGCAGGAACTGATCTACGCTGTCTATTTCCGACAAGCCGTTTATCAGCGTCCGCCCATAGCTTCCCAAACCTGTGCCATTGCGCACAATGCGCTTTGCATCATATCCTATCCTCATAGAATAACTTCCTCCGCTTTAATTCGTTCATAGCCTTTTATCTGAACAACAAGGAGATGAAGTTTTGTGCCGTCAAGCAACTTTTGCACAATCTTGCCTTGTGCATAACCTTTTATTTGCTCCACGGCTTCACTCCATTGTCTTGTGGCATCTGCATCTGTTGCATCTGTCTTAAGATACTTCAACTCAATAATGTATGAGTGAGCTACTTCAGGATAGCGTTTATGATCTGGAAGGAAGAAAAAGTCACAATAACCATGATTAAGTTCTACCTCTGGGGCAACAAGATAGTAGGGATTGAGTGAAAAGAACGCACTCATAAAGCCCTGAAGATTTCTCTCGCCCTCAATCATTGAGCGAATAGTACTGTTATTCTTGTAAGCATCAGTGATAGTATCTACCATTGGCTGCCAGTTGCCGTTAAAAGCAGCAGAATCAAAGTTATCCTGTAAGACAGAAATGTTTATATTCTCATGTCTTGAATATTCTTCACGAAGATATTCGTAATATTGCAGGCGAATGTTATTGTTAGGAATACCAAGTTTCAGTCTTGCTCCGCGAGAACCTATTATCGTCAGCATGCCATAATAGTACAACAGACTGATGAAATTATCTTCATCAGCGATTCTCTCGGCTGGGAATGACCTCTTGACGTTACCGTAGATATATCCCTGTTCGGCAATGGTATTGATGATATTTTGTCGCCTGTTGTCGATAGTCTCTATTCTTACAAGATTTTTAAGCTTCTTGTAGTCTGTCATAGCATTAGGGTCGATAAGCTGTTTAGGCGCATGACCATGCTTGATGTAATAGTCAAGATAGTAGCATACCATATCGGTATTAAACATCTTCGGGTCTTTATCCAACGACTCCTCGGCAAAGCAGTAATTGTCGTACCATGGCTTCATGTCAGTAATGAGGTCATCCTCATCTGCTTTTATAAGTCCGATTTTTTTATAATAACGAATCATTTTACGCACCTCTTCTTCAGAGAAGCCAAGCATTGTGTCGTAAAGATAGTCAAGACTTATATTTGTTGCAATATTGAAACCGCTTGTCAAATCGTCAAGGGTGACAGGAGTGACTCCCATCATCAATATCCTCGTGAAATTAGGCTTAAACAGCTTAAAGACATCCCGATAGAAACCTGTTGAATGTGTCACATTACGATAAACATCCTTACCTTCCTGATTGAGAATATCATTGGTGAAGTTGTCATATTCATCAATAATGAGGTACAACTGATAGCCTGCATCTTGAGCTTTACCTGTTATAAAAGTAAGTTTTTCGGCAAATGTCTTGTATCCTTTAACCCTTTCTACAAATCCATCTTCATAAAAGCGTGAATAGTTATCAGCAAATTTATTCCATTGAATGCATCCATATTTTTCAAATTTAGCTTCAGCGATCTTGCTGTCACCGCCAACCTGCGAGAAGTCAAGGAACAATACTTGGTATCGCCCCATCTCCTTTGTAGGATGCTCATATACGTAAAGCCCTGAGAAATTCTTTTCGAAATTGTCCTTTTCGTTAATGTCATAATATGTGCGCATCATAGAGACAAAGATACTCTTTCCGAAACGACGTGGACGAACTATGAACAGAAAATGACCTGCATTTTCCATTTCTGCCAAGAATTGTGTCTTGTCAGAATAGTATAAGTTTTCATTTCTTACCTGTTGGAAATTAGATATTCCATAAGGTATGAGCTTTACGTTTTCCATATATGAGTATTTTCTGCAAAGATAATGCAAACGAATGAAATGGCAAAAGAAAAGGACAGCAAAAGTCTTATTTTACAGTTAGATATATAAAATACTCTATAAGAATATTACCGTCAATCATGCCTAAATTGAACCTAAGGCATCTTTCGGAAAGGATATGCACACTTTCTTCACTAAAATACCAGTCCATAAGGCACATAACCAGCCCACACAAGTCGTCACGTCCATCGTCAGTGGCATATAGTTTTTCAATCCTTGCCGTTATCCTCTGAGATATGTTTGCGACCTTCGTAAGTAAGGAGCTCATCGCGTGTGAAACGGTAGCCCTTATCAGCAAGAGAAGCGGTGGATTCGAAGCGGTTCGACTCTATGTCGAACACTCCGCACATAAGGTCATACGCAAGGTCGTTAGTGAAATACTTCTCTTGGTTAGCCTTCAATGCCTCATATCGCAGCGGATGGTTACTCACGTATTCGTCACTCAACCACACAGCAAGCGGGATGCGTGTCATCTGAAAGCCGTCGAAGTTGGGCTTGCGGCGGCGGCCAGGCTCCGTGGCATGGTCACTGAAATAGACAAAAGCCTGAAGGTTGAGATTGCGGCGCGCATATTCGAATATTTGCTGCAATATACTGTCAGTGTAAGCAATGGAGTTTTCATAATTCACTACATTGTCTTGCACTCCAGGTTCTCCCCAACGGGTGAACTCACGCGGGTAGCGGTTAAGGAAATTGAAGTGGCTGCCCTTCAGGTGAAACACTATAAAGTTGTTCTTAGCGGGGTCTATCTCCTTATAGAAATCGAGAAGCGCAGAATCATACTGCACTTTATTCACTTCCTGCTTGGTCCATTTTGCCACATCCGCCGTGTCGGCGACAAGCGTAACAGGTGTATCAGCAGTGCCAAGATGGCCTTGATTACTGTACCAGTGTACATTGTATCCAAGCTTATGGGCAATGTCAACTATGGAACACGACTCAAAGAAAGGCTTGTCGTTATACTGGTTGCGCTCAGTCAGGGCACGCTCAAGAGCCGGCACCGTCTGCATGGCGCATGAATAAGCATTTGGGAATATCATGAAATGAGGGTCCGACTCAGCCTCATGCCTCATCCACGGAGTTGTATCCTCCTTCATGTCCGGATGCCATGCGCTCATGAAATCGCGGCAACCAGACTCACCAATAACCATAATCACAGTGGAAGGCTTTGACCACGGCTTGCCCAAAGCCTTAACTTGCAAATCGCTATACCTCGACTTCATCTCCGTACGGTAACGCTCATTAGAGGCTATATAGTCTTTTACAGTACGGTAAAGCTGAGCCATGCCCGTTCTTACGAACACGCCATGACCGCCTTTCCATATATACACGCCGACAAGAATAAGAGCCGAAGCCACTATTTGCCTCCACAACGGCACGTCGAAAGACAATGCAGGCATGTCAACATTTGCTATTCCAAGCAATGCGGCTACAGCCACAACGGCAACCACTACCGCAAAAGTAGCCCAAAGCGGAAACGAATGGAAAAACTCTATTATCTCGTTCACGTTAGTCTCTTGCACCACCTTTATGCCGTTGGTGTCAACACATGTCTTATACGCAATATAATAAGCCCATTGGAACAATGCTATCATGCACAGCGCGAACTCTATAAACGCCATTACGCCGAGAGCAAAGACATTGCCTGGAATCAAAAGCCCAATGAGCGCATAAGCCGACGAAAGCCAACCCACGAGATATAGGCCGAACGTGATGTCCATATAGTTTTCATAGTCAGGCGACGATTTCCTGTATGTGAGGTGATAAAACAATGGATATGTAACCATCCAGAGCAGCCCTATGGCAAGAGGCAGTATGAAGGTACGCTCCACCGGGCTAACGCCTGAAAGAGCCGAAGGCAATACGGCGAAAAGAGCGGCAGGAACAAAGCGGCGCAACTGCTGCCCACGGGCATTGCGTGCCATGCCCTTATTGCAAAGAAGATATATTGCAGCCGCAATGACATACAAGGCGGCAGCAATAACTACATACAAGACAATCATATTTCTTCCATTATGTGAATATGCAAAGTTAATAATAATTTTGCATTTAGGCATTTTAAAAGACAGATTATTGCTACCTTTGCAAAAAACAAAAGTAACAATGCAAAATTCCCATCCACTTCAAACCACAGTATCCGTTATAACTGTTACTTACAATGCCGCTGCCATGCTGGAACGCACGTTGCGGTCAATAGAGGCACAGCAGTATAAGAAAATGGATACCATAATAGTGGATGGAAAGTCGAAGGACGGCACGGTAGACATTATACGAAAGCATGAAGGCGCAATATCAAAGTGGGTGAGTGAGCCCGACGGAGGCATATACGATGCCATGAACAAGGGCGTAAGGATGGCAAGCGGAGAATGGATAATATTCATGAACTCGGGCGACACCTTTGCCGATGACGACGTACTCGAAAGAATATTCTCTACAAGACAGGATGCTGACATTATCTATGGAGACGTTATAAAAGGCGGTAATGTGAAGAAAGCACCTGAAAAATACTATCCATATCACCGCATGTTGTTTTGCCACCAGAGTTCGCTTACACGGCGAAAGCTGCTGCTCGACTGCCCGTTCGATACATCCCACCGCCTGTCAGCCGACTTGAAATTCTTCCTCACGCAATACTTCCGCCATGCCGGTTTCCACTACGTAGGCTTCCCTATAGCCAATTTCGATACAACCGGCGTTTCCAACAGCCGACGTTCGGCAGGACTGTTAGACAATATGCGCGTAATAAGCGAAACAGTACCAATGCCGCAAAGGTTTGTATTTCTCTTGCGGCTCATGGTGCCTTACATTATTTGCAAAATAAGAGGAAAGTAAACTGAAAATCTACGGAAGCCGCACGTGATACATACGTAAAGCCTGCGTGAGATGTACGTAAAGCCTACGTAAGACATACGTAAAGCTTGCGTAAGACACTCAAACGGCGGCTGAGCTATTGTTGCCTGTTTAGCATAAACTGCGCCGTCTGCTCCATAGAGAAAACATATTTGCGGAGTCTGTTGAATATAGGGTTTGGCTTGCGCTCCCGCAACTTCCATCTGGGAAGGGCATTATAGCAGAAGTTCTCGCCTGTGTTTGGCTCGTAGATGTAGCAATGACTCATGTCTCGCGCAACCACTTGATTGTCGGCGGAATAGAACACCATGTCGCGATGCCGTTTCAGGAGGTTTACGCCAAAGCCATCATATAAATAGTTTGCACCCATAATGCCAAGCAACGTAGGCATTACGTCGACCTGCGTACCGAGTCCTGTATACTTATGTGGCTTTATGCCCTTGCCGAAGATGATGAGAGGAATATGATTGTAGCTTACCGGAAGCTCAGCATCGCTCTGCCCTATCATCTTTCCGTGGTCGGCTTGCAGAATGAAAATGGTGTTTTCAAACCACGGTTCCTTTGATGCCTTGCGCAAGAAAGAACCTATTGCCCAGTCGGCATATTCTACAATTTGCGTTTCTTTGTTTTGAGTGCGTGGCTTGAACCACGACGGCACAACGTATGGTGGATGATTGCTTATGGTAAGTATTGTAGCCATAAACGGCTTTCCGCCCTTTGCCTTGGCGTTTATCTTGTCAAGAGCATAGTTAAATTCAAAATGGTCACTTACTCCAAAGCTGTTTACCACGGAGTCGGCAGGATAGTCTTCCTGCGAATATATGTCGTCATAGCCATTGGTTGAAAGGAATGCCTTCATGTTGTCATACTGCGCCTCATGGGTCATGAAGAACATGTTCTCATAGCCTAAAGTCTTTAAGACAGTGGGTATTCCGCGACGGTGTGGCGTAACCGTGCCTTTCATGAGGTTGCGGGACATCAGTGCCGGAAAGCTGTAGAGAGTAGCCGTAATGCCGTGGTTTGTGTGTATGCCTGCACTGTAGAAATTGGTGAAAGCAAGCGAATGCTGGTAAAGCGAGTCAAGGGTAGGCGTTAGCGGAAGCCGCTGTCCGAACTCTTTCATTAAGTTCGCCGACATCGACTCCATAAGTATTATCACCACGTTGGGCTTTGTAGCAGGCTCTTTGCGCTGTGAGTCGTTTACTATAAAACGGCGCATAACGTTCATGCTGTCCACTTTTCCGGTTATCCCATACCATGCTCTGGCATGGCTTACAGCCTCCGGGTATGGCATCAGGCTCATCTCCTTATTCTCTTTCCGCATATCGTCCATAGCCGAGGTAAGGAGATTGAAGGCTGGGTTTATGCCAAGCTGGTTCAAGAAAGCATCGTCGCAATAGTAAGCCTCGCTTATTTTTATCGGGTTATAGCCACGCCGACCACGAATGCCAAAAAGGCAAAGCAACATGAGGACAATGGTTATAAGCCCACAAGCCACAAGCCGTGAAGGCTTTCCAAACTGCTTTTTCTTTAATTCATAGCCTCCATCCTTGGGAAGTCTTGGAGGAGTTATAAGGCTCACTATGAACGCGGCAGTGAGAATAAAATATAATATTATGTAGAGCCAGTAGCTTTTCTCCTCAACAAGCATTCCGGCAGTAGTGGCAGCATAACCAAACCAACCGAATATGCTCGAATTGATGTTCTTGAAAAAGTAGGCAAAGTAAGGAGTGTTTGCAGCCGACGGGATGAAGGCTACGGCATAAAGCACGGCAAACCAAACGGTTACACTGCGGCGCAACCACTTGCGATAATATCCGAACATTGCAGACACGAGAACCACCGTAAGCGGCACTATCATGATGTAGCAAGCCATTACGTTGTCAAACCACACGCCACGCAAGAAAGCCGGCAAAACACTTGCAGCTGCCTTAGTTACAAGACCGTGAAGGGCTATGAACTCTACAAGACGGTAAATGAAAAACACCGCCAAAGCTGAAACATGTACCTTTATCAGCCACAAGATGCTTTCAAGAAAACGCTTCATACTATTTTTATATGTCTCATATATGGTTTGCAGATGCAAAATTATATATATTTAGCGAATTAAGCAAAAATAATGATGTGTTAAAGCTAAAATATAGTAATTTTGCAAAAAAAATATATTCACTAATAAGTAATGGACAGTAAACATCGTTTCATACTGTGGACAACCGTGCTTGTGGCAGCCATCACGCTTCTTCCTTTTCTCGGACTTACCGACTTTACCACAAAGGGTGAACCTCGTGAAGCCGTAGTGGCTGTGTCGATGCTAAACCAACACAACTGGATTTTGCCTGAGAACAACGGCGTCGACATACCCTATAAACCACCTTTCTATCAATGGTGCATAGCGGCTTTCTCATTGCCGATAGGCCATGTAAACGAATTCACGTCACGTCTGCCGTCTGCCCTTGCGCTTATCATCATGCTTGCTATGGGAGCCGTATTCTTCGCCAAGCGCAAGAACAATGACCTCAGCTTCCTCGCCGCCATGATGACGCTAACTGCATTTGAAATTCATCGAGCCGGAACCAACTGCCGTGTAGACATGGTGCTGACGATGTTCATAGTCTGCGCCCTGTACGACTTTTACAGATGGTGGGAAAAAGACGGCAAGGGAATGCCGTGGCTCGCAATACTTTGCATGAGCGGAGCTACGCTTACAAAGGGACCTGTGGGCATAGTGCTTCCGTGCTTTGTGATGGTGGTGTTTATGGTCGTACAGAACATTAAAGCCGTAAAGCTACACCCAAAAAGCAGCTTGAAAGGACTTTTCATCTTTCTCAAGCTTTTCTTCGCCGCAGTATTGGCATGCTTACTTCCTGCTATTTGGTACTTAGCCGCATACCAACAAGGCGGAAAGGAGTTTCTTGACTTGGCACTGGATGAGAACGTAGGACGCTTCCTCGGCAAGATGAAGTTTGTAACCCACAGCAATCCTTGGTATTACAACATACTTATGCTCGTGGCTGGTTGGTTGCCTTGGACGCTGCCCCTGCTGCTTTCCCTGTTTGTGTTGCCTTGGCGTAAGTTCTCCCGCTCGGCATTCGTCAGCAGTGTTAAGAAAGCAGAGCCTGTGCAAGTCTTCACATGGCTGTCATTCCTGCTTATACTCTTTTTCTATTGCATACCCGAAAGCAAGCGCGGTGTATACCTATTGCCATGCTATCCGTTTATGGCTGTGCTGATAGTGGAATACGGAATATGGATAGTAAAGAAGTCTGCCTTCCCCATACGCTTCTACATCGGACTGCTGGCAGTGGCAGGCATACTGCTCACGGCAGCCGTGGTGGTGGTGCGTGCCGGAGCCGTGCCGGACAGCGTTTTCCACGGCAAGCACGCTTATGAAAACATTAAGATGCTGCACGCCCTTGCCTACGGCAACCTTGGCTTTGGCGACATAGTTCTTTTGATGCTGCCCCTATGCGCCTCGTGCCTTGGCTTGATGGTATTGCTTCACCGCAATGTAGGTTTCATCACAAGGCGCCCGGTGCTCGCATCCACGGTCATGACGCTGCTCATCTTCATGGCATTCGACGGTTATTACAAGCCTACGATAATGAACACCAAGAGCTTGCGCCCATTCGCCATGACCATGAAACATCTTAGAGACAATAATTCACTAATCCTAAAGAAGGACTATAATCTATATGCATTCACCGGTTTCTCAGAACCCGGCAGCGATCCTCTGCGCTTCTACGGGGTAGACTTCTATCTCGGCGACAGCATAAGGCAGTTTGACAAAGACCTGCCAAAGACAGGTTTGCTTATGGTGAACGCTGGAAACAAGAAAACTCTTGCCGACACTTACAACAAGGATTACAGCTTTACGGAGGCTTTCCGCTCTAATCATAGGGAAACGGAGTTTAAGGACACCATATACGTATATTTCTTCGATAAGAAAATGGTGCCTTCTTCTTCGCGGCGTTAAGAAGGAATCTTTACGGCGTAATCCTCTCTTCTCTACGCCGTAAAGACGAGACGTTTAGGGCGTAAAGAAGATACCTTTACGCCGTAAACTGGTAGTGGCTTAGGGTGCACCTTTTATCAATCCTTTAAAAACTTCTCCGTCAACAGCCACGTCCTGTATAAATTGAAAAGCTGGAGGCTCGGATTGTGACCTTTGAGGTTAGTCAACACCTGTTTTGAGAAAAGGTGCATAATGAGGCGAGGAAGCCAAAGCGCATGGAAACGCTCCAGCGTCAGCGCAAGGTCAAGAAGACGTGAATAGCCTTGCAAACAATCTTTATATATATATAATGTGTCTATGGCTCGCGCCGTCTTTTCAAGAAAAGAGGCATTGTCTTCAAAACCGGAATAGGCTACCGGATTGTCTATATGAAACACCCCTACCCTATTTTTTTCCAATTGTTTGCCAAACATAACGTCCTCATAGCCATATCCCCTCATCAGCTCATCGAAAGGATTACTTAGCACGGTGTTGCGCCTCGCCATGAAGTTGTTCACGTGAAAGCAACGATAAGGTTGCCTATTACGCCTCTCGGCAGTGAGCCTTCGCTGCCCTGCAAGCTCATAGCGACACCGCAGGTTGCCGTTGCGAGCGGCATTCTCCGACACTGTGAACGAACCGCAAACCACCTCTGCCTTGTCGGCTACGGCAAGGTATCTGCTTACGAGATTTTCGTTGGGGATTGTTTCTGCATCCTGGTAAAGCAACAGCTCATGGCGAGCCTCACGGGCAAGAAAATTGCGCATTGCCGAGCGACCACTGTTTTTTCCTCGGCTTATCAAACGGCAGCCTTCCATTTCATTCACCGCTTCATTCACTTCAAGGAAAGCTTTTGGACTGCCATCGTCGGCAACAACAATCTCCCAGTCCAGTCCGGCTCCCTCAAGAGCTTTGCACTGACTTTGCAGCAAGGCTACCTGTCTTCTTACATAGTCCTTGTAAACCGGTATCAATATTGACAGCCCAAGCATTCTAACTGTTATTTATAAATTATTTTTTATAGCAGAAAACTAAATAATACAAGATAATAACTTTTCCACTTGCCTTTTTATTATTCTCTTTTATTTATTTTTTAAAAGAAAAAAATAAGAGTAAGATGATAGCTTGTTGATAAGTTCATAAATAAATAACCTTTCGTTTGGCGTTTTCATTATCAACAAATAATATTAGTTTTTCTACAATCAATATTCATATCTAATGCTTGCGTAAAAGCCTTTTACGGAGTTATCAACAAAGTTATGATATTGTGGAAAAGCATAAAACTAATAACTTTTGTTCGTTGAAAACTGTTGATAAGTGTATGTTATTTATTTCATAGCGTTGTTGATATCCACAGAATAAGGTTGCGCAGTAAATAGCTGTTGATAAACCAAAAGTTATCAACAGCTTTATACAGAGTTTATCCACAAAGTTATTAAAGATTTTCTTCCACCTTGTTTATAATAGTCTCCGGCTTTATGGCGTAAAGGCAGGCATAGTCGCCACGGAAACAAGGCTTGTTGCCGAAGATAGAGCAAGGACGGCAGTCGAGGTCTGCCTGTACGGCATTAGTAGCTTTTTGGTTGTAACCCATGAAACCGGCATAAGGATGTGTGGCTCCCCAAATGCTTACTACGGTTGTACCTACGAGCGAGGCAAGGTGCATATTAGCCGAGTCCATGCTTATCATTACGTCTATATGTGCCATAAGTATGAGCTCCTCGCGCAGGTTATTAAGCAGTCCTGGCACCACGGTGCATCTCGGCAGGCGCGTTGCCATGTCTGCAAGTGTCTCCCGCTCCTTTTCGCCTCCTCCGAAAAGGAAGAACCTTGCAGACGGATGGCGTGTGGCAAGTCCGTTTATTACTTTTTCCATCAAGTACAATGGATATGCCTTTCCTTCATGAGCTGCAAATGGCGCGATGCCTATCCACTGGCTGAAGCTTTTCTTCTCTCCTATTGTTTCAGGCAGGAGGCGCAGGCTTGCTTGTGTGGGTGTAAGTATAGACTTGAAACAAGGCTTGACGGGATAGCCAAGCTTTGCAAACACTTCGGCATAGTTTTCGAATGCTGTAGGTATGGGCTTCATAACCTTGTTACGCTTTGCCGTAAGCATTCGTCTCTCATCACGATGCTTGTCAATGTGAGCCACATGGTTTTTGTCAAGGTTGAAACGTATTCGCAAGTAATTAGAACGCAGCACGTTGTGAAGGTCGGCAACAGCTGTGAAATTCTTTGCTACAAGCCTGCGGTAAAGTGCGTTTAGCCCTTTGATGCCTTTGTATTCATGCTTTATCTCAGCCTCCATAAAACCCACGTTAGGTGCGAGCTTATCAAAGAGAGGGCGCGCAAAAGGCTGTGAGAGCATGGTAACCCTCACTTGTGGATATTGTGTGGCAAGAGCATATACCACGGGTACGGTCATCGCCACGTCACCCATCGCCGAAAAGCGTATTATAAGTATATGCTCTGTCTTCATTGAGTTAAGTGTAAAGAATTAGGGATTGAGTATTTTAATGTGAATTGAATCCTTATGAAGATAATTTTGAAAAATACTTTTTATTTGTTCTTTTGCGACGCATACAGCACAGGGTTTGTGCTTGGGTCGTTGTACATCTTCATCTGCCGGTACACTTTCATGTATTTGTGTCCAGCCTTTATGTCTTCCAAGAGTTGGTCTATGGCAAGGCTAAGATCCTTTTGTTGCTCAAGCAGCACTTGAAGCTTGTCGTGGCAACGCTGTCGGTGCTCAGGCGTAGCTTCTTGCCTCTCTGCCTGTTCACGCATGTGGTATATTTTCAATGCGAGTATTGACAGCCTGTCAACAGCCCAAGCAGGGCTTTCGGTATTAAGGCGTGCATCCGGCAGCGGTGTCACGTCTGAGAAATACTGACGGAACCATGAGTCTATCTGCTCCACGAGGTCTGTGCGGTCTTGGTTTGAACGGTCGATGCGCCGTTTCAGCTGCAATGCCTCCAATGGATCAATGTGAGGATCACGGATGATGTCCTCAAGATGCCATTGCACAGTGTCAATCCAGCATTTCAGATATAGACGGTTCTCTATCGAATCCTTATCATAAGGATTGTTTATCGGGGTGTCTACATTATTCTTTACATGATAATCCTCAATAGCCTTGTTGAAGATTTCATTGTATTGATTGGTAAATGACATACTACTTATATGTTTTTAGATTTCTGCAAAGTTAGCAACTTATTTTGAACTGTGCAATTGATTTTACTCAAATTTTGAATAAAAAATATGCACAAAGGCATATACTTTGTGCATCATAAAGTCATTTTTTTAACGAATAATTTGCGTAATTGCCAAAAAGTTAGTTACTTTGCAGTCGCTTTTGTACAAAGATAACATTTATAACAATTAATAATTACTACATTATGTCAGAGATTGAATCAAAAGTAAAGGCTATTATCGTAGATAAACTCGGTGTTGATGAAGCAGATGTAAAGCCCGAGGCAAGTTTTACAAACGACCTTGGTGCAGACTCACTTGATACAGTTGAGCTCATTATGGAGTTCGAAAAAGAGTTCGGCATTTCTATTCCTGATGACAAGGCAGAGACCATTCAGACTGTTCAGGATGCCATCAACTACATCCAAGAGAACTCGAAGTAATCTTTGAGCTTTGAACTTTGAACATTTGGCATTATAAAAAATGTTTTGTGATTATTTAGTATTATAGTAATTATAAAGTTCAAAGTTCAAAGTTCAACGAAAAGTTGCATAAATGGAATTGAACAGAGTAGTAGTAACGGGGCTTGGTGCCATAACACCGCTTGGCAATAATGTCGATGAGACATGGCAGAACATGCTGTCAGGTAAGAGTGGTGCTGCTCCAATTACATTGTTCGATGCTTCTAAGTTCAAGGCTCAATTTGCGTGCGAGGTAAAGAATTTCAATCCTTTTGATTACATAGACAAGAAGGATGCACGCAAAATGGATCGTTGCACTCAGCTTGGTATGGCAGCAGCCATACAGGCTGTTGCAGACAGCAAGATGAACCTTGACGAGGAGGATAAGAACCGTATAGGCGTAATTTACGGCATTGGCATCGGTGGTATACAGACATTCCAGGACGAGGTGATGTCCTATGGCCAGCACTACGATGATGGTCCGAAGTTCAGCCCATTCTTTATTCCCAAAATGATATCCGACATCACAGCAGGGCAGATCAGTATCCATTTTGGATTTCATGGTCCCAACTATGTGACGACGAGTGCTTGTGCTTCTTCATGCCATGCACTGGCCGATGCATACAACCTGTTGCGTCTTGGTAAAGCAGATGTCATCTTGGCAGGAGGATCCGAGGCTGCAATCACTGAGTGCGGGCTTGGAGGATTCACGTCTATGCATGCTCTTTCGACACGCAATGACGATCCAGAGCATGCCAGCCGTCCGTTCAGTGCCAGTCGCGATGGATTTGTGATGGCAGAAGGCTCAGGTTGTCTTATACTTGAGACGTTGGAGCACGCACAGAAGCGTGGAGCACATATTTATGCTGAGGTTGCTGGCGAAGGAATGAGTGCTGATGCTTATCACATAACCAAGTCGCACCCGGAAGGTCTCGGAGCAATGCTTGTGATGCAGGCTGCCATTGACGATGCCAACATGACACCTGCCGACATAGACTATATAAACGTACATGGCACAAGTACTCATGTAGGCGACATAAGCGAAGCAAAGGCTATAAAAGATTTGTTCGGAGATGACGCTTATCGTCTGAACATTTCATCAACAAAGAGCATGACAGGTCACATGCTTGGAGCAGCTGGAGCCGTGGAAGGCATGGTATGCGTACTGAGCGTTGAGAACGATATTGTTCCACCTACAATCAATCATGAGGAAGGTGATGATGACCCGGAGCTTGATTATAAAATGAACTTTACGTTCAACAAGCCACAAAAGCGCGAGGTGCGTGCAGCATTGAGCAATACATTCGGTTTTGGAGGCCATAACGGATGTATCATTTTCAAGAAATACGCAGGATAAGAGACTATTATGCTTAAAAACATAATCGACCGTATAAGGCTCCCTTTCCGTAAGGAGAAGGAGCTTTATTATTCATTATACCATATTATGGGCATTTGCCCACATAATATAAGCTATTATAAGACGGCTCTGATGCACAAGAGCATCATGCATCGCAACAAGAAGGGCAAACCTGTCAACAACGAGCGTCTTGAGTTTTTGGGTGATGCTGTGCTCGACTGTACTGTTGGCGATATAGTATATCGTCACTTTCCAGGCAAGCGTGAGGGCTTCCTTACAAATACCCGTTCCAAGCTTGTGCAACGTGACACGCTTAACAGACTGGCTCAGGAGATGGGTATAAACGGCTTGATACTTTCGAGTGGACGCACGCAGACGCATAACAGCTATCTTGGTGGAAATGCATTCGAAGCTCTTGTTGGTGCATTATACCTTGATCATGGCTACAATGCATGTATGAGTTTTATTGAAAAACGCATTCTCAAGCAGATGATAAACCTTGATAAGGTAGCTTATAAAGAAGTAAATTTCAAGTCAAAACTCATAGAGTGGACTCAGAAAAATAAGGTTCAGCTTGAATTCAAGCTCATCAAGGATGTCAAGGATGCTGGTGGTAGCCCTATATTTGGTTATCAGGTTGTGCTTGAAGGTATAGAGGGATGTAGCGGTGAGGGATTCTCGAAGAAAGAGAGCCAGCAGAAGGCATCTAAAGAAACACTTACTAAGCTAAGACGTGAACCACAGTTTATTGACAAGGTGTTTGCAGCTAAGGGCGAGCGCACAAAGATGGAGGAAGAACCCATAGGCATTATTCCAACCACTGATGCAACGTCAGCTTTCATGGCAACTGGAAACAATCAGTCAGGAAAGACTAAATATGCCACAACTTTTCGTGAGCGTGTTTACAGTAAGCATGAAAGCGCGGCAGACGAAAGTAAGGAAATTGTAATTGGGCAGACTGAGGATAATGCTAAGGCAAGCGATACTGACGAGTTTGACTTGAGTGACATATCGGCAAAAGTAAAAGATAGAGAAGACATAATAGCTGCTGCAGAGAAGGCAGCTTTTGAAACAGGAAAATAAGATTTTAAATCTTCATTCCTATTCGAATCTGTCGCACAAGGAGTACTCAAATCAATTTAAGAGGTTGCGAGAATAACAGCTTGAAGGTGAGTAAATTCTGTTATTCTGACGACAATTTCACTCCTTTCTTTTATTGCATAAAGGCACAAAACAAGTATTTCTCTAATTGCGCATATAACATTAATATGTCTTTACCATTGACAACTTATTAGTAGGAAGCAATTCTTTTATTGCTTTTAAATTAGTGGCGGCATCTATTTGAACATTCTTGTCGCCACCTTCGCTATGACTGATGCCACCAATCTGTGAGAAATAACCAAGGTTGCTCACGAAGTCAATCTCGTAGGATGCGTCTTTGGTAAAGTCAAAGGTTGTGGTATTGGCAACATCTTCCGTAGAGACTCCTACGCCTTAATCATCATATCGCAAGGTAGCGAAAAAGGCAAACAAAAAGTAATACAAAGTATCGTTTCATCATAAATAATAGATGTTTCTATTATTATTTATAGAACCTTTTACTGCACTCTACACATTGATAGTATTTGCGGTATTGTTTTGGTAAAACCAACAATACACTCCCAACAATACGAATGGAGATATTAGAAGGGTAAGGGTATATGGTTTTATAAACGGAAGAACCTTCATAAAATTTATTATGTTCTTTATTTTTTAACTTCTTTATCATTATCTGAAATGTCATATTCTATTCGAAGATGTATATAAAATAATTATATACGTTTTTTTCTATATTTTTGTAATGCTCATTTATTTAATCTAATAGTCTTTATTCTACAAAGCTTGCCCTTATAAATCGTTGTTTGCCAAAGTCATCATTGATTATTTCAACGTTTGAAAAGCCCTGTTCAAAAAGCATATTCTTCAATTCTTTTGCAAACCTTGGATTTATCTCAAAATAAAGACTGCCATTATTGGCAAGGCTCTTTGTGGCATAGCTGCCTATAGAACGGTAGAAAAGCAAAGGATCATCGTCTGGTACAAAAAGGGCAAGTTCAGGTTCGTGTTCAAGGACGTTTTTCGACATTTCTTGCCTTTCACTTTCAGTTATGTAAGGTGGATTAGAAACTATTATAGTCTCTCCCCCACCCTCACTTTTGTGTTCTCCATCCTTATTTTCTTCTGATGTAGGTAACAAAGATAGAGCATTGCCAATGTGGAAAGTCACATTGGCTCCAAGTCTTTCGGCGTTTGCCTTGGCTATACGCAATGCCTTTGACGAAATATCTATGCCATTGACTTTGGCATTTGGTATACCAAGAGCAAGTGTAATAGCTATGCAACCGCTTCCTGTGCCAATGTCTAATATGTTTTTTGAATTAGAATTGGAGGAATGCGTGTGGTTATTATTTGTATAATCTTTAATTATAATCCTGCACAGTTGCTCTGTTTCAGGACGCGGTATCAGTACACCTGGCTCTACATGAAAAGAACGGTCACAAAACCAAGCATTGCCGAGGACATACTGTACTGGTTCGTTGTTCTTAAGACGGATAATGTCTGATATTAGTTCTTTCTGTTGTACTTCAGTCAGCCTTTCTACTTCTCCACAGGCTATGTCAGTAAGAGAAAATCCAAATCTATATTCGAGTACCATACGCATAATGGCTTGCGCCTCGTGTGCTTCATACAGAGGGAGTAGCATTTGCCAGAGTGTATGGAAAGAAAAATTATTATTCATAGTCATTTCTTGCAAAAATAGCAATTAAAAATCACTCAAACAAAAAAATAGTTACTATATTTGCAAAGTAATAAGAGAAAACACTGGTTATGACTCAAAAAGACATTGATGAGAAATATATGAGGCGGTGCTTGCAACTTGCTTCTTGCGGATTACTCACTACACGCTCCAATCCTATGGTTGGAGCTGTAATTGTAAGTGATGACGGGAGGATAATAGGTGAAGGCTTCACGTCGCCCGTCGGTGGTCCACATGCTGAGGTTAATGCTTTTGCATCGGTAAGTAAGAAAGACGAGCCGCTTCTGCCCCACTCTACCATCTATGTGTCTTTAGAGCCATGCAGCCATTGGGGACATACTCCACCATGTTGTGACCTCATAATAAGCAAAGGAGTTAAGCGGTGCGTTTGCGGTTGTATAGACCCTTTCGCTAAGGTGCAAGGGCGTGGCATAAAGCGTATGAGGCAAGCAGGCATTGAGGTTACAGTTGGTGTGCTTGAAAACGAGTGTAGGACTATGAACCGGCGGTTTATGACTTTCAATGAAAAGCGTCGTCCATATATCACGTTGAAGTGGGCACAGACATTGGACGGATATATGAGCTTGTCACAAGTCCATTCCAAGGAAAATGTAGATAGACTCTTGATCTCTACGCCTTTCACTAAAATGCTTGTCCATAAGCTGCGTGCTGAGAATGAGGCAATATTAGTAGGCAGAGGCACAATGAAAGCCGACCATCCACGGCTTGATGTCCGTGAATGGTCGGGAGTAAATCCAAAGCGTATAGTACTCTCACATCATGCTGATGGCATTCCTGATGGTTTTACATGGTGTGACAGCATTGATGCAGTGTTGGCTCATTTGTATGAAGAACAAAAGCAGAGTCTTATTGTTGAAGGCGGAGCCAATGTACTTAACGGTTTCATCAGCCGTGGTCTGTGGGACAATATACGCATAGAAGTCGCTCCATTTACCGTGGGCAATGGTGTTAAGGCACCGGTTCTGCCTGAAGATGCAAGACTCCTCAAAAAAGATTTTTATGATGGCAACAGTATCTATTGGTTCTGCCATCTTTAATTTTGATGTTTTAAAAAAATAGATTTTTTAAAGTAAATATGGCGCTAAATAAATCTATAACAGAGGAGAAGGCTTTGAGCCGTCTTGCGGCATTGTGCGCAAAGGCGGAATACTGCAAGGGTGATATAAACGATAAGATGAAGCGATGGGGACTTGATGAAGCTGCAAGAAAGAAAATAATAGATTATCTTGAAGAACATCTGTATATTGACGAGACTCGTTATTGCAGGGCTTTTGTTGACGATAAGATAACTTATAACCGCTGGGGCAGACGCAAGATAGAGCAGGCTTTATGGATGAAGCATATACCAGAGAGCGTTTCTGCTCCAATACTTGATGAGGTGCCAGAGGAAAGGTATCTTGAGATATTAAAGCCATTATTAAAGGCTAAAGAGCCTACGATAAAGGCTGAAACAGATTATGAGCGCAGTATGAAGCTCATAAAGTTTGCGTTGGGAAGGGGCTTTAGCATAGATGAAATAAAGAAATGTATGTAAGCGCAATCCATCGTTTGCTTGACCTTGTGGCTCCGCGCACATGTTGCGTGTGTGACAAGAGGTTGGCAGTAAATGAGGAAATACTATGTGCTTCATGTGTTCGTCATTTGCCGTGGACAGACTTTATTGACAATCCCTATGAAAACGAATTGGCAAAGTTGTTTTGGGGCAGAATAAAGCATTTTGAAAAAGCTTTTGCCCCCATTTATTATATGCCACGATCTCTTTCAGCCCGTCCGATATATCAACTTAAGTATTTCGATAAATCCGATTTGGGTATAGATATGGGTTTAATGATGGGTAAGATGCTGAAAGCGTCAGGATTTCTTGCTGACATTGATTGTATTTTACCCGTGCCGTTGGCGAAAAAGCGTCGAAGGGAACGTGGATATAATCAGAGCGAAATGATAGCAGAGGGATTATGTAGCGTTTCACGCTTGCCGATGGTTAAAGATGCCGTTATAAGAGTATCTTTTAACGGAAGCCAAACCAAGAAAGACAAGATTGAACGTAGCGAGAATGTGGAAAACGCGTTTAAGCTTATAAATGACAAAAAATTGAAAGGCAGGCATCTGCTGATTGTAGACGATATAGTGACTACAGGGGCTACAATATGCGCAGTTGCCAAGCAGCTTGAATGTGTCAGTGATGTAAAGATAAGCGTGGCGGCTTTAGGATTTACGAACAGTAGGTGAGGTTAGGCAAAATAGCTTGGCTTTTCTTTTGCAATGTCGCTCTTTTGCATTATCTTTGCATCGAACAACTCATTGATTTATACTTATGGACAACTTGAAACATGCCTTTGCCGAGAAGCTGCTCGGTATAAAGGCCATTAAGCTACAGCCAAACGAGCCTTTCACATGGGCTTCGGGTTGGCATTCACCTATATATACAGACAACCGCCTCGTGCTTGGTTATCCTGAAGTCAGGGCTTTTGTCAAGACAGAGCTTGCACATGCTGTGCTTGCCAACTTCCCTGAAGCTACGGCTGTGGCTGGCGTTGCGACGGGCGCAATAGCAATGGGTATGGCTGTGGCTGACCAATTGGGATTGCCTTATGCATACGTCAGGCCAAAGCCAAAAGACCACGGCACAAAGAACCAGATAGAAGGTAAGTTGCCTGAAGGTTCTAAGGTTGTAGTGATAGAAGACCTTATCAGCACAGGCTCGTCGTCGTTGAAGGCAGTTGAGGCATTGCGTCAGGCAGGGCTTGAGGTAGTTGGTATGGTGGCAAGCTATACTTACGGTTTCCCCGTGGCCGAGGAAGCGTTTAAGGAAGCTGGATTAAAGCTCGTTACTCTTGGCGACTATGAGCACACCATAGAGATTGCCGCCGAGACGGGATATGTGTCTAAGGAAGATATAGAGGTGCTAAAGGACTGGAGAAAAAATCCTGCCGGGTGGAAGCAATAATGTAGAGCTTGGGAGACTGTTTAATGAATATAGAAAGTACAATACGGCAGATAAACGCTCCGCAGCAAGCCGTTTACAATATGCTGAGCGACCTTGGAAATGTGGAGCGCGTGAAAGACCGCATACCGCAGGATAAGGTTGAGAACTTGGAATTTGACCACGACAGCATCTCTATAAAGACGCAGCTTGGAGCGGTAAAGCTAAACATTGTTGACCGTGAGGAACCTAAGATGATAAAATTTGAGACATCGGAGAGTCCTCTGCCGTTCAATTTCTGGGTTCAGGTATTGCCTGTGGATGAAGTCACAAGCAAGATGAAGCTCACCATAAAAGCAGACATAAATCCTTTTATGGCAACGATGGTGAAGAAACCGCTGCAAGAGGGCATAGAGAAAATAGCTGATGCCCTGCAGATGATAAACTATTAATCAAAGAGTCTTTGGGAGGCTGAAAATGGCAAATAAACTTTGGGAAAAAAACTTTGAAGTAAACAAGGAGATTGACCGCTTTACAGTAGGGCGCGACCGCGAGCTTGACCTTTATCTCGCCAAGTATGACGTGCTCGGCTCGATGGCCCACATCACGATGCTTGAGAGCATTGGCTTGCTGGCTGAGGACGAGTTGCCTAAGCTGCTTGCCGAGCTGAAGAAGATATACAAGGCGTGCGAGGACGGTGAGTTCGTGATAGAGGATGACGTTGAGGATGTGCATTCGCAGGTAGAGCTGATGCTTACGCGAGAGCTTGGCGACATAGGCAAAAAGATACACTCCGGACGTTCGCGCAACGACCAGGTGCTTGTAGACCTTAAGCTCTTTACGCGGCATGAGCTTATGGAAGTGGTTGACAATGTGAAGATTCTTTTCGACGAGCTTATTGCCAAGAGCAACCAGTACAAGGACGTGCTTATGCCGGGCTATACACACATGCAGATAGCCATGCCGTCAAGCTTTGGTTTATGGTTCGGCGCTTATGCTGAAAGCCTTGCCGATGACATGCTTTATTTGCAGGCTGCGTGGCGCATGACAAACCGCAATCCGCTTGGTTCGGCAGCCGGCTATGGCAGCAGCTTCCCGCTCAACAGGCAAATGACGACTGACCTCCTTGGCTTTGACTCAATGGACTACAATGTTGTTTACGCGCAGATGGGGCGTGGGAAGATGGAACGCAATGTAGCGTTTGCTATGGCTACAGTTGCCGGTACGTTGGCTAAGATGGCGTTTGACGCCTGCTTGTTCAATTGCCAGAACTTCAATTTCGTCAAGTTGCCGAAGGAATGCACTACTGGTTCAAGCATTATGCCGCACAAGAAAAACCCCGACGTTTTTGAGCTTATACGTGCCAAGAGCAACAAGATACAGAGCCTTCCACAGCAGGTAATGATGATTATGAATAATCTGCCGGTTGGTTACTTCCGTGACTTGCAAATCATAAAAGAGGTTTTCCTGCCTGCATTTGACGAGCTTAACGACTGCTTGCGCATGGCTGCGTACATCATAAATAAGATGGAGGTAAACGAGCATATACTTGACAATCCGATGTATGACCCTATGTTCTCGGTTGAGGAGGTAAATAATCTTGCCGCTGCCGGAATGCCTTTCCGTGACGCTTATAAGAAAGTGGGGCTGGAGATAGAGGCTGGAGAGTTTGTAGCCAATAAGAACATCCACCACACTCATGAGGGTTCCATTGGCAACCTTTGCAACGATAAAATCCAGGCATTAATGAATGACACGCTGAAAGGCTTTAGCTTTGAAAAGGTGAAAGGTGCAGAGAAACGGTTGTTGGCATGATAATTAAAAAAAGAGCCTCTAAGTGCCGCGTCCTGCTATGTCTGTTCTTGGTTGCAGTGTTGGCTTCTGCCTGTGGCAGCGACGACTACACCTACAGTAACTTCCATTGCAATCTCTACGTAGACAATTCAACGCATCAGGACGCAACGCTTGCTTCTGCCATGAACGCTTTGTCTCCTGGCATATTCTGCAAGATAAGCTATGACGCGTCAAGCCGCTCATACGTTTTCAGCAGTAACCAATCGCAGGAGACTAAAAGCCGTTTCGACGCAAAGGACACAGAGCGCGGAAACGCAGGACGTATGGGCATGAATAATGGGCTGATAGTGGGCTATGGCAACCTTTCTACAGGAGATATGGGCGGTTACGCTTTTTATGCTTATGATGCGCAATGCCCAAATTGCTTCGACTATACAGCCATTCCAAGGCGCAACTATCCGCTATCCATGACATCGGCAGGAATGGCTGTATGCAGCAATTGCAAGCGGGAATACAACATGAACACCGGTGGTAATTGCACAAATAACAACGGCAAAGGCATGACGCTTTATCGAGCTACTACAACAGGAGCTTTGGGCGTTCTGTTTGTTAATTAATTAAGCTTTATGAACCTTGCAATCGTAATTCCTTGTTATAATGAAGAAGAAGTGTTGCCGTGGACACTGGAAAAGATGGCAGTGCTTGTGGAGAAGCTGAAAAAAGAAGCAGATACGGACGCGCATCTTTTGCTTGTGGATGACGGCAGCAAGGATAGCACGTGGGAGATAATCTCAAATGCGGCAAAGGAGCGGACGTATGTTCACGGTTTGAAGCTTTCTCATAACGAGGGGCATCAAAACGCATTGTGGGCAGGATTGCAGGAGAGCGTGGCTACAAGTGATGCCGTTGTTTCCATAGACGCCGATCTTCAGGACGATGAAAACACTATCGTTGACATGGCAAAACAAGTCAATAGTGGCTGTGACATTGTCTATGGTGTGCGCAAGAGCCGTGAGACGGACACGTGGTTCAAGCGGTTCTCGGCACAGGCTTTTTATCGATTGATGAAAAGCGTAGATAAAGAGATTATATATAATCATGCCGATTTCCGCATGATGACGCGCCGTGCCGTAGAGGCATTGATGCAATATCCTGAGCGCAATCTTTTCCTTCGTGCCATTGTGAGGCAGCTTGGTTTCAAGGAAGGCTTTGTGTATTATGACCGCCGCCAGCGTACGGCAGGTGAGTCGAAATATCCGTTCAAGAAGATGCTTGCGTTCAGCCTTGACGGCATAACGTCTTTCTCAATAGCTCCGCTTAAATTCATAGCCATTATAGGCCTTTTGATGACGCTTGTATCATTTGTAATCATTGTCATAGCCATCGTGCGTCATGCCCAAGGGGAGACGACGCAAGGCTGGACTTCTATCCTCGTGTCGATGTGGTTCATAGGCGGAATAATAACCACAGCCCTTGGTGTTGCAGGCATTTATGTAGGCAAGATATTTATAGAGGTAAAGCGTCGTCCTCGCTACTTTGTTCAAGAAAGAGTTTGATAGGGTAGGGTAGGAGGCAGGCACGCCGTATGAGGCTTGTTCGCACGGCGGCTGAGACTTATTCGCACGCCGTATGAGGTTTGTTCGTGCGGCGGCTGAGTATTTATGAAAGGGCGAAGAAGGTTAAATACTATAGTCTTTGTAATTTTTTGCCTTGCTTTCTTTTGGATAATACTTATCCTGATTGATGCTGGATAATGTCAGGGATAATATAACTAAAAAGGGATGTATCAAAAGAATTGATACACCCTCTTTTATGTTGTCGTACGCGGATTCGAACCACGACAAACAGAACCAAAACCTGTTGTGCTACCATTACACCATACGACAATCATCGTGGTGCAAAGGTAGCACAATTTATTGAGGTGGCAAAATATTTTGCGAATTATTTGCTATAAAGTCGCATAAAGTAGCGTTTGCGGCTCTTTTATCATGCCATGTCCGATGGGGTTATCGGATAATCATTTTTTTGCCATTGACAATATACAGTCCGGGTTTTGTTGGCTTTTTGTTTAGCCTTTGTCCCGATAAGGTGTATGCGCCGTTGCTCTTGGCCGTTGTTGGGCGAGTTACGCTGTCAATGCTTGTGGCAGTTGGGTCAAGAACGCGTATGTTGTCGATAAAGGCGCGTTTTGATGTCGTGGCTATGGTAAGCGTTGGGTTGGCTGATACGTTGTTGAACGTAAGCGTCACGGTCTCAAAATCATCGCTCATTGTAGCCTTGTAGTTTACGGTCTGCTTTGTGCTTCCTGTCAGCGTAACGTCAAGTTTTCCCTCTACTTTTGTCCATCCCTTTACGTCAATCATGACCGTGAGTTGTCCTCCGTCAAATTTTATGGTATTGGTTGTTATGCTGCCTGTTTTATTGCTGCTGCCTAACTTTACGGCTCCACCTGCGGCGAAAGCCGTGCTCGACGAACTTATGTGGCTGCAATTTTCAAAGTTGCTGCTACTGCCGCTTGTTTCGCTGTTGTTGCCTTTGGTGACATCATCAAATGGCTCGTAAAAAAGGTAGCCATCCGGTGTTTGGGTGGTGTCGCCGCCTATGTTGCCGTCGCCATTTCCATCATCATTTCCGTTGTTATCGCCACCGTTTCCATTGTTGTCACTGTTGTCACCACCATCGCCATTGCCGTTGTCCGACGGGGTGTATGTTGCGTAACGAGTGTCATCGGATGCGGTGGTAATGGCAGTTTCAGGATTGAACGCAACGTCGGTGCTGTCGCCCCAAACATATTCGCAAAGGGTTGGGTAATCGACGAAGATGTTGCGGTTGCCCTGTATTTCGGACACGGCATTGTTACGGTTTACCTCAACTTGCGAAACCTTGTCGATGCGGCTCCAGTTGAGATAAAGTGTGTAAGCCCATTTCTGCAATGTTGGCCAGTTATTTTGCTGAAGTGATTTTAACCCTTCACCTTGCCACTTTAAGTTTTGGTATGTCGTTGCCATATACATGTAACCGCGCGCAAAGTCGCCTTCCCATTCGCCGCTTGGCTGCCACAGGTTCATCCCGTTATCACCGGTGCCAACCTTTATGCAGCCATTATCATGCTTGGCATTTGTCACAATGCCCATACCGTAGTTGCTTTTCGAGCTGTTTGCTTCTGAGTCGCTTGGCATGAGATTGTACAAGTCTCTGTAAGCCTGGTTTTTGTCGCCTCCCCACCATGATTTTGCGAATGAGTGCTCAATATTCATCTCAGACGGTACGCTGCCGCGGCTTGTGAATTTCCTGCGTTCGTTAGAATAGCGGTCTATGACATAGCCGTCAGCATCCTTGTCGGTTACGTAAAAGCCCCACCATGTGCTGTTGCTCCCGTTGCCGTAACTGAGGGTTGTGGCATCTTTCATCAAGGCGTGTAGTGCGTCTTTCAGTTCAGCCTTCTTCTTGCCTTTCAGCGAAGATGCGTATTCGGCAAGTTTTTGTCGTGTTATGGCTTGTGAAGGCAATGCCATTAATGAGAGTATTGCCGTTGTTAAGAAAAGTAGATGTTTTTTCATGTGTAAAATTATTAGGGGTAGTATGTGTTTTGCCAACAGGCAAAACAGCTGGTGTTGCAAAATAAGGAGAGGGCATTTTACCATGTTGCAGGCATTGCCGTCAATGTGGTTTTGCCAATGGTAAAATGCCCTCCCCAAGAATGTTTTTACTATTTTACTGTTATAAGATAATAGTTTTTCTTTCCACGCTGCACGAGCAGGTACTTGCCGTCGATTAGGTCTTCTGACGTTACAGCCCGGTCGAAAGCCGTGAGCTTTTCCTTGTTTAGCGACACGCCGCCTCCCTTCACCATCTTGCGCATCTCACCTTTCGACGGGAAGATGTCCCAGCCATCATGGCAGAAGATGTCAATGGCGTTGCCGCCAAGTTCTTCCTTCGGCAGGTCATAGTGGGGCACGTCCTTGAACACGTCGTTGAGTGTTGCCTCGTCGAGCGTTGCGAGTTGGTCTTTTGTTGCCTTGCCGAACAGGATGTTCGATGCGGCAATCGCCATGTCGAGAGCCTCGCGCGAATGCACCATTGTGGTGACTTCTTCGGCAAGCCTGCGCTGCAATGTGCGGCGACCCTGGTCTTGCTTGTGTTCCTCGGTCAAGCCATTTATGGTAGCTAGGTCAAGGTCGGTGAATATCTTTATGTAGCGCTCTGCGTCGTCGTCGCTCACGTTGAGCCAGAACTGGTAGAAGGCGTATGGGGTGGTGCGGTTTGGGTCAAGCCAAACGTTTCCGCTCTCTGTCTTGCCAAACTTCTTGCCGTCTGCCTTGGTTATGAGTGGGCATGTCAGGCAGAAAGCCTCCGCGTCATTGCCAAGCGTGCGGTGTATAAGCTCGGTTCCGGTGGTCATGTTGCCCCACTGGTCGTTTCCGCCCAGCTGCATCCTCACGCCGTGGTTCTTGTAGAGGTAAAGGAAGTCGTAGCCTTGAAGCAACTGATAGGTAAATTCTGTGAACGACAGTCCGTCGCGAGCCGTGCCGTTGAGACGCTGCTGCACGCTTTCCTTTGCCATCATGTAGTTTACGGTGATGTGCTTGCCGATGTCGCGTACGAAGTCGAGGAACTTGTAGTCCTTCATCCAGTCGTAGTTGTTCACAAGCTCTGCCTTGTTAGGCTCGTTGCCGTCAAAGTCGAGGAACTTTGATACCTGATTCTTTATTGCCTCTTGGTTGTGGTAGAGGGTTTCGCTGTCGAGCAGGTTGCGCTCCAGGCTCTTGCCAGAGGGGTCGCCTATCATGCCTGTGGCTCCACCGACGAGCAGGTACGGCTTGTGCCCGCAGTTTTGCAAGTGCCGCAGCATCATTATGCCACAGAGGTGGCCAATGTGAAGAGAGTCGGCTGTCGGGTCGGTGCCGAGATATGCAGAGACGAGGTTCTTCTGCAAATACTCTTCCGTTCCTGGCATAACCTGCGCAAGCATGCCACGCCATTTCAATTCTTCAACAAAGTTTTTCATTTTCTTCTTTTTGTTCCTTCTTTTAAGGCTTTATGATAATAAAATTTACGGGGTGTCTCCGTGGAGGACAACTTACGGCACCGGGTCATATCCGCTGCCACCCCAGGGATTGCATCTCAGTATTCGCCATATAGCGAGTGCGAGGCCTTTTATTGGGCCGTATTTAAGCAATGCTTGCCGGGCATATTCTGAACAGGTCGGCGTAAATCTGCATGAGGCTGGCGTGTATGGGGTGATGAACTTTTGGTAAAACATTATCGGCAATACGAGCAGCCATGTTATGGCACGGCTCAACCAGTGCAATGGTTTCAGTATAATGTCACTTGCCGTCATTGATTTGTTTTTCCTTTGCCCTTGTCAATAGATTTACTATGCGCTGCTCTACAATATCTGTTGGCCACGTCTTTTTGTCAAGCCATACAAATGCCATTGCGGCATGCAGCCCATTCGTTATATGCTTGTTTTTGCGATAAGCCTCGCGTATTTGCCTCTTTACCAAATTGCGCCTGTTGGCTCTGTGCAACAGACGCTTTGGCACGCTCACGAGCATTAGGCTCGGGTCGTTGTCGTTTTGCTTTGCCATTGGCATGAAGACCATTCGTAGCGGGAACGCCGACATTGATTTATTGCCGCCGCAGAAAAGACTGTCTATGAGCTTTTTGCTATGCAGTCTTTCGCTTTTGGGTAGTGTATGGTTCCCGTTATTCATGTTTGCTGCCTAAATATCTCTGCCTGCGGTTTTATTGCTTGCCTGTTTATGTTTGCCTATTTTGAGGCATTCTCATTTTCCAAGAAAGCCTTCAATGCGCTTATCATTGATGGATGTTCTTTTGTGCCTGCTATAAGGTCAAGCCTCAGATGTGCATCTTCTATTGCCTTTGCTGTTGCCGGGCCGAATACTCCAATCTTCAGGTTGCCCTGTTTCATCTCCGGGAATGCCTCTGTGAGGTATTTTACGCCAGTAGGAGTGGAGAATATAAGCATGTCGTAGTCGAAGTTCTTTATCTCCTCCTCGGTGAAAGGATCGCTCAGTGTGCGGTACATCACGCATTCGGTATGGTGTAGTCCTTTTGCGTCGAGCTTAGCCTTAATGTCGTCGTTGTGAACACTGCTCAGAGGTATGAGGTATTTTTCAGCCTTATGTTTTACCATTTGCGGTATTAGGTCGTCGATCTTTCCAGTAGTGCCGAAGAAGACCTTGCGCTTACGGTATTGTACATATTTTTGTATGTAGAGCGATATAGTCTCGGTGACACAGAAGTATTTCATGGTCTCCGGTATAGTCAGTCGCAGCTCTTTTGCCAGTTGGAAAAAGTAATCGATGGCATGGCGTGATGTAAATACTATTGCAGTATGAGACAGGATGCTTACTTTCTGCTGGCGGAACTCTTTTGCCGTGAGCCCATTTACTTTGATAAAAGGCCGGAAGACAAGCTCCACCCCAAACTCCTTGGCTAAGTCATAATAAGGCGAGTTCTCATTAGCTGGCTTTGGTTGAGATATCAGAATCTTCTTAATCATCTTATCCTAAATTTGTCCTAAAAAATTTGTTTTAAATAATTATCCATCATCGCCAAGACACCCCACAAGGTGCCCAACGGCATCAGTTCGAGTGTACAAAAGTACAAAAAACTTTGCAGAATAGCCCCATTTCTTTTAAAAAAGATAATATGTGTTTTGTAAAAAGCCAATATTTTGGCAATTATGACTACGATAATGGCATAAAATACAGTAGCATTGATGCTTAAATTGAAATATGCAAGCAGTAGGGCGGCAGGGTAAAGTGCTATGCCTTCAATGGAGGTAAGAAATAGGAAAGCCTTCATCCATTGTTCATTTTTTTTCTTATCAAAAAACACCCAGTCGACGGTCACGTATAGCAACATTTTTATGCAGAAGTACAAGGCAAAGGCTCCTGTAAACAGTCCCAATATATGGTAGTGGGCAATGGAAAACGATTCGCCTGCGAAGTCTCGTGAGAAGAAGAAAAAGATGATGGCGGAGATAAGGCATGTTTGCACCACGAGGAAAAGCTGAAAGCGCAGTTCGCCGCTGGTTTCGGTTATCACCGTGGTGCCCTCTCTTGGTGTACGGAAGAAATTCTTTATTTGCCTTTGCAAGAAGTTTCCGCCATTGGCAATGGCTATTGCCGCAAAGATGAAGCACACGAGCAGCAGCGACGTTATGAGGTTGTCGCTGGCTATGGTGTATGGCACTGGGTCACCGGCCACGCCCGGACGGTAAGCCACCTGCTCGGGGCGGTAGATCGAGTCAGGCTGCACAAGCGAGTGGCTGTAGTACATCGGCTTTGTGAGCGAGCCTGTAATTTCAGGGTCTGCCTTGGTCGTGGGCGTGCGCATGGGGTTGGGCGCATGTTGCCAGTCTACATCCTGAAACTTATAGTTGGCACGTATAGCCGAGTCTTGTTGCCACGGCGTGGCTGTCTTTGGCAGCCAACTTATTATTTCAGCCGGCGTATGGAAGCCGCTGGACTTATGATTTGAGGCTTGCGATTCTTGGTTTGCGGCCAGTTCCTCTTGTCCGTCAACCATTGCCGATATGCTATCTTGGTTTTCGCTTAGAATCATCTTTTTTATTTAGCCTTTTATGTTACCAAAAAAATCTCAATCCTCAACTCTCAATCCTCTACTTTCAAAACTCTATCTTAAACTCTCAATCCCTAAAGTCCGAACTCCTTCTTAATTCTTTCCACTTGGTCAAGCTTTTCCCATGTGAACAGCTCCACGGGCACGACCTTTGTCTCATGGTATCTGCTTGTGAAAGTCTTTTCTACGGTCTCATTCTTTCTCCCCATGTGCCCGTAGGCGGCAGTCTCCAAGTACATAGGTTGCCTGAGTTTCAGCTTGCGCTCGATAGCCTTAGGCCGCAAGTCGAACATCTGCTCTATCTTGCGTGCAATATCGCTGTCGCTCATGCCGACGTGCTTCCTGCCATACGTGTTTACATATACGCTCACGGGTTTTGCCACGCCTATTGCGTAAGCCAGCTGCACAAGCATCTCGTCGGCCACACCTGCCGCAACCATGTTCTTTGCGATGTAGCGTGTCATGTATGCCGCCGAGCGGTCAACCTTTGACGGGTCTTTGCCGGAGAAGGCGCCGCCGCCGTGTGCTCCTTTGCCGCCGTATGTGTCAACGATAATCTTGCGCCCTGTGAGGCCTGTGTCGCCATGAGGGCCGCCGATAACGAATTTGCCGGTAGGGTTGACGAAATATTTTATGTCGTCGCCAAAGAGGCTCAGAACCTTTCCGCTGAGCTGCGCCTTCACGCGAGGCATAAGGATGTCTATTACGTCCTGTCTGATTTTTGCAAGCATCTCGTCGTCGGCCTTCTGCCGTGCTTCCTGCGTGTCGTCCGTTGGCTTAATGAAATCGTCATGCTGGGTGGACACCACGATGGTGTCGATGCGCTGCGGTATGTTGTCGTCGCTGTATTCTATAGTGACCTGGCTTTTAGAGTCCGGTCGCAAGTAGGTCATCTGTTTGCCCTCCTTGCGTATGTCGGCAAGTGTACGCATGATGAGATGAGCCAGGTCGAGCGTAGCCGGCATGTAGTTGTCAGTTTCGTTTACGGCATATCCGAACATCATGCCCTGGTCGCCTGCGCCTTGGTTGTCGTCGTCAGGACGTGTCACGCCACGGTTGATGTCGTCGCTTTGCTCGTGTATGGCAGTCAGTATGCCGCACGAGTTGCCGTCAAACTGATATTCGCTTTTGGTATAGCCAATTTTGTTGATAGTCCGCCTGGCAATGGTTTGCAGGTCGATGTACTCTGTTGAGCGCACCTCTCCCATGATGACCACTTGCCCTGTGGTGTCGAAAGTCTCGATTGCGCAGTGAGCGTCAGGGTCATAGGCGAGGAACTGGTCAAGCAGCGAGTCGCTAATCTGGTCGGCCACTTTGTCGGGATGGCCTTCTGATACTGATTCAGAGGAAAACAAATAACTCATTTTACATTACTTCTTTTACGTGGAAACGAACGCAAGTAACCGTAAAATCTGAGGGTGATTTCGCAGTTTTAGCATTTTTTACTGTGGTTGCAAGCAGCCAAATTCTTCCACAATGTTAAACATATTGTCCTAATTTTGGGTGCAAAGTTACAGCTTTTTTGTCAGAATGCAAAGAAATAAGGCATAATAAAAAAGAGGCGTGCTAAAAGTTTTGCTTTTGGCGCGCCCCGTTTTCTCATTTGTCAAAATATTCTTTGCCTAACGTTGCTTTATGACCTCCACAATCCGTGCAGGTTGCAGTATTCGCGGGCATAAACGTCGGTTGCGTCGGTCTTGAACTCAGCCACGGGCTTGTCTTGGGGCGTGAGGTAGCGGCGCAGCACGCCGTTTGGTGTCACCAGTTCAATCCACTCTATGTAGTGGGCCTCTGTCATCGGGTGCTCCACAGAGCCTACGCTCACGCGATAGCCGCCGTCAATCTTCTCCACTACGGGCACGTGTTTCTCGCGAGCGCCGTCGGTTGTGTTTTCTTTCAAGAGCTTCATAGGCTCACCACAGCATTCAGGTGAGCAGCTTCCGTCATGCAGCACTTCAACCATTACGCCGCATTTGGCGCATTTGTAAACTTCTCCTGTCTTTGCCATAATGTTTTTGTTGTTTGTAGGGTTAATGAATGGATTTTATTAAAAATAATTATTCTCAGTCGGGTGGATGCCGTTTGAGCGATTTTAGATATTTTTATTCTTTTTCCTTTTCTTCCTCCATGAGGTCAGTTCCGAGATGCGTGCGCACCTCCCGCTTCATGCGCTCTACTATCAAGCGCGGCTTGGTGGCGTAGACAATGGTGCGTATGGAGCCTGAATAGCTGAAGTACTGCCATGCCCATTGCAGCATCACGGTGAGCTTGTTGCGCACGCCCAGTATTGAGCGCAAATGCACAACCAGCCACAGCACCCACGCCATGAAGCCCTGCGAGTGTACTTTCCCTATGTCGACAACGGCCTTGTTTCTGCCAATGGTAGCCATAGAGCCGAGGTCTTTGTAGCGGAAGGGCGTGAGCGCGGAGGCTAGCGCGTCGGATGTAGATGGTTGCGAGTTGAACTTGCGCAGGTTTTGGGCAAGGTTGCGGGCTTGCTGTATAGCCACCTGGGCGAGCTGCGGATGCCCGTTGGGGTAGCCGGGGTCGGCGGTCATGAGACATTGGTCGCCGATGGAGAACACGCCGTCCATGCCTGGCACGCGGTTGTGTTCGTCCACGACGATGCGGAAGCCACGCCCGAGCTTGTCGCCGTCGATGCCGGTTATCGGCTGTGCGCGTATGCCGCTCACCCAGAGGAAGGTGCGCGTGGGTATGCTTGTGCCGTCCTTGCAAGTCACGCGGAAGTCCTTATAGTCGGTTACCATCTTGCCGAACTGCACGTCCACGCCCATCTCTGTCAAGAACTTCAGAGCCTTCTCCGACGATTCGGGCGACATGGCGGCGAGCAGCTTGTCGGCAGCCTCGAGCAGGTAGATGTGCATGTGCGACGCGTCCATGTCGGGATAGTCGTAAGGAATGACATAGCGTTTCATCTCCGATATGGCTCCGGCAATCTCCACGCCTGTGGCTCCGCCGCCCACTATGACTACGTTGAGCAGCTCCTGTCTTTCCTCCTCGGTAGCGCAAGTTAGCGCGCGCTCGAGGTTTGACAGCAGGGCGTTGCGCAGGCCCATTGATTCTGACAGCGTGCGCATCGGAATAGACCATTCCTCTACGTTCTTGTTGCCGTAGAAGTTGGTAGTTGCTCCTGCTGCGAAGACAAGGTAGTCATAGTCTATCTTGCCTATTGATGTCTGCAATATTTTCTTGTCGGGGAAAATGGCGCGAGCCTCTGCCATGCGAAAATAGAAGTCTTTGCGCTTGCGGAATACTTGGCGGAAAGGGAAGGATATGCAGCTCGGCGCGAGCCCCGCCGATGCCACTTGGTATATCAGTGGCGGAAATTGGTGGTAATTGTTTTTGTCAATCAGTACCACTTGCATGTCGCTTCCTTTCAGGTCTTCCGCAAGGCGAAGGCCGCCGATGCCTCCGCCCACTATGACCACTCTTTTCTGAGATGTCCGTTTTATGTTTATGCTCATTATTGTGTAGGTGTTAGAAAATCTACGGCAAAGATAGTTTTTTCTTTTGACGCAGGCAAGTGTTTCGGCAAGAAAAACTCATTTTCCATGCCATTCTCCACCCCCCTGTTTCTTGTCAGCCTGCCTTGCAAGAGAAAGCCAGCCTATGGCCGTCTCCAGTTCCTCCTTTCCCACTTCGCGCAAGCCCTGCTGTGGTTCAATGGTCAACAGTCGGCAGTCGGTGCGCATGGCTATGTCAATGTCGTGGGTCGAGGCCACAACAATCTTTCCCATTTTGCGTGCGAGGGATGCCAGGAGCCTCATGGTCTCCACCTTGCTCGGATAGTCGAGAAAAGCCGTCGGTTCGTCGAGAATGATAACTGGAGTCTGCTGTGCCAACGCCTTGGCAATCATAATCTTTTGCCTTTCGCCGTCGCTCAGGCCGCTGAAATCCCGTGAGGCGAAGCTCTCCATGCCCACCGTGCGCAGAGCCTGGGCCGCGATGTCGTGGTCGGCGGGGCGCAAAGAGCCGAAAAAGCCCGTGTAAGGCATCCGCCCCATAGCCACCATTTCGGCAACGGTCATGTTGCTAACGTCCACCCTCTCTGTCAGCACCACGCTTATGAGCCTGGCAAGCTCAGACCTGCCTGAGGACGCAAGGTCGTGGCACGTGCCGCCGACGCATAGCGTTACGCCGCCTTTCAGGGCAGGCTGCATGCCCGCCAGCGTGCGCAGCAGCGTAGATTTTCCCACGCCGTTCCTGCCTATAAGGCAGGTCATGCCGCCGCCTATCGTTGCCCACAGGTTCTCTGCCACCGTCCTCCGTTTGTAGCCTATTGTGAGTCCGCGGATTATAATCTCGTTCATGGGTGCAAAGATACGAATATTTCTTCGTAACTTTGCACTTGGATTATGAACAATACATCGTCATCAGTACAGTCGTTGATGCAGCAGAAGTTGCTGCTTCAGATAGAATATCAGACGGAGAAGGAGGCGTTTCGCAAGCAGACCGAAGCTATGGGCATGGGCCGCAAGGTGAAGCGTGGCGATGCCTGGTATCCTGTGCGGGTGGGCAAGAGCTTTTACAACTCGCTCAACCAGATGGCGATAGAGGTTTTCCGCACCGGCGACCAAGACATTGAGCACAACTTCGAGTTTGGCAAGCCGGTGATGTTCTTTACGGTATCCGCAAGCCGTTCGGACGGGGTAGGGCAGGGCGGTGGCAAGAGCCTTTCCAACGATAAGTCGGTTCACTATTTTCCTTTCACCGGCGTGGTGTCATACGTCGATGGCGACCGTATGGTCGTGACAGTGCCCGAGGGCCATGCGCTTGACGTTCAGAGCAGTGAGCAGCCTGTGGGCGTGCAGCTTTCGTTTGACGAGACTTCTTACCGTACGATGTTCGATGCGCTTGACAGGGTAATCAATGCTAAGGGCAACCGGCTGGCTTACCTGCGCGACTTGTTCTACTCTAATATCCCGGCACAGAAGTTCCGCTTCGAGCCGATGTCGTTTCCGTGGCTCAACAAGACGCAGGAAAAGGCGGTGAACGAGGTGCTTTGGGCAAAAGACGTGGAGGTGGTGCACGGCCCTCCGGGTACAGGAAAGACTACCACGCTCGTAGAAGCAATAAACGAGACGCTCATGCGCGAAAGCCAAGTGCTCGTTTGCGCGCAAAGCAACATGGCGGTCGACTGGATAAGCGAGAAGCTTGTGGACCGAGGCATTAACGTCCTGCGCATAGGCAATCCGACACGTGTAAACGACAAGATGCTTGGCTTCACTTACGAACGGCGGTTTGAGGCGCATCCCGACTATCCGCAACTGTGGGCTATTCGGAAGGCTATTCGTGAGCTTAGGAAAAGGAAAAAAGGCCGCGACGAGAACTTCCATCAGAAGCTCGAGCGGCTGAAATCGCGCGCCACGGAGCTGGAGATACGCATCAATGCCGACCTTTTCGGCGAGGCGCGCGTCATAGCCTCTACGCTTGTGGGTTCTGCCAACCGCCTGCTCGAAGGCCAGAAGTTTGCCACACTCTTTATTGACGAGGCGGCGCAAGCCCTTGAGGCGGCTTGCTGGATTCCTATCCGACGGGCTAACCGCGTCATCCTTGCGGGCGACCATTGCCAGTTGCCGCCTACGGTCAAGAGCATAGCGGCACTGAAAGGAGGGCTCGGAAAGACGCTCATGGAGCGCATAGTGGAAAACAAGCCCGACTGCGTGACCCTGTTGCAGGTGCAATACCGCATGAACGACCAGATAATGCGTTTCTCGTCGGAGTGGTTCTACGGTGGAAAGGTCATGACCGCGCCGCAGATAGAGCACCGCGGAATACTTGATTATGACATCCCGATGGTATGGCTTGACACGGGGGGCATGAACATTGGCCCCGACGAGCCTAACAACAAGGAGGAGTTCGTGGGCGAGACTTATGGCAGGGTGAACAAGGGGGAGGCAAAGCTGACGCTTGACGCACTGGAGCAATACTTCACGAAGATAGGCAAGCAACGCATCCTGGACGAGCAAATAGATGTAGGCATCATCTCCCCATACCGCGCCCAAGTGCAATATCTGAGGCATCTCATAAAGAAACGAGAGTTTTTCAAGCCATACCGCCGCCTCCTGACAGTGAACACCGTTGATGGCTTCCAGGGGCAGGAGCGCGACATCATTCTCATATCTATGGTGCGTGCCAATGCCGACGGACAGATTGGTTTCCTGCGCGATTTGCGCCGCATGAACGTGGCTATAACCCGCGCCAGAATGAAACTTATAATACTGGGCGACGTGGAAACCCTCACGCGCCACCCTTTCTACAAGAAACTGTACGATTATGTCAAACAACAATACCTGTGACATGACGGTGGGTGCGTCGTCATTGACAATGTTTCTTGTCACGGGCTTCTGCAATGGCTCATGCGCAGGCTTTGCCATTCCTATTGCCCAATCATTCGGCGCAAAGAATTTGGCAGCCTCGCCAAGTACATCGGAACGAGTGCTGGAGATTTACTATAAGTGTGATAGAAAATTATATGTCCTAATGTAAAGGTTATGAAAGACGACAAATTTTCCAATGATTTAAAGATACGCAAGGCAACGCTTGTGGACATTCCTGTGATACAGGCAATAGCCAATGTTACCTTTCCAGAGACTTACAAAGAGATAATCACGCCAGAGCAGTGCGCCTATATGATGGAGATGATGTATTCTACAGACAGCCTGCGCAAGCAAATGACGGAGGAGCACCACACCTACCTGATTTGCAGCATTGGCTCAGAGCCTGTTGGCTACGTCTCTGTTCAGCCGATAGGCAAGGACACTTTCGACCTTCAGAAAATATACGTATTGCCCGGATACCAGCACCGGCATATAGGGCGGTTCCTTTTCGAGCACGCCGTGAAGCTTGTCCATGAGATACATCCCGAGCCGTGTCAGATGGAGCTGCACGTGAACCGCTACAATCGAGCCATTCATTTCTATGAGCACATGGGCATGCACAAGCTTAGGCAGGGGGATTACGACATAGGCAATGGCTATTTCATGAACGATTACATCATGGGCATGGAAGTGAGATAGCACGAATCGTAAGAAAAGAGTTTATATCACGCGCGCCGTACGTGCTTGCTACGTGCGCCGTGTGTGCTTATTACGCGCGCCGTACGTACTTGCTTCGTGCGGCGCGCGTACGGGTTATGCGCGGCGTACGTACTTTCCTCGTACGCCGTATGTGCATTCTAAATCAAAGGTATCTGTTTACGAATTTCTTTATCGTGCGCTCATACTCCAGCCTGTGGTCGCCATAGCTGCGAGCGTGCTTTGAGTCGTGGAAGACGACGAGGTATTTAGGCGCAGGCTTGGCTTCGTATAATGGGAACACCATGCGCGTGGGAACAAAGGTGTCCTTGCCGCCGTGGATGAAAAGCATTGGTTTGCGGCATCGGGCTACTTGCGATAAGGAGGAGGCTTCGCCGAACGACCAGCCGTATTTCAACTTGCATAATGCCGACGCTGAGTAGAGTAGGGGAAAGACGGGCAAACCGAACTCCTCGCCTATCTCATAGCTGAACTCATCCCAAACCGACGAATATCCGCAGTCCTCAATGAAGCACTTGACATAAGGCGGCGTGTCTTCTCCGGAAACGTTCATCGTGGTGGCCGCGCCCATTGACAAGCCGTGGACAACTATCCTCGCGTGCCCTGTAGAGTCCTTGAACAGGCTGTCGGCAATGCTTATCCACCTTTTCACGTCGTTGCGGTCTTTCCAGCCCATCTGCATAGCTTCGCCGTCGCTCTTGCCATTGGCGTGAAGATCGGGTATGAGGATGTTCATGCCAAGCTGTTTGCCGTAGATGAAACCAATGTGAAGCATGTTGACGGCGCAGTCGGTATAGCCCGGCACAAGCACCGCTGTGCGTGGGGTAGGGCGGGGAGCTGCGATGATGACGGCATGAAGGCGGGTGCTGTCTTCTGCTGATAACCTTCTTTCGCCGCCCGGCACTATGATGAACGTGTCGCGCAGAGCCTTGTTCTCTTGCAGCGAGTCCACCCAATCGCCAATCCACGGGTATCGGTCTTTCATCGCCGAATATTGGTGTTCATAGTTTCTGCCCTTGTTCTTTTCAGGCTTCAGGGCGAAGTTGAGCAGGTATGCGCTGGCAATGAAAAGGACGATTATGGCAAGTCCGAGAAACAGGCACAGGCATCCGCAGCCCTTTTGAGTACTGGTTTTGAGCATGACGATTTATGACTTTATTTCCCTTTGAATTTCTTCCAGGCTTATTTTCTTCCTCACTTTCACTCTGTCGAAGCCCATTCCGTAAACACCGATTGCGGCGCTCTGAGCCACGAAAGCATTTGGGTCTATTTCGTCGATGAGGTCGAAGATAATCGACGATTCGCTTTTTTTGGCTATGCAAAAGATTACTTTCTTTTCCTTGCCTGAATAGAAGCCGTTGCCGTTGAGGGTGGTGCATCCGCGGTCGGCAATCTTGTTTATGGCTTCGCCTATCTCCTTCCATTGGTCGGAGATGATGAAGAACTGTACGGAGCGGCGGAGCGAATTGACCACGTAGTCGACGCAGAAGGAGACTATGAACAGCAGCACATAGCCGTAGAGCACCTTCTCCCAGTCTCTCAGGACTACGTAGCTGGACGTGATGATGGCGAGGTCGCAGAACAGGATGACGTGGCCGAGCGACACGTCGCGATACTTGTGAACCATTGCGGCTACGACATCGCTTCCGCCCGTGGAGCCTCCTGCCGACAGCCCGAAACCTACACTCGTGCCCATGAACACACCGCCGACGATGCAAGCCATGAACTTCTGGTCGTGCAAAAGGTGAATGTCGGAGCCGCCCATCCATTGGAAAACTATAGAAGCGAGGGTGAAAACCACAACGCCGTACACGGTCTTGACGCAGAATTTCCAGCCGAGGACTTTCAGCGCGGCTATGAGCAAAGCCGCGTTGATGGCGAAATAAGTGTACTGGGTCTGTATGCCCGTGCCCCAGTAGACTATTTCTGCAATGCCCATTGTGCCCCCCATCGTTATTTCGTTGGGCACCAAAAACATGTTCAGTCCGACGACCCCCATCAGCATTGCCACCGTAATGACGGCGTAATCGCGGATTGTGCGGTAAACGGATTTGCCTTTATTCCTTCTTGTCTCCATAAAAATGCTTTAACGGTGCAAAAATAAGGATTTTTTCTTTAACTTTGCACCAAAGTTTGTTGATAAATTATTTTTATACCGGTATAAATGAATATTGAGAAGGAAATAAGCTCTTCGGCGATAGCTGCCGTGAAGGAGCTCTATGGACAGGAGGTGCCTGAAAAGATGGTGCAGCTGCAAAAGACGAAGCCTGGCTTTGAAGGCAACATCACGTTGGTGGTTTTCCCATTCTTGAAAATATCACGTAAGAAGCCGCAGGACACCGCCAAGGAGATTGGCGACGTGCTCGTTCGCGACTGCAAGGCGGTGGCTTCATATAACGCCGTGGGTGGCTTCCTTAACCTCGTCATAGCCCCGGAAGCGTGGATGGAAATGCTGAAGGACATCGACGCTGACCCGCATTTCGGCGAAAAGAAAGCCACAGAAAACTCGCCGCTGGTGATGGTGGAGTATTCTTCGCCAAACACCAACAAGCCCCTTCACCTTGGCCACGTGCGCAACAACCTGCTGGGCTGGAGCCTTTCCAAGATTCTTGAAGCCAACGGAAACAAGGTCGTGAAGACGAACATCGTCAACGACCGCGGCATACACATCATGAAGTCGATGCTTGCATGGGAACGCTGGGGCAACGGCTGCACGCCTGACTCGACCGGCAAGAAGGGCGACCACCTCATTGGCGACTTCTACGTTCTTTTTGACAAGCACTACCGCGAGGAATGCGCTGAGCTGAAGGCAAAGTACGTAGCCGAAGGCATGGAGGAAGACAAAGCTGAGGAGAAGGCAAAGAATGAGGCTCCGCTCATAAAGGAGGCACACCGTATGCTGGTGAAATGGGAGCAAGGCGACCCCGAGATACGCGCCCTTTGGGAGAAGCTGAACAGCTGGGTTTATGCTGGCTTTGACGAGACATACAAAGCTCTTGGCGTGAGCTTCGACAAGATTTACTATGAATCGCGGACCTATCTCGAGGGCAGGGGCAAGGTGCTGGAAGGACTCGGCAAAGGGCTTTTTTATAAGAAGGAGGACGGCAGCGTGTGGGCTGATCTCACGAAGGACGGGCTCGACCAAAAGCTGCTGTTGCGCTCTGACGGCACGTCTGTCTACATGACGCAGGACATAGGCACTGCCAATATGCGCTTCAACGACTACCCGATAGACAAGATGATATACGTGGTGGGCAATGAGCAGAACTACCATTTCCAGGTTCTGTCAATATTGCTCGACCGCCTCGGCTTCAAGTGGGGCAAGGACTTGGTTCATTTCTCGTACGGCATGGTGGAATTGCCCAACGGCAAGATGAAGAGCCGCGAAGGCACTGTGGTCGACGCAGACGACCTTGTGGCCGAGATGATTGCCGACGCACGCAAGACGAGCGAAGAGCACGGCCAGTCGAAAGACTTTACCGAGGCCGAGAAGCAGGAGATAGCACGCATCGTGGGCATGGGCGCGCTGAAATACTTCATCTTGAAGATAGACGCACGTAAGAACATGCTGTTCAATCCGGCAGAATCGATTGATTTCAACGGAAACACCGGCCCGTTCATACAATATACCTACGCACGCATACAGTCAATCCGCCGCAAGAGCGAGGGCTTGGGCAACCTCGCAGTAAGCGGTTCCTATCGGCCGAACGACAAGGAAGTGGAGCTCATCCAGAAGCTTGACAACTACAAGGCTGCCGTGGCTGACGCTGGGCAGAATTACAACCCCGCAGGCATTGCCAACTACTGCTATGAGCTGACAAAGCTTTTTAACCAGTTCTACCACGACTACAGCATTCTGTCTGCCGACACCGACGAGGAGAAGGCTTTCCGCCTGATGCTTGCCAAGAACGTGGGCAAGACCATCAAGAACGGCATGGCTCTCTTGGGCATTGAAGTGCCTGAGAGAATGTAATGGGAAGATGAAGAAAGAAAACATTGTCAATCCGCCCGACTATCGCCACGACACGGTGTTGCCTTTGCCTATGGAGGTGAAGGCTGACGCGTGGGCGGTGGATGCAGCCTGCTCAGGCAATCCGGGCGCGATGGAGTATCAGGGTATCGACTTGCAGACGGGCGCGAGGGTGTTTCATTTCGGCCCACTATATGGCACTAACAACATTGGCGAGTTTCTTGCCATAGTCCATGCCCTGGCATTGATGGACAAGCAGGGTATAACCGGCAAGACAATCTATTCCGACTCTTACAACGCCATTCTCTGGGTGAAGAAGAAGCAGTGCAAGACCAAGCTCGAGCGCAACGAGAAGACCGAGCACCTGTATAACATCATTGCGAGGGCGGAGCAATGGCTTCGCTCTCATGCCGTCAGCACGCCAATCTTGCAGTGGGAAACACGCCGATGGGGGGACATTCCTGCCGACTTCGGCCGCAAGTGAGCTTTCAGCGGCTTTCCCCAAGGCGTGGTGGAAGCTCTCCCAAGGCATGGCGAATGGTTTGGCAGGTGGAGACGGATGTATTTATATCGCATAAATAATTAAAAAGAGTAGAAAACCTTTGTAGTTTCAAGACAATATAGTACTTTTGCAAGTGATTAAAAACTAAAGTATAAAGTAAAGATTATGAGAAAACTTATGACGCTTGCCTTGCTGGCTTTCATATCTGTCATGGCTAATGCCCAGGTGTCTTTCACCTCAGACATCGTGACAAACGGCACAGCTGAGGCTGAGATTGTTTTCACAGGCAAGATTGAGCAGGGCTGGCATGTCTATTCTACAGAGCTTGGCGCCGACGGTCCCATTCAGGCATCGTTCAATGTCAACAGCCTCGACGGGGTGGAGCTTGTGGGCAAGCTCACGCATGAGGGGAATGAGATAGCGAAGCACGACAACCTTTTCGACATGGACTTGCGCTATTTCGAGAACAGCGTGAAGTTCAAGCAGAAGATACGCTTCACCAAGAAGGACTATAAGATAGACGCTTACTTGGAATACGGCGCGTGCAACGACCAGAACTGCCTGCCCCCGGCACAGGCTGAGATAAAGCGCAGCGGCACGGCACCGGCTGTGGCAACGGCTGGAAAAGCAGTGGCCAAAAATGCTGGCTCCGGCAGCAAGACGGCTAAGGCAAAGGGCAATGCCGCCACAAAGAAAAAGGCGGCTGCACGTCGTAAATAAAGCTTTTGCTTAAACTAAAAATCCTTAAAGTTCATGCTTGTGGCATAAAACAGCCTCGTTTTTATGCTTCACTTTGTAGGTGCATGGCCGTCTGCAAAGTTAAAAACTATCAATAATCTTACGAATAGATACCCATTTTACGCCTCAAAGCGTATAAAAATATATAGGAGACTGAAAAATAAATCTAAATCAAGGAGATAATTATCAGATGAAAAAAACAATGACCTTGGCCCTGCTGATGGTATTCAGCATACTGGCCCACGCCCAAATGCTCGATCCGGTGCATTTTTCTTCTCAATTGAAGACAGGCAAGACAGCAGAGGCAGAGATTATTTTCACGGGAAAGATTGACAGGGGGTGGCATGTCTACAGCACAGGTCTTGGTGCCGACGGCCCTATCTCCGCAACGTTCAATGTCAACAAGCTTGACGGTGTTGAACTTGTGGGAAAGCTTCAGCCCCGTGGCAATGAGATAAAGAACTATGACAAGCTTTTCGAAATGACGCTTCGCTATTTCGAAAACTCGGTCACCTTCGTGCAGAAGATAAAGTTCACCAAGCCTGATTACTCTATAGACGCTTATCTTGAATACGGTGCCTGTAACGACCAGAACTGCATGCCGCCTACCTCGGTAGAGATAAAGAAGGCAGGCAAGAGCCCTGCCGTTGACGGAAAGGCAGCCGAGGAGGTCAAGGCTGAGGAAGCCAAAAAGGCAGCCGGGGAAGGAAACAAGGATGCTGTTGCGGCCAATGCCGACTCGGCTGTGGCTGCCAATGCAGACTCTGTGGCGCAGGCGAACGCTGTTTTGGCAAACGTAAGTGATACCGATTCAGCCACCATCTGGAAGCCTGTCATAAAGCAATTGCAGCAGTTTGGCGGAACCAACGACATTGCCAACCACTCTCTGATCTATATCTTCCTGATGGGCATTGTGGGCGGACTGCTTGCTCTTGTGATGCCTTGCATCTGGCCCATCATACCAATGACGGTGAGCTTCTTCCTGAAGCGCTCAAAGAACGATAAGAAGCGCGGCATTCGCGAAGCCACCACCTACGGCATTTCCATCATCGTCATCTACCTTGCCCTGGGCATAGGCGTGACGGCAATCTTCGGCCCGTCAACGCTCAATGCGTTGTCAACCAACGCCGTGTTCAACATCTTCCTGTTCCTGCTGCTCGTGGTGTTTGCCGTGAGTTTCTTCGGATGGTTTGAGATTAAGCTGCCTGACAGCTGGGCTAACAAGGTAGATACCAAAGCAAGCAACACCACCGGGCTGCTTTCCATCTTCCTCATGGCATTTACGCTGGTGCTCGTGAGCTTCTCTTGCACGGCACCCATCATAGGCCTCCTGCTCGTCCAGACGGTCACGTCGGGCGACTGGCTCGCCCCTGCCGTTGGCATGTTCGGCTTTGCGCTGGCTCTCGCCGTTCCGTTCTCGCTGTTTGCAATGTTCCCCACGCTCATGAAGAAAAGCCCAAAGAGCGGCTCGTGGATGGACCAGATAAAGGTGGTGCTCGGCTTCATAGAGCTTGCCTTCGCGCTTAAGTTCTTCAGTGTCGCCGACCTTGCCTACGGTTGGCACCTCATGGATCGCGAGGTATTCCTGGCTCTTTGGATAGTCATTTTCGGTGCTCTCGGAGCTTACCTCGTCGGCTGGCTCAAGTTCCAGCAGGATGCCATCGGCGGCGACTTGCACAAACCAATGCCTGTGCCGGCAATAATGCTCGGCCTCTGCTCGTTTGCCTTCGCCATATACATGATTCCCGGCCTGTGGGGTGCTCCTTGCAAAGCCGTGTCAGCCTTTGCTCCGCCAATCAACACACAGGACTTCAACCTCAACAACAAGGTCGTAGAGGCTAAATACACCGACTACGACTTGGGCATGGCGGCAGCCAAGGCGCAGGGCAAGCCGGTGATGGTAGACTTTACGGGCTTTGGCTGCGTGAACTGCCGCAAGATGGAGGCTGCCGTATGGACTGACCCGAGCGTTGCCGACAAGCTTACGAAGGACTACATACTCATTTCGCTTTACGTGGACGACAAGACCAAACTGCCCGAGCCTATAGTGGTGAAGGGAGCCAACGGACAGCCGCGCACGCTGCGCACCGTGGGCGACAAGTGGAGCTACCTGCAGGCATACAAGTTCGGAGCCAATGCCCAGCCGTTCTACGTGACGGTGGACAATGACGGCAATCCGCTGTCGGGTTCGTTCACCTACAAGGAGGACGTGCCTGCCTATCTCGACTTCCTGAACAAAGGACTGGAGGCTTACAAGAAATAGTCGTCGGTTTTTCATTCCCTGCTCATGCGGCTGGGATAACAGCTTGACCAATGATAGAAAAAGAAAAGAGGGAGCAAATTATAGCTCTCATAAAGCGGCAGGTAGTGCCTGCCGTGGGCTGTACAGAGCCTATGGCAGTGGCGTTGTGCACCGCTCGCGCTACGGAAGACCTTTGCCGTAAGCCAGAAAAAATAAAGGTGTTGCTGAGCGGCAACATGCTCAAGAACGCTATGGGCGTGGGCATACCCGGCACGGGCATGATAGGCCTGCCTATAGCCATTGCCCTCGGAGCCATAGTGGGCAAGAGCGAGTACCAGCTCGAGGTCATAAAAGACCTTACGCCCGAGACCCTCGAGGAAGGCAAACGCTACATAAGCGACACAAGCCGCATAGACATAAAGCTGAAGCAGAATATAAGCGAGAAGCTCTATATAGAGGTGACGTGCGAGGCTGGCGACGACTCGGCAACGGCTATTATAGCCGGCTCGCACACCAACTTCGTCTACGAGGAGCGCAATGGCAAGGTGCTCCTTGACAAGCGTCGGTGTGTGGGCAAGGCAGGCGGCGAGGACGGCGTGCAGCTTTCGATGAAGACCGTGTGGGACTTTGCCACCACGACACCCGTCGACGAAATACGCTTCATGCTCGAAGCTCGCGACTACAACATACGTGCAGCCGAGGAGAGCAAGAAGGGCAACTACGGCCACTGCCTCGGCAAGACCATCGACCGTCCTCTGAGCCACGGCATCTTCGGCAATTCCATCTACTGCCACATCATCTCGGAGACCGCACTCGCCTGCGACGCGCGCATGGGAGGCGCCATGATTCCAGTGATGAGCAACAGCGGATCGGGCAACCAGGGCATCTGCGCCACCAATCCCGTGGCTGTATATGCTAAGGAGAACGAGAACACCGAGGAGGAACTAATACGTGCCCTCACGCTCTCGCATCTTACGGCCATCTACATCAAGCAGAGCCTCGGCACGCTGTCGGCGCTGTGTGGCTGCGTGGTGGCGAGCACGGGCTCGAGCGTCGGCATCGTCTACCTCATGGGCGGCTGCTACGAGCAGGCATGCTACGCCATACAGAACATGATAGCCAACCTCACAGGCATGATTTGCGACGGAGCAAAGCCGTCGTGCAGCATAAAGATTTGTTCGGGTGTTTCGTCCGCCCTGCTGTCAGCCTTGCTGTCCATACAGGGGCACCATGTTACTGCCGCCGAAGGTATCATAGACAACGACGTGGACAAGAGCATACGCAACCTCACCAGCATAGGCAAGGAGGCTATGTGCCCCACAGACGATATGGTGCTCGACATCATGACCCACAAGACCTGTTGATTATAATATCTCTCATTCTCATAAATCGGGAGCCTGTTGTAGCAGCGATGCCGCGGCAGGCTCATTTTTTGTGCCATTTCCCCCAAGTCATCTATGGGGCAAAGCAGGGGCGGCAATTGTTGCCGTCCGCATCTGGTTGCAAGGGTGCTTATTCCTCGCTCACTATCGTAACGTCGTCGAAACAGTGCAGGCATTCCAGAAGCGTGTCCTTGTGCTGCTTGCGCTTCATCTTCACCTCCATCTGCACCTCGTATATGTTGCCGTGCGACGTTCGTTTGTCCTTCATCTCGTAGGTCACCACGTCGTCCACCATGCCACGAATCTCCTTTATAGCCTGCCTTGCGGCATCACGTGTGGGCGAGGTGAACGACACCTGCACGTTGGCCATGCCACCGAGGTGCGGCACATAGTGTCCCAGTACTTCCAACCCTATGAGCATAAGGGCGGTGGTGAGTGCCGCCATGTAGAACAGTCCCGTGCCGCACGCCATGCCCACCGCCGCTGTCACCCAGAGGCCGGCAGCCGTGGTGAGCCCCCGAATCACGTTCTTCTGGAATACTATCAGTCCCGCGCCGAGGAAGCCGATGCCCGACACCACCTGTGCCGCCACGCGTGAAGTGTCCTTCACGCCGTCGGCGAAGCCGTACATCGAAACCAGCGTAAACAGTGCCGAACCTACAGCCACGAGGAAGTGGGTGCGGAAGCCGGCGTCTTTGGCGCGAAAGCCGCGTTCCAATCCAATCAAGCCGCCTAAGGCCATAGCCACGAGCAGGCGGACGGTAATGTCAAAGAAGTTGTCGCTCATGAGTTTTCCTAATGCTTGCTGCAAAATTAGCTGTAAAATTTCCAATAAACAACAAAAAGGCTGTAATATTTTCCATCGCCCGCCGTTTTTGTCCCGATTATTGAGTAATTTTGCATTCTGAAAGAATATAAACGTTTATAAGATATGGCTTTAAAATGCGGTATCGTAGGTTTGCCCAATGTTGGCAAATCTACGCTTTTCAACTGCCTGTCGAGCGCAAAGGCACAGGCGGCAAACTTTCCTTTTTGTACCATTGAGCCCAACCTCGGTGTCATCACCGTTCCCGACGAGCGCCTGACCAAGCTTGCCGAGATAGTGCATCCGGGGCGCATAGTGCCTGCCACGTGCGAGATAGTGGACATAGCCGGCCTCGTGAAGGGTGCCTCGAAAGGCGAAGGTCTCGGCAACAAGTTTCTTGGCAACATACGTGAGTGCGACGCCATCATACACGTCATTCGCTGTTTCGACGACGACAACGTGGTGCGCGAGGGCGGAGCCCCTGTTGACCCGGCTGCCGACAAGGATGTTATTGACACGGAGCTACAGCTGAAAGACCTTGAGACTATAGAGGGCCAGCTTGCCAAGCAAGAAAAGATGGCCGCTTCGGGTAATAAGGATGCGAAGGTGCTGGTTGGGGTGTTGAGGGCTTATAAGGAAGTGCTTGATCGTGGCGAGAATGCCCGTTCGGTGACTTTTGAGAGCAAGGAAGAACAGCGTGCTGCCCACGACCTCTTTCTCTTGACCACCAAGCCAGTGCTATACGTCTGTAACGTAGACGAGACAAGTGCCAAGGCGGGCAACCGTTACAGCAAAATAGTAGAGGAAATCGCTGCCAAGGAGGATGCCGAGGCGATGGTTATCGCCGCCAAGACAGAGGAGGACATTGCCTCGTTGGATACTTATGAGGACAAGAAGATGTTCCTTGACGAGTTGGGGCTGGAAGAAAGTGGTGTGAACCGACTTATAAAGAAAGCCTACCACCTGCTCAACCTTCAGACGTTCATCACTGCTGGTGAGATGGAGGTTAAGGCATGGACGTTCCACAAGGGGTGGAAGGCACCACAGTGCGCAGGTGTCATTCACACCGATTTTGAGAAAGGTTTCATACGTGCTGAGGTAATCAAGTATGACGATTACATCAAATATGGCTCGGAGTCTGCCGTGCGTGAGGCTGGCAAGCTTAACGTGGAGGGCAAGGAATATGAGGTGCAGGATGGCGACATAATGCATTTCCGATTCAACGTCTAAATGGGAGGGCACAGCAATGGAAACACTCTCCTACATTCTCTGGAACCCCGACGGGATAATGTTCCGCATAGGCAGCTACGGTGTACGCTGGTACTCCGTGTGCTGGCTCGTAGGCCTCCTGCTCGGTTATATGCTTATGAAGCGTCTTTACAAGGAGCAGAGGATACCTGAAGAGAAGTTTGACCCTCTGTTCATATATATATTCGTGAGCGTGCTTGTCGGAGCTCGCCTCGGCCACTGCCTGTTCTATCAGCCAGACTATTTCCTTTCCTCGCGGGATCACGTTGTTGAGATGTTCCTGCCCATTCACTACATGGCAGACGGTTCATGGAAGTTCACCGGCTACGAAGGCCTTGCCTCCCACGGCGGCGTCATAGGCATGATTATAGCAATTTTCATCTACTCGTGGCGCTACAAGGTCAACGTATGGGTGGTGCTCGACAACATGGGTGTCTGCTCCTGCATTACCGCCACGTTCATCCGTCTTGGCAATCTCATGAACTCCGAGATAATAGGCAAGGTGACCGACGTGCCGTGGGCGTTCATCTTCGAGAAGGTGGATCAGTATCCGCGCCATCCAGGCCAGCTCTACGAAGCCCTCTCCTACGCCCTTTTCTTCTTCATAATCTACGCTATCTACCGCCGCAATTCTAACAAGGTTGGTACGGGCTTCTTTGTAGGTCTTTGCCTCGCCTTGGTGTTCACCGCCCGCTTCTTCATAGAGTTTACAAAGGACATACAGGTAGACTTCGAGGCAGGAATGGCACTCGACATGGGCCAGTTGCTCTCCCTGCCGTTTATCGCCATCGGCATAGCCTGCATGACCAACGGCAAGTGGAAGAAGAAGATAGGAGCAAAGGCTGAATAGGCTTTAATGAAGGACATCAGGTTTGGACAACGAAGGTTTTGAAACTTTTTTTAAGAAAAACTACGACAAGGCGTTCTACCTTGCCTACCGCATCACTCACGACGACAAGACAAGTCAGGACATCGTGAGTGATGCGTTTGAGCTTGTGTGGAAAACCGCCCATACACGTAACGTGTCCAATGCCCCGTCATACCTGTTCACCACAGTGCGCCATCTCTGTACCGACTATTTACGGAAAAAGACAGTGCGCGACCACTATGCCCGGATGCAGTTGTTGACGGCTGAAACGTCGTCTACCACTACCGATGACCTGCACGAGGAGCGCATCGAAAGACTGATGACGGCACTTGGCAAGCTCAGTCCGCGCACACGCTACGTCATCACCGCCTGCTTTCTTGAGCATAAGAAATACAAAGAGGTTGGCGAAGCATTGGGCATAAGCGTCAGCGCAGTGAAGAAGCACGTCGTGAAAGGCATGCGCCTGTTGAGGGCACGTCTTAAATGCAACGACTCTTAATAAACATCAATAAAAATAAGAGCAGGTATCTTTATAAGGAATATAAACGTCTTCATCGGTGTAATGGTTACGACTTCTAATGACAAGGGCCAGGCTTTTGACGGTCTTCTGAACATAATCGACGGCACGCAGGATGCTACTGTTGACGACATGCGCTCTTTCCTTTCTACAAAGGAAGGCAGTGAGGCATGGGCTGACATGCAAGACATCGGCGAGGCCGTGAGGCGCAAGTATGGCGTTGCTCCCGACAAGGACAAGGCGTGGAAAGCCTTTGCCAAAAGGGTAGGGGCTAAGCCGCGAAAGTCACGTCTTCCGCGCATTGCCGCAATAGCGGTTGCCGCAGCTGCTGCGGTCTTGCTGTTGCTGACGTTGATGTTGCCGTCGCCCGAGCCGGTCATGACAACCGTGAGGCATAAGATAGCTCTTAGCAAACCAAAGGTTGCACCCGTTGCGTCTACTGTTGAGCCAACTGTTGAAAAGTCTGCTCGCGAGGCGGATAAGCCTGAAGTTTTGACCATAAGCACTCGTTCTCATGAAACACGATATGTGAAGCTTGCTGATGGCACGGAAGTCTGGCTCAACGCTAAAAGTTCATTGTCATATCCCGAACGTTTTACGGGCAGGGAGCGCAAGGTGAACTTGAAGGGCGAGGGCTATTTTAAAGTCAGCCACGACTCACGCCATCCATTTATCATAGAGGCAGGGTACCTGCGTACGAAAGTGCTTGGTACAGAGTTAAATGTGCGGTGCTATAGTCAGGACAATGCTCATGTGACCCTCGTGAGTGGACTTGTGGAAGTGAGCTCAGGCGATAGTAGGGTACGCATTGATCCGAGTGAAGACGCAACTATTGAGAACGGAAGTCTGAAGGTAAGCCACGTAAACACAAAGGATTTCACCAGTTGGAGGCATGGCATTATGTATTTTGACAATGCATCATTGCGCGCAATACTGCAAGAGATGGGCGGCTGGTATGGCCTTAACGTAATATGCAACGACAACGGATTGCTCGACCGTAGGTTTCATTTTATGTATAACCGCAATGAGCCGGTTGACCAAGCACTACGGTTGCTCAATGCTATTTCAGATATAAACGTGACGTTGGAAAACGGTTCTATCGTGATAAAATAATCATGTTTTAGAAGCGAAAGAGTTGGCGAATTTTTCTTATATGGCGCAATGGTTTCAAACCTTTGCGCCGCAATTGTTTTTTATATGTCGTAGGAGTGTCCCTCGTGCGGCGTATGTGTCTCCCTCGCACGGCGTATGTGTCTCCCTCGTGTGGCGTATGTGTCTCTCTCGTGCGGCGTATGTGTCTCCCTCGTATGGCGTATGTGTGATAGTTGCGCAATCATAGAGTATAGTAGAGTGGGAGATACCGCTTAAATGTAAGAGCCTCTATTTTCTGTTTTGTCAATTTTTGAAGCCTCTGTTTCTTGTGCGTTTTCTTTAATAATCTAACGCTTGATGTGATTATTCTTTCTTTTTTTAAAATTTAATGGTACCCGAATTTTAATATGAAACGTCTTCGTGTTATGAAAAGGTAAAATTAACACGGATGAAAGCAAATCATCTAAAAATCCATAACTTAAACGTGTTTACAAAATGAGAAAAAAGTTTATCGCCTTTCCTTTCCTCATTTTTGCTTTAGCACTGCCACCAACAGCTTCTGCACAGCAAAGTAGTGATGGCGAGAGACTGGAGCAGTCTGTTAGTGACAGTCCTCTTACGGAGGTTTTGAAACAGATAGAGGAGAGATTCAACATCAAAATCAGTTTTTCTTATGATGACCTTGCTGGCTACCGCGTTAGTGCACGCATAAGCGCAAAGAACATCGACGAAGCTCTTGCTCAAGCCCTAAAAGGGCTGCCAGTCAGCTACACTGTCAGCAATGGCTTTTATTCGGTAAAAGCAGGCAAGGATATCGTTGGGACTGTCACTGTAGACAAGAGTGAAAACGTGAGCGTTAGCGGCACAGTGGTTGATACCACAGGTGAGCCGATTATCGGGGCTGTAATAAAAATTGGTTCCAGCACGCAGGCCGTAACGGGTAATGACGGGCAGTTTGTACTTTCGCTCTCAAAGGGCAAGCCAGAAAACCTCATAGTGTCCTACATTGGACTGATGGACGTGAAATATTTCGTAAGCTGCAAGACCGACGTGGTTGGCATCGTGATACGTATGGAGGATGACGCGAAAAGCATTGGCGAAGTAGTGGTGACGGGATACCAGAACATAGACCGCAGACACCTTACGAGTGCCGTGAGCTCGGTGAGCATGGACGACATACGTATACCGGGCGTTACCAACCTGGAACAGATGTTGCAAGGCAAGATTCCCGACTTGGTGCTGACCAACAACAGCGGCGAGCTGAACGCTACGCCGAAGATCCGTATACGCGGCACCTCTACTATCATTGGCAACCGTGAACCGCTGTGGGTGGTTGACGGCATCATAGTAAACGACCCCGTAGACCTTTCGCCAGACGTGCTCAATGACCCCGACTACGTGAACCGCATCGGCAATGCCATTACTGGGCTCAACCCGCAGGACATTGAGCGGCTGGACGTACTGAAGGACGCTGCCGCCACGGCTCTCTACGGCACACGTGCCGCCAACGGCGTGATAGTGATTACGACAAAGAAGGGACGCGTGGGAAAGCCGCAAGTGAGATATTCGGCAACTGCCACAGTGCACAAGCGCCCTTACTACACCGACAGGAAAGTGAACCTGATGAACTCGAAGGAGAAGGTGGAGTTTTCGCAGCTACTTACGCAAATGCACTATATCTATCCTCACGACATGCCGCTCGTGGGATACGAGTATGCGCTGCAATGCCTATACAACGGTACGTACACCCCCGACCAGTTCCAGCAAGAGGTGCAGAAGATGGAGACCGAGAACACCGACTGGTTCGACCTGCTGACACGCAACTCTTTCTCGCACGACCACAACGTGAACATTTCAGGAGGCAGCGACAAGATACGCTATTATGCCTCGCTGGGATATACCAACGAGAACGATGTCATAAAGGACAATAATAATAACCGCTACACGGCAAACAGCAAGCTTGACATAGCTCTGACCGACAAGCTGCAGCTGAGCTTCAACATCAGCGGATACATGAGCAAGAAAAAGTATCCGCAGATAAACACCATAAACTATGCTTACAACACAAGCCGCACTATTCCGGCTTATAATGACGATGGCACTTATTCCTACTACAAGCGACCGAGCTCTGACCGCAACCGCTTCTTCAACTACAACGTACTGAACGAGCTGGACAACAGCTTCCGCAGGCAGAACACATCAGGTGCCACGGTGACGGCAAACCTGCGCTATGCGCCGCTGAACTGGCTGTCGTTCAACGGCATTGTGTCGGCTTCGACATCGCACACAGACCAGGACGGCTACTACGGCGAGAATACCTACTATGCCGCAAACCTTAGATATTGCGAGCCGGGAGAAACACCCACGGCGGAGAGCCTGATGCCGTACGGCGGAGAGCTGACCACGGAGAAGGACAAGAACAAGAGCTACACCGTAAGACTGCAGGCCAACTTTAACAAGACGTTCGGAAGCGAGGGCATGCACGGCATATCCGCAGTGCTCGGCGGCGAAGCTAACTCTAACCGCTATGAGGCTTACGCACGCACCGACCACGGCTATTACTTCGACCGAGGAAAGAAATTCATGACCGACATACCGGCTTCGTTCACATCTTATGACGCTTGGCTGCGCGGCAACGTGCCCACCATAACCGATAACCGCACAAACCTGCTCTCAGCTTATGCCACGCTGTCGTACAGCTACGGAAACTACTTCACCCTCAACGCCAACGGACGCTATGACGGCTCCAACAAGTTCGGCCGTCGAAGCAACGACAAGCTGCTGCCCGTGTGGTCAGTGTCGGGCATGACTGACCTCATGAACGTATTCCACCTCGGTGAGCAACTGCCTTGGGTCTCATCATTGGTGTTCAAGGCATCATACGGTGAACAGGGTAATATGCTCGATGGGCAGACATCAGAGCTCGTGTTGCGAAGAGGCTCGGTGAGCGCATACTATAACGAGCTCGTCTCCACGGCGGCTGCCTTCGCGAACCCTGACCTCAGGTGGGAAAAGACACATTCTTCGAATTTGGCATTCGAGGGCTCTTTTCTTGACAACAGGCTTATGGTTGGCTTCGAATACTATTACAAGAAGACGAACAAGGCTTTCATGAGCAAGGAGATTTCTGACGTGAACGGTTATTCGTCATACGTGGTCAACTCGGGAGACATCACCAACAAGGGTTATAACGTCAACGTGACGGCAATACCGGTGAGAAACAAGGACTGGTACTGGAGCCTATCGGCATCGCTGTCGAAGATTATGAACGAGATGAAGACTGCACCGGGCTCGCAGACATACAGTCTTTCCGACTTCCTCAATGGCACGGCAGTGGTGAAAGGACAGCCCGTGGGAACCTTCTGGTCGTATAAGTTCACTGGCCTTGACCCCGAAGACGGAGGCCCGCACTTCGACGATGGCGAGGATATAAAAGACGAACTGAAGTCGATGGGAAGATATGAAACCTACACTACAGTGCTCACTCCGTCGGGAAGGCGCGACCCTGACGTTACCGGAAGCATAAACTCTACCCTGTCGTGGAAAAACTGGAGACTGAACGTGAGCCTCTATTACAGCCTCGGAGCAAAGACGCGCCTGTTCCGCATATTCGACGACTTCGTTTCGGGCTACAGCTCTGAGATGAACATCAACAGAGACCTGCTGAAAGCATGGCAGAAGCCTGGAGACGAGAAGAAGACCAACATTCCTGCCGTGATGGGGCAGCTTTCGCCAGGATACGACAAGTATTGGCGCCACTGGAGCAGCGTCTACGACTATGAGGGCGTGAAGATAGGAGACAATGCGTGGACTATGTATGACTATTCTAACGCTCGCGTGGTGAGTGCCAACTACATGAAGATTCAGAACGTTTCGCTCACCTATGAACTGCCTACGGCTTGGCTTGCATCGTGCCGCCTGCAACGTTTGGCAATAACGCTTGGAGCCACAAACCTTTATACTTTCTGCAGTAGAAAGCTGAAGGGACAGATGCCTACGCAGGGCGGATTCACAGAGGTTCAGCTGTCTGAGACTCCTACCTGGACACTCGGTCTGAACGTTACATTTTAAATAATTCCCGGATAAGGATATTCAGATGTTTTCTCAATTAAAAGAAAAAATGAAAAACAATATAATGAAATGCCTTGCGCTGGCGGTGGTGTCGTTTGCCTTGGCATCGTGCTCCGACTATCTGGAGGAACGCTCGCAGGACACTTACTATGTCTCGTCATACAAAGACCTTGACGAGCTACTGCTGGGCGATTGCTATGCGGCGGTGAACCGATCGACCGACCTTACGAGCACAAGCGATATAGGTTACTTTATACACTATCTTGGCGACGAGATAGAGGAGCAGAACGGCGACATGTATGACTATGGCGACGGCATTCGCGAGAAGGTGTTCGGTTACTACACGTGGCAGCAGCGCACGGGTGAGACATACAACAAACAAGGCTATCAGACGGAGAATGACACGTGGGAAACCGTGTATCGCTATATAAACGTGGCTAACAACATTATTGAGAGCGTGAGCCGCGTGCCGCAAAACACTGACGATGAACGACTTGGTGCCACAAGGGTGAACGGCGAGGCTCACTTCCTGAGGGCTTATTATTACTTCTGGCTTGCCAACCTCTACGGAAAGCCTTATACCGCAGCCACGGCTGCCACCGACCTTGCTGTGCCTATAAAGACTGATGCAAAGGTAAATGACGTGATCTACCAGCGCAACACCGTTGCAGAGGTATACAATCAGGTACTTGCCGACCTTGACGTTGCCGAGCAGCAGCTTTCGCAGACAGGCAAAGCGAAGTCGGTCTACAGGGCTGATATTACTGCTGTCTACTTCCTGAAGAGCCGCGTGTATCTTTATATGCAGAATTGGGAACTGGCTGCAAGCTACGCACAGAAGGTGCTTGACAACAGAAGCGGCCTCGTGGATTATAACACGCTGCAAGGTGCGCCTCTGTCGAAAGGCTCTGTAGAGACTATCTTCTCTATGGGTGGCGACGCCATTCCTTGCTCAATGGACAATATATACCAATGCTTCCGCGTGTCACACGACCTGTATGAGGCTTACGGCGATGACGACTTGCGCAAATCGAAGTGCTGGTGGACGTATGACAACTTCGTAGGATACACGAAGATTGCAGGGGCTTCATCGGCTGAGACTCCAACCGACGATGAGTCTTATTATAACGACCATTATTACTACGGACTCAACGGTTCGATGGCTGAGGTTTCCGACAGGTTCCTTTTCCGCACAGCCGAGGCTTATCTTATAAAGGCTGAGGCTGACGCTTATCTTGGCAACGAGAGCGAGGCGCGCCAACTGCTGAACACGCTCAGGCAACACCGCTTCAAGACTGGTAGCAACTATGAAATAACTGCTTCCGGACAGGAGCTGGTGGAGGATATAAGGAACGAACGCAGACTGGAGCTTGCCCTGGAAGGTTCGCGCTGGTTCGATTTGAGGCGGTACAGCGTTTGTGACCATTATCCTGAATCGAAACAGATAACTCATATCTATTCTATCTATAGGAGCCGCTTCCGTATAAGTGAACACCGTCAGTATGTCTTGCAGCCGAACGACCCTGCTTACACCCTTCCTATTCCTAACGAGGTTATAGAATTCAATACGGGCATGGTGAACAACGAAAGGCCTGAGCGTACGTATACTGTAGTTTCAAACGATTAACAACAAATAAAGATAATGAAAAAGATATTGATAATGTGCCTTTCGCTGCTTGCTGTTTTTGCGGCTTGCAGCAGCGAGGACGACCTTTCTCCTGAGGCAGACGACACCGTGAGCCACTTCTTGCCGGCTGACGGAGATAACAGCCAGGAGGCTCAGATAAGACGGCAGTTCTTCACCGACGAGGGCAGCTACCTGCTTTTTAATGATACCATTAGGCACCAACTGCTCGGGACTGACTCGGCTGGAAACGGCTTTTACCGCACCGAGACTATTGACATCTCTTATTCCGTGGGCGACGCTTCGGGTCCGAGCCGTACTTATAAATACGAATACCTTACGTCGTTGGCTGAAAAGCAGGCTGCTGCTGACTTCGTGAAAAACCAGCTCTTGTCGCATCTTCAGGCAAAGAGCCTGCGCCCGTTCTCATGGCTTGCCGTTAAGAACATCACGGAGAACGGCTCAGGAACGGAATATAAGAGTGTGAAAGGCGAGCGCTGTATTGCCGTGGCGCTGGGCGACATTGCCAATCCGAATGTGGACAAGCAAGCTCTCAGCACGAGCATAATGTCGTCGATGCTGGGCGGACTGATTACCTCAAACGAAGATGCTTTGGCAGATTTCTATGCTGTATGCAGCGCTGTTTACGGTTCGAGATTCAACTCCGACAGGGTAGAGGAGAACGAATGGAAACAGATTCTGAGCCAAGGATTCGTAAAACGTGCGGTGAACCAGTGGTCTGGAAACATCCTTTTGGGATGGTATCCGGAAAAGGAAGAGGATGCCAATGCCTACGTAGAGCTTGTGCTCTCTAATACTGCCGAGGAGGTCGCTGCAAAGTACGCTGACTATCCGCTCGTCATAAAGAAGTATCAGTTGATGAGGCTGGTGTTTGAAAGCGTTGGCTATAAGTTTTGAAAATGCCTTCTATAGGGCTTAATTGACTTACTGAAATAAAAAAGTCCGTTCTTTCCTTTGTCCTTTGGAAAAATATCGCTACCTTTGCGCCACGTGTTGGTCTGATAGTTCAATGGATAGAACGGAGGTTTCCTAAACCTTTGATCCGGGTTCGATTCCCGGTCGGACTACAAAGAGCGTGATTGCGTGCAAATATGCAACGACAATCACGCTCTTTGTTTTTGTTTGCCGTGTTGGCTTTTCTTTCCCTTCCTTTCGGCTTTTCTTGTTTCGCCGTTTTTCTGTTCTCTTTTTTGCGGCTTCTGTTCTTGCTTTTGCTTTTTTGAGCTGTAATTTGGTTTGTCTTTTTCTAAAGCATACTATCTTGATTGTAAAAATAAAATCACATTTTCTGGCTTTAATAAGTTGAAAATCAATATTTAAGCCTTAAAAAAAATGCTTTATCTCGCCTTGTGAGCGCCATTTTTACTCACAACCTGCCCCTTTGGTCGCAAATTTTGGCTTTATTCTTTGTTCTTTGTGTCCATGCAAATCGTAACGGGACCGTCGTTGAGCAATTCTACGGCCATGTCAGCCCCGAACTCGCCCGTACCTATGTCTTTACCCATTGCGGCGCAAAGAAGCTCGCAGAAGCGATTATAAAGGGGAATGGAGATGTCGTGTGGCGCTGCCTTTATCCAGCTTGGACGGTTGCCTTTCTTATAGCTTGCCATGAGCGTGAATTGCGACACGGCAAGTATGTCTCCGCCAACATCCTTTACGCTGAGGTTCATCACTCCGTTCTCGTCGTCGAAAACGCGCAGGCCTACAATCTTCTTTACAAGCCATGCAGCGTCTTCCTCAGTATCGTCGGTTCCTATTCCTACCAATACGAGAAGCCCTTTGGCTATGGCGGACTTCACTTTTCCGTCTATTGTTACTGATGCGTGTTTTACACGCTGAATCACTATTCGCATAATAAATCTTTTTTTATAATTTCATAAGTCCCTCTTTCACTTTCTCTGCCTTGTCTTCGCCTATTACGGTAGCAAGTTCTTCTATTGTTGCGCCCTTGATGTTTTTTACTGATTTAAAGGCGTTTATGAGTTTATCCCTCGTTTTGGGACCTATGCCCTTGATGTCGTCTAATGCTGAGTGCAGGGCGTGTTTTGACCGTTTGTCTCTGTGGAAGGTTATGGCGAAACGATGCACTTCGTCCTGTATCTGCGTAAGCACGTGGAAGAGTTCGCTGTCTGTCTTGATACCTATGACTTGCGGAGGAAAGCCGTACAACAGCTCGTTTGTGCGGTGACGGTCGTCCTTGGCGAGTCCGGCGATGGGGATGTTGAGATGAAGCTCGTCTTCTACCACTTCGCGTACCACGTCCATCTGACCTTTTCCGCCATCTGTAATGATGAGGTCGGGCAGGGGAGTGCCTTCTTCCTTCATGCGACTGTATCGGCGCCGCACAACCTCTTGCATTGAGGCATAGTCGTCAGGGCCGACCACTGTCTTGATATTATATTTTCGATAATCTTTTCGTGAAGGCTTCATGCCTTTATAGACGATGCAGCCGGCAACGGCATCGGTACCACTGATATTTGAGTTGTCGAAGCACTCTATCTGATATGGCAGCTTAGGGAGATGCAGCTTGTCTTGTAGCTCCTTCATCAGGCGCGTTTGTTTTTGCTCAAGATTGAGTTTCTCCGTCTGCTTGAGGCGGTCAAAGCGATACTGTTTCCCATTCATTTCCGACAATTCCAGCAAGTGCTTCTTGTCTCCACGTTGGGGCACGAAGAATTCGGCGTCTTTCAGTTTCCAGTTCATTTCAAACGGAACTATTACCTCTTTTGCTGTGCTTCCGAACCGTTCCCTTATCTCGGGTATGGCTTGCAGCAGCAGGTCCTCGTCGCTCTCATCAAGTTTTCGCTTATATTCGTATGTAAAGCTCTGGTTTATTGTGCCATTTTTCACGTGGATATAATTTACGTAGGCATTTTTTCGGTTGTCGTCGTCAGTGATTGTGAACACATCAACGTCTTTTATGGTGTGGCTCACTACCTCGCTTTTAGCTACGAAATCTTGTAATAGTAAATAGCGTTGTTTCAGCCTGTCGGCTTCCTCAAACTTTAGGAGTTTTGCATTTCCAAGCATTTGGGCATATAGCCATTGCGACAGTTCGCGGGTGTTTCCTTTCAATACTTCCTTTGCTTGGCGTATGTTTTCCATGTAGTCGTCGTGTGATTGCTTGCCAATGCAGCAACCGTCGCAGTTGTGGATGTGATATTCCAGGCAAGGCTTATACTTTTTTTGTGTTATTCCTGCTTCAGTTATAGGCTGGTGGCATCGCCGTGGCTTGAACGCCTTGTTTATGATGTCGAGCAGGCTGTACATGGCAGAAATGTGAGGGTAAGGGCCAAAGTAAGTGCCATATCTCTTGTTTATATGCCTTGTCTTGAATATGCGCGGATAGAACTCGTTGGTCACGACTATTGACGGGTATGTCTTGCCGTCTTTCAATAGGACATTGTAGCGAGGATTATATTTCTTAATAAGCGAGTTTTCGAGTAGTAGCGCGTCTTCTTCTGTATTGACAACGGTGTATGAAATGTCTCGTATCTTACTGACGAGCACTTTCGTTTTATATCTGTCAACCTCTCTGTGGAAGTAACTCGATACCCTGCGCTTTAGATTCTTTGCCTTGCCCACATATATTATTTTCCCTCCGTTCTCGCGCAGGTCGTCATAATATTGATAGCTTCCTGGCTTCTCAGGCATGCTCAGTACAATGCTTTTCAGATAGTCGAGCCTTTTCTCGTTATCTTCTCTTGTCATTCTCTTAACTCCTTAATATCAAGCACAATTTCGTATTTATGTTTCACGTGAAACTTTAAAGCCGCCAGCTCTTTGTTTATGTCTAAAGGTATTCCTTCATTCTTGCTGAAACCTAACAACTATATAGTAAGTACGTTTACGCCGTAATCATACTGCGGCAAAAGTTTTATCGGCATGTGGCAAAAGTTTTATCGCTATGTGGCAAAACTTTTGCCGCATAGCGATAAAAGCTTTACCGAGCGACAATTATTAAGTGTCCAAATTGTTGCTATAAATGACTTATACCTTTAGAATTGCAACAAGCTTGTAATCTCTATATCCTTGTCGAAAAGCGAACGGGTGTCAGGAAACTCTGACACGAGCTCCATGATGAAGTTGCAATAAATGCGCTTTGGATTGAACTTCCTTACAAGGTTGCAAGTAGCCCTCATTGTTCCGCCTGTTGCAAGTAGGTCGTCGTGAAGTAGTACGACATCATCGGGGCTTATGGCATCTTTGTGTATTTCTATTGTGTCTATGCCATATTCCTTAGCGTAGCTTTCTTGAATGGTCGAGCAGGGTAGCTTACCTGGTTTGCGGCACAGTACAATACCGGCATCAAGCCTTACGGCTGCTGCCGAACTCATCACAAAGCCACGGCTCTCGATGCCTACAATCTTTGTAATGCCTTTATCCTTGTAGAGGTCATACATTGTGTCGCTTATTATTTTCACGCATTCTGCACTCTTAAAGAGTGTGGTAACATCGCGAAAATTCACTCCTTTGATTGGCCAGTCCTGTATAGTTCGCAGGTTCTGGAGCAAGATTGGGTTGTTCATGTTTTACATTTTACTTTAATATTTATATCTTTAATGTTCAATGGTTTATCCGACTTTATGTTTCACGTGAAACTTTCTTGTCTATCTGCCAAGTAGCACGAGTAGCACGTTTATGTCGCTTGGTGACACTCCTGGTATTCGGCTTGCCTCTGCGAGTGTGTCTGGGTTTATGTTCTCCAGTTTCTGCCGACCTTCTGTGCTTATTTCTTTCAGTTCGCTGTATTTGAAGTGTCCTTTTATTCGTATGTTTTCAAGGCGGTGCATTTTTTCTGCTACAATGTTTTCACGCTCTATGTAACCTTTATATTTTATAAGAACTTCAGCAGCCTCGCAAATTTCCTGCTTTCGGTTTGGGGATATTTCAATCGTTTCTCTTAGACCAGGAATAACAGCTGCAAGATTTTCTAATGTTAATTGTGGACGACTGATGAGGTCGGATATTTTACAACCGAAGTGGAGTGGGGTGGTGCCCATGCTTTCTAATACGCTGTTTATGTCCTTTGGATGTACAGGCGTATTGTTGCAATAGTCCAGTATTTTTTCGATGAATTGTTTCTTTTCGAGCCACCAGTCATATCTATCGCGTCGTGCCAGCCCCAGTTTGTATGACTTTTCTGTCAGGCGTGCGTCTGCATCGTCTTGTCGTAAGAGAATGCGGTATTCGGCTCGTGAGGTAAACATTCTGTATGGTTCGTCAACTCCCTTTGTGCATAGGTCGTCGATTAGAACTCCAATATACGCCTCGTCTCTCTTTAATACTAAAGGTTCGCTTCCTGCGCATTTCAATGCTGCGTTGAGCCCGGCAATGAGTCCTTGTCCTGCCGCTTCTTCGTATCCGGTGGTTCCGTTGACTTGGCCTGCAAAGAACAGGTTGGGTATGACCTTGCTTTCAAGCGAGTGTTTTAGCTGCGTCGGGTCGAAATAGTCATATTCTATAGCGTATCCTGGTCTGTAGACTTTGGCTTCTCGTAGTGCCGGTATTTGGTGTATTGCCATCAGCTGTGTCTCCATTGGCATTGAAGAGGAAAAGCCGTTAAGGTATATCTCGTTGGTGTTTTCTCCTTCAGGCTCAATAAAAAGCGGATGGTGGTCACGTTGAGGAAAAACTACAAGCTTGGTCTCTATCGACGGGCAGTAACGTGGGCCTGTGCTTTGTATCTGTCCGTTGAAAAGGGGAGAATTAGCAAGGTCATCGCGTAAAATCTCATGAACCTTTTCATTGGTTTCGCATGTCCAGCATGGTAGCTGTTTTAGGGCGTGCTGCACCCTCATGTAGCTGAACTGGTGAAAATCTGCGTCTCTGGTTTGCTCTACAGTATCTTCAAAATGTATTGTGCGTTTGTCAAGGCGAACTGGTGTTCCTGTTTTCATTCTTCCAGCACGTATGCCCCATCGCGTTATTGACTCTGTAAGGTGGTAGGATGCAGGTTCTGCGCACCTGCCACCCGGTATCATTTTGTGGCCAACGTGCATCATGGCGTTAAGGAAGGTGCCTGCTGTTATCACTATGGCTTTTGCCCTGAACTCCACACCCCAAATGGTTGTTACGCCAACGGCTTCGCAGTTTTCTACTATAAGCTCATCGGCTTGATCTTGCCAGATGTCAAGATTATCGGTTTGGTCAAGCCTGTTTCGCCATTCCCAAATGAATTTACCACGGTCGCATTGTGCTCGCGGTGACCACACAGCTGGTCCCTTGCCCTTATTGAGCATTCGGAACTGTATTGCTGTTTTGTCGGTAACTATACCCATTTGTCCGCCCAAAGCGTCAATTTCGCGCACAATCTGTCCTTTGGCAATGCCGCCTACAGCAGGATTGCAGCTCATTTGGGCGATTTTGTTCATGTCCATAGTAATGAGGCAGGTCTTGGCGCCCATGTTTGCGGCAGCACATGCAGCCTCGCAGCCTGCATGTCCGCCGCCTATGACTATCACGTCGTACTTGAAATTCATTATTTTTCTTTTCTCAGACTTGAATGTTTAAAAGTGATTTGCAACAGTTCTTCTCTGTGACCTAAAGCCGTACATTGCTACTATAAGGAAACAGATAAAAGGTATAAAGAAGGAAATGTTGAGTGACGGTAGGCCGAGTATGTCTTCCTTGACATCCATTATGGCAGCTTGCAGTGGAGGTATGATGCTTCCACCGAGTATGCTCATTATAAGTCCTGCGCCGCCAAATTTTACGTTTCCCTTAAGTCCTTTCAAGGCAATGCCGTATATAGTGGGAAACATCAGGCTCATGCATCCGCTTACAGCTACGAGGCAACATAAACCAAAAAATCCATCGATAAAAATAACACCTATGAGAAATGCCATAGCGCCTATAGCGAGAATGGCAAGCAGGCGGCCAGGGCTGATGAAGCGCAAGAACCATGTACATACAAAGCGGCCTACGGCAAAGAGTGCGAGGGCTGTGAGATAAAAGTTGGTTGTTAGTTGGTCGGAGATTTTTTCTTCAATGCCTCCAAGTTCGTGGAAAACGTGATGCCCATAGTAAACTATGTATGCCCAGCAAACGGTTTGTGCACCTATGTAGAAAAATTGGGCTATCACACCTTCGCGATAGTTTCTTTCATGCGCAAGCTCTTTCACGGCCTTCCATAAGCTTTTTTTCTTACAGCTTTCATTGCTTGCCTTAGGCATCTTAGTCAGGCGTATGGCTATTAAGAGCACCACTACCACTATGCCTATGTAGAGGTATGGCTGTACAAGAACATTGAGGTCATGCGCTTTTATTGCCTCAAACCTGGCATGGTCTGACACCATTAAGATTTCTCGAGTGGTTGACGGTGTGGAATCCAAATTTGATGTGACATAAGTTAGGGCAATGAATGCCCCACTTATCGCACCTATAGGGTTGAAAGCCTGTGCGAGATTAAGCCTTAGAGTCGCTTTCTCGTCTGCCCCCATGCAGTAAACATACGGATTACAGCTTGTTTCCAAGAAAGAGAGGCCGCATGTCATAACAAAGTAGGCTGGCAGAAATGCGAAGAATGTACCAGTGGACTTGGCAGGAATGAATGCTAAGGCACCTACGGCGTAAAGTATAAGGCCTGTCATTACTCCTGTTTTGAAGGAATATCGTTGGATAAACATGGCTGCCGGAAACGCCATTACAAAATAACCAAGGTAGAAGGCCACCTGTACAAAACTACTTTGGAACTTGCTTATCTGGAATATAGTTCCGAAATTCTTGACCATTGGGTTGGTTACGTCATTTGCGAACCCCCACATGGCAAAGCAAATGGTAATCATGATGAATGATAACAGGTAGTTTACACCGTTTTTACGAAACAGGTTGTCCCCTTTACTTTTGGAAATCATATCGCTTTTGGATTATTCTTTTGCAAAAGTACGTAAAAATCATTATTATTTGCTACTTTTGCGCTATAAAATGTTTTGCAGGAGCTTTATGCTGCTCTTACATGAGTTTTGTGCTCCTCTTAATAATAAAGAATAAAGACGATGAAGAAATTGCTTTCCTTGCCGCCAAACTTGGTTGATTGTTTCCATAATATAACGGGCATGTCGAAAGACGAGTGGTTCTGTACAAATGACCCTGTAGGACATAAACTTGGGTCAGGTGGTGGTACCGCTAATCTGTTGCTTGAGGCTTATAATGTTGAATGTGGCATAGGCTCAGCGTCTGATAATATAGACGAGAATGGTGGTCAGCATCTGCAATTCAATGAGTGGTTGCACGACGAAAAAAGAATTTTGCTTCATGCAGGTGGACAAAGTCGCAGGCTTCCTGCCTATGCTCCGTCGGGGAAGATTCTGACTCCAATTCCCATATTCCGCTGGGAGCGGGGACAACGTTTGTCTCAAAATTTACTTTCTTTGCAAGTGTCTCTGTATGAGAAGATTATGGATATTTCTCCTGCAGGATTGCACACAATGGTGGTGAGCGGAGATGTTTATATCCGTGCCACCCAGCCTTTGCAACCTATTCCAAATGCTGACGTGGTTTGCTATGGTCTTTGGCTTGGTCCGGAGATAGCGAAGAACCACGGAGTGTTTGTTTCGTCAAAACAAACACCTTCTCGGTTGGAATGCATGCTTCAGAAACCTTCAGTGGAACAGCTTGGTAAATTGATGAAGGATCATTTCTATCTTACTGACATTGGTGTATGGCTTTTGTCGGATAAAGCTGTCAATGTGCTTATGGAGCATTGCGTGGATTCGAACGGCAGGATAACAAATTATGACATGTATTCCACTTTTGGCGGTGCGTTGGGTACTAAGCCTGTCATTGAGGATGCTGCTGTAAATGGTTTGAGCGTTGCCATACTACCGTTGCCGGGCGGTGAATTTTATCATTTTGGCACTTCGCACGAATTGCTGTCATCTATGTGTTCCATTCAAAACATTGTAAGCGACCAAAGGCTTATAATGCATCATTCGTTGAAGCCACAACCATCTATATTCATACAGAATGCCGAGGTTCTTGCCAAACCTTCTGAGGAGAATACCAATGTTTGGATAGAAAACTCGTTTGTGGGCAAGTGGTGGACTTATAGTCATGACAATATAATCACAGGTGTTCCTGTAAACGATTGGAATATAGACTTAAAGCCTTGTCAGTGTGTAGATATAGTACCTATTGGCGAAAGCCAGTGGGTTGTGCGTCCATACGGATACTATGACAAATTTCAAGGTGACAGGCAGACAGAGTCTCTTTTTCCAATAGTCGATAATGTGCATGATATGGGTTTGGTTTTGCGAACAATGCTTGCAGACCCAAATTTAGAACTTAAAACTTCAAATTTTAAGCTCATAAGTGCTGAGGAAATAAGTTCAAAAGCCAACTTGAAGCGTTTGTTTGAACAGCGTCGTGAGTTTCGTAAGAAAAACTGGTCAGAACTTGCAGCAAATCATAATCACAGCGTGTTCTATCAGCTTGACCTTGACGATGCAGCCAAAGAGTTTGCTGAAAACAACATTCCGTTACCAGAGCCATTGAGTGATAGAGAACCAGTGATGAAGCGCATACACGACGCAATGTTCAGGTCTGAGGTGCTGCGTTTGGAAGGCAAAGACGGCAAGGAATATGATGCCAAGGCTTTCTCCCTCCTTCGACAAGGACTTCTGTCGTCGGCTTCGCTTCATTCACATCCACATCTAAATGTATACAGTGATCAGATAGTTTGGGCGCGTTGTCCTGTGAGAATTGACATTGCCGGTGGATGGACCGACACGCCGCCTACATGCCTCATGGAAGGTGGCAGCGTTATTAATCTTGCTATTGAATTAAACGGGCAACCACCTTTGCAGGCTTATGTCAAGCCTTGCAAGAAATTGGAAATCATACTACGCAGCATAGACCTTGGAGCTTCAGAAGTAGTCTGCACATACGAAGAACTTGCAGATTTCAACCATGTAGGCAGTCCTTTTTCTATTCCTAAGGCGGCATTGGTGCTTGCTGGATTTCAGCCAGGTTTCTGCGATACGCAATTCTCGTCATTGCAGCAGCAGCTTGCTGCTTTTGGCAGTGGCATAGAAATAACAACCCTTTCTGCAATACCGGCTGGATCCGGACTTGGGACGAGCAGTATTTTGGCTGCAACGGTTCTTGGTGCATTGAATGATTTCTGCTCTCTCGGATGGGACAAAGTGGAAATAGGCAATCGAACGCTTTTGCTTGAGCAGTTGCTTACCACTGGTGGCGGTTGGCAGGATCAGTTCGGTGGAGTGTTGCAGGGCGTAAAACTATTGCAGACACAGAAGGGCTTTGACCAAACTCCGCTTGTTCGTTATTTGCCAAATGACCTATGGACACAACCTGAATACCAGCAGTGTCATTTGCTTTTCTATACGGGCATTACACGCACTGCAAAAACAATACTTGCAGAAATCGTGAGGCGCATGTTCCTTAATCAGCACGATGAACTCCAGCTGTTGAGACACATGAAAGAGCACACTATGGAGATGTATGATGCCATACAACGAGAAGATTTTGAAATGATGGGGCGGCTTGTGTGTATTAATTGGCTGCAGAACCAAGCCTTGGATTCAGGTACTAATCCTGATGCTGTAAGACATCTGACGAGTCTTGTCGATGACCTGTGTTTGGGTTACAAGTTGCCTGGTGCAGGTGGTGGTGGCTATCTGTATATGATAGCCAAGGATCCACAGGCTGCTGTTCGGATTAAGCAGATTCTAAACGCTAATAAAAAAAGTGCCAATGCACGATTTGTTGACATGAAATTAAGTACGAAAGGTCTACAGGTAAGTCGAAGCTGAGCATAACACTTTTCATCTTCGCTTTTTTAAAAAGGCGCATAAATGTGTAAAAAAATAAGCTTTTTACTTTGTGTAGTCACTAAAGTTTAGTATTTTTGCAAACGGATAGTCTACCAGCAATACCTATATCAAGGTATCTTGATGCCTAAACATTGGTATTTAAAGTTGTGTCCAAACTTAAAGGAAATCGGAAAGGTAAAAAACACGTTTATACAAATAACATTCAAATAATTTAAAATCAATCATTTATGTGGTTAATCAATTCTCCGATTGGTAGAAAAGTGGCGATGTCGGTAACTGGCATCTGTCTCGTTCTCTTCCTGACCTTCCACTGCTGCATGAACGTAGCCGCCTTCTTCTCGGCCGATGCCTACAACATGGTGTGCAAGTTTCTTGGTAGCAACTGGTATGCTGTGATTGGCACCCTTGGCTTGGCTTTCCTTGCCGTGTGCCATATCGTTTATGCGTTTATCCTCACTGCACAGAACCGACGTGCTCGTGGGCCGCAGCGTTATGAGGTTACAAGTCGCCGCCCGGAGGTAAGCTGGGCTTCACAAAACATGCTTGTGCTTGGCCTCATTATTTTGCTTGGTATTATCTTGCACCTTTACAACTTCTGGGGACACATGATGTTTGCAGAACTTGCTGGTGTACAGGTAGCTCACGATCCTGCCGATGGTTTCGCATGGATTCAGGAAACATTCTCCAATCCTGTGTTCTCGGTACTCTACCTTGTGTGGATTTGCGCCCTTTGGTTTCACCTTAGCCACGGTTTTTGGTCAGCAATGCAGACCCTTGGTTGGAGCGGTAAGATTTGGCTGAAGCGCTGGCAGTGCATCGGCATTTGCTATGTTACTATCCTTATGGGTGTGTTCTTCATCCTCGTTCTCTCATTCTGGCTCGGCTTTGCACCGTCAATGTGTTGTGCAGCTTAATTCGTAATTAGTAATTCTAAATTAGTAACTAATACACTATGATTCAGATAGATTCAAGAATTCCAGAAGGCTCTTTGGCCGAGAAATGGACTAACTATAAAGCTCATCAGAAGTTGGTGAATCCTGCCAACAAACGTAAACTTGACATCATTGTCGTGGGTACAGGTCTGGCAGGTGCCAGTGCTGCCGCTTCACTCGGCGAGATGGGCTTCCATGTAATAAACTTCTGCATTCAGGACTCTCCGCGCCGTGCTCACTCTATTGCGGCACAAGGAGGTATAAATGCAGCAAAGAACTATCAGAACGATGGTGATGCCGTTTACCGTTTGTTCTACGACACCATCAAGGGTGGTGACTACCGTGCCCGTGAGGCAAACGTATACCGTCTTGCAGAGGTGTCGGCTAACATCATTGACCAGTGCGTCGCACAGGGTGTTCCTTTTGCTCGTGAGTATGGCGGTATGCTTGCCAACCGTTCATTCGGTGGTGTGCAGGTGAGCCGTACATTCTACGCTAAAGGCCAGACTGGTCAGCAGCTTCTGCTCGGTGCTTACAGCTCTCTGATGAAAGAGGTTCACCACGGCACTGTTGAGCTTCACACTCGTACAGAGATTGAGGACATCGTCGTTGTAGACGGCCGTGCCCGTGGCGTTATAGCCAAGAACCTCGTAACAGGCAAGCTGGAGCGTTACTCAGCTCATGCTGTATGTCTCGCTACGGGTGGCTATGGTAACACATACTTCCTCTCTACAAACGCTATGGGTTGTAACTGTACGGCTGCCATCCAGGCTTACCGTAAGGGTGCTTGGTTCGCTAACCCTTGCTTCGTACAGATTCACCCGACATGTATCCCTGTCCACGGCGACAAGCAGTCTAAACTGACCCTTATGTCAGAGTCACTGCGCAACGACGGTCGTATTTGGGTGCCAAAGAAGCTTGAGGATGCAAAGAAATTGCAGCGTGGTGAGATTAAGGGCCGCGACATTCCTGAGGAAGACCGCGACTACTATTTGGAGCGTCGTTACCCTGCATTCGGTAATCTCGTACCCCGTGACGTTGCATCACGTGCTGCTAAGGAGCGTACTGATAAGGGCTATGGTGTAAACAACACCGGTCTTGCAGTGTTCCTCGACTTCTCCGAGGCTTTCCAGCGTCTTGGCCGTGATGTTGTTGACCAGCGTTATGGCAACCTTTTCGACATGTATGAGGAAATCACCGATGTTGACCCACACGACAACCCGATGATGATTTTCCCTGCTATCCACTACACAATGGGCGGTCTGTGGGTAGACTACGAGCTCCAGACTTCCATCAAGGGTCTGTTCGCTCTCGGTGAATGCAACTTCTCAGACCACGGTGCTAACCGTCTCGGTGCTTCTGCCCTTATGCAGGGTCTTTCTGACGGTTACTTCGTCATTCCTTACACCATGCAGAACTATCTTTCTGACCAAATTCAGGTTAAGAAACCTTCAACAGACGCTCCTGAGTTTGTAGAGGCAGAGAAGGGTGTGCAGGCAGAGATTGACCGCATCATGGACATTCAGAACAAGCAGACCGACAAGTCTAAGCTGAAGAGTGTCGACTCCATCCACAAGGAGCTATATAATATAATGTGGGATTATGTCGGTATGGCACGTAATGAGGAAGGCTTGAGGAAAGCTCTTGCTATGCTGAAGGACATCCGCAAGCAGTTCAACACCTGCGTTCGTGTTCCAGGAAGCAAGGACGGTCTAAACATAGAGCTTGACAAGGCTATTCACCTGCGTGACTTCATCCTCATGGGCGAGCTTATTGCCTACGACGCACTGGAGCGTAACGAGAGCTGCGGTGGTCATTTCCGTGAGGAAAGCCAGACTGAGGAAGGCGAGGCTAAGCGTAACGACGAGAATTACATGTACGTGGCTTGCTGGCAGTATGAGGGTGAGGACAAGGCTCCTACGCTCTTCAAGGAAGAACTCAACTACGAGTATATCAAGGTTCAGACCCGTAACTACAAGTCATAAACAGGTTTAATACAGAATACAAAAACATGGATCAGAATATTTCATTCACTCTTAAGGTATGGCGTCAGAACGGACCTAAAGCAGAAGGTCATTTCGACACCTTTGAGATGAAGGACATCCCTGGTGATACTTCATTTCTGGAGATGCTTGACATCCTCAACGAACAGCTCATTGAGGGCGGCAACGAGCCTTTTGTCTTCGACCACGATTGCCGCGAGGGTATCTGCGGTATGTGCTCACTCTATATCAACGGTCACCCACACGGACCGGCTCAAGGAGCTACAACCTGCCAGCTCTATATGCGCCGTTTCCACGATGGTGACGTCATCACAGTTGAGCCTTGGCGTTCAGCTGCATTCCCAATCATCAAGGACTGCATGGTAGACCGCTCTGCATTTGACAAGATTATTTCTGCCGGTGGTTACACATCTGTCCGCACAGGTCAGGCTCAGGATGCTAACGCTATCCTTATTTCTAAGGAGGCTGCCGACGAGGCCATGGACTGCGCTACTTGTATTGGTTGCGGTGCTTGCGTTGCAGCTTGTAAGAACGGTTCCGCAATGCTCTTCGTTTCATCTAAGGTCAGCCAGTTCGCACTGTTGCCACAGGGACGTCCGGAGGCTGCACGCCGCGCTAAGGCTATGGTCGCTAAGATGGAAGAACTTGGCTTCGGTAATTGTACTAACACCCGTGCTTGTGAGGCTGAGTGCCCGAAGAACGAGTCTATAGCTAACATCGCCCGCTTGAACCGTGAGTTCATCAAGGCTAAGTTGGCTGACTAATGAAAATATGAGTTTATCTTATTCATGCACAATATAATGTTAGCATGAACAGGAGATAAACAGAATTCTAAAGCGTCCGTAGACATTGTTATCTGGGGACGCTTTTTCTTAATAAAATTAAACCGTTTAACTATATTCTTATGATACGTTCTAAAATAATCTTAACCTTGATGTGTTGCCTTGTTGCCGTCATGGCAAAGGCTGACGTTTACTCTATTTGGCCAGTACCACAACGCCAGGAAGCAGCCATAGGTGTGGCAACGCTGCCTGCCAATGCCGTTATTATAAACGGAAAAGGCATCGACAATTACACTGTGGCACGTGTCAAGCAAATCCTTGTTGAGCATGACATTACTGCTACGGTGGGTAAGAAAGCTCAGAAAGGCTCTGCCATTGTTTATCTTGGCATTTACGGCTCTGGCGATAATGCCGACCGCATAGCCAAGCAGCGTGGCTTGAAACAAGACATCTTCTCTTTGACAAAGTATGACAGACATATTGTCTCTGTGCGTCAAGGAAAAGATGGCGCAGACATTGTAATACTTGGAGAAAACACGGATGCCGTATTCTGTGGGCTTGCATCGTTGGAACAGATGCTTGATGCTCATAAGCAGGAGTTGTCTTGCGTTGACATTTATGACTATGCCGACATCAAGTACCGCGGCATAATAGAGGGATATTATGGCGTTCCATACAACGCTGAGGTTACGCAGGATCTTTTCCGCTTTATGGCACGTTATAAAATGAACACGTACATGTATGGAGCCAAGAGTGATGTCTATCATTCGCAGTATTGGGACAAGCCTTATCCGACTACACTTACGCAACAGCAGCAGCGTGTAGGCATGCTTACGCAAGACCAGATGCGAAGCCTTACTGCCGCAGGTCATCAGAACAAGGTAAACTTCATTTGGGCCATACACCCAGGAGGAGCCTTCACAGATGCCGCACAAGACAACGTGCTTGACCGTATAATGGATAAGTTCACTAAGATGCACGAACTTGGAGTGCGCCAGTTTGGTGTTTTTGTTGATGACGTAGGCGTGCCGGATGATGACGCAAGCCTTAAACTCGGAGCAGACCGCCTGACTAAGCTGCAAGGCCTTGTCGATGCAAAATGGAATGGGAAGAAGGTAGCACCTGAGGACACAGTGAAACCGCTGCATTATGTGCCGCAGCTTTATGCTTATTCATGGGTAACCCGTGAGAAAGCAGAGCGTTTCTTCCGCTCGCTCAGCTCTACTCCTGCTAAAACATGCATTTATATCACAGGCCGTGCCGTATGGACAGTGCCTAATTCAGAGGATCCAGGCCTTGTAAGTTCATGGCTTGGTCGCGATGTGGCTTGGTGGTGGAACTATCCATGCAATGATAATGACATGAACAAGATATTCCCTCTTGACATGTACCGCAACTTTGATGATGAGGCTCACATTGACCGCAATGCTACGCTTGAGCCTGATTTGAAGGGTGTACAAACGCTTATCAGCAACCCGATGCAGCAGGGCGAGGTTAGTAAAATATCGCTTTTCAGCATTGCCGACTATGCTTGGAACATGAAGGCATTCGATAATGACGCGTCATGGATGGCATCTCTGAATGCTGTTTTCGGCAAGCTTGCCCCGAATGCCTTCCGTCTTATGCCTTACTTGCGTTACTATGACACCAACAGCCCTCTTGCTGACCTTATACGTGCATACAAGGTGTCTCCTAACGATGCGCGCACGAAAAATGCGCTCCTTGGCGAGCTGAACAATATTGTCGGCAATGCCAAAGCTATGTCTGCATTGGCATCTTCTTCCAATCCGTCAGACAAGCTGTTGTGGACAGAATTGCGTCCTTTTGTTGAAAAGGTTGCCGACATGAGCAGTCTTGCCGCCGACTTCCTCAATGGACATGGTTCCAAGGCTGCTGTGAAGGCTATTGACAGCAATGAGAAATACAAGTTTGACGTACTCAACGGCATGGGCAATGACATTAAGCTCTCTCGTCAAGTCGCTGATCCGTCGGCAAAGATGTTGCGCCCGTTCCTTGACTGGCTTGCAAAATAAGTTTAGTGAGGCTGTGTAAGAAAGAACCTAAAAAGCCATTTACGCTTTTCTTTACACAGCCTCATTATATTGAAAAGCAGAAAAATGAGCAGTGTAGCCCCATTTGCACGTCCTCTTTACGTGATGCTGAAGCCTGCCGGCGCGTCATGCAATTTGAAGTGTGCCTATTGCTACTACTTGGAGAAAGCTTGCCTCTACAAGGACGAAACTGCTCACATGATGAGCGATGACATGCTGGAGCTGTTTACGCGGCGATACATGGAAGCTCAAACATGCAGCCAGGTGCTCTTTACATGGCATGGTGGCGAACCGCTCATGTGCCCTCTCTCCTTTTACAAGAAAGCCATTAGCCTTCAGAAGCTTTATGCTCATGGGCGGCAGGTGAGCAATGTCATACAGACCAACGGAACGTTACTT